>NZ_NXLW01000001.1 GCF_003364265.1 Helicobacter aurati
TGTCCCCAGCTCTCAAATAGCAAATTTCTTGCAAAGGCTTAAACTCTACTTCTTCATATTTCAGGAATTCTAAAAGTTCTTTAATTTGCATAGCTTGCCACTTTCAAAATACTTCACTATGCGAGCCTAGCGCGATACAGCTAAGAATCAAGAGAGATTCTTGCTTTTGGTAGATTAAGAGCAGATTAGGCAATATGTGGCATTCTCTAAATCCCTCATATTCTCCGCTTAGCTTGTGGTCTTTGTATTTTGGTTCTAAAGTCTCATCGTTTGCAAGTTTGATAATTACTGCCTTTGTGAGTTCTAGGATTTCTTGATTGTTTTTAAGTTTTTTTAAACCTTTTTTAAATGCTTTAGAATAGCGCACTTGATATTTCATTGCAAAATATCTTTAAACATCATATCAACATCAGTGTAAGTCTTATAATTTTTGGGATTTTTTTGCATATCTTTTGCTTCCTTTAGCCAAGATGGTTTTTTGCGTGATGAGAGTTTAGAGGTTTGTTTTACTTTAACTTTTGCATCGCTTAATTTTACGATTGCTTGGATTGCTTTTTTTAAATTTTCATTTGCATTTTCAATCACTAGAGTCATTTTGCCTCCTTTATTTTTAGGCATTATAGCAGATTTGTAAGGGCTTTAGAATCCATTAAATGAGATTTCGGCTTTAGCCTAAGACATGACAAGGTAAAGCTCTACAATAAAAAAGAAATTATGCAGCATTGCGTAATCTAACCTACTAATCGTTGCCCCCCCCCCCCCCGTAGATTATTCGCTACTCTAGTATTAATTGTGTCTTGTGTAAGATTTATAGAATCTAACTTTGCAAGAAACTGCTTCTCTAAAACAAGTAGATTTTTTTCTCTCTCTAAAATGCGTTTCGCTGGATTGCCGAAATAGATTCCAAAAGGCTTTGTAGGACGAGTAACAAGACTTAAAGCACCCACGCTTACCCCTTGAGCTAGCCCGCCACTATTGGGTAAAACAACGCTTCCACTTCCTAACAAAGCATGCTTTTGTAGAGTTATTTTCACAGACTGAACATTTTTAAATTCTTTTGGAATCATAGGATTACTTAATGTATTGCCACTAAAGTCATCAGAGCTACTAAGAATCTTACAACCAAGAGAAACACCTGTGAAATCTTGTATTTCTATCCCCTCATTACCACCTATTAACACGCTAAACGCACCGATATGCACGAAATTATGAATAGTTATTTTCCCGCTTAGAATCACAAAATCATCTATACGAACATGACTACCAATGCGAATATCAGACACGTTGTATAAGCTCGCCTTGCGACTAATAAGCACATTTTCACCATACTCTTGCAACCCTAAATGCAACAACTCTTCTCTACTATAAAAACTAGACATGGTTATTCCTTATTTTCTTGAATCTCTGACTAATTGCTAGAGATTCCACGATTTCTATCTTACTTGGGATTTTAAAGCTTGCTATTTTGTCTTGACAAAATAGTCGCAATGCCTTTTTTATCTCTCGGACGTTAGGCTGAAATCCCGCTATATTATCGCCACCACAGGATAGAAGTGATTGCCAAGATGAATTGTTTGAATCCTCGCAATAAAGAGATTCTAAAAACTGCCTATCTAGCACGATTTTTGCACACACAATCTGTCCTGTGATATGGCTTAACTCACCATAAACTAAACAATCCTTGATAAAAGGAATCTGCAATAATACCCCTTCAACCTCTTGTGGTATGAGCTTCTCTCCTCCTATGTTAATGACTTCTTTTGCCCTACCTATGACACGTAAGTATTCTTCATTATGTATTTGTACTTGCTCAACTAAATCTCCTGTTGCAAAATATCCTTCGTTATCAAATACGTTATTGTCTGCATTTAAGTAGCCCAAGCTCTGCGTACTCGATTTAATATAAAGTTGTTTATCTATTATTTTATAAGCAACACCCTCGAGCTTAAACGCATTGTTTTTACTAGTCGTCTGCATAATACCCACTTCGCTTGTACCAAAAGTCTGATGAAATCGTGCTTTAGGAAAAGCAAGCTTTAGCTTTGCTAACAAAGAATCAGGCATGCTCTCTGTGCCATAAGTAATAAATCGCAAAGAACTCATATCAATCTGCTTATAAGCGCCGCTTACAAGCAAGAGATTTAGCAAGCTCGGACTAGCAGGCAAAAGTGAAACTCGATACATTTCAACCGCTTTAGCCAGCAAATATAAATCTTTGCGATTACTCAAAACAATGCCACAAGCCCCTACACTCAACACATGCAAAAGCGTATGCAATCCCCCAATATGATCAAACATTAAGAAAAGCAAAACAGACATGTCCTTTTGTCTCCTACCACAATAAGAATCTGCAAGAGAAGAAAGATTATGCGCGATTGCCTTAGGCTTACCTGTGCTACCGCTTGAGAAAAGGATAAGCCCGCTGCTACCCTCTCGTATTAATCGCATAAGAATAGAATGCTTACTATCTACGCAATCATCACTAGTACGAGCTTTTAAGATTCCATTATGATAAACATATTCCACTTGCGCTTGCTGCAATTTAGAATCTATTTGCGCATCTTCTATAAGCGGGACAACAATTAATCTCTTTTCTAATGCTGCGAGAAGCATAGCGATACACTCAAGAGTAAAATCACCAATAATAGCTAAAATGCTCCCTTGTTGTATGCCTGTGCTTGCTTGTGAAAAATGCTCTTGACGAGATTCCACATAATCGCTTGGTTTAGAATCTATAGATTCTTGGACAGAATTTTGAGAGAAGGAATCTAATAATGCGATTTGTCTTTGCACACACGATAAAAGCTCATCATAACGATACGTTCTACCATCTCTCTGATAAATAAGTGCATTGCGATTGTGGTAAGTTGCGATTTTTTGCAAAAAAGAATGTGAAAATGAGCAATAACGTTCATTATTAGGCATTGACACCTCCCAAATACAGAATCTGCCCGGTAATAAAATCACTTCTTGGGTGAATAAAGAAATCTATGCTATTGGCTATATCCGCTATTTGTCCAAATCTCTTAATAGCTTGTGAGGCTACAAGCGCATTGAGTTTCTCAATCGGAACATTTTTAATTAAATCAGTTGAAACTGGGGTAGGTGCAATAGCATTGACTGTAATGCCAAAGGAACTTAATTCTTTGGCACATATTTGCGTTAGATTGATAATAGCCGCTTTACTCGCCGAATACGCTGCCTCGCCCTCTAATCGCAAAGCAGTCGCAATGGTGGCGAAGTTTACGATTCTAAAAGGCATCTGCCACACTTCTGCATTCCGCATAGTAGAATCCCGCGAAATCTTCTTATAACTCTGCGACATACTCTTAGCAACTTCACGTAAAAAGAGAAAAGAGCCAAAAACATTGGTTGCAAAAATATCCTGCATTGTCTTATAGGGTGTAGTCAGAATATGATTCATTGAGGCTATACCTGCATTATTTAAAAGAATATCGATTTGCCCAAATTCTTTTTTCACACTCCTAACCATTGCTGTAACTGCCTTTTCATTATGCACATCAACACAAAAATGCCTGTAATTATTATGCGTTATACTTGCATGTTTGCGCGCGCAACCACACACGATACCGCCACGCGAAAGATAGTATTCGCTTAATGCCTTTCCGATGCCTTTTCTCGTGCCAGTAACAATAAACACTTTGTCCTTAATGAAATGCAAGCTAGATTCTTGATGGGAAGATGGGACTTGATTCATGGGTTATCCTGCTAATCATTAATAAGCATAAGAATATAATTACAAAGCGTTTCAACATCTCTAAACGGAGAATTTGTCGCGCTCATTGCCCTCTCGTTAGCCAATATAACTTCTCTATCTAACGTCTCGTGCAAAAGAGATTCTAAATCCGCAATGAAACTCACCAAAGCAAGAGAATCCAAATTGCCTTCATTCCCGTAAATCTTAGTATGCAAAGTAGGGTTTGCCAACTCTTGATTGTCTAACTCATCAGCTAGATTCTGCAAGCATTCATAAATGCACTTTGTAATAACGTCTTGATTCATGATTCAATCCTTAATTTGGTATGAAAATAAAAATATGATTAAAAGTATTATCAGAGCGATACCCATAACGTTGTATATAGAATTGTCGCAATCGCGCATTCACGAGAACATCCACCCACAAATAAACTTGTTTTATACCCTGCTCTTGAATAATCTGGTAATACCTTTGTATGAGCTGCGGCATAGTAAAGGGGGATTTCGCAGTATTGATAAGATAATTAAAATGTGATACCTTACCTTGAGTAGTCCATATAAGGAGACTTTGTAGGTTATTTTCAGCGCATGACTTACTGCATAAAACTTGCTTGTTGTTGATATATTCTATAATTTGATGTTGATTAGGAAGATTATCACGATACGCGTCAAAAGTCTGATAGAGCAAATTGTATACTGCTTCCTTATCGTCTAGGGTTGCAAAATGAATATGATTCGCTACGTCGCAACGTAAAGGAGATTGTAAATCCCTAATATTCACACGTAATCTCTCATATAACGAATAGGAGCGGCAATGCGCAAGGAAAATCTTTTGCAATGACTGCAAGATAACGCCTTTCACAATCACTTCAAAAACAATGGGTAATGTCTCTCGATAAAAGATCTGGCTAAGCAGAGTAAGAAAGGGTAGTAAACTTTGAAGGGAATTTATGTTTTGAGTAACAAAATAAGCTTTATAGAATCGCTTATGTTCATTGCATTGCGCAAGCAAGAAAATGAGGCAATCTTCTGTAAGAAAAGCGGGGACATTTGTAAAATGCAAATGACAAAAATAATTGGTAATAAAATTCCCTGTCATTAACTGATTACAAAGAGTTTGCACTTGCATAGAATCAACTATTGTTACGGGCGGATTCTGGCTCATGCTACTTCCTTCATCGCTGTATGCCCAGACAAACAACTATGAAATGTATAGCAAGTACTAAAAGAATAGAGAGATTTATTTTTCTCTAATAGTAAAAAGCTATTTATAGGGGTATCTGCCCCCCCCCCCCGTATCATAACGCGGTGATAATATATGAGCACAATTTGCAAGAGCTACATTATTCTCTTTAATACTGCTTTGAGATTCCAAACAAAGGGCTAAAGTGATATTTCCAATCTGCAATAACATTGTTTCTTGTGTGGCTAGTTTGGCTAATTTATCTTTGTTGAGCCAATATTTCATAATAACAAAGACGTGATTTTGAATGCTTAAGCGAGGCTTTGGCAATACATTGAAAGCGTCCATACTGCGCAAAAAAGCACTCATTTGCTTCTCATGCCAAGTAACATCTAAAAAACCGCTATTGGGTAAATCTCTAGCTTTATGAGGTTTATCATTGCTTTGCAACATA
Source organism: Helicobacter aurati (assembly GCF_003364265.1). Taxonomy (GTDB): domain Bacteria; phylum Campylobacterota; class Campylobacteria; order Campylobacterales; family Helicobacteraceae; genus Helicobacter_A; species Helicobacter_A aurati. The sequence goes on from NZ_NXLW01000001.1 coordinate 5,355, forward strand.
GGTTGCGGAGTAAGATTCCATAAAAGCAAATCTTCTTGCAATTCTACAAATGCTTGAAATCCAAGATTCATCAACACTCGAAAGAGAAACAACGAAGTCATATCAGAGGATAATTCTAGCTCTTTTTGGATAAGAATATCGCCGCTATCAATTTGATTATTGACAATATGCCAAGTAATCCCGCTCTTGTTGTCCTGCTGATAAATACTCCATACAGGGGCGTTAACTCCCTTATGATTCGGTAAAAGAGCATTATGAAAATTAATGATTTTTAGATTCGCTTTGCATAATGCGCTCTCTTTAAAGAGATAATGATTATTCGCGCTAATAATAAGCGTGTGAGCGGAAAGTGTGGCAAAAAACATATCTAGTTCTTGCGAAGAATGAAAGTGCAAATAAGGAATAGCATGCTTTTTCGCTATGTGCTGCAAGGAAGAAAGACTATGTGCGCGATAAGAAATAGTGAATAAATAAGGCTGATAACGAAGTAAGGATTCCAGAATATTGCTAGCAATAGTTCCACTGCCAATAATAATAATTTGCTCAAAAATCATATTAGGCTCTTTGTTTCATGGGAAAAATACGTAAGCAATAATGAAATAAAAGAGGAAACAGAATAAAACTACAATGACACAATGCGATACAATACAGAAAACAATAGATTTTATAGAGTAATATATATCGAAAAGGATATTCAAGAAGGGTAGTTGCCCCCCCCCCCCCGTATTTCTTAAATAGAGATTAATGGAATATAATGGGGAAAGAGAATGTATATCGCTAGGCAAACAAGCTACATAAGGAGTCCAAAAGCAAATTTTCTTCGCAAAGAGATTTTTAGAATAAATAATATTCTGCAATCCACTTGGCATAAAACTCTCCTTTGTATACATACGCATTGCCTTCTGATTATGTATGTTGCACCATAAATGTAGCGATCCTATCCTAAACTTACTTAAACAAGTATAAAAAACATTCCACAATGTTAGAAGACTTGTTTTGCCACCATAATTTGCAATAAAATTTAAGTAGGCACTTTTGCCTTTAGGGATAAACACAAGATAACCCAAAATGCTCTGTGAAATATCGCCTAAAGCTAGCTTATTCTCTCGCGTGATACAAAGCACATGTTTTGAATCTATACGCCTTTGTAAGGCAGCCACAGAAGGCAAATAATCAAAATATTTATTAAAGTCTCTGCATAATAACCTCAATAAATGCTCTGCCTGCAGAGTTGCAACATATCGTGAAGAATCCATTGTGCTATCAGAAGATAATCGCAAGGTTTTTGCTAATCTGACATAAGTAGTTTCATAATGCCAAGTAGATAGAGACAAAGCCTGATTAGTTGTAACATTCTCTAAAATTACACGAAAGGGTATTGTTAGTGTTTGCAATAAATATTCTATGTAAGCTTGTTCGCTACCTATAAAATATAAACGATAAAAGTCATTTTGCTTTTGGAGGAAAATACAGGCATCGGAATCCTGATAATACAAAAAAAGATTCTCTTGGGTATTAAAGAAATAGTTAGTAACAATTTGTTGAGAACGAGATTTAATTGTAGTAAATACGTGCTGTATTTGTGTATAGGACAATGGCAACATTATCACCTCTTGCTTCCGTTGTGTGTTTATTATAACACATTGCAAGTAGTCGCGATAAACTTATTGGCGAAGTTATTTAGTTTATAGAGAATCAACAATACCTTGCGCTTTCATCAGTAGCATCGAACGAGAATCTACGTTGCAACAAAGGTTTTCTGACATTGCAAAATAAAGAACTTGTTGTAAAACCGCGCCTACTTGTCGCTTATCAAATATTTGTTTTTCCCGCAACATCGTTACAATATCATCACCTGTTATAGTGAGATCGCCTAACAAAAAGCATTCCCTACGTTCTATAATATCGCGATATATAGTCTCTATCTCCGACAAAGATTGTACTAAAACTTCTGCATTTTGTGCTTTTGCTAAAGCAATGTGAACTTGAATATATTGAGTAAAAATCACTTCGCCAACCCTGAATAACATTTCCTTGATTGCCATTCTTGTAAGTGGCAATGAATCTTGCTGCAACGCTACAAGAGCAAGTGTGTGGGAGAGTGTCTTTTTATCATAACGCATTCTTTTTAGTGCGGCAGCCACGTCTTCTTTTGAAAGACTATGAAAAAAAATTGCTAATCGAACGGATAAGACAAACGGAGCATATTGCAATGCTGACATATTGACTTGATACTGCGCAGAAGATAGAGAAAGAATCTCGGGATAAATCACAGCAAAAACTTCTCTGTAACATAAAGCTATATCCGTAATATAGTCGCCAAGCAGCATGGCATTATATTCGGACTGAATCCTCTCCTTAGCAATGGAGCAAAGATTGTCTTTATACATTCTAAGAGCTTCTTGTGTGTGAAATTCAATACAAAAATGAGGCTCTAAAACTGCGCTAAAACGTAAAGCTCTCATGATTCTTAGGGCATCTTCCTCAAACCTTTGTGCTGGATTGCCTACGCAAACAATTTGCCGCTGTTGGAGTGAACGAATCCCTCCATAATAATCACGAATCTGCATCGCGCAATGATAATACTCTTGTGGATTATCAAGGGCAAATATTTCATGATTTTTCAAAGAACAGGCAATCGCATTCATGCGAAAATCTCTTCGCGCTAAATCCTTTCGTAAATCCGTAGTAAAAAAAACACTATCTGGTTTCCTTTTATCGCTATACTTCCCCTCTATTCGGTAAGTTGTTATCTCAATAACTTGTGCATTTTCACACAATAATGGCAAAATCCTCAAGGTACCATGCTGTATTCCAATGGGTATAACTTTAAAATACGAATCATAACGGCTAAAAATCTCTAAAACCTTATTGGGTGTAGCACTTGTAGCAATATCCCAATCTTTTGGCAAAATAGACCTTTTTTGCAAGATTGCAGAGAGTATATCACGTACGCATCCACCGACAAGACATGTCTCAAAACCATGTGAATCCAAAATTTGCAAAATACCTAACACAGGGCTAGGAAGTTTTATTACAACAGAAGAGGAGAGCAACATAATGTTTGTATCGTTATCTTAGCTTTAAGGATTGTTGTGCTCTGATTTGTATATACGCGTTGCAATTTCACAAATCACAAAATATGTAACAAAACACTGCATAAACAATCTAAATAAATTCATCACAAGTACCACCAAATAATCCTTTATCATTCAAATAATACAGCAATAAACACAACAGGGATTTTCATAGAATCAAAACCAACACCAATCACTCTATAAAGAAACAAGGAGGAATTTTGCTAAAATTCTCTTGACATGTATTCTATCTATGGATTCCAAAGTGAAAGAAATTGACGTATTAATAATCGGAGCAGGTCCTAGCGGTGCTATTGCAAGCGCGCTCTTACATAAACAAGGGAATCTTAAGATTCTTGTAGTTGAGAAAGAGCATTTTCCGCGATTTGTTATTGGCGAAAGTTTACTCCCTGTTTGTATGGAAATTTTAGAAGAAGCTGGGTTTCTAAAGGCTGTTAAACAATATGGCTTTCAATTTAAAAATGGCGCAGCTTTTAGTTTCAAAGACAAGTATCGCTACTTTAACTTCTGCGACAAGAGCGCGGCGGGATACGGAACAACTTTTCAAGTGCAAAGAGCAGATTTTGATGAATTACTAATCAATGAAGCAATCAAACAAGGGATTCTAGTGCTATTTGGAACAAGCGTACAACAAATAATATTCCCAGAAAATACAGAAGGAAAAGGAATACATGATGACTACGTGCAAGTCCAACTTAGCAACAAACAAACCATCAAAACAAAATTTATCCTTGATGCAAGCGGATATGGTAGAGTCATTGCACGGTTGCTTAACCTAGAAACACCATCAAATCTCTCCACAAGAAAGGCTTATTTCACACATATACAAGACAATATCACTGAACCACTCTATGACAGAAATAAGATTCTTATCACTACCCACCCAGAAAACCATGAAATATGGTCTTGGCTCATTCCTTTTTCAAATGGAAGATGTAGCATTGGTGTTGTGGGCTCTCCGCAACTACTTGACAAAGATAATCACACGTTTACGGCAGAAAAGATTCTGAAAAAATATATTTATCATGCCCCTTTACTCAAAAGACTATTGAGTCGTGCAACTTGGGACATGCCTGTGCAAAATATCAGCGCGTATTCCAAAAATATCAAACGATTCTATGGCGAAAGATTTATAATACTGGGTAACGCAGGAGAGTTTTTAGATCCAGTATTTAGCTCTGGTGTCGCTATTGCAATGTATTCTGCAAGATTGGCGAGCGCGTTGACTATAAAAATTTTTAATAATGAAATAATCAATTTAGAAAAAGAATACACAAAGCCACTTATGCTTGGAATCAATACCTTTAGAGCCTATATACAAAGCTGGTATGACGGAAGCTTACAACGTATCATTTACACACAAAATGAAAACTACGAAGTTAAAAGACAAATGGGCTCTATCCTCGCTGGTTATGTATGGGACATAAATAATCCATATATAACCAAATCTCAATCATCATTACAAATATTGGAACAATATTGCAAAAAATAATTCATATATTACGCGGGATAGCCCATTACTATTCCTTAACATTTGTAATATTCCCTACGCGCCCTAAACATTACCTTTTGTTATCGCAAAGTTCAAAAAAGATTACACAAGCTTGTGTAATCTTTTGCTACATTGCATTGTGCTACATGGGATGTGCAACACATTATCCTGATTATTCCAAAAAAGAAGCTTTGCCTTTTACACACAAGACTTTTACACTAGAAGTACGAGAAAACAAGAATATACAAACACAAATTCTACACATCTTTCATCAAGATAAAACTTATATTTTTGCTCTTTTTGACTTGCTTGGCACACCTCTTGCCCTTAAGGAATTTAAACAGGGAAAATTTATAAATAAAAAATTTTTACCACCAAAACAATATTACAATATACTTTTTTTGAGTATCCTTACACTTATAGAAAAACAGAAAAAAGAAGAAATAATATCCTTGAAGAATATTACAATTAAGGTACAAGAAATTGAGAATCTACATGAGTAATCCATCTCTTGTTTGCAGCGCGGGAACAACTACTTATGAAGTCATGAAAAATCTACTAGCAGGTAAAAGATTCTTACAAGTCTGCAGACAATACAGCACGAAATGTTATTGCTTAGGCAAAATTACAACATTGCAATCGTTACCACGAGATACTCCTATTTTCCTCCAAACACGTACCAATAGAATTTTATTCACTGCACTCCATGCAATCAAAGAGATGATCTATACATTGCGTAAAGAATGCAAACGAGCGAGATGGGGGATAGTTATTGGCAATACAACAACAGGCATAGGAGAAAATTATACAGCTATCCAATCTCACTATGATTCTACAAAACCAAACGCAGAGCAAACATTCGTTACGACATCACAAGCCTCTAAAGATTCTACGAAATTCACTTACAACAAAGGACGAAATGCTCTGTATAATCCTTGTTTTTTTCTGAATCAATACTTGAATTTACAAGCATTAAATTTTGGAGTATCAAGTGCTTGTACTTCGGGCGCAAAGGCACTTATACAGGCATCAAGATTGCTGAAATGCGAGCTTTGCGATATAGTTATTGCTGGTGGAGTAGATAGTCTTAACGCGCTTACAATCAATGGTTTTGCGGCACTTGATATTCTTAGTCAGAATCCTAGCGAGCCTTTTAGCGAAAGCAAAGGAATTAATATTGGCGAAGGTGCTGGGCTTTTTCTCCTAATACATCAGAATCTTTATAAACAACTCTCAAGCAATCTCAAACAAAAATTTCTTGTCGAATTACAAGGCTATGCAAGCAATAATGACGCCTTTCATATTACCAACCCAAAATTAGACAATAAAAAATTTCAAGCAATAATTGATTCACTTCTTCAAAGCTCTGGTTTGCAAGCCCAAGACATTGATTATATTAACCTACACGGAACAGGCACACAAGCAAATGATTCTATGGAATCAGAACTCCTTTCTCAATCTTTTGCCAATACTCCTTGCAGCACAATTAAACCTATGATAGGTCATACGTTGGGGGCATCTGGAGCTATTGAAGCTGGTGTTTGCGCCATGCTTATTATAGAAAGCCTAAAAAACAAAGATGGTAAGACTTTTTTACCTCCACACATTGCTAACACAAAAGCCTCTCTGCCGACTATGCTTAACTTCGCCAATAACACACAAAAAATTACAGTAAAACACACACTTTCTACTTCCTTTGCGTTCGGGGGGGATAATAGTATTTTACTAATAAGTGCTTCTAATGAGGAACAATAGTGTCAAGCGATTTCAAACAGGGCATCAAAGAAAGAACTATTAAGAATCTTTTACCGCATAGTGGAGAGATGATTCTTATCCATTCTGTATTGCAATATGATACGCAGTCGATTTGGACAAAAACGCATATCACACAGGATAATGTGTTTCTGCAAAATGGAACATTCGCTATGTATCAAGGCATAGAGCTTATGGCGCAAAGTCTTGGAATCTTGCGAGGCTTGCTTGCTACCAATCAAAGCTCAAAGCTTGGTTTCATATTGGGTATTCGTAATTTCGTAATGTATCGGCACACGGCGCACATCGGCGACACGCTTATAACAAAAGCAAATCTCTCTTTGCAAGATGCAAACGGTTTTGGCGTGTATGAATGTGAGATTTTTTGCGAAAAGATACGTAATGCACAGATTCAAGATTCGCCCGTCTCCTTTCATCAGAATCTTGAACTTGCTGCAAAAGCAAAACTTAGTATTCTTAATCCAAACGAAGAATTTATAGAGCAAAAGCTCTACGATACAGAAGTTCGTTAACAACGATAGCGAGCTTCTCTACAAGATTGGCACATTTTCAGAGTCAAATCACATGAGATTCTAAATATCAAGGCGCAATATGATAGAAACAAGACGCAAAGTTTTCATTACAGGTTCATCACGTGGAATCGGTGCCGCTATTGCTAAGAAATTACATGCGAGCGGCTATGAAGTTATACTACATGGCAGAACAGATTCTTACGCACTGCAATCCCTATGCTTAGAGCTGCAAGCCAAAAAACTCATCTTTGATATTGCCAACACAGCACAATGTCAAGAAGTCCTTAAAGAATTTATGACAAACCTCAATAATCATTCGCAAACACTCTATGGAATCGTACTGAATGCGGGTATCACTCACGATAATACTTTTGTCGCATTAGAGGAGCAAGATTGGAAAAATGTCATTGAGACTAACCTCAACGGATTTTACAATGTCTTGCAACCCTGCTTAATGCCAATGATTCGTAAAAAACAAGGACGTATAATTGTTATGAGCTCTGTTTCTGGTATTATTGGCAATAGAGGGCAAAGCAATTACAGCGCGAGCAAAGCAGGGCTTATTGGAGCAGCAAAATCGCTAGCTATTGAGCTTGCAAGTCGCAATATCACAGTTAACGTTATAGCTCCGGGTCTGATTAAAACTGATATGACAAACAGCAACCTGCCCGTAGATGAAATTCTACGACTCATTCCTGCAAAACGATTCGGACGTGCAGAAGAAGTATCGCCACTCGTAGAATTTTTACTTAGTGATGCGGCAAGCTATATTACTAAACAAGTTATCGGTGTCAATGGAGGATTGTGTTGAGAGTTTTTGTAAGCGGGTATGGAATGGTAACTGCATTTGGAAAATCATGGGCAGATCTTCGGCATGGATTCATACAGAAACAAAATGCAGTACAACTCATACCCGAATGGAAGCAATATGAGAATCTAACTTGCTATCTCGCTGCCCCGATTCTTAACTACGTTCCGCCAAGTGAATGGAGCAGAAAACAAAAACGAAGTCTCGGTAAAGTAGCGCAATATAGTGTAGAAGCCGCTGGTTTAGCCTTGCAAAGCGCAAATCTGCTAGGAGATTCTAGTTTGCAAGATGGGCGAACTGGTGTTGCAAGTGGTTCGAGCACAGGAAGCACTGATGCAACTTTGCAGCTCGCAAAGCTCTTCTTAGGACTCCCCAATACTTGCAACGCGAATACTTATATTAAATACATGCCACATACCACAGCTGCAAACATTGCCCTTTTCTATTCGCTAAAAGGACGTATTATCCCTACCTCATCTGCTTGCACTTCCGCTTCACACGCTATCGGCTATGCCTATGAAGCAATCCAATCAGGCAAAATAGATATAATGATTGCGGGAGGAGCAGAGGAGCTATGTCCAAGCGAAGCCTATACTTTTAACTTCCTCTATGCAGCTAGTCAAAAAAACGATACTCCTAAGCTCACTCCCGCGCCCTTTGATGAACATCGAGATGGCTTAGTCGTAGGAGAAGGGGCAGGATATTTGATTTTAGAGAGTGAAGCAAGTATTCAAAGACGAAAAGTTGCGCCTTTAGCGGAAATTGTAGGCTTTGGTTCTACATGCGATGGTGCACATATCACGCGTCCGCAAAGCGAAACGATGAAGCAAAGCATGATTCTAGCTCTAAAAGATGCAAATTTACAAAGCAACAAAATACAATACGTCAATGCGCATGCTACGGCAACAAAATGGGGAGATATTACAGAATCTCTTGCGACACAGGCAGTCTTTGGAGACAAGATACACATTAGCTCATTAAAAAGCTACTTAGGGCATACGCTTGGTGCTTGCGGTGGGATTGAAAGTATCGCATGTATCGCAATGATGAATGAAGAAAGATTTTTCCCAACGATTAATCTTAAGCAAATAGATAAAGAATGCGCGAAGTTACGTTATCTCACAGATGAAATACATTTAAAAACAGACTATGTAATGAATAATAATTTTGCTTTTGGTGGAATAAATACTTCTCTTATTTTTAAAAAAACGTAATATTCTATGAAAGATGGCTAATAAAGTAACAAAATTTCTATTCGCTATTACGGGAGAATGTCATGAGAGAATCTTCTGAACAAACAAATAGCTTTGTTCTTAATATCTTGCAGCATGAGAGCATTATCGCTCCGCATTTTGATAAGGCACTTTATGATAATTGCATAGAATCTACAATTCTAGAAAATTACAAACAAGATTTTGACTTAGCGCATATCCCTGCATTAGAACGACGTAGATTAAATAACGCCGCTAAGTGCGCTTTCACTCTCCTGCCAAGATTTCAGCACATACAAAAGCCCCTTATTGTTTTTCACTCTCCAACAGGAGAAATTAATCGCTGTTTTGCCATGTTACATTCTCTCGCAAAAGAGAATCTCGTCTCTCCTACAACTTTCTCACTCTCAGTACTCAATGCCACTCCGGCACTTGTTGCCATAGCAACACAAAACTACAATGAAATTACTGCTATCTCGAGTAACTGCCTAGAATACGCCCTACTAAATGCCTATATCACACTATGTGATTATCAATCCAACCATAGCTTTCCCAATCAAGAAGCCCTTATTCTTAGCTATTATGAAAAACTCAATACCACACTGCCAAACACCGATGCAACTTCACAACATACCTCTGAATCCTATTTCATGACTATTTTGCATATCGCGCTTGCCAATCACCCAAATAGTATGTTAAATTGTACGATTAGTTATGAGCAATCTAAACAATGCCACAAGCTCTTTCCTGAAATGCTTAGCGAATTATCCTTTTTGATTGCATTACATAATAGCAAACATAGCGCGCTTCCTATGGCTTATCAAATCGATGATGGCAATCTTTTATGGAATCATGAGCTGATTCATTGATTCACTGCAAGGATACACATTGCGCAAGATAATACAAAGCCTATCTATTGGAGTATTTTTCGCTCTTTTTGGCATACTCTGTCTGCTTGGTAATTGTATTTTTATCCCTATTATGCTTTGTAGATTGCATAAAATACAAGGGATACAGAATCTATGTAGGGATTTAGTACATTATTCATGGAAATTCTTTCTCTATCTCTGTCAATCATTAAAGATTCTGCATTATGAATTGCGGAACTTTGAGAATCTTATTGGTAAGCCACGTATCGGGGATTCTAGAATCATTATTGCTAATCATCCTTCATTGCTCGATGTTGTTTTGCTGCTTGCGACAATCAGAAGAGTAAATTGTATCGTCAAAAACGATTTGCGTAAAAACATCTTTTTATTTGCGGCTATTGCAACAAGCGGTTATATTGCTAATGGCAATCAAGAAAAGCTCTTGGAGCAGAGTATTAAAGTTCTAGCAAATGGTGAAAGTCTGCTAATTTTCCCCGAAGGTACAAGGACGCAAGAGCAAATCATTTTCCATAAGGCAGCCTCCTATATTGCAATTGCTAGCGCAAAAAAACTTACTCCAATTTTCATCAAAATGCAGCCTAAAAGCTTACAAAAGGACTCTAAATGGTATAATACGGCAAAAAATATTCACTATCAACTCATTGCGAACAATGATATTTTTTTGCAAGATTTTTATAGCGATATGACCAATCCTTTGCGTGTACGTAAGTTACACAATTATCTCACACAACTCTACCAAAAGGAATTTTTATGAATTTAGAAGAAGAAATTAAAGAGCTTATTATCTCTGGCTTGAATTTGCCTGATATAAAACCTAGCGATATTCAATCAGATTCTCCGCTTTTTAACGAAGGCTTAGGATTAGATAGCGTGGATGCCCTTGAATTAGGAATCTTAATACAAAAAAAATACAACATCACACTTGATTCAAAAACAATGGACTTAAAGGCAATTTTTCATAACGTTGAAACTTTAACACAATTCATTGCGGAACAAAGGACAATCAATGGATAAAAATGAAATTTTTGCAATCTTACAAAAAGCACTGATAGAACTCTTTGAAGTCGATGAAAGTAAAATTACATTGCACGCGAAAATCTATGATGATTTAGAAATTGATAGCATTGATGCGATCGACTTAATGGACTACATCAAGAAACAAACAGGATACACAATGCAGGCAAGCGACTTCAAAGAAGTTCGCACGCTAGAAGATATTGTCAATATCGTAGCCAAACAACTACATACAATAACAAAGTCTTGATTCTAAAGAACATAAAGAGAATACACATGGGCCACAAATATCAGCCAATGAACCTTCATCGCATTCACTCATAAGGATTCACCCTGCATGACACGTTACATAGCGAATCTCTTTCAGCTATGCTTTATAACAGCAAGTCTTTTGTATCCGTTTATCTTATATTTTTATACAGATTTAGAATCTATTGGGCTTGTAATGGCTGTATTTTGGTGCATCAATATACTGCGCGCAACAGATACGCAACAAAGAATCATCGCTGCATGTATCACTTTGTTTTTTGTTGCAATAACAATTCTACATGCGCAATTCCTAACGTTTTTATATCCTGTGTTTATTAATCTATTGCTCTTCATAACGTTTCTATTCAGTCTCAAAGAAGAAGCAATTATTACAAGATTTGCAAGAATGCGAGCGGCTAATCTTAGCGAAAAAGCGATTCTCTACACGCGTAAACTTACCGTGCTTTGGTGTTATTTTTTCTTCATGAATGGCTGTATAGCAGGTATTTTAGCTTTCGTAACGGATAAGAGATTCTGGACTTTTTATTGTGGAATACTCTCTTACATACTCATTGGAATCTTTTTATTAAGCGAAATCATTTACCGCAAATATATACTGCAAATTAAGGAGAACGGATGCGAAGCCTAAATCCCCATTTTGATATACAGCTAGATTCTCATCATTCTTGTATCCGCAAAGATTTCCTACAACTCTCTAGCGAAATTAGTAATTTTGCTTTCGTCTTGCAGCATGCCCTACAAGACTTTTATGCCCACAAAAATACCACAACACAATCCATTGCAATAACTTTGAGCGATACATACAACTTTTTTATAGCTTTCTTTGCGAGTTTGACACTTACAACAAAAGTCTTCCTTCCGGCAACGCAATCCAAACAAGAAGAATCCTTAGAACAATTCGTGCTTGATGACGCGAGTTTCTTGGCACTTTCTTGCGCTACTCAAGCTAGCAACACACATTACTCTCCAAAACAATTAGAATCTGCCCTCAATGATTCTTGCTTCACTTTGCAAACTTCCGGAAGCAGCGGAGAACCTACAAATATCACAAAAACCTTTCAGCAAATGCTATATGAAGCAAGAGTCTTGCAACAAGAATTTCAGATTCAGCCAAATGATATAATTATGGCTAGCATTTCGCATGCGCATCTTTACGGTCTGACTTTTAGAATCTTTCTGCCATTAGTAAGTGGTGCAACAATGTATTCGCAGAGTTTTAGTGCGCCTGAATATGTCTTACATTACATACAAAATCATCAAACGGCCATACCGAATCTCATCTTTTGCTCTTCCCCCTCTTTTTTATCTAGTTTAAGTATGCACGAACAAAGAAATGTTAAACAATCTCTCAAAATACTCTTCTGTGCTGGAGCAAAACTCGAAGATTCTATTAAGGAACGTTTAGGACTGCATAGCAAAATCATAGAAATCTATGGGAGCAGTGAAACGGGCATTATCGCAAAAAATACAGGAAACGGATTCTTTGCTTTCCCTGAAGTTACTCTTAGCCTCGATGAAAATAATTGTTTGGTTATCGCTTCTCCTTGGTGCAATCAAAACAACAATGAATGCACAAGACAAGCGTCTGCTTTTCACAGCAAGGACTGCGCTACCATAGAATCAAATGGGAAAATAACACTTCTAGGCAGAAAGGATAGAATCCTAAAACTCCACGATAAACGTATCAGCCTTGATTCCATAGAACAAACGCTCAACTCGCATGAATATATCCAGCAAAGCTATGTAGGCTTACGAAAGGGACAAAATCGACTAAGTGCATTACTCGTTCTTAGCAAAGAGGGCGAAACCTATTTTAGACAATATGGTAAAAAGGGGTTAAGCGATACAATTAAAGGTTTCCTTAAACCTCATTTTGGCAATGCAGTACGTTATTTTAGTATTTGCGACACACTGCCCTTTAATAGTCAAGGCAAAATTACTTATCAAGATTTTCTTTTAGCATTAGATTCTCATATCACACCTACTTTTATATTACTTAGTCAAGACGATACAACAGTACATGCAAAAGCCTACATTGGTCCATCGCTCTTTTATTTCTCTGGGCATTTTCATACCTTTCCCCTCGTGCCCGGCTTCATAGAATTGGGCTTTGTGTATGACTTAGCAAAACATCTAAATATTCATACGCAAGATATTATAGAGATTGAAAATGTAAAATTTAGCACGTTCTTGCGACCGTCTGAATGGATTTTCATCACATTGGAATATAAGAATAACAAACTCTATTTTTCACTCAAGACTGACAAAGCAATATGCGCTAGCGGAAGAATGCTACTTAGCCACCATGCGATACATAATTTTTGTCCAACACATTTTAAGTTGCCCTCATGAAAATGCTTTTTCTCATTCCTTATTACAATCATCCTGCAAAAATCATAGAGCTTGTAGAAACGCTTTGCGCATATAATCTTTCTATATTGCTAATTGATGACGGCTCTAATCAAGATTCAAAGCAAGTTTTGCAAACCTTGCAAGCAGATTATATAGAATCAATTGACTCTTTGTACCCCCATAACAATAAAGCAAACAAGCCGTGCAACAAGAAACAATTACAAATTTATACTCGAGCAACAAATGGTGGCAAAGGCGCGGCACTCAAAGACGGGTTTCGCATTGCCCACTATTTAGGTTTCACGCATGCTTTTCAGATTGATGCCGATATGCAGCATGATTTAGACAGAATCACGGATTTTCTTGCCTTAAGCAAACAATACCCAGACAATCTTATCTGTGCTTACCCAATCTATGACAAAAGTGCACCAAAAGCAAGACTATACGGAAGACGGCTCACAAACCTTTGGGTAACAATCAATACCTTAAGTTACCACATCAAAGACGCTATGTGCGGGTATAGAATCTATCCCCTACTGGCTACTCTTGCTTTATTGCCTATTTGTCAAAGTAACGCAATGGATTTTGATATAGAAATCCTTGTGCTTAGTGCCAAAGCAAATATTCAAATGCGCTGGGTCGGCGTACAAGTACATTATGCAACAAATCAAGTTTCACATTTTAGGGGATTGCGAGACAATATCTATATTAGCAAAATGCACGCTAAACATTTTTTTCTTTTACCTATTTTTATCATACAAAAAATTACAAAAAAACTAAGAGATTCTAAGGAACAAACAAGCAAAGAAGTTATTATGATGCAAGAAACTGCAACCAATCGCGCGCCATTACAATGGTATCAAAGACGAGAAAAAGCGGGAAGATTCTGGCTGAATATTACATTGAAAGGAACTTTGATGCTTCCTCAACCTGTGCTTCGATTCTGCATAAATTCGGTTAGCCTCATATTTTTCCTTTTTTTAAGAGAAGAAAGAAAAAACATCACTTCTTTCTATAATAATCTACAAAGTTATGCGGGCATACCACCTGTAAGTGCTTATCATAATTTCCGCGCTTTTGCGGAATCCATTTGCGATAAAATCGCTGTATGGAAAGGTAAAATCACATATAATGATCTAGATATTATTAACTTAAGCTTTATAAACGAGCAATTAACAAACAAAACAGATTCCCTTAAGAAATCTAAAGGACAAATCATTCTTACAAGCCACTTCGGTAATGTGGAAATCGCAAGAGCTCTCTCAAACAAGAAAGATATTGCGAATATCAACGTCATTATGTATAAAAAAAATGCAATGGCTTTTATGGAGCTGATTAATACAATTTCTCAAAATGCCCTAAAGATTCTCTATATTGAAGATTTCACAATGGAAACAATGATACAACTACAAAACATCATCGACAACGGAGAGCATATAGGGATTATGGGGGATAGAATCTCTCTCCAAACCGCGAGGAATAAACAAGTGCAATTTTTGGGAAAACCCTGCTACTTTCCTCAAGGAGCATTCCTGCTTGCATATATCTTACAAACCAAAATCAGTATGCTTTGGTGCGAAAAATATAATGGACGTTTTCGCCTTGAATTGCAACCGTTAAATTATCAAAGTGATACTTATAAGCACCTTATCACAAAAAATAATCGTGAAGAATATATTGATTTTCTTTTGCAACAATATATCAAGGCATTAGAACAAAAAGTTATCGCAAATCCTAAAGAATGGTTTAATTTTTTTGATTTTTGGGAGAATCGCAATGAAGAATCAAAGAAATAATCAAAACTTATTTTTGCAATCAAAGGCTATCCTCACTCAAACCTATACATTGCAAACTGAATTTTTTGATGTAGATTCTATGGGAGTGGTATGGCATGGCAATTATGTTAAATATCTTGAAAGCGCGCGATGTAGATTCTTGGAATCTCTTGATTGCACTTATACAACAATGCGCTATAATGGTTTCGTACTGCCTGTCGTCAAAATAGATATGAAATACATCAAACCACTGCAATTCAATCAAAAATTCAATGTTGAAGTAGGACTACTTGAGTGGGAAAGCTTCTTAAGATTTCAATACGTCTTTAAAAACTTAGAGGGACAAAAATTATTTCTCGCCCATAGCAGTCAAGTTGCTGTATTGTTAGAATCTCAAGAAACTTGTTTTTGCTTACCAAAAATCTTGCGACAGGCTATTGAATCTGCCATACAAAACAAGAAAAGGAATATCAATGTGTTATAGGTTACAGATTTTATTCATCATATTTTCTTTGATTTTGCCTTTATTTGGTTTTGGACTCCATGATTTACAAGAATTAAAACAAGAAAATATTCAAGGAAAATTTACACAACATAAAAGCATTGTTGGATTCCCTAATGAATTAACAAGCGAGGGGAGCTTCCAAATCAAACAGCAAACACTCTACTGGAATGTTCATAAACCTATACAAAGTCATATAAAAATTAATCAACAAGGAATTTTTGAATATAAAGATTCACAATGGATACAACAAACAAAAAATTATGATAAAGGATTGTTTCTTGATATTATCACATTTAATATAGACAATCTACAAAAGAATTTCACGATGAATTTACAAGGCGATAAAACGCAATGGGAACTTACTTTGCAGCCTAAAAATATATGGCTACAAAAAATCTTTACAAGCATAAAAATTTCTGGAGCAAAAACCATTCATCAAATCATCTTAGAAGAAAAAAATGGCGATACAACACGTAATGTTTTTTATCAAATAGCAACACAGACAAGCACTAACAAGGCGTAATGTTACTAAACACAAAACCATTAATCCAAATGCTCAAAATACCATGAAGAAAATTATTAATAGAATCCAAAAGACTCTAATCCCAATTATATTTCTCGCGCTTTCTATTATTATGATAGTTTTCATTATTCTGCATGTTGATAAGATTCAAAGCAATATTTTTAAACTCTTACAAGTAGAATTACCCTACTCCAACCAACAAGCCTTACAGCAAATTCAAAAAAATATGGAATCAGAAATGCTATTTCTAAGCAATGATTCTGACTTTCTCTTGCGTATAGAATCGCTTAATCAATCATATAAACTTTTTACAGAGCTATATATCTCTCCGCAATACACACAAAAACAGCAACAAGATTTTTTAGCAACGTTTCAAACATTGCTTTTAGCCACTCTTGATTATCAAACCTATACAAAGATTCTTACCAATGCGCAAGATTTTCTACACAACCAAATACAAGGGCTCTTCAACCCTTTTGTTTTTCGCTTATTACCCGTTTCAGCTGACTTATTGAATCTAGCAAGCCATTCAAGTCTGATAAATAATCCCAACGGACTACAGATTGATGTATACAAACAAAGGCTATACAAAGAAAGTCCAGAAGGAATCTATTATTTTGCCAATGCAAAATTAAAAGAAAACTTCGACTCTACAATGCTGCTGCAATTTTACGAAACAATCAAAAATGAGGCAAAGGCGCAGAATATTGACATAATTATCTATTCAAACTCACTTTTCTCAAGCTATGCCAAGAGAGAGGGAAACAAAGAAAGCCTTTATATGGGCGGCATGTCTCTTATTGTAGTTGCTCTTATCCTTCTTCTTGCGTTCTCTTCGTTGCGGATTTTTTATCTTGTGTTTGTGATAGGGTTTAGTTTTCTATGTGGTCTAAGTGCGGTTTTTTTCTTCCTGCAAGAAGTGCATCTTTTAAGTCTTGTAATCAGCACGAGCCTGGTGGGTTTAGTGCTAGATTTCCCTATACATTGGTTAAGCCTCAATGACAAGAAAATGATCGGGGATTCTAACATCCATGTAATTAGAAAATTTTTCCTACTTAGTGTAAGCATTACAAGTTTTGGTTATGCGTTATTTCTCCTCTCTCCTATGCGATTCTTGCATGAAATTGCAGTTCTTTCGATTTTTACACTGCTGGGGGCTTCCCTTGCAACTTATTTCTTACTCCCTATATTTTTCTCAAAACATTCCTTCTATTCTCAAAGAATCTTTCAAACATCGGTAATGCACACTATAACTTGCGCAAAATATTGTACAAGCACACTTTTTAAACCATTGTGTATCATAGTAATAACATGCGGACTTATTGGCGCGATAGCTTTTATTCATACGTCATTTGAAGATAATATCAGAGACTATTCTAGCTTGCCAGATCATCTTTTGCAAGAAAGTAAAAGATTCTTTGCAATCATGGGGAATACGCAAAACACAGATATTCTGATTATAGATTCCAAAAACTTACCATGTTACTCTGACAAACAAATTACAACTCTTGCTAACCTTTCATCGCCATGTGAATGTCAATCTCCTTTATGCGACTCTGCAATGTGCAGAATACAAGAATATTCTCATAAAGTTTCTTGTCATTTTTTAGATATACAGCGGAATGTTTTGCAGATTTTACAACAGAAGAATCTCATAAGTGATTATGACGGAATCACTAAATTTTTTCTTACTCCATTAGAACAGCAAACGCTTCAAAATTCTTTAAAGATACTCTATGATAATCCAAATTTTTATGACAATTATAAAAGCTTGGGTGTCAATAAGCAACTTTTACAAGATGCTCTTCATAAACTTATTGCTATGCCTCTTATTACTGTGGAAGATATATTGCAAAGTCATCTAAGGGAAAAATTCCAGCAATTTATCATTCCGCAGGATATTTCTTCGTCCATCAATCATTCACAATTTAACAGAGAATCTAATTTCACAGAATCAAACCTTTCCAATCGCAAAGATTATCTAAGCATTATATTTCTCAAAAACGTTGTAAAAAATCAAGAATTTTTTACTATCTTGGAATCCTTCCACATGCGAGTAATTAATATTGTAGAACTATTAAATTCCGAATTTAGTGCCATTAAGAAAAATGCTCTTATATTAAAACTTTCTGCTTATCTCATAGCATGGGTGATTCTATCGCTATTTTTCGGCTTATTAAAGGGTAGCAAAATAGTATTTTTTGTGTTGCTCGCTAATATGTTGACACTTTTTATATTTTTTATAATGGGTATTCAATATAATATATTTGTAATCTTTGGACTTATTTTAGCAGGAGCAGTAGGCATTGACTATATGTTAATAGCCTTTAATACTCATATTCACCTGCATCAACGTGTTACGGGTATACTGCTCGCTAGTCTAACGAGTATCGTTTCTTTCTCTTTACTTGCTACAAGCAGTACTTACGCTATTTTCACTTTTGGCTTAAGCACAAGCTTAACAATGCTTTTCTGTGCTATATTTGCGATATGTATAAGCATAAACAAAGATTCATCAATATTATAATAATACATAGTATTAATTCGAGAAGGTTGGTGTCCCGAAAGGGATTTGAACCCATGACCTTAAGATTAGGAATCTTACGCTCTATCCAACTGAGCTATCAGGACTTATAAAATAATAAAGTAAAAATTAGCACAAAGACTAAAGAATATGAAAGTAGAATAGAATGGTGCCGAAGGTCGGACTCGAACCGACACAAGGTTTCCCTTACTAGATTTTGAGTCTAGCGCGTCTACCAGTTTCACCACTCCGGCATAGCACAATATAAAGAAAAACTTGAAAATGGTGCGCTGAGTGAGACTTGAACTCACACGGATCGCTCCGCCACCCCCTCAAGATGGTGTGTCTACCATTCCACCACCAGCGCAAAAAATCGGTTTAGGCTGGGATTAGAATTCCCAGAAAATTTGATACAGACACAATTAAAGTCTAACTAAACTGAAATACACTAGGATCAATAAAAGGATTTACAAATATAGCAATAATAGCAAATACCAAAGTATAAATAACCTGTGCTTCAATCAACGCGATTGCAATAAACATGGTAGCTTGCAGTTTAGAACCCAGAGCAGGATTCCTTGCCGTACCAGAAATAGCAGCAGCAGCAGTGTGCCCCATACCTATACCACCACCTAAAGCGGCAATACCAAGCCCAATTACAGCACCAACAATTGACAATGCAGCAATAAATTCCTGCCCTCTAATACTACCTTCATCTGCCAAAGCAAATGCTAGGCAGGCAAAAAATACTAATGAAATTTTTTTCATAGTTGCTCCTAAAATAATATATGTCTGCTTTCGGATATGTACCCCTACTTGCTAAAACAAAGAACGATTTTACACTAAAAAACCATAAAAATAACTTAAAGTTTAAAAATTACAAAAAGTTCATGACTAGGACTATTCGTAATTAGAATACTAAACCAGCACTATGCTTAAATAATGGACTTAAATATCTCTCTGCATATTTTGATTTATTCAAACTTTACTGCACAATCAGCATATTCCTCTATTACATCATAAATGTTTTCTTCTTGAAATGTACTGTTGACATGAATAATAATATCATGAGGAATTTTAGAATCAAGGATAATAATAGGATTAACACTTTCTATCCCGCAAAGGCAGTGCCGCAATCTTAGCTCTTCCTGATAGCTTGGTGGACTTTTCGCCAAAGACTGAACATTCTTATAGGTTTTGTTTAATAAAAAATTAAGCATAGCTATATCAATAAATATACTATCATCGCGCTTAGAATAACCAATAAGCAAATCAAAGTTTTGATTATATTCCTGCTGTTTTGTTATCATTAAATCAGTAAAAGACCGCACTGTATTGTGAAAAATATTATCTGCAAAACTTCCCAAATCATAGAGAACATGAATATTGGTTAATTGTTGCTTTACCCACAAAATATTTCCACTTTTTGCACGATTCTTGTTGCTAGATCTAGCAACAATATAGGAAGGAATAACTTCTTTTTTATGAAGTATTTGTGCATACAATAGTCTCCAAACAAGATGTTTCTTTTGTGTAAGTACGTAACCTTTACCAGACTTTTCTAACACATCTCGTTTATTAAAAACATGATGTCTAGCTTCAATACTCCCCGGCATAACTTGCCTAGTAACGTTGCTTATCATTTCAAGAGATAATTTCTGCTGATTATTACGTTGCGCCTTAAGAGCAAATTGACAACCGCAGTAATTCTGTCTATAAAGATTATCTTGCTTTGCAAGCTCATTTTGCTTATTCACACCTCCATTTGCACGAACATTAATCTTAATAAATTCAAGATTATTTTGCTTCGCAATGACATCTCCTTGTTGATATAATACTTGTTGCTCCTTCATAGGGCTACTAAGTAATGTTGTAGTAAATTTTGAAATATTAAGCTCCTTAGCAAGTTCGGCTGTTTTAATCAAGCGCGTATCAAAACATACATTGCATCTACTGCCTTTTTCTGGCTCATTTTCCAAACCTCGAACACTATGCCTCCAAGAAGATACATCATAATCCCCTTCAATTAAATCAATATTTAGCATATTGCAGCTTCGCCTAACATCTTGTAACCGTAAATCATGTTCTTCTTTAGGATGAATATTGGGATTATAAAAAAATCCTACAAGATTCTCATCTGGATAAACTTTATGTAGCTCATTTAAGAAATAATGACTGTCTACACTGCAACATATATGCACTAACATTGTTATTTCCTTACTTTATTTTTTATAGGCAAAAACAAGATAACTTGTTAAACCTATAACAACAACGAAAATTAAAAAAACTAATAAGCCCAAATCCAAACCCTGCATATTAACTCCTTATTTGGCTTACACATAAACCATCATACAACGCATTATTCTTGAATATATTGCCATGTAACCTGCGGCATTATCGTTTCTATTTTTGACTTGATACTTGCACTCACTCTAAGATTACTCTCAAAAATAATAGCCTTTTTATTCACTGTATCTCGAAGCCCTATTGCAAGCTTTGCATTACCGCTATATTCTTTAGCAACTTTTGCTATATAAGTTATCTGTTCTTCATTAGGCAAGCTATCAAGTAATGCACACAAACACGAATCCTTAGCATCCATATCCGCTTTTAAATCAAGTGGTTCGATGTCATTTATCTGGCTAGGCATAGCAGATTCAAACTTATCTTCAATTTTATATTTCTTATGCGCTATAGAATCTTTAGACAAAGATTCTTTGCCCAGATGTGATTTTTTTGCTTTTTTGTCTTTTTGCAATGTAACTTTGGTTTCTTTACATTCTGCAAGATTGAGAATTTCATAGACTCTAATGCTTATTTTATATTCAACATGAACACTGCCGTCTTCATCTTGTGTAACATCTTCTATTTTGTCCAATTTCCCCATAATTCCTACAGGATTTTGTAAATCCATAGTATCCAGAATCTTTAATTGATCTTCAAAAAAAGTAAGTGGCTGCTTGCCAGTAAAATCCATAATTTTACTAATACCATAAGCCTTATTATTCTTGCTCATTTTCCTTTGTATTTCTTCTAATTTACCCAAAATTAGAACATTAGAACCGTCTTTCAATCCTTCAAGATCTGCAATTTTAGCAACATTTTCAATCGCATTAATCTCATCCCGAAAGTGATCGAGAGGATGCCCACTAAGATAGATTCCCAAACTTTCATATTCATACTCTAAAAGCAATTTAGAATCTAATTCAGGAATAATCTTAAGCTTTAGAGTGGGACGAAAGGCATCTACACCAAATAAACCTGCATTAATATCTGCTCTTTGTCTTGAAACATTTCTCCCCATATCACAAAGGTAATCAATACTTTGCAAGATAGTCGCACGCGTATATCCCAAATTATCAAGACTACCGCTTTTCACCAATGGCTCTAATATCCTCTTTGTTAAACGATTAAAATCAACCCTCGCAATAAAATCTTCCATACTAAGATAAGCACCATTTTTGGAGCGATTATCAACAATGATTTGTAATGGACCTTCACCTGCACCTTTAATAGCACCTAACCCAAAAACAATTTTCTTTTGATTGTCTTTATCAATAATGACAGAGAAATCTATCTTTGAAGTATTAATATGTGGAGGTAAAACCTCGATTCCCATACTTTTCACTTCATCAATATATTTCGCAACAGCCTCAACTTTATGACTCTCACTTGTAAGTATTGCCGCCATAAATTCATGTTCGAAATAAGTCTTTAAATAGGCGGTTTGAAATGTCAAGATTCCATAAGCCGCCGAATGCGACTTATTAAATCCATATTCGGCAAACTTAGCAATCTGATCAAAAAGCTCCTCTGCTTTCTCCCTATTAAACCCATTTTTCTCTGCGCCATTGGCAAATTTTGTACGGTTTTGCGCCATGATTTCGACATCTTTCTTCCCCATAGCACGTCGTATAAGGTCTGCTTCCCCAAGAGAAAATCCTCCAATTACTTGTACAATCTGCATTACTTGCTCTTGATAAACAATCACGCCAAATGTTGATTCCAAAATAGGCTCCAACTCTTTAAATGGGTAGGTAACTTCTGCTCTGCCATGCTTCCTTTCAATATAGTCATTTGTCATTCCGCTTTCCATTGGACCTGGACGAAATAGTGCTAACAAAGCGATAGCATCATTGATACCGCTGGGTTGCAACTTGCGATTCATTTCTTGCATACCATTAGATTCTAATTGAAATATTCCAAGTGTATTACCGCTGCATAGGGTTTTATAAACTTTTGCATCGTTGACATCAAGAACAGATAAATTAACATCAATGCCGCTAGTATCTTTAATAATATTTAATGTATCCTGAATAACTGTAAGCGTTTTTAACCCCAAAAAGTCAAACTTTATCAAATCCACTGGCTCTAAATATTTCATGGAATATTGTGTAACGACAACTCCCTTAGTGCGCTCACTAACATATAAAGGAACTTTATGCCATAACTCTTGATTGGAATCTACAACAAGAGCCGCTGCATGTTTACCCGCATTACGATTGAGCTTCTCTAATCGTAATGCCATATCCCACACTTTCTTAGCAAGCGAATCTCTTTGTATTAGCTCTTGAATCTTTGGTTCTAATTCATAAGCCCCCTCTATAAATTTTCCATTCTTATCTGTGTAACCTTGTAAAGTAATACCTAATTTCGATGGAATCAGCTTAGCAAATTTATCTGCCTCCTGAATTGGCATGCAGTAGATTCTAGCTACATCACGAATAACACCTCTTGCCAACATTTTACCAAAGGTAATAACTTGCGCTACATTATAAACTCCATATTGTTTGCGCATATAAGCAAACATTTCGGAACGTCTTCTTTGACAAAAATCTGTATCAATATCTGGCATGGAAACCCGCTCAGGATTAAGGAATCTCTCAAATAACAAATCATATTTAATAGGATCTAAGTCTGTAATCTCCAAGCAATAAGCAACTAAACTTCCAGCAGCACTGCCTCGTCCTGGACCCACTGGAATCTTATTGGATTTAGCATAACGTATAAAGTCCCATACAATCAGCATGTATCCCGGAAATCTCATTTGTGTGATAATATCAATTTCTCTCTGCAACCGCTCATAATAAATAGCATGTTTAGATTCTGGAACTTGCTGCAACCTTTTCTGTAACCCCTCTCTACATTTATAAGCAAAATATTCTGCCTCATTATCTATTGATAAATTTTCCTTTTGTGCATACTCCTTGGCAAACTTAAAGGTTGGTGGAGTAGGAGGATTTCTATCATTTTTTAAATCAATAACAAGATTACACTTTTTTACAATCTCTTGTGTATTTGCAACGGCATCTGGAATATCAGCAAAAAGTTCTGCCATTTCTTCTGGACTCTTTATGTAAAATTCAGAGACAGTATGTCGCAATCTTGAACTATCATTAATATTCTTACCTGTGGCTATCATCATGGCGGCTTCTTGCATGTCAGCATCGCTTTTTGTACTATAATGCGTATCGTTTGTAGCAATAAGCTTAATGCCTGTCTCAAGACTAAGTCGAATAAGGCTTTTGTCGATATATAATTGATCTCCTACGCCATGCCTCATAATCTCAATATAAAAATCCTCGCCAAAAATATCCTGATACTCCAAAGCTACCTCTTTCGCCCCTTCATATCCCTTTGCGCCTTGTATGATACGTTTTTCTCGAGATTCATGTTTCATGTTGGGATTAAGATTGAGATTCCAAGCAATCTCGCCACTCAAGCACGCCGAAGAACATATCAATCCTTGAGAGTGCTCTCTTAAAATCTTTTTATTGATCCTTGATGTGCGATAGAATCCTTGTATAAAGCTTTGTGAAGAAAGATACATGAGATTCTTATACCCGTTCTCATCTTTTGCATAAAGGCACACATGAAACTTTGGGGCATTAGGGTCTTTGTTATCAATCTGCTCTTTATTATGAATATATGCTTCAATGCCAATGATTGGTTTAACGCCATTTTTTTTCATGGTTTTATAAAATTCTATCGCACCAAACATATTGCCATGATCGGTAATAGCTACACTATTCATACCTAATTCTTTGACTTTTTTAGCAAGCAAATCTAGCTTATTAACACCATCAAGCAAAGAATATTCTGTATGCAAATGCAAATGCGTAAAGGGAATCTTCGAATCCAAATTCAAATCTTCTTGCTGTTGCGCAACATGATAAGTTGGAGGGGGTGTGCTCATTTTGTAATCCTGAATCGCAAATTATTTTGCAAATATTTGCGTGTAGAATCTTACTAAAGAAAAAGTAAAACTAAACTAAAATTACCTCAAATATTTTGAAAGCCAAATTTGCAGATTCTACATAAAGTCTTAATAATTAGGAAATCACAATCCAACATTTCCTACACTCATAACAAGCCCGAGCGTCAAAGATTAGTCTGGCATAAAGGCAAAATGGCTAGAAATAATCCCAATCAAAACCCTACAAGCTATGATACAATCATTGAATGCGAAAACAACTTTCTGGGGATTTTATGCAAACAATTAAGAAAATTGGGATTTTCGATAGCGGTGCTGGTGGTTTAACGGTCTTAAAAAGCTTGATTGAAGAAATAGGATTCGAACATATCATTTACTATGGCGACACAGCGCGTGTTCCTTATGGAAATAAAGATACGCAGACTATTATTAAATTTTCATTAGAAGCATTAAAGTTCTTTGAGCATTTTGCTATTGATTTGCTCATTGTTGCTTGCAATACCGCTTCGGCACATGCACTCACTGCCATGCAACAACAAGCGCAAATTCCAATTATAGGTGTTATTGAATCTGGTATTAACGCATTGTTACAAAAAAAGATTCCTAAAGATTCTAATATTCTTGTATTAGCCACACAAGCCACCATAGCTTCGGGTAATTATGAGAAGCATTTACGACAAATAGGCTATAACAATGTGATAAGTATCGCTACAAATCTTTTTGTCAGTTTAGTAGAGGAGCATATTTTTGAAGGGGAGATTATAGAATCCACATTCAGGCACTATTTCCATCCTTCACTTAACCCACAGGCTGTTATCCTTGGTTGCACGCATTTTCCATTGCTATTGCAACCCTTACGTAAACACTTCGGACCAAGCACGTTATTTGTACATTCAGGTGAAGCCATTGCAAGATTTTTGCAACAAGAATTTCACATCACTCGAAATAATCGTAATTTTATAGAGTTCTTTGCAAGTGATAATGTTGCTAAACTAAAAGCGACAGCAAAAGAATGGCTGCGAGATGGCAGCTATCAAAGCTAATCTATTGTTTCTAGAATCTTGTTCAAAATTTGAATTGTTAATTCAATCCTCTGTGTTAAGCGTTATAACATAATTTTCACCTAAGTATCTAAGCCACTGTAAAGTATCCATATTTTGAAAAGTTTGTAAAGGTTGAAACTTCGGTGCATCTTTGAGAATGAAACTTAAAGAAAGCTTCTTCTTTTTGCCCTGCATTATATCGCCAAAAGCCTTAGCAATTTCTTTTCCTTGATTGCCAAAAAATTTTGACAAAAATATCGGGGCACTAAGATAAACAAAGGTAATATTGCCGTCAAATTGCTGCTGTAAAACTTCTTTTTGTTGATCTGTAAATTTAGTATTACTTTTCAAAAAATCTTTAAAAGTTTTCTTAGATTCCAGAGTAATTGCTATGGAATCTAATTCATGAGGAATATTTTGTGGTTGCAGTTGGGGGTTACTTGTATCGCCATTGATTGCCATAACTATCGCATAAATAACACCTAAAATATGTGGTTTATCGATATTGGGAGAGAAGAGATTTTTAATTTCAATTTTTGTGTTAAAAATTTCAGATTCTAATTGACAAGCATTATTGGCTGTAACAATTTTTGAATCTTGAGTGTCTAAGGTATGGTGCGAATAATTCTGTTGACATCGCAATGTGTTAGGCAATAAAGCATCTGCACTATGATTCAAAAAAGCTATAACTGAATTACTGTTAGAATCCCCAAAAAACGTATCGATAGAAGGATAACTAATCGATGTAGAAACATTAAAAGAAAACGTATTCTTATCGCTGACATCTCTGCTTTTTAAAGAAATATCTGAAAATTTCACATACCCATGATGTTCGCTATCATGCGCTGTCTCATCATTAGTATACAACGTAATAAATTGACTACGACATTCATAGTCGCTAATACCACTGCATTCAAAAGGAGAATACTCAATTTGTTGTATTCCAAAATTATCATCTGATTCAGAAATATGAGATCGTATTTGCTCCATACCATTATTAAGGTGCTCTTGTATGGATTTTGTTACCATTTTTGAGAGGATAGGTATCATAATTAAGAGAGATACAATAATAACTGCACCTACAATAATTATAATGCGCGCTAGTTTGTTCATTAACAACTCCTTACTAACATGAATACTATTCTATCACTTTTTTACAAAGATCCTTATGTTCATGCTGTTAAATTTTCAATTACTAATTTAAGCAATGGACGGAAATTTCATCTAATGTTTTTATGCTATCATTAAAGTCTTACTTTTGAATCCTACAAAAGGACGTTAATGTCAAGAATCATATTATTGCTCATATTCTCTTTAGTACAAGCTTTTGGTGGAGCAGCATTTGAAAGTGAAAGTTATCTTATATGGATTGGTTCAAAGTGTCCAACAGGGAGCACAACCTGCACTCATGTTACTTATAACCAAACTGACAAACACAACGGAAAGACACTTATTATACAAGGCGGAGAGCCGATAGTGGGAAATCTTTCGGGTAATTTAATAGGCTACAAATTTTTAGATTTAAAAAGCAAACAAGCTTTTGAATTATCTATGAATCTTGAAAAACAATACACTCTCTATATACGTAGCTTAAGTGGAGATTCACAAATAGGCAAGGCTTTCAAACAAGAAATCATAAAACCCATTAATGAAAATACCTATCTGCAAAAGATTAAAAAAATCAAAAAATAAAGTATAATCGCAGTAATCAATAACATTAAACACTTATTCACTGCGCTAAATTCGGCTTAATAATACAAAGGCATAGCTATGCAACACTCTAAATCATTTCCCAATAAAAAACGTACTGATATTCACACGGTTCTGCTTATTGGTTCAGGTCCAATTGTCATAGGTCAAGCTTGTGAGTTTGACTATTCAGGCACGCAAGCAGCTAAAACACTTAAATCTTTAGGATATAAAGTAGTACTTATTAACTCCAATCCAGCAACTATTATGACCGATCCAGATTTTGCGGATAGAACCTATATTGAACCTATCACCGAAGAAATCATCGCCAATATTATTGCCAAAGAGAATGTTGATGCAATTTTACCCACGATGGGAGGACAAACGGCACTCAATGTTGCAATGAGTATGCACGAAAAAGGTATGCTGCGAAACGTTATCTTTCTTGGAGCAAAGCCAGAAGCAATTAAAAAGGGGGAGGATAGACAAGCTTTCAAAGAAGCAATGCTTAGAATCGGCATGGACTTGCCCAAATCTCGCTATGCCTATACAGAAGAAGACGCAATACGTGCAGCAAAAGAAATTGGATTCCCAGTTATCATTCGTGCAAGCTACACCCTTGCAGGTGGCGGCAGTGGCGTAGCTTATAATATTGATGAATTTAAAACAATGGCAAAAAACGGACTAGAAGTAAGCCCAATCAATGAAATACTTATTGAAGAATCGCTACTTGGCTGGAAAGAATATGAGATGGAAGTCATTCGTGATAAAAATGATAATTGTATCATTGTGTGTTCTATTGAGAATCTTGACCCTATGGGTGTACATACAGGAGATTCTATTACGATTGCTCCAGCCCTTACGCTTACAGATAAAGAATATCAACGTATGCGCGATGCAAGCTTTAAAATATTACGTGAAATCGGAGTAGATACGGGTGGAAGCAATGTGCAGTTTGCAATCAATCCCCAAAATGGTAGAATGACAGTTATCGAAATGAATCCACGTGTATCCCGTAGCTCTGCTCTTGCTTCTAAAGCCACAGGATACCCAATTGCTAAAGTTGCAACAATGCTCGCTGTAGGTTTTACTCTCGATGAAATTAAAAACGACATCACTGGCACACCTGCTAGCTTTGAGCCAAGCATTGACTATATTGTTACAAAGATTCCGAGATTTACTTTTGAGAAATTCCCTAAAGCAGATTCTACACTTACTACGGGTATGAAATCCATTGGCGAAGTTATGGCAATCGGCGGAACATTCAAAGAATCCTTACAAAAGGCAATATGCAGTCTTGAAACAGGACTTTTTGGATTTAATAGAATCTGCACAGACTTAGAACTCATTAGAAGAGAAATCCGACGTCCTAATGCCAACAGACTTCTTTATATTGCAGAAGGCTTTGGGCTTGGTATCAACATTGACGAAATGTATGAACTTTGCAAAATTGATAAATGGTTCTTAAATGAAATACACAAGATTATCGAAGCAGAAAACGACATCACTACAACAATCCTTAGCAACGCTTCCCTTATGCGTAAGATTAAAAGTTATGGTTTCAGCGATAAAATGATCGCCTATTGGCTTAAAATCAACGAAAATGTAGAAGTAAGTGAATCTGAAATCTACCAAACACGTGTGAATCTTGGCGTAATACATCACTACAATGAAGTCGATACTTGTGCGGGAGAATTTCCGAGCTTAACACCCTATTTTTATTCTACCATTGGTAATTATGAACATATAGATATTGAACACATACAAATAATACCAAAAGATAAAGATTCTTTACAATCATTAGAATCATGCAATCCTCTCAAATCTAAGCAACCAAAAATTTTAATTATCGGTGGGGGACCCAACCGTATTGGTCAAGGCATTGAATTTGATTACTGCTGCGTACATGCAAGTTTTGCGCTCAAAGACTTAGGGATTCAAAGTATTATGTATAACTGCAACCCTGAAACAGTTAGCACTGATTATGATACGAGTGATATATTATATTTTGAACCAATCGACTTTGAACATGTTTTTGCTGTAATTGAAAAAGAACAACCAGATGGCATTATTGTGCATTTCGGAGGACAAACTCCCCTCAAACTTGCTCACTCGTTACATAAAATTAATGCAAATATTATTGGTACTTCAGTCAAAGCGATTGACATAGCCGAAGATAGAGAAAAATTTGCGCAGTTTGTTAATGAATTAGGGTTAAATCAACCTCAAAATGGCATTGCTTATGAGAAGGAGCAGGCTTTCGCCGTTGCCAATAAAATTGGATTCCCTGTACTTGTACGTCCAAGCTACGTATTAGGCGGACGTGCAATGCGAATCGTCTATGACGATAAAGAACTTAAGGCTTATATGGATGAGGTTATTGCAGTGAGTGATAGTGCGCCGATATTAATCGATAAATTCTTAGAGCAAGCAAGTGAATTTGATGTAGATTGCGTAAGTGATGGTGTAAATGTTTATATTGGTGGAATCATGGAGCATATTGAAGAAGCTGGCATACACAGCGGCGATAGTGCGAGTTCCCTTCCAGCAATAAATGTAGCACAAACAATGCTTGATGAAATTGCAGAAACAACCGTCAAGATTGCCACCAAACTCGGTGTGATTGGGTTAATGAACATACAATATGCTATTCTTAACAATAAGCTCTATTTAATTGAAGTGAATCCTAGAGCCAGCCGCACCGTACCTTTCGTTAGTAAAGCTACAGGAGTACCTTTAGCAAAAGTTGCTACTAGAGTGATGTGGCATCATGCTTTGCAAAAAACAATTTCTCATAACCAAAATATTCAGACAACACAAGACATCACAAACATGCAGATAGAATCACAGCCAAACAGCATTTTAGAAGAAGCCTTAAGATTCTATGATAATTATCAAAAAGTCGATTTCTCATCGTCTATTCTCAAACCAAAAACATTACAATATGTTTGCATTAAAGAATCTGTTTTTCCATTTAATAAATTACCTGGCGCAGATTTACTCCTCGGACCGGAAATGAAAAGTACAGGCGAAGTAATGGGTATTGGCAATAACTTTGGCATGAGCTTTGCAAAAAGTCAGCTAGCTTCTAAAAATCCTCTCCCATTAACTGGTAAAATTTTCATTTCACTACGTAATAACGACAAAAAATATGCCGCAAAAATCGCACAAGCATTTTATGACATGGGATTTCAAATCGTTGCAACTTTGGGGACACACAAGATAATAGTCGAAGCGGGCATACCTGCTATTTCTGTATTGAAAGTTAGTGAAGGTCGTCCGCATATTAACGACATGATAACCAATCATGAAATTGCAATGGTCATTAACACAAGCAATAGCAAAACAAAACTTGATACAAGCTTAATACATCAAGCGGTACTACGCGCAAACATTCCATATTTCACGACAATATCTGGCGCAAAAAGTGCTGCTACGGCTATGCAAGCAATAAGAGAAAAAGATTCTATAAATAACCGATCAAAAGCTTCATTGATTCATAGTGATACCAAATCGGTGGCTAGCATAACAATACAAGCCCTGCAAGATTATTTAGCTTTGCAATAATAAAGGACTATATCACATATCCAAAGCCTGCGGTGCTTGATTGATATTCTTGCCTGAAAACACATTATTAATCTTATTGGCAATAAAATGGTTGCGTGTCATAAAGTGATTAATTACTTCATTAATAATTTCGCTAGGTAGATTGGCTTGCATTTCATGACAATGTAGTTTAAAGTCATATTCTGTAATTCCTGCAGAATCTTCAAAAATTTCAATATATTTTTTCATCAATTTCTGTTCTCTTTCTTTTTGTAATACTTGCTCCATAATCTCTTGATATGTAACTTGCAACTGTGCTATTTGCATGTTGAATAATTCTTGCTTTGTGTAGATTCCGCTAATTTCAAGTATTTTAGAAATAAGAGTCTGTTTTTCTTTACTATTATCATAAAAAGGTTTATATTCAGACTCCAAATCACGCGGTAGAAAAGTCTGCATAATAACAAGCTTTGTTTCGGCAGTATCACGCAGATATTCTAGCATACCCATGCTTTTATATTTAGCATGAAGTTTTTGAAGCATCATAATATCATCGCGTTGGTTTTCATAATAAGCGATAAGTGTTTCGCGCTCTTGTTGTGGGAAAGTATGCAAATCAAACTTAATAGTATCTAAAATCTCATCTTGCACCATTGCATGAACAATTGCAACAATTTTACGCAGTCTATTATATGAAACAGGCATTTTCAATTCTGACATAAGCGCGATTAGGTCAGTAGGAACATAGCGATACAAAAATTCATGCAGTTTACTATAAAGCTCTTCTGTATTTTCTATTTTTTTGAGTGCTTCCACTGTGTCTTTTTTCCCGATATCTAAAATCTCCGCATCGACATCATCACTATATAAAATATCTCGATAATAAGACACACCATCGCGAACGACTTGTTCATATTTTTCTTTTAACTCTTCAAACTCCAAATCAAGAACATTCTCTACACCATGGAACTTGAGATATTCCTTTATTACTACATCATCATGCATTGATTGCCTCCAAATAAAATCTCTGATTCTGATTTTTATACCACAAATAAGAAGCTTATAACTTTGAATAGATTATTATAAATTTTTTATTATTTTTACATAAAAATTTAAATTTTTAAAAACACTTCTTAAAATAATTTGCTATAATATTGTTATTTAAGATTTTGGCTTTAATTACTTTAATGTATTCAATTTGCGCCTCAATAGTTTTAGGGAATATTGAAATATAAATTTTTAGCCAATAATTACATGATAATTACAAATTCTTAACAAAATATTTTCGTTATTGTTATTTAATTGTACTATATTTTAGTTCATTTATGGAGGTTACAATGGAGATAACGCCTAATCCCCAAGTTATGCTAGTTGTATTTATAGTATTCCTAATCACGATGTTTTTATTAAATAGATTGGTATTCCAACCTATTATATTTTATATTGATCAGAGGAATGCAAAAATATCAAATGATTTAGCACTTGCTAGTCAAGATGACAAAGAGCTAGAAGAAATTCAACTTCAAATACACAAGATTTTATCCGAAGCCAAAATAGAAGCTTGCAATCTTAAAAGCAAAACCATACAAGAAGCAAAAGAGCATGCCAACAAGAAAATTGAGCAAATACAGCTAGAAAATAGAGAAAAAATGGAAGTGTTTGTTGCAAAGCTTATAGAACAGAAACATCAAATGAAAGACGAAATAAAGACGAATTTAACTGGCATGGAATCCTTATTGCTAACAAAAATAAGGAATGTCTAACTATGATAAAAGGTTTTATAATGAAATTGATGATGGTTGTTTTTAGTTTATTTGGATTAACAAATTTAGTGTTTGCAGGTGGGCATGATGGTGTGATAGATATTTCTAAAACAGATATATTAGAAAGGCTTATCAATTTTGTAATATTTGTTTTGCTGCTCTGGTATTTAGTTGCTGATAAGTTAAAAAATATATTGTCCTCTCGTAGTCGAGACATCGCCAATAAACTTTCAGAATCTCAAAGCAAAATCAAGGAATCTAGAAGTAAAAAAGAGCAAGCACAACTACGTTTAAAAGAAGCTAATCAAAAAGCAAAAGAAATTATAGAAGTAGCAAAAAAAGAAGCCTTACTCTCCAAGAGAGAAATAGAAGAAAAGACAAAAGAACAAATCGCTTATCTTATCAAAAATAATGAAGAATCGATGCAAGTACAAGCCCGTTTATTGCAAAAAGAAATTATTCAAGAAGTATTAGAAGAAATATTCTCTAGTCAAAAGATTTCGCTAACGAGCAATGATTACATCAAGATATTAGAAAAAAAGGTAGCATAAATGCAAGAAATAATCATAGCCAAGAAATATGCAAGAGCACTAGCAGCTTGTTCTAATATAGAACAGCTTACTGAAATTTACAACGTCTATTCATCTCTTGAATCGGCTTTTACACTATATAGATTCTATGAAATCATCAACTCACCGATTGTCTCAAAAGAAGATAAGCTGAATCTTTTGTATTCTCTAATCCACTCGTTAAATCAAAAGTTAGATTCAAAATCACAAAGATTCTTAGCCGTACTAGCAGAAAATAGTAGATTATCTCTTATTCCTGCAATATCTACTGAACTCAAAAAAATAATAGATTACAAGAGAAATATTTACCTAGCAACCCTATACAGCAATGAACAAATTAGCAATGATACTCTACAAAAAATCAAAACTAATTTAGAAAAAAAGTTACATGTATCTCTCGAAATTTTTCAAGAGATTGACTTTCACATTGATGGCATACGCTTAAATGTACCCGATCTAGGGATTGAAATTGTATTCTTGAAAAATAATTTTATTAAAGAATTGCAAGACTTTATCTTAAAAGCATTTTAAAAGGAAAGACATGATTACAGCAAAATTGAAACCTGAAGAAATAAGTTCAATTATAAAAGAAAAGATTGAGAATTTCGACTTACATATTGATATTAACCAAGTAGGTAGAGTTACCAGTTATGCTGATGGAGTAGCCAAAGTATACGGATTAAATGATGTAATGTCGTATGAAATGGTAGAGTTTGACACTGGCGAACGGGGTTTGGCACTTAATTTGGAAGAAGGCAGCGTTGGTGTTGTTATACTAGGCTCCGGTAAGGGCATTAAAGAAGGAACGACGGTTAAGAGATTGAAACGATTGATGAAAATTCCTGTTGGGGAAGGAGTAATTGGTCGTGTAGTTAATACATTAGGTGAACCTCTTGACGGAAAAGGTGAATTCCCGTCAATCCAACATCGTTTTATTGAACAAAAAGCACCAGGTATTATGGAAAGAAAAAGCGTACATGAGCCGCTGCAAACGGGAATCAAGGCAATTGATGCCCTTGTGCCGATTGGTAGAGGGCAAAGAGAATTAATTATCGGCGATAGACAAACAGGTAAGACAACCGTTGCAATCGACACTATAATCAACCAAAAAGGGCAAGATGTTTATTGTATTTATGTTGCTATTGGACAAAAAGAATCAACGGTAGCACAAGTTGTGCGCAAGCTTGAAGAGCACGGAGCAATGGAATACACTGTAATCGTCAATGCATCTGCAAGTTCAAGTGCGGCAATGCAATATCTCGCACCATATTCCGGCGTAACAATTGGAGAATATTTTCGAGACAATGGGAAACATGCTTTAATTATTTATGACGATCTAACTAAGCATGCAGTTGCTTATCGAGAAATGAGTCTTATCCTTAGAAGACCACCTGGCAGAGAAGCATTCCCAGGGGATGTATTTTATATTCATTCAAGACTCTTGGAACGAGCGGCAAAATTAAGTGATGAACTTGGTGCTGGATCTTTAACTGCTCTCCCCATTATTGAAACACAGGCAGGTGATGTTTCTGCATATATTCCTACCAATGTTATTTCCATAACAGACGGACAAATTTTCCTTGAAACAGATCTATTTTATTCTGGTATTCGTCCGGCTATTAATGTCGGTTTATCAGTATCTCGTGTCGGAGGAGCAGCACAAATTAAAGCAACAAAACAGGTAGCAGGCACACTACGTCTTGATCTTGCTCAATTTAGAGAACTACAAGCATTTGCACAGTTTGCCTCCGATCTTGACGAATCTAGTCGCAAACAACTAGAAAGAGGGCAAAAAATGGTAGAGGTTCTTAAACAAGGTCCATACAGTCCGCTGGCAATCGAGAAACAAGTCACAATAATTTATGCAGGAGCAAAGGGATTTTTAGATGATATTCCAGCTAATAAAGTAGTAGAATTCGAAAAGCAACTTTATCCGTTTATCGAAACAAAATATCCTCAAATATTTCAAGACATCGCTTCTAAAAAAGCTTTAGATAAAGAATTGGAATCTGCTCTTAATAATGCACTCAATGAATTTCAGTCGAGTTTTGCAATATAAGTGAGTTACACATGGGTAATGGGTTAAAAGAAATCAGAAAGAAAATATCAAGTGTCAACAATACCAAAAAAACTACGCGAGCAATGAAGCTGGTATCAACTTCTAAGCTTAAAAAAGTAGAAGAAATGGCAAAACGAGCCAGAACATTTGCAGATAAACTGAATGAAGTTTTTTATGACATGATGAAAAGAATCAAACTAAATGGATTAACCAACATAAATAGTAAATTCTTTCATAACACAGATTCTCGAAATGTTAAGGTAGTCGACATTGTTTTTATAACAGCTGATAAAGGATTATGTGGCGGATTCAATAGCGTTACAATGAAAGAAGTTTTGCGATTGCGCAATGATTATCAAAAACGGCAAGTTCAAGTCCGATTTCGTTGTATAGGTAAAAAAGGTAATGCTTTCTTTACTTTTAATAATATTACATTAGAGGACAATATCATTGATTTGAGCTCTTCTCCAAATTATGAACGTTCAAGTGATTTTATTAATGCAGCAGTAAATGATTTTCTTGATAATAAAACGCAAGAAGTTATAATTGTGTATAATGGGTTTAAAAATCTAATATCGCAACAATTAAAAACAATAAAAATATTGCCACTTGTCCCAGATATGGATATTATACAAGCAGATAATAAAACGGATAACGTGTTAAATATTTCGCCCGAAGATGAAGAAAACATTATTTTAGATGAATTAGCTAAAAAATATGTAGAGTATAATATGTATTATGCTCTAGTAGATTCTTTAGCTGCTGAACATAGTGCTAGAATGCAGGCTATGGATACAGCTACCAATAACGCTACCGAATTGGTTAAAGCGTTAACTATTTCCTACAACAAAGCAAGACAGCAAGCTATTACTACCGAATTAGTTGAAATTAATGCAGGTGCTGAAGCAATGAAATAATTAAATTACTTATTAAGGAGTTTATTTTTATGAATAAAATAGGTAAAATTACACAGGTTATGGGACCTGTAGTAGACGTTGAATTTGAAAAATATTTGCCGCAAATCAATGAGGCTCTTGATGTTACATACGAATTTGACCAAGAAACAAAGAATCTTGTCTTAGAAGTTGCTGCACATTTAGGGGATAATATAGTTCGTGCTATCGCAATGGACATGACAGAAGGCTTAACAAGAGGACAAAAAGTTATAGCGCGCGGTACAATGATTGAAGTTCCTGTAGGTGAAGAAGTATTAGGAAGAATCTTTAATGTTATTGGTGAAGTTGTAGATAACGGTGAGCCAGTAAATTCCGCATTAAAATGGCCAATTCATAGAGAATCTCCCAGTTTTGATAATCAAAGCACAAAGACAGAGATGTTTGAAACAGGTATTAAAGTGATCGATTTACTTGCCCCTTATTCAAAAGGTGGTAAAGTTGGGCTGTTTGGTGGTGCAGGCGTCGGCAAAACCGTAGTTATTATGGAACTTATTCATAATGTTGCCTACAAACATAGTGGCTATTCTGTATTTGCTGGTGTTGGAGAAAGAACAAGAGAAGGGAACGATCTATACCATGAAATGAAAGAAAGTGGCGTACTAGATAAAGTAGCATTATGTTACGGGCAAATGAATGAACCACCAGGAGCAAGAAATAGAATTGCTTTTACGGGTTTAACAATGGCTGAATATTTTAGAGATGAAAAAGGGCTTGATGTATTAATGTTTATTGATAATATTTTTCGTTATGCGCAATCTGGTGCTGAAATGTCCGCTCTCCTAGGTAGAATTCCTTCTGCAGTTGGTTATCAGCCTACACTTGCGAGCGAAATGGGAAAGCTACAAGAGCGTATTACTTCTACCAACAAAGGATCGATTACTTCTGTTCAAGCTGTTTATGTTCCAGCAGATGACTTAACGGATCCTGCTCCAGCATCTGTATTTTCTCACCTTGATGCAACCACAGTTTTAAATAGAAAAATTGCAGAAAAAGGTATTTATCCTGCAGTGGATCCTCTTGAATCTACCTCAAGAATTCTTGATCCACAAGTTGTTGGCGAAGAACACTATAAAATAGCAACTGGCATTCAGGAAGTTTTACAAAAATATAAAGATCTGCAAGACATTATTGCCCTACTTGGTATGGATGAATTATCAGAAGAGGATAAAAGAACTGTTGAGAGGGCAAGAAAAATTGAGAAATTTTTATCTCAACCTTTTTTCGTCGCCGAAGTCTTTACTGGAAGTTCTGGAAAATACGTTAGTTTACAGGAAACGTTAGAAGGTTTTCAGGGAATATTAGAAGGTAAATACGACCATATTCCTGAAAATGCTTTCTATATGGTAGGAAATATTCAAGAAGCAATCCAAAAGGCAGAGGATATGAAACAAAGTAAATAAGGAAAGATAATGGAAAATTTTCAACTAGATATTGTTACTCCATATGGTGAAATCTTTAAAGGTAAAGCAAACGCTGTATATCTTCCGGGGAAAAATGGTGAGTTTGGTATTTTGCCCGGACACTATGATATGCTTGCTTTATTACAAACAGGTGTAATAGATATTCGTTCTGAAGTTCATCACGACCTCGTTGCAATCAATTGGGGATATGTAGAAGTTTCTGGGAATAAAGTAACAGTCTTGGCAGATGGTGCTGTTTGTGTTCATACAAACGATAATAATTCACAGGTAGCTAAAGCCTTAGAACAAGCAAAACAATTATTACGAGAAGCTTCTAGTGATACACTAATAATAGCGACGGCACTACGTCGACTTGAAGAAATTCAATAAGTGCTTTATACCGTTAAATACTCTCAATTTAATTGATATTTATTTGAACAGGCTTTCTTTTATAAATATATTTCATTACAATATTCATTCACATAGATATGAAGTTATTTATTCCTTAAGATATTAGAATGTATTACATTAGCACATTCTCTGCCTTCTTTTATTGCAGTAACAACAAGACTAGCACCTACTTTACAATCACCGCAAACATATACCTTATCTCTTGAAGTTTTGAAATTTGTATGCATAATGTTGTTTCCCTGCATTTCCACACCAAAAACTTCATCAACATTATCCTCGCAACCACTAAATCCCATAGCTTTTAAAACCATATCAGCTTGAATAGTTTCATTGCTCTGCAATATCTCTGTGCTTTTCTTTTTTCCTTTGATTATATTCCATTGCAGTTTTGTTGTTACTATTGCCTGTAAATGCTTATTGCCTATAAATGCTTTAGGTGTAGTGCTGAATTTCCTTGGATCGCTGTTATACATTGCAATAAATTCCTCAACTCCATAATCAGTTTGCAAGACAATTGGATGTTCTGGCCATGGATTGGAACTTTCTCTTTTTAAGGGTTTGCTAGGCGAACGTTCTAATCGCGTAATGCTTTTTGCGCCTTGCCGTAATGCAACAGCGATACAATCTGTACTTGTATCCCCACTACCTATGACAACAAAATGTTTATTTTTAGCATTGAGTTTATTGGGCTTGGAATCTAAAATTGACTTTGTATTAGCCATTAAAAAATCAAGTGCATTATAGATGCCCTCCAAATTATCACCTTCAATTTCAAGCTCTCTTGGCTTTCTGGCTCCAATAGCAATCACCACACTATCATATTTTTCAACAAGCGAAGAAAAATCCTTGCTAGATTCTATATTATGATTGGTGTAGAACATAATGCCTTCTTCTTTCATCACTTGCACACGTCGCTCTATCACCCACTTTTCTAGTTTAACATCAGGTATGCCATACATAAGTAATCCCCCTACTCGATCGTCACGCTCATAAACACTAACTTCATAACCCAAAAGATTAAGAGTATTTGCACAAGCAAGCCCTGCTGGACCACTACCAATAATTGCAATTTTTGCTCCATTGCGACCAATCTTTCTCGGTACCACTAAATTATTCTTAAACGCATATTCTGCAAGTGCCAACTCATTATCTTTAATGGTTACTGGCTCACCATTGGCTGTACAAACACAAGAATTCTCACAAGGTGCTGGACAAATTCTGCCTGTAATTTCTGGAAATGGCATTGTCAAAGAAAGTCGTCTATACGCTAATTCCCACAAACCACGTGCCAACAAATCATTCCACTCTGGAATCAGATTGAGATTCGAGCAACCTATAATTTGCCCTTTAATGGTTACCCCTGCTTGACAAAAAGGTACGCCACATTGCATACACCGACTCGCTTGAATTTCCTGTTTTTTAGAATCGAGAAGTTTATGAAACTCATGATTAGTTTTTGTTCTTTCTTTTGGCGAGAGTGAAATAATCTCCTCTCGCCTATAATCCATAAAACCTGTTGGATTTGCCATATTATCTCCTTGTACTATTATAAGAATAATTATAATTTAACTAATAAATTATAATTACTATGACTGCCAAACTACTTAAAAACTACTATACTTAATTATAACAAATTCATTAAGAAAAGCTTGCAGAAACTTACTTTAATGCTTGCGTGTTTAACTTAAATGAATTCTCATCGGCTTTTATAGTAAAATTAAAACCATACTTTCGAATCACTTTAGAATAAGGATCTATTAAGCAATGAACAAAATCAACAAGCCTATCGAATGGTTAAGAAATAATATTCATAGGGACATTCGCAGAGAATTTGCATGGAACAATCTCCCAAAAATTATGTATTTTATCTCTAAAATCCTCTACTTCACCTGCACAAATAGATTCCATATTTCCAATTATGCAAAAGAACAAAACTTCATTGCATGTTTATGGCACGGCAATTTCCTTATGATGCCTTATCTTTACGCAAAAGTACGTAAAAAACCTAATATGAGCTTTATAACGTCGGCGCATAATGACGGTATCATTATTGAGAAGTATTTCCATTCGTTTGGTTTGCAAGCAATCAGAGGAAGCACGGGCATAGATAAAGGTGGCACAAAAGCACTGATAACAGCTATACGAGCATTAAAAAATGGACAGGATGTAGCGGTAACACCAGATGGACCAAGAGGACCCTATAAAAGCATTGCAAATGGAATATTGCTAATGGGAATTAAAAGTGGCATTGGAATTTGTCCATGTAAAATTTCACCAAAGCGATATTGGGAATTAAACACGTGGGACAAATTTTGTATTCCAAAACCATTCACAAGTATTGATTATTATATTGGTGAACCGCTTTTTTTATCACCAACTATAAATTTGGAAGAGGCAAGGAATAAGCTTAGAGAAAGTATGCAGGCTATTGACTTATAGTTCAATATTTTTCGTAATAAAAGGGATGAAAATATTCATATCATTATTTCTTTTTATTTAGCCAATTTTTAACTTTATCAAAACATTCATCAATAAACCCCTTATATGGTTTGCTGTTGTCTCCAAAACTTTCTTGTAACTTCAAAACCAACCCTCTCTGCTCCTCGTTAATATCTTGTGGGTAAGCAATGCGAATTTGGGCAATTAATCTCCCCTTTTTTGTGCTATTTAAATCTTGTACACCCTCATTAGAAAAGACAAACTGATAACCATCTGGAGTATTCACAGGAATATTAAGTTCCACTTTTCCTGTAAGTGTTGGGATTTCGATTCTACCACCCAAAATAATTGTAGTGAAAAATACGGGAACCTCGAGATGCAAATCGTTTCCATGTCGAATAAAATGCGAATCTTTTTGTACATGAACCTGAAAATACAAATCCCCTCGCATACCTCTTTTCACTTCATTTCCCTTACCGCGAAAAATGAGTTGATGCCCGTCATCAATACCTGCTCTTACATTGAGAACAAGCTCCTCATTAATCGTTTCGTAGCAATTTCCATGACACTCATTGCATCTTTGTACAACAATCCTACCCGTTCCTTGACAACTTGGACAAGCAACCTGCATTTGGATAATAGACTGCTGCATAACAATACGTCCCCTACCATTACATTTGGTACAATCTTGTAACTTACCTTCTTTAGCACCTGTGCCATTACATGCCTTACAATAACTTTTATATTTAGTTTTTACTGTTTTTTGACAACCAAAAATGGCTTCTTTAAACGTTAATGTAAGAGGCAAAGCATAATCTAAATCAAAAGCATAATGCTCTTGCTCT
Organism: Helicobacter aurati; assembly: GCF_003364265.1. Taxonomy (GTDB): domain Bacteria; phylum Campylobacterota; class Campylobacteria; order Campylobacterales; family Helicobacteraceae; genus Helicobacter_A; species Helicobacter_A aurati. Next base: position 47,036 of record NZ_NXLW01000001.1, read on the forward strand.
CCACGCGTATTGCCCATATTAAAAAAATCTTCAAAAATAGAGCCAAAAATATCGCCAAAACCGCCGCTACTCCGTGAAAATCCTTGAGATTGTAACCCTTCTTTGCCATATCTATCGTAAATTGCCCTTCTCTCACTATTGCTCAACACTTCATAAGCTTCATTAATCTTTTTAAAATTCTCTTCAGCCTCTGCATTATTGGGATTTCTATCTGGATGGTACTTAAGTGCCAATTTTCTAAAAGACTTCTTGATAGTTTCATGATCTGCATCTCTGCTTACCTCAAGGATTTCATAATAATCCATGTCCAATGAAGACAAAAGTATCTCCTTACTTTAAAATAGAATCTTGCTATTATAGTGAAAGAAAAACAATTTAATAAAATCACATAAAAATTTTGCTAGAATCATCGGCATGAAAAATTATCAACATCAATTATTTAGTTTTGATGCCCTTGTAAAAGCATTAGAAAAACTTCCAAGCATAGGCAAAAAAAGTGCTAGAAAAATGGCATATACTCTAGCAATAGAAAATGCTCCTCTAGGGTTACAAGTATCTCAAGCTATCCATGATTGTATTATAGATGTGCAGAAATGTGGTGTTTGCGGCGCATTAAGTCATGGAGAAATCTGCCATATCTGCACAGATTCTGTTCGTAAGAATGGTTCTTTATGTATTGTATCTCATCCCAAAGATGTTTTTTTAATTGAAGATATAGGTGAATTTAGTGGAGTCTACTGTGTAATAGAAAATTATCAAAACTATAACTTTGATACACTAATTAAAAGAATCCACAATGAAGCAATAAAAGAAGTTATTTTTGCTTTTAGCCCGTCATTGCAAAATGATATTTTAATTATGTTTATTCAAGAACAATTAGAAAATCTAGAACTTATCTTTAGTAGAATCGCTCAAGGCGTGCCTTCTAATGTAAGTTTGGACAATATTGACCATTTTTCTCTAGCACGAGCCTTTAGTTCTCGCATCAATTTGTAAACTTTCAAAATCACTAAGCCATATACTCAAATTACTCAACTTCTTAATCCATTCTGTTAAGGACAAATCTCATGTATATCTATGGCGAATATATTTATTCGTGTCATCTTAAAACGATTACTGCTTTTAACTATCAAGAATTATTAACATGCTTTGCAATACTACAACATCATATTGATACACAAGCAAATGGATATTTTTTAGGATATTTTTCTTATGAAGCAGGTGTTCTCATGCAAACTTATGGTAAGGATCTCTTTACTCAAGTTTATGAAAACATAAACCAAATACAACAAAAAAGGCTAGAACCAATTGCTTATTTTAAATTATTTGCAAAACGTCAAAAGATTCCAAAAACATTTTTTAAGCAAAGTCAACCTCTCGATAAACAATCAATAAACTTACAAATAATCAAGAATATTGACTTAAAAACCTATCAAACGGACTTTTTCTCAATAAAAGATTCTATTGCAAAAGGAGACACTTACCAAGTAAACTATACGCAAGAAATGATTCTACGTCCTACTCCATTATCACAAAGCAATATCGACACAATGAATCCTATTTATTTATATCACAATCAAAACAAACAATTGCATACAAATATTCATTCTGACTTAAGACTCTTTCAATCTCTTTGTAGCAAACAAAATGCTCCCTACAAAGCATTTTTCCATAATGAGTTTCTCACCTTGCTTTCTTTTTCTCCTGAACTTTTCTTCTCCATTAAACGGCGGCATATCACAACGCAACCCATGAAAGGCACTATACAAAGAGGAACAAAAAAAGATTCAAAACACAGCTTTCGAATCAACAAAAAGAGTGATAAAAAACTCAAAAAACAACTACAACAAGATAGTAAAAATCGCAGCGAAAATGTTATGATTGTTGATTTGTTACGTAATGATTTAAGTCGTATCAACAATATCAAAAAAGTGAAAGTAAAAAAGCTTTTTGCGATCCATAGTTACACTACATTACACCAGATGATTTCTACAATACAAGCAAAATTACCAAGATCCTTTCAACTCTTAGATATTTTTCTTTCACTTTTTCCTTGCGGCTCTATTACTGGTGCTCCAAAACTAAAAACGTTAGAGATTATACAGAGACTAGAACAACGTAATAGAGGAATTTATTGTGGTGCCATGGGAGTCGTGTCTAATAAAAAAATTATCTTTAGTATTCCAATCCGCACACTCATAAAATATACAAATGAAAAATACTATCGATATGGTGTAGGAAGCGGAATAATCTGGGATTCTAAATTAGAACAAGAAATACAAGAGCTACAACTCAAATGTGCTTTTCTCACAAAAGTATGACGCCAATATAAAATATAGCTTAATTTCAGCTAAGTTTAATAAATAAATGTCTATAATCTCGTTTTTTAAAAAAACAATTAAGGTTTTATTATGGAAATAACAAAAACGCCAAAACAGAGTGAAATAACACGTGATTGGATTGTAATTGATGCCAAAGACAAGGTGTTTGGTAGACTCATAGCAGAAATAGCCATTTTACTGCGAGGTAAACATAAACCTTGCTTTACCCCACACTTAGATTGTGGTGATTTTGTCATTATTGTCAATGCTAAAGCGGCAATTTTCAATGGCAACAATAAACTAGAAGATAAAAAATATTTTACGCATTCTGGTTACTTTGGTAGTACAAAATCTAAAACATTAAGTGAAATGTTGGAAAAACAACCTGAAAAGCTTTATAGACTTGCAGTTAGGGGTATGTTACCCAAAACAAAATTAGGTAAAGCAATGCTTAAAAAACTCAAAGTTTATGTTAGTGAGAACCATCCTCATACAGCACAAGTAGCAGATTCTAACGCTGCCTTAAATAAAGATTCAATAAAGGATAATAATGAATAGAGTTTATGCAACAGGCAAAAGAAAAACAGCCATAGCAAAGGTTTATTTGAATATAGGTACAGGGAAACTTATTATAAACGGTTTAAGTTTAAATGAATGGTTAGGCGGACACGATTCTATTAAAATGAAAGTTATGCAGCCGTTAATGTTAACTAATCAAGATAAGTCTGTTGATATTCATGCTACAACTCTTGGAGGAGGATATTCTGCACAAGCAGAAGCATTAAGAAATGGTATTGCAAAAGCCTTAAATAATCTCGATAGAGAATCTTTCAGAAAAACATTAAAAGATGCTGGATTGCTCACTCGAGATTCAAGAATCGTAGAACGTAAGAAATATGGTAAAAGAAAGGCAAGACGTAGTCCTCAATTTTCAAAACGATAATCAGATCTTTGATGGTATTTATTCTAATTTTCAGGGAATATTATATAGATTTTTCGATTTTTTATCACACAACAAAACGTCAAAAGTTTCTATTTAGGTACACTTGCTGTCCTGATGGGAATTCCAGACATTTAACGATAATTAACATTTTTTAGTTATACTATATCATCGTTGTGCTCGTAGCTCAGTTGAATAGAGCAACAGGTTGCGGTCCTGTAGGTCGGGGGTTTGAGTCCCTCCGAGCACGCCATTCTCATTTATCTGACAATTCCTATTAACTCCTTAATCGATTATTTAATTTGATTGGATTATTTATAATTTCTAAAATATAAAATATCTTTACGCGCTTGCAATAGTATATTCCTTTCTTACAGATTTAAAAGTCAAATATATTAAACACCGAACTCAATATTGCTTAGTTATTTATAAAAATAGCTTAGAATCTCTCAACCATAAAAACAAAAAGGATAATAATGAGAGAACTAACACAAGGAACATATTTCGATTCCATAGCAACAGGTATAGCGGTAGTGGATATAGGCGCAGCTTGGTGTCCAGATTGCAGACGTATCGAACCCATTATGAACGCGTTAGAAAATGAGTATAAGGATATTCAATTTTTTACTGTGGATTTTAGTAAAGAAGAACAATTAAAAGACACTCTCAACATACAGAGAATTCCTACCCTTATCTTTTACAAGAACGGTGAAGAAGTCGGGCAACGGTTAGTTGAACCACATACTCGTGCGATCATTGAAAAAGAGATCCAAGGACTTCTTGGATAGAATCTTTTATCTACCACTCAAACTCCATAGCTACTTGCATAAATCAAATGATTATATACTGAAATATATAATCTTATATAACCTATTAAAAGGTTAAATTGTATATTTTTGACAAAATTCATAAAAATATCATTATAATTATATTTTTATTATCTCTATTAAATTCTAAATTTAAATGTTATTGACTTGATAAAACAACAATAAATCTTATAACAATTTTAGAATTAGAAAATTTTTACGGTTATATATTTATATTATTAGGAGCTAGCATGTCATATACAATACGCAAACTACTTATTACAACAGCCATAGGTATGGCAACCTACTTACAGCAAGCTCTAGCTGCAGACGATAAGGTTAATTTAACAACACATGGGAGGTTAAGTCTAGGATATTTTGGTAATAATGGACAATTTATAGGCAATAGCAATGCGCCCGGACTTTTTGGACTCAATGCACATATCATGGCAGACTTTGAATTAGGTACTCATTGGAATGTAGGAATGGGTGCGGTGGGTATTTGGAATGTCTGGACTCTTTTTCCATTTCAAAACGCAGGAATAAATTCCAATGGAGACGTATCCGACATTTATATATCCTATCATAAGGGGGGCTTTAAATTAGTTGCAGGACGTTATAATATAGATATGGGAAAAACCATTATTAGATCTACTGATTTTATTAATGGACCATTACAAGGTATAAGCATACAATGGATTCCAAATAATAGCTCACCATTCCGCATGTGGTTTAGTTATATTAATTCATTTTTAGATAATGGCTTTTTACCAGGTAGAATAGGCTCTGATTTAGCACAACTAGCACCCTACTTTAGTAGCGGGAAAGTTAAATTAGGGGGAGAAGTGTTTGTCTTCGGAGCAGATTATGATAAAGCAATAGGTAAAGGTGAACACAGAATCTTCTTTGCTCCATGGATACTCCTAAATACTAAAGCCCCAGCAACAAATCCAACAACCACAATAAAATTCGACCCACTTCTTCAAGCAGGAATCAAAGCGAGATTTGGCTTTAACATCAATGAGGCATGGCAATCTATTACTGGAGGAAATGCGATATTCCAATATGGAAACGGAACAATGCCAAATACACTAGCCGATGACTTCTTGGGATTTTTTATCATCGATGAAGAGATTAAATACACGCGATGGCGCACCAATAATGAAGGAAAAAGATATATAGATTATTCCATCTCTATGGGAATCGGATTTAGAGGCATATTTGGTAATACTAATGCAAGATTCTTTACTATCAATGATAGAATTAGATTTTATGGTAAATTCCTTAATGGCGCACAGTATGGTGTAGGCAACACTTTAACTATGTATATTTTTAGCAAAATGGAGCATAGACTATTTGAAGCTCATGTATTGCTTGGTGCTGGCACATATAGTGAAGTAAGCTTGGTTGGACTATATAAAGCATATAGACAAAAAAGACTCGATAATGCAAGTTCATCACTAGGTTTTGATATAGGTGCGGGGTATTCGTTTGCTTCCTCTAGTGTAGCACCTATCGCAGGCAATCATGGCTTTATGTTATTTGGCAAGCTCTCTTACTAATTCCATTAGTTAATTAAAAAATCACTAAAAATAAAATTGGGATCTAGCGCAAAATGCAAGCTTCTTATATTGAGGTTTGCAGACACGTTTCATTATATAAAGATAATAGTTATTTTACAAGAGAAAATTCGCCTTTTTTATACACTAAAACATCTATCAAATGTCCAGCTTTAAACATATTGCAAACTATAATTGGCAACTTATTATCTTTTGCTAACGCTATGGCTGTATCATCCATAACACTAATATGTTCTCTCAACGCATCATCATAACTTAGTTTATCAAGTAATTTAGCATCTTGAAATTTACAAGGATCCCTATCGTATACTCCATTCACTTTAGTAGCTTTCACAATAACCTCTGCTTCAATTTCAATAGCACGTAACACCGCTGCTGTATCTGTAGTGAAATACGGATTCCCTGTGCCAGCACCAAAAATAACAATCCTTCCTTTTTCCAAATGTCTCATTGCTCGCCTGTAAATATAGCTCTCGCATACTTCTGTAATATCTATACCACTTTGCACACGAACGTCCAATCCTAAACTTTCCAATGCCTCTTGAATCGCAACAGCGTTAATTACTGTAGCAAGCATTCCCATATAATCTCCGCTTGTTCTTTTGATTAATCCGCCTTGTGCCGCAGTTACACCGCGAATAATATTGCCGCCACCGACCACTATACCAATCTCTAGCCCCTTATCATAAAGTCCCTTAATCTCTTGGGCGATAAACTTAAGAATATCCAAATCGATTCCGAAACCATTCTCGCCAGATAATGCTTCACCTGAAAATTTAATTAATACTCGTCTCCTCTTGCTTGATTCTATATCTTGATAATTATCAATCTGCATTATCTAAACCTCACTATTAATTTAACAAATTATAATTTTTTTATTTATATAAATTTATAACAAAAAAGTAATTTTATATTTTTTGCTACAATTTGAGAATTTCAATAGATTCATTTATAGCTAAGGAGATAATTTTGGATTCCTATCAACGCAATATAGATAAATTGCAAAAAAAACTTAATTACATTTTCAAAAATACCAGCTTATTGAAAGAATCTCTAACACATAAATCATTAAAAAAGCCCTACAATAATGAAAGATTAGAATTTTTAGGAGATGCAGTTTTAGACTTAATTGTGGGAGAATTTTTATTCCATCATTTCAAGGATAAATCAGAAGGTAGTCTTTCTAAAATGCGCGCCAGTTTGGTAAGTGAAGTGGCATTTTTTAAACTAGCACGTGCTATTAATTTAGGCGAATACGTTCTACTTTCTACTTCTCAAGAAAATAATGGTGGCAGAAATAGACCAAGTATTCTTAGTGATACTTTCGAAGCGATTATGGGTGTTATTTATTTAGAATCTGGTATAGAAGAATTAAAACGTGTTTTTTACCCACTTATGCAGCAAGAATTTGAAATCAATGAAAAAATGCTGTTTGAGGACTACAAATCTGCTCTACAAGAATACACACAAGAAGTTTTAACATGTATTCCAGATTATCGTATTATCAATGAAGAAGGACCAGACCACGAAAAAACATTTATGGTTGAAGTAATAATCAATGGGGAGAGCATGGCTAAAGCAAGTGGACATAGTAAAAAAAATGCGCAACAAAGAGCGGCAAAAATTGCCTTAGAAATTTTCACTAACAACCAAACTAAAATATGAAGCTACATTTCATTTAATGGGTAAATAACAAAAGCAAAAGGAATCACTCCCAAGTTGGAACAAGACGTATATCATATTCGTTAATAAAATTATAGAGATATTTATCTCTATAATTATCTTCTAACAAATCCCGAAACATAAAAAACTTTTCACCAATGTTAATAGGGCGACTATTAATAGGACGTATAAGCAATTTGATACTTCTCTTATGTGAGTAAATATCAAACATTTTACCTGTATCAGTTACTATCTTATACAGATTTTTTTTAAGTTCATTGCTAAGAGAAGGGTTCTCTGCTATATCTCGGATAATTGCAGCTATAAGACTCTCTAATTGCGCATAATATAATTGAGAAAGTCCAGTATTTTTATGCGCACTATCATCAAAATTGAAAGAATGCGGATCATAATATCCCCTACTAAACACATCAAAGACAGATTCTGCTAACTTAGAAGTACGTATGTCGATTCTAATTTCTTTGATTCCAAAATTATATTGTCTCAAATCATTAAAGACCTTTTGCTGTTTTTGTAAATCATTTACAAGAGAATATTCATCTATCTTTTCTTCATATTCACTTGTATTGTTTAAGATTTCTAAACGGTTCAAAACATTATCAAAATCTTTTTCATAATGCGACATTGCCACGTCAACGCCACCATAGCGATAAGCAGGTGAAGTTATAAAATACTTCGCTTGAACTATTATCGTTGCCCTAGCTGTTTTAATAGTGCAATGATCTATAAAGTCTAAACTCTCATTATGCAATGAACGAGACATTTCACAGGCAAAAGATGAAGTCCCAGGAAGAATCTGAAATAAATTAGTACGTGAAATCCAAGATGATTGGAATGTACCTGAAATTTTTTGTAGGGCTTTATCTTCTCCTAGAAATGTTGTTTCTAAAACTAAATTATTAATTTGCAATTCTTCATTGCCTATAGGCTGAAACATGCAGGCTGCAACAACAGAATCCCCTTGACAATGATAATTCATATATTTATATTTCCCGAATGTTTGTTTTAAACTTCTTTCCATAAAATTCAAAGCATTGCTTTTTGTAAGGGCTACAGCACTGCTAACAACATAAAAAATACCCATCAGAACTATTTTTGTGATACTAAATCGTGACATAAAACTATCCTTACTCTATTTTAAATCTATGAGCAAACTCACCAAAATATCAGCTCAAATCACTAATGTGGTTGTCTAATCATTACTTCATCAATAATTCCATATTTCGCTGCCTCATCGGCACTCATATAAAAATCCCTCTCACAATCTTGCGAAATTCTTTTGATACTTTGTCCTGTATTTTTTGCCAAAATATCATTAATAATCTCCTTTAATCGCAAAATTTCTTTTGCTTGAATTTCAATATCTGTTGCCTGCCCTTTTGCCCCTCCTAATGGTTGATGTATCATAATTCGTGAGTGAGGTAAAGCGTATCTCTTGCCTTTTGCTCCGCAACTCAACAAAAATGCTCCCATAGATGCTGCTTGCCCTACACATATTGTACAAACATCCGCCTTAATATAATTCATGGTGTCATAAATACTAAAGCCGCTAGTAACGCTTCCGCCTGGTGAATTGATATAAAGAAAAACGTCTTTTTGAGAATCCTCTGATTCTAAAAACAAGAGTTGCGCTACAATTGAACTAGCAATCCCATCATCAATCTCGCCACTAAGCATGATGATTCTATCTTTTAATAGCCTTGAATAAATATCATAGCTACGTTCCCCGCGGCCAGTTTTTTCGATAACATAGGGAATATAATTCATAAATTATCTCCTTTGAAATAAAATAATAAAGACTCTTTTCTGTAGTCTTGAAAATAAGCTAAAGTTATAATTATAACCAAATACCAAGAAAATATTAGGAATGGTTTGGATTTAAAAATCAATAATTTATAATAAAAATCTTTATAAAATTATTCCTTGACTCGATATTTAGAATCTTGTATAATAAAGTAGCCTGTTATTTTATTATCTCGCTACAATACTACATAATATTACATTAGTGTTTGAAGGCATTATTATGAAAAATAAACAAAAGATACGCATAAATGAAAGTCTCGGGTTATAAGGTTAGATTACCGTTCATTATTGGTTTGTTGAGTAGTCTTACAATAGTCCATGCTATGGAGTTTGGTACAATGGGGAATTTATCCGCATCGATGGGCGGTGCTGGAGTCGCTCTTAAAAGTCCTTTTGGACTTTACTATAATCCTGCTTTGATTGCTGCAGATTCTAAAACTAGAATCGGATATAGTGTTGGTATAGGTATCGAGCAATCCAATCTGGACAAACTCACAAATCTTGATTTTGCAAAAATATTCGATTCGCTTGCAAGTGTTGGTAGTCAACTAGCTGGTGGCTCTAAGACAACCACCAATCAACCAAATGCTGCACAAACAGACAATCTTAAGTCCTCTCTTGTTCAGGCACTACAAAACGTAACCAAACAAAACAATGAAACAAACTTAGACAAGCTATGGACACAATATCAAGCGCAACATCAAGGAAATACAAACCACTCACAGCTTGCAAACGAGCTTAACAATGCAATTCAACATTCGAACATGTCTCAAGAACAAAAAGATCTTTTTAATGATTTTGCAAAATCAGTAGATTGGAATAACTTTGATATTGCAAATGGCAAAATTACACAAGCGACTATTAAATCTGGCAGTAACGGAGCACTCGATTCGGCTATGAAAGACTTAAATACTCTTTTTGAAGTTTTGAAAAACAATAATATGAACGTACGAAGTCAAAATGGCATTGTGTTCCAATTTTCAAACAAAATTATGAATGAAAAATTTGGTAGTATTGCCTTAGGACTTTTTAATACTGCCCAAGCTGGTGTTTCATTGGTCGGCGACACAAATAAAATGCGACTTATCTTTGGCGATTCAAATGATTACTATGAATTAGCAATCAGCAATGATGGCTACACTATAAAAACCTCTTCAAAAGATGAATATGAGAAATATTCCCTTTTACAATCAATCGAAGATGGTAATGCGCATAAAATTGCAAGTTCAATATTTAGTGTTACAGAACTACCGATAGGCTACGCTTATAGAAATACAATCAATAAATCAAATCTAAGTATTGGTGTAGCCTTTAAAGTAATGCTAGGCACAAGTCTTTATCATGAACAATATTTGGGTAAAAAATTAGCATTTAAATTTGGAGACTTTGCTAATAATATTCAATATGATACCAATATAGGATTTGACATAGGGGCACTTTACGGATATAAAATAGCAGAAGATAAAGAGTTTTCATTGGGGTTTGTTGTTAAAAATATTAATTCACCAACATTTGAATTTGCTAACGCACCAACAGTTGTGATTAAACCTCAGTATCGCGCAGGAATAGCTTATAATGGTAAACGATTTTCTTTAGCTTTTGATGCTGATGTTTTGCCCAATGAAGTGTTAAATTATAGTAATAGGGGTTTACTCTCGCAGGTGGTTGGTGGCGGTTTTAAACTCGACTATCGCTATCTTGATGTTCGAGGTGGTCTCTCATACGATTTAAAACAAGATAATGGTGTGATTCTTACTGCTGGTGTGAATATTCTAGGATTTATAGATATTGCTGCAGAGGTTGGTACAAAATGGGTTGATTATTTCGGTATTAATGCGCCGAAATATGCAAATGTACGACTTGGGGGAAGCTTTAGCTGGTAATACCAAAATATAATGATAGATTCTAGCAATTGTGTAATCATGTTATAGAATCAGGTATTAGCCTGAATTGCTTATGCTCAATAATGCTCACTCCATAAGGCAAATAATCAATACTATCTCATATATATGGGATCGCATACAAAACATCTATTATATTAACACTCGTCATAGCAAAACAGCCTACTTTAGGATAACTATTCCCCCAAAACACTATTTTTATCTCATACTTTGTTGTCTCTCTATACTATGTATCAATCTTTACAACAAATATCAAATATACAAACAATTGCAAAACGGACGATCTTTTGAAGCCCGTATCGTAAACCATTATCCAAAACCACAAACCCATATAAAAAATAAATCGCAAAGCGAAATTTTCAAATTTCAAGATACATTTGGTAATACATATTATGGAACATATCGAGGAAGATTCAAAAACCTACAAGGTATCCAAGCAAGAATCTACGGTAAAATTTACCATTGTAGTTTTTGGCAATTTTTTAAAGGCTGTAAAATTTATCATTCAAGTTTTGACATCATTCCTACACATTCAGTAAAAGCAAGACTCACTAAGTTTGTAGAATCGCAGCATCAAAATGCCCTTATAGCGAACCTTTATAATGCTTTATTTTTTGCAGAGACATTGCATAAGCAGTTGCGTGAAATAGCCATCGCATTGGGCATATCTCATCTTATTGCAATTAGCGGACTTCATCTAGGAGTCTTATTGGCTGCATTTTTTCTTTGCATCACGCCTTTATACTTTCTTGTTCACAAACATTTTTTTTGTTATCGTAATGCAATGTATGATCTAAGCTGCTTAGGACTTTTATTTGGATTCGCGTATTTAATTCTTATTGATTTTCACCCTAGTTTTCTTCGTGCGTATATCATGGCTTGTATAGGGTTTTTTATGTTATATCATGGCATTACAATCTTTAATATGACGAATTTATTTCTCTGTGTTCTTTGCGCCATTGCTCTTAACCCAAACCTATTATGTAATATAGGTTTTATTCTTTCTATCTCTGGTGTGTTTTATATCTTCTTATTTATACGTTACATTACAGAATCTCAAAAAACTCCGACTACCGACCTATGCAAACATCATGCAAAAAAAATATCAAAAGCTTCCCAATTAATAAAACTACTATCTTATTCCGTACTCCTTACAATAATAATATTCCTACAAATGATGCCAATTGTGCATGTTTTCTTTCCTTATTTTTCGTTATGGCAACTCATTTCAATTCCGCTTAGCATTATTTTTCCTCTAGTATTTCCATTACTTATCTGCATACATATCATTACGTTTGGTAGTCTTTTTGATTCTTTAATCGAAAGTATCATATCCAATGATTTTTTTCTTTCACAAGTAACAACACCTTTGTGGATTCTCATCCCTTATATCCTATTAAGTCTATTGGCAATACGTTATAAATGGGCTTATGTTATTAACCTTTGTGTTGCTTGTGGATTCTATATCTATAATGTCATAATTTTCATTCATTTATAGCTTTGGATATAATACAAAGAAATATACAAGGAGAATATTTTGGTAATAGCTTTTTTTGATTTTGATGGAACAATTACAAAGGGAGATTCATTTGCATTGTTTTTACAATTTCTCTTAGGGAAAAGGTTTTTCATAAAAGCCATACGCAATATCCCGTCTTTATTGTTGTATAAGATGGGCTTACAAGACAATGCTGTAACAAAAGAAAAATTTCTTGTCTCTTGCATAAAAGATATGGACATAGATCACTTCAAAATCAAATGCGAAGAATTTACTCCTATTCTGCAAAAATTCTGCAAAAATTCCGCTGTACAAAAAATCGATTGGCATAAAAAAAATGGGCATCAAGTTGTATTAGTTTCAGCAAGTTTCGAAGAGTATTTACGTCCTCTTTGTAAACTATGGCAAATAGATTTACTAGCTACAACTATGGAAGTAAAAGAAAACAAACTTACAGGAAAATTAGCCAGTCTAAACTGCTACGGTAAAGAAAAAGAAAGACGCATTAGAGCATATTGCAATCTTGAATCTTACCAAAGCATTTATGCCTATGGAGACACCATAGGTGATAAAGAAATGCTAGCTTTAGCTAGTCCTAATCAGGCTTTCTTCCGTATTTTTGAGTAACATTTCCTAAACTAATAACTCACATTAACAGTCCTGCCATTAAGCGGCTGAATATCCCTTGCATTGTCTTTTAATATCTTATGTAACGCTTGTAATTGCGACTTTGATGCCTGTATTGATTCCTGCATAACAACCCATGTAACATTACCACTACAAGGCGGTGTAGTAAGGCTACCTTGGAACTCATAATAACCCATCTTCTGTGGCAATAACGTCTGTAGTGCAATATCTTTAAAAGGCTTGGTTACGTTAACCTTATTTGGAACAGCTTTGATGATAGATTGCAATGCAGGGTTTGCTTTACCTTCTGTAATAAAAATACCGATAACAAGGATATTTCCTTCAGAATCCTTATGCACTAAATGTACTTCAGCTGGATAACTCTTGCCATTTACTTGATTTTCAGAAGGTGTATGAAAATGCAGCTGAATAAGTTTATAATCCACATCATTAAAAGCTAGTGAATTATCGCCATTAAACCCTACCTGAACCGTATGCCCATTATTGACAATATTAGACGAATAATTTGCATAAGTTTTTTTCAATGAAAAATTAGCATTAACTTTGATAGTTTCAGAATCTAAAATATTAATAGGTGATTGGAATTTTTCAGTTTTACAAGAAGCATAACTTTCATCCAAATCACCCCAAACTTTAGGTCCCGTGCTTCCACTATAACTCCAATGAACATGGTGATCTGCTCCGTAAGAAAACGTCAATAATAATGCAGCAATAACGGTGTTTTTTAAAAATAACTTCATAAATAAAATCCTTTTAAATTAAAATGTAGAACATTATAATAGCTAAAATTACAAAAAAAACTTATATATCAATTAGAATATCTTTAATCTTATGAGGTTGAAATAAATAATGTAATGCTGCTATTAATTTTCATAATTCCCCATAACAACACGCTTAGATTTCAGTGCCATTAAAGTTTTTTTGTTATTATTGAGCATTTTTGATTTCAAGGAACACAATGTCTTTAGAAAGTAATCTACATAAAATTACAGAGAGATTTACAAAAGACCAGAATAGCATTGCTAACGCTTTCCGTTTAGAAATACTCTACAGAAAATATAAAGTGCTTATTTTTACAATCGTGTTTATTTTTATAGCTGGAATAATTTTTTTTACCATCCATTCCTATCGTGCTAAACAGATACTAGAAGAATCAAATCAAATATTTTCACAATTACGTGAAATGAGTAATGATGAAAGTAAGTTACAAGAACGTAAAAAACTCGAAGAGCAATTGCAACATATCGCTCCTGTTCTTTATGATTTTTACATTTACACGCAACTACAAGATCTCCCCTTAACACAATTAATGCAAGAAGAAAATCTTGCAAAATTACAGAATCTTTTTAAATCGAAAAATGAACTTATTGCCACTCTGGCAATTTATCAACATGCTATTCTTACTCAAGATTTGCATGCTCTGGAATCTTTTTACTCAAAATGGATTGACAAAAAAGAGACGCAATCTTCATATTTTAACGATATTCTAAGAGATAGAGCCCTACTGCAAGCAGCATATATTTATTTACAAAATGACAATATAGCTAAGGCGCATGAACTGCTAGATTCTATTACTCTTAAAGATGGTAATCAATATATCTTTAAAATAGCAAAAGAACTTAGACATTATGGACTCTTAGATAATGCACTAAATTCTCAAACTATCCAGTCTAACAATACCGCAACAAATAACCAATAAAGCATGAGGGATTCTAATGAAAAGTCTGGTACGCCATAGACAATATCTATTATTTCGCACTAAAAGAATAACTATCTCAAGTGCATTAGTGAGCAAAATCGTTCTTGTTTACCGATATTCCGCTATAACCGCCTTAATTGCTCTACTTGTTACTTTTTTAGGATGTGATTCTCAAAAAAATTTTAAACCAAACATTATAAAAGGGAAAATCACCTTTAATTCTTCATTAGAGCAACCAATTATCCAAGCAACAAGAGTTAGTGCCCGCTTAAAAAACAATACAGCTATCTCTTTAGATTCTAAAATCATCAAACTACAACCAAACCAGAATCTTCTCTTTCAAGATTCTCAAGATTTATTAGTTACCAATGGTTGCACGGGCATAGAAATATTACCCTATACAATCCAACATGATTCGCAAATTATCCCACAAAAAGATCATGCGATACATGTTGACACTCAGAGTTGCGTTATTTCTGCAAGTAAAAAAGACAATATGGTAGCAGGAGTACTAGCAGACAACACGCTATTCTTATACAACACAGCCACTAAACAAATGATTTTCACTGACAAAGGTGAATCGATTTATGCTATTTCATCGCTCAATGCGAATCCTGTATTTTTGGATACAGTTGTGATATTCCCTACACTTGACGGTAGGCTTAGTACATTAAATATAAAGCAACAAAAAATTATTAAAAATATCATTGTAAATACTGAAAAATTCCTTAATAATATTATTTATTTACAAGTTCAAAAAGACGATCTTATTAGCGCAACACAAAAAAAACTTTATACTCTCACTCGAGGGGAGTCTTACTCCAAAGATTTAGAAATTCGCGATGTGTATTTTGATGGTAATTTTATTTATGTATTAAGTCTGAATGGCATCATCTACCAACTAGACAAGACTCTAGCCACAATGCAATCAGTCAAACTACCCTATGCTAACCTCAACGGAATAATCGTTAAAGAAGGGATACTCTATACTCTTGAAAGTCATGGAGGATTCTTAATCGCATTAAATACAAACGGGTTTAATTATGATGTATTTAAATTGCAGGGCTTTAAAAGGAATGCAACTACTTTCTATACAAACAACACTTTCTTTATCGATAATAAAATATTAAATCTCAACGAACCTTATCACACAACAATCTACAAAATCAAACCGCAAACCAATTCCCCTACACACCAACAACTAAACTCTCATCAAGTATCACCACTACCAAACAAGGACAAATAATGTCTCATGTGATTTTATGTGATATTGGAAATTCTTTCTTGCACTTTTATTATTCAGGAAGAATCTGGAGAGAAAATCCCCACGATATTACTTTAAAAAAACCACATATCCCCATTTATTACATTAGTGTTAATCCAAGTTTCGAAAAAAAGCTGCTTGATTCTCATAAAAAATGTATAAACCTTGCTCCATACATTGATATTCCAACATCATACAAAGGATTAGGTATTGATAGAAAGGCAGCTTGCAAGGCAATAGAGCAAGGTGTCATCATTGATGCGGGTAGTGCCATTACGGTTGATATTGTTGAAAATTATAAGCATATAGGGGGTTATATCCTCCCTGGCATTAGTGCTTATCAAGAGCTCTACAAGAGTATTTCCCCTTCCCTTAGTGCTGGACTTAATCTTGGAGTAAATCTCTATTCACCACCGCAAAATACTAAAGATGCTATTAGCTTTGGAATCTTAAAAAGCATTCTATTCATGATAAAGCACACTTCACAAACAAAAAAAATTTATTTTACTGGTGGTGATGGGAAATTTTTTGCAAAGTTTTTTGAAAATGCTATCTTTGACAATACTCTTATCTTTAAGGGTATGCAGTTAGCAATTCGAGAAATAGAACAAAAACTACAAAACTGATTCTAACTTAGCATAAAGCTGTGTAAAGACTAAAACTTTGATTTGATGATTTTGATAATTTATTGCATTTTCATAAGATGAAAATAATTTATCTAGCAATAATTAACTTAAATAAGTCATTTTGCTTAGTTAAACTTGTCCGCGGAGCGCAATTACAAATCAAAAAAATAAATAAAATATCAAGATATGAAACTTATCAGTAATAAAATCGTTGGATAATTACAATCCACTAATTGAGATTCTCTCTCCAAAAACTTATGCTAAACCACCAACACCGTTACTATTTCTTTTTACTATCTACATCTTGCGCCACAATATCGTTTGGATTCAGCCGTGTGATTTGAGGAATCTTCGTATCTACAAGCCACACATAATTCAAACGATTACTAAAAGCATAAGGTTGAAGTTCTGCGCGTAAATACGCTTCTTGAAATTGAATATTACCAATTACACCAACTTCAATCCCTTCGAAAAAGATTCCATCTAAACCGCTAGTAACGACCTTATCGCCGGTTTTAATACTCTGCCAAGCAGGAATATAATCTATAATGATAGAGCCATCAGATAATGTTCTTAGAGTACCTGGGACATTATTCTCACCTATATAGACGCTATAACCACACTCGGGATCGCCATTGAGAATACCAAGCAAATGATTGTTAACAACTTTAGCAATCCCAATAGCATATCCATCTTTCACGATTCCAAATGTTTTCCTAGAATCTTTTTCTTGATCGTAGACAATCCAAACCTTTGTATAAGAACCAAGCGTAGCATAAGAAAGAACTTTAACCAAAGTAACATCCGTATCATTATAATGCCTTTCGAGATTTAAAGAATAGTACAAATTATCAAATTCCGCACGTAAAGCATTATAAGCTATATTTTGCTTTTCTAGTTGGACAATTTGCTCTCGCATTTCTTTAATCTTTTGAGCTTGATTAATATAATCTTGAATAAAAAAAGTCATATTTTGTTTTTTCTCAAGATACAATTCCTTAATGCCAAACGAAACACTAATAGCATACTCACGTAACGCGGGTATGAAACCCATTAACATAAATAATACCACCAAAATAAATACATAGACAGACAATGTTCTCACGATACATCCTTCAACGAACTATGCAAATTCTACAGCTCGCACTTCTCGAATCACATTCACTTTAATACCACCATGATATTGCAATTGCTGCTGAATATCTTTAACGATTTCTCGCGCTAAAACAACAGCTTGTGAATCATCAATAAGTTCTGCACATACAATAACCCGAATCTCACGTCCAGCATTAATAGCATAAGCCTGCTTCACACCGAATTTTTGCATGGCAATTCTTTCTAAATCTTGCACTCTGTTTAAATAATTTTCCACAACTTCCAACCTTGCTCCAGGTCGAGCAGCACTCAAAATATCCGCCGTGCAAACAGCACTGCATTCTATACTTTCAGATTCTTCATGCCCATGATGCGCCCTAATCGCATTAATCACGACTGGATGTTCCTTATAACGCAAACAAACTGCTGCTCCCAAATCCACATGACTCCCACCTATTTCATCAGTTAAAGCCTTACCAATATCATGCAAAAGTCCTGCCCTTCTAGCAAGCCTCCAGTCTCCGCCAAGCTCACTTGCAATAACACCTGCAATACGCGCTACTTCCAATGAATGACTTAAAGCGTTTTGTCCAAAGCTTGCACGATAACGTAATTTACCTATAAGTCTTTTTAATTCTAAATGTACATTCCCTATTCCCAAATCTATCACAATGTTTTCCGCATCTTGAAGAGTTTGCTCGTCTATTTGCTCTCTGACTTTTGTATATACTTCTTCGATACGTGCGGGATGAATTCTTCCATCTGCTATAAGAATCTCCAATGTCTTGGCAGCGATAGCCCTACGATAAATATTAAATGAACTAAGAATTATCACATTAGAAACATCCTCGATAATAATATTCACGCCACTTATCATTTCTAACGCTTTAATATTGCGTCCATCTTTACCTATAATTCGCCCTTTCAAATCATCGCTCGGTAGATTCACTACATTGATTAATCTTTCACTTGCATATTCTCCTGCAAAACGTGTGGTAGCTTGAGCAATAACAAAATTGGCTCTCTTTTCTGCTTCGTCTTTTGCTTCTCTCTCATATCTACGAATGAGATTCACCTTTTGTTGATGAAGCTCATCTTCCAACAAACGCAAGAGGATTGATTTTGCCTCATCTTTTGTAAGAGAAGTATAATTTTCTAAAACAGAAATAAGCTCATTGGTTGTTTGTTTATATCGCATAAGAATCTTTCTTTGTTCATCTTTACATTGCAACAACTCCCTTTTAGTTTCCTCAATAATATGGTTATTCCCTTGTGATTCTTGTAATTGCATTGTTAGTTGTTGTTCTAAATCATCTGATTGTATCTCAGGGAAAGCAATGTGAGATCTATATTGATTCTGCACTTGTTGTTCCACTATTTTATCTTGTTTTACGCTGCCAAATTGACATGACATCAATCGTTGAATCTCTGATTCTAAAGAAAGGATCTTGGCATGACTCTGATTGAGTATTACATTAATTTTAGATAAAAAAACTCTTTTTATAAGAAAAAAAGCAAGTAACCCAATACATAAAACCCCAATTATACAACAAACAACAATATCTATCATGATCTTCCACTTATATAAATATCTGCTTGTATATCATAATCATTACACAAAGAAGCATCAGAAATATTCTTTTTCCTGCTAACAAAAATGCTATATGGCTTTACCCGTAAAGTTGCATAGAATCTATCATACATACCTTTTCCAAATCCCACACGTTTCAAGTCTTTATCTACCCCTAAAACTGGAACTACTGCAATATCTATTGTAGTCATTCTCTCTATTATTTTACTCTGGGGTTCTTTTATATGAAAATAATTTTTTGCTAAAGGTAAACGAAATTCTACCATTTTTAGATCATTTTTTATAATTCTGGGCACCAAAACATAATAGATTTTTTTCTTTCGTAAAAATGCAATGATTCTATTTACCTGCACTTCGAATGGCAATGCACAATAAAGTAGAATAGAACAAAATTTCTTATTAGTCTGAATAAAAAATAGTCGCTTATCTTTTAGATACTTATAACAATTTGGTTTGCGATACAACATAATACAAGAAAGAATATCTTGCGTTATACGTTTGTCCCTAAAATACACGGGAGAATGTGCAAAATTATAATAATTTACTCCGTTTGATTCTGTTGTTTGTTTGTTTGGTATATGCCAAATTGTTTTTTTTGCGATTTGTGATTTAATAGAGCGACGATAATGCTCTTTGTCTGTGTTATTTTTTTTCAAATCCAAACTATATCTTTCACAATCTCTTTGAGAATTACAATCTTAATGCCTCTCTCAAAGCATCCTCTATTTCGGTAGGGTTAGATTTTGTAATGAATGCATTAGCCTTTAAGGATTGTGCTTTTTCAATATTAGAATCATTGGACATCGAAGAGTTAACTATTACAGGAAGATCTTTTGTTCTTTCATTGTCTCTAATATGTTTTAATACCTCAAAACCAGAAATGAGCGGCATCTCTAAATCAGTAATAACTGCCCCCACTAAAGATATTACTCCCGGACTAGCAAGATATTCCAAAAGGGCTTTCCCATTAGGAAAGGTGAAATACTTCAATTCTAACTTTTCCATAATAATTTGTAAAGAATGCTGTGCTGGTTTAGAATCTTCAGCAATAAGAACAATCTTATCACTTGCAATAGATTGTAAATTTTGAAGCTGTAACTCATGATTAGTTTGAAAAATAGGAAACGCATCAAATACCATTCTTTCTACATCCATGATTTGAACAACCGAACCATCATCAAATTTTGTTGTTGCAGTAATTTTATTATTGCCATCAAAACCATATTCACTGCCTACAACGACGGCATCCCAATTCCTTTGGATAATACGTTTTACGCTAAGTATCTTTAATCCCACAGTGCATTGAGAAAAATTACATATAACTACCAAGTCTTTTCCAGTTGAACTCTGAACAGAATGCTGCCTTAAATCTTGCTTTGGATTGTTACTATTAAAATACAACCATCTCCGCATATCCACAAGCGGCATACTCTCTCCTCGAACAGTCAAAAAACCCAAAATAATTCCTTCATTTTCTCCGGCTGTCTCTGTTAATTCTCCGTCATAATAAATAATTTCACGAATCTTAAAAACATTCATTGCATAAAGTTGGTTGTTTTCTTCATTATCCTCCAAAGTAAAACATAAAAATTGTGCTTCATTATTGAGATGAAGTGAAGTTGTCTTATCAATACTGCTTATCACGATAACTCCTCATAAAATTTTCATTAAACTAAATTCCATATTTTAACAAAAAATATTTTTGTCAAAGATATTTCATTGCATTTATTTGATATAATTCGGATTCTGATTATTTGGTTTAGGCATTACTATGATAGATACAAAGATTTTACTCAACGATTTTGACTTCGCAGCAGATAATCTCGCAACACGAGGAATAGATAAAGATACATTACAAAACCTCCAAGATAAAATTGATGCCCATAAAAAACTCAAAATAGACACAGAGCAACAACAAGCACAACAAAATAAACTTTCTAAGCAATTTAATCTTCTAAAGAATAGTGATGATTCGCAAGAAAAAGAAATTTGTCAACGTAAATTGCAAGATCTCAAAGAATCTATCAAAAAAAATAAATCAATTTTGAAAGCACAACTCAATTACTTAGAACAAACGCTTCTAATGAT
Organism: Helicobacter aurati; assembly: GCF_003364265.1. Classification (GTDB taxonomy): domain Bacteria; phylum Campylobacterota; class Campylobacteria; order Campylobacterales; family Helicobacteraceae; genus Helicobacter_A; species Helicobacter_A aurati. The sequence continues at coordinate 68,579 of NZ_NXLW01000001.1, forward strand.
TCCAAATCTGATTGATAAAAAAACACCCGTTGGGAAAGATTCAAGTCAAAATGTTGAGATAAAAACCGTGCTTACTCCACCGATGTTTGATTTTCTCCCAAAACAGCATTGGGAATTAGCACAGCAAAACAAATGGATAGATATGGAATCTGGCGTCAAACTTGCTAAAAGTCGATTTTCTGTTTTGAGAGGGATGGGGGCTAGATTAAATCATGCTCTTATTTCTTATATGCTTGATTTTAATGCAAAAAATGGTTTTGAAATATGTTCTGTGCCAGTTATTGTGAATGAAAGAGCACTGCTAGGTACAGGTCAACTTCCAAAATTTGCTGACGACATGTTTCGGTTAGAAAACTTTTCTGAAGAAAATTTAACAACACAAACACTGGACAATACAAAAAAATCACAAGACAAGCATAATCTCTATCTAATATCAACTTCTGAAATAGCACTAACCAACCTCTATCAAGATACAATTATCCCTGAAGAGAATCTTCCTATCCTTCTTACCGCATACACTCCTTGTTTCCGTAAAGAAGCTGGTAGTGCGGGTAGAGATACAAGAGGCATTATTCGACAACATCAATTTGATAAAGTAGAATTAGTTGCAATTACATCACAACAAGAGAGCGAAGCAATGCAACAAAGAATGATTGACATTGCCTCTGGGCTTTTAGAATCTTTAGAATTGCCACATAGATTAATGCAACTATGCAGCGGAGATATTGGATTCTCTGCAACCAATACTGTTGACATAGAAGTTTGGCTCCCAGGACAAAATTGCTATCGAGAAATTAGCTCTGTTTCTAATTGTGCAGATTTTCAAGCAAGACGAGCTAAAATACGTTACAAGCAAGGAGGAAAAAACATTCTAACGCATACATTGAACGGTTCCAGTTTGGCAGTTGGTAGAACATTAGTAGCAATTATGGAGAATTTTCAACAATCAGATGGCAATATTAAGATTCCGAAAGTCTTAGAAAAGTATCTCTAAGGTACATAACGAAATGTTTTGCCTATATTAATTTATTACAATACTTTAGGAATAAAAAATGGCAGAAGAGGAAAAAGCACAAGATACAACCCCAGAATCTGACACCCAAGCAGCAAAACCAAAGCCTAACAAATTCAGTAAGCTTATGGCATTTTTCACTCCATTGGAAAACTTCGCAAAAGATAATGCTAAAGATCTTCCACTGATTAGAAACCTCGATGATAAGCTAGGCATCACAACCAAACGAATCATCCTTGCAATAGGTGTTATTGTATTCATTATCCTTGTGATCGTCTTGCTTTTAATTGCATTTAAACCAAAACATGATGAAACTAGCGAAGACATTTTGTCATCTCAAATGCAATCAAATGCTCCGCAAGATGGCAATAATGCAACAGGCACTTCAGATGGAAAACTAACCAAAAATGCGGGGGAAAGCCTTGATTCTATTGTTATTCCAGACGTCAACATAACGACAAAATCCCCCGTAATTGACGACAAGAATCTTGAAGCGATGATAGAAAAAGCTGATATTATGTATAAAACAGGCAACAAAGAAGAAGCATTACAGCTATTTAACCGTATTGCAAGTTATTCTAAGGCTATCGCGAATTATAACTTAGGAGTCATCAACGCAAAATCCAAAAATTACGAGATGAGCATACAATATTATGATAAGGCAATACAAGCGGGAGAGGATGTACCATTAAGCGCGATAAATGCAGCTGTAAGTGCTTTTCATCTAGGCGATATGAATAAATATCAATATTATATTAATATCGCGAATACCTATGCAAATCAAATTAGCAATCTGCCTCCTTATGCTTATTCATACGCACTTAATCAATACTATCAAGGACAATATTTCGAAGCACTATCTCCACTTAACAATAATAGTAACGTAAACTTTGATAAAGACACAAAAAGGCTCGCAGCAAAGCTCTATACTCTCTTTAATGATAATGTGCAAGCATACAATAATCTAAAAGCCGTCGCACAGAATCAAGATGAGCTAGCGTTAGGGCAACTACTAGCGAGGCAGGGGAATCTCAATGCTGCTCGCGGGCATATTTTTACTTATCTCACTCAATATCCCGAAGACTGGCATGCACGAATGACTATGCAAATCATTAGTCTTAAACTTGGTGATTTTTTAGAAGCAGCGCGTATTATTGATGAATTTGGTGCGGAACAAAAAGAACTCCATATTGCAAATCCCTATCCCATTAAAGCGCGTGTATCTCCGAGTATTTTTGACATTGAACTTGCGCAACAGCAATTTTGGGATAGAACTTTTGAACACTCCAATCTCTTAACAAGTAAGATTCTCTTTTATTATGCGCCTTATCGCGTATTTAATGTATCTGAAGCAATCAATATTATTTCAGACGGAGTACTAGATTCCAATATTAATGCAACTAATTTAGAGGAAAGTCGAGCTATCTTGATTAAAGGTGCAACTATTTCTAATATTAATCTGAATATAGCCAAGGCATTACAACAAATTAACAGAAATAACTTGCGAAAAGCTATGCGTCTCCTAAACGAATTTACAGAGCAAAATCCCAATCATGCTGTATTGCATTACAACACAGGGTTAATCTATGCCCAAATGGGGAATTTCGAACAAGCATACAAACACTTTCTAAAAGCATACCATTTGGATATGACCGACTTACAAGCAGGAGTATTTGCGCTGATAACAGGTAAGCTTATTTATAAAGATATTAGTATCCTTAATGCCAATGTAACGCAAAGTATTTTAGATAGTAAAATGCCAGAAAATGATTTGCAACTCTATATTAAATTAAAAGAATGGAATAATGATCCTAAAAAAATCGGTATCTATATTCCCAATAGCAATGAAACAAGACCGTTATCACTTGCCTTTCAATCTATTAGTGCTATACATTTACACAATATTCAAAATATTATTGCAGGCTTTGAAAAACTCAAAAAACAACAACCTAGCGATATAGTCTCTAATCTACTCTATAATTTAGCAAAAAACTATGGTTTAAACGTGAAAAATTCAGCACTGAATCTGCAACATGTCTTTAATGATCGAAACATTAATTTAGATAATGTGTTCTATGGTCCAAACCTTGCTCGTGAATTATATATCTATGTAGGATTCATTACGGGAAACTTAGAAAAACAAAAAGATTTACTCAATTACAAGTTAAGCACACAATCACAAAACCCTAACGGACTGCTTCAAGCCTTAGGATTATTAAATATTTATTTACATAATTTTGAAGAAAGCTATACAATTTATGACAGATTAATTAATACACTAAACGAAGATGATAGTATTACACGTTATATGGGTGCTGTTGCCGCTATTGGTGCTGGACAAAAAAACGCTGCTAGCCTACTTCTACAATTGTCTAAAATGGATTCTAGTACTAACTATGAGAGTCGCTATGCACTTGGTTTGCTGTATCAAGAAGCGCAAAATTATAACGCAGCAGCACAACATTATAATAGTATAGCAAACCATGGATTCCAATCTGAATTTTTAGATTTCACTATCGATGATGAAAACGTTAATGCACCAGAATGACCGATATGCTTCTTGTAATTCAATAAAATGATAAAACCCTTAAATACAGACATTAAATATTCTGAACATTTTGCATTTCTTTCAGAATATCAAGTACACATTTCTTGTCGCTAAAAGGAATCTTCGTGTCTTTAAAAATCTGTATCTCCTCATCTCCTTTGCCTAAGATTAATAGTACAGAATCTCTAGGCAATTCTTGTATCGCACAAGCTATTGCTTCTTTCCTATCAAGAATGATTCTTGTTACAACACTTTTTACATCGGATAATTCTACACCAACTGCTATTTCTTGAGCGATAAGTGCTGGATTCTCACTCCTGGGATTGTCATTAGTAATATAAATTCGCTTGGCGTAGCTAGCAGCGCATGCTCCCATTTTTGCACGTTTGCTCTTATCTCTATCTCCGCCAGCACCAAAAACTACACTAATGTCTCGTGTTTTAAATCCTTCAAAAACCTGCTTCATACCATCAGTCGTATGAGCAAAATCAACAATGATAAGCGGTGATGTACTTACAATTTCCATGCGACCTGCGACACCACCAAAATTTGCAAAAAGATTACAAATATCCTGTAAAGATTCTCTAGTGATGATTTTAACGGCTAATAACGCAGCAAGACAGTTGGAGAGATTAAAAAGTCCAAATAAACTTGAGGAAAAGGTAGCATCTTCTCTATTGATTTTAGCAGAAATATCACGAGAACGACTGCAAAAAGAGGAATCACCCACACTTTCATGATGAATATCCTCCGATTCGCTAGATGAAAGCTGTGCTATACGCAGTGTTACTTGAGCAAAAATCCCTTCTTTTAATGAATACGCATTCACAAACAAGTTTCCTTTTGATTCTATACCGTAACTAAAAACATTCTTTAAAAAACGCATTTTTGCTGCATTTTTTTCATCAAGGTTAATAATCTTTATGCTATCACCTGCTTGCAAGAAACTTAACTTGGTTGCTACATAATCTTCCAAAGTTTTATGATAATCTAAATGATCGCTTGTGATATTTGTAAGAATCTTAATAAAAAAATCAAGACCATAAATCCTTTCTTGCTTGATCGCATGCGAACTTACTTCCATAATAAAATACTCACAACCCACTCGAACAGCATAATCTATATCCTGATAAAGCTCCAATAATGACGGAGTAGTCAATCCCTTAGGTTTGATTTGTTTGTCATTCACAAACATACCTCGAGTCCCCAACAAAGCAACTTTATGTCCGCTATCCAAAAGCAAAGAATATATTGCCGCTGCGGTCGTGGTTTTTCCATTGGTGCCAGTGATACCTATTATCTTAATATTCGTATTGAAATATTGCTTAAGGGAATCTCTTTGTAGAATTGCAATGTGAGGAGGAAGTTCATGAATAAATCTTTGATTTTGCGGTGTTTGAAGGAAAATATATTCTTTAGAATTGCTATTGCTCTCTTGTAATAGTCGTGTGTCATCTACAATTATCGTAGATGACAATGTCTCGCGATAATTATCCATATTTTTTCTTAATAGCACCATGAGAAACTTTTTGAGGATTCTTAGAATCTTTACCACTAAAATCCACCTCTTGAGCCTTTGAGGAATTAGATATTTTTTTGGCAGTTCTATTGTTAATCTTCTTGCTTGCTTCTTCTATTATTGGAATAATATCCATGTCATAACGTGAAAGAGAATCAATATAATTAAGCGATATATCCAAATAATCATTTTCAATCAAAAGCAATAAAAATTCGTAAAAATCACCCTTGTGTGTAAAAACAATCTTTGTATTGCAACAAAGACTGCTATAAACCTCTTTAAAATCCTTTGTCTTTAGTACTTCTTTAATGTCATTATAATTGATAGCATCATAGCTTTCCATCATTGCTTTCCTGCTATCTTGCATTGTTTGTGAAAGGTAATGTGTTTTGTTATCAAATGCCTTTATAAGCTGTAAAATCATTTGTTGTATGCGACCCTTATTGGCACGTGGTTCATAAGCTAAGGAACTTTGATAAAATTCATAAATTCCCATCGCCTCTGCTCCAAAATCTAAACCTACATCGGAGAGGTAAAGACCAATTTTTGAATCTAAATCGCTTGTATCCAGCCAAAAAGCCTGCTCAAATAAAGCAAAGGCTTCTTTAAATTTTGCTTGAGAAAGATAGAGAGAAGCTTTTCTTTGCAATAACTTCTTACTTGGAGCATTCAGATTACTTGTATCTATGACTTTCATGTTTAATCCTTAGTTATGCTTAATTACTATTAAGAATCCATAAAATACTTGATTGTAACATAATTTTGCAAATTCTCGTTTTCAGAATAATAAATGAACAAATTTTAGCTATTCCTCTCAAAAATAACATAAAGTAAATCATCGACACTGCAATCAATTCTATATCTCTAATTATTTTCTTTAAAAATTGCAAAACTACTTAGTAACTTTATTCACAATAAAACATACTATAATTAAGGTGCTATAACTATATACAAAAGAATTTAATAAAAATTACTCAATCATCTATTTTTAATCGCTACCTTATATAATATTTAAGCGAATAATTACTCCCTAATATCCTAAAAACTTTCAAGTCCCAATAAGAATCCTCCATTAATTTTTTGTGTTTTCTAACACATTAAGCTAGCCTAGTAATGCTTTTGCCATTTCTGCAATCCTTTTGCCTGTCGCTACTGAAGAGAGTGATTTAGCTTCTGCCATAACCTTACCTATGTCCTTAGAATCCTTTGCCTGTACTTTCACAATAATATCGCGCAAACAAGATTCTAGCTCCGCATCATCTAATTGTTTGGGGAGATAGTGCATTATCAGATTAATTTCATACATTTCTTTCTCGGATAAATCCAATCTTCCAGCTTTATCATAGCTTTCTTTCGCATCTTCCCGTTGTTTCAACGCCGTTTTAAGAATCTGTATGCAATCCTCATTGCTCAATGTGATACGTTTATCAACTTCAACTTGCTTCATAGCAGAATGCAATGTTCGAAGAGCATCTCGCTTGACCGTGTCTTGTGCTTTCATGGCTTGTTTAATATCATTTAAAAGTTGTTCTTTGATAGAAATATCCATTAATTGTCCTTCTTGAATCATAGGAATATAATTTGCTTGGATTATACAATTTTTACTAAAGGATGAGTATGAAAAAGATAAGTTTTCAATGGTTCTTGCCTCTTTTATTGCTCAATGCACTCTACGGTTATGAACCAGAAATTGACATGAATCCTCCAGATTATGTAAATGATATGCCATCAAAGGATTTCGTACCAGAGTTTTCAAGACCAGGCTCTCTATTTGGACAAGGAGAAAGACCATTATTTGCCGATAGACGAGCCATGCGAGTGGATGATTTAATCACAATAAAAATCAAAGAAAATATCACGAATGATTTCAAAATGGACAAAAAATATAACGGTAGTAGTGGAGGCAACATAACTCCGCCGCAACTTACCTATAATGGACAAGATGCCCAACAGCAAGCAAACACACAATATCTTAACGATCAAGTCAATTACACTCTTAGTAAACCAAATAATGCAACCAACTTTCAAGGCGGTGGTACATATTCACAAGCACAGAATCTTGCTTTTACTCTCACTGCCAGGATTCTCAAAGTTATGGAAAACGGTAATTATTTCATTTATGGCAAACAAGAAATGCTTATTAATGGAGAAAAGCAGATTCTACAAGTTAGCGGCGTTATTCGTCCTTACGATATTCAGCGCGATAATAGCATAGAATCACAATATATTGCGGATAGCAAAATTTCGCTAGTTAGTGTAGGGAAAATTTCAGACACACTCAACAAAAAACCCACAACAGATGCTGTTGAATCAAACTGGCCATACTAATGGCAAAAGTTTTGCGAAAACAAAACAAATGCTTCAGAGTCAAAAACTACTCTTGCAAAGCCACAGAATAATTTCTTGAAGCATTTCTCCAAATATATTTTTCTGGAGACGGTGCCATTCCACATAATCATAATTGCCTGTAATAATTCTCTCTTCTTTATATTAAGAACGTTTGGTGCGAACAAGCAGCCTGTGTTGCATATATTACACAATACTCGGATTATTTTGCTCAATTTATATAATTCTTTAAGCTATATAAGTTAAAAAAACTCTATAATAAGCAACAACCATTTATCTAAGCAACAAAGTTGCATAAATCACGATTCTTTAAAGGGGATAATTATGAACAAAATATTAATACTTCCATTGATATTTTCACAAGCAGTATTCGCTCTTGATTCTGATACCAATAACGTACAGCAAAATAATTCTACACAGAAACAAAGCAATATAACATCTAAACACTCCTGGCTCCTTGATAATCTTATAGCAACAGGATCGCCCCTTGCAAGCGATACTTCTAAAATACCTGGCAATGTATCCACTGTTGATAAAGAACATATTACACAACTGCCCAATCAAAAAGCGGCAGATATTGTTAAAAAATTAGCAGGCGTGACTGTACAAAGAGATGTAGGCTTTAATCCACGTCCGGCAATCAAAATACGCGGCATTAATTACGGGACACTCATTATGCTTGATGATGTGATTCTTAGTGATTTAGAAGGAGAAAATAGAATCCTTAATCAAATTTCGCTCTATGATATCGAACGCGTTGAAGTCGCACGTGGAGCATTCTCTAGCCTCTATGGTACAAACGCTATGGGCGGAGTAATCAATTTTATTACATCAATGCCTACCACTTTGCAATTAGAAGCAATCGCAGGATATGGCAGTGAATTTCAAGAAAATACTGCTGATAAAAACACCTTAAGATTCTATGCAAGCATTGGAAATGCCTTTTTGAACAAAAGACTACGTACAAAAATAAGCGGTAGCTTCAATAGTAGCGAAGGCTATGCAAGTTTCCCTACTTATCCTAATATCGCGGGGAGTCCCGATAACAGTGTCTCTATCACACAAACGGGTTGGTTTACCGACAAAGAGGGAAGAAAAATCATAGGAGATGGAGGCAGGAGGGACACTACAATTTGGGACATGCGAGCAAAGGCTGAATACGACACTGGTGATACAGGAATGCTTAGTGGAATGTTTAGCATTTCCAACCATAGCTATGATTTCAAAAACTTCACAAGTTATTTACGTGATAGTAACGGCAATGTAGTGGATAAAGTGAATGGTAAAGATTATTTCGTAGGTTCAGGCTGGGGAGGCATGGGTAGCTACACACATATTTTAGGTAATTTATCCTATCAACATGAATTTGATGAATCTTTCCTCAAGGTTTCACTCTCCACAGTGAATCTCCTAAGCTTTTGGCAAGACGCAGACAACAATAACGGTGGTGATAGATTCGGCGGTGCTGGCACAAGTCAAGACATCAATACCTCTAGTAATTATTTAGATATTCTTTATAATTTCTCCATAAATGACAAGCATTCCCTAGCAACAGCCTTGCAATTTCGTTACCTCTATTTACTACAAGAAAACTATCAACTCACAAATTGGCGACAAGACTCTAATCTCTTAGGATTGCCCGCTCTTCCCAATCGGCAGGGAAAATCTACGCGCGCCTATGGTTCTCATGCTGTGGTTGCCTCAACATACGCAAACATCAGTTCACAATGGTTAGATAATCTCTCTACAAATCTTGGGCTTCGCTATGACTATTGGCAGAATTTCCGTTCGTTTGCGAGAGGAGATTCGCTCAATGTGAATCCAGATTCTAAGCCTTTGCAAACTTCACAATTCAGTCCAAAAGCCTCAATAAACTACAATATTTTCCCTTTTTGGCTTCTGAGAGCAGGGATTGGTTCAGGATTTAGAATGCCCACTCTACGTGAAGCCTACCCGCCAAACTCTCATGGAATCTGGCAAGCGAATGCAGATTTAAAGCCAGAAGTTGGGATAAGCTTTGAAGTAGGTAGCGAATTACGGAATCAATATATCGATTTAAGCATTTATTACTTCCAAACGGAGCTCTTTGATATGATATATCGTTCAGGCGCGGGTACACAGGCTAATCCTAGAATCTTTAGAAACGCAGGATACGGACGCATTAACGGAGTGGAAGTAAGCGTTGCGATTCCTATTTATGATATGGGGAATTGGGGCAGTCTCAATATCGAAGGCAATTACACACTGACAAACGCAAAAGTACTCAAAAACAACGCAGATACTAATAGCATAGGCAAACAACTCCCGGAAGTTCCACTGCATGTAGGCAATATTGCCTTGCACTTACTTCCCGCAAAGACATTTACTTCTAGCAAAAAATCTCAAATCATAGACAAAGAAGGAACGACACAAAAGCCCCCTTATCGCAGTGGATTATATATGAGTATATGGGCATATTTCACTTCGGCATTTTTTGATGATTCAAACAATTCCCCCGTATTATCCCAAACATTCGGACATCATGAGGCACAATTCACTTTGAATACAAAAGTGGGCTATCTCTTTGATAAGGGATTAGATCTCTCTGCGCAGTTTCTCAATATCACAAACAATCGTTATTATGACTTCTATCGCGTAGCTGGAGCGAGTTTCTACATTCAAGCACGATATAAATGGGGAAAAGCCTAGCTCTCTTAAGAACAACAAATGGAATGAAACACAATGATTCTATTTAATCGATTGATTCCATGCTACAATCACAGATAAATTCTGCTAATAAATTTCATAAAGAGCAAAATTATGTCCAGAGTTAATAACACAAATTTACACGAAGCAAGAGTGAACAAAAAAGATGAATTTTACACACAATTAAGCGATATAGAAAATGAATTAAAGCACTATAAACAGCATTTTAAAGATAAAATTGTGCTATGTAATTGCGATGACCCAGAATATAGTAACTTTCATCGATACTTTCGCCTAAATTTCTTAGAGCTTGGATTAAAAAAGCTGATTACGACACATTATAAAGGCGATGGGGGAGCAAGCTATGCAAACATTCTTACGCGTGAAATGGTAGAGAAAGATAGGGATTATATTAATCTTAGCGTATTTGATAAAAGCGTGGTTTGTGGCTCACAAACCACGAAACACGAAACACGAAACACGAAACACGAAACACGAAACACGAAACACGAAACACGAAACATCGCTCGCAGATAACACATAAAAATGAATTTATTAAAAACCCTAAGCTTACTCCCTTAAAAGAAAATGGTGATTTTAGAAGTAATGAATGCCTAGCACTCCTTCAACAAAGCGATATAGTCGTAACAAACCCGCCCTTTTCACTATTCCGAGAATATGTCGCAAAGCTGATTGAATATCAAAAGAAATTTTTAATCATTGGGAACTTACACGCAATCACTTACAAGGACTTCTTCCCGTATCTCAAGGACAATAAAATTTGGCAAGGATACACACATCCTAAGCTTTTCTTAGATGTCAATACAGGAACAAAAGAAGCATTCAAGCTCTTTGGTAATATTGGTTGGTATACTAACTTAGCCATTAAAAAGCGAAGTGAAATTCTAGAAACTATCCATACTTACGCAAAAAATCCCGAGAAATATCCCAAATATGATAATTATGATGCAATCAATATTAATAAAACCAATGAGATTCCTATGGACTATGAAGGAGTGATGGGCGTACCTGTAACTTTCCTTGACAAGCATAATCCAGAGCAATTTGAGATTTTGGGAATCGATAGATATATAAAAAATAATCCAAATTATGGAAGGCGCTTTAAAATAAATAATAAAGAAATCTATGCCAGAATCCTTATTCGCAGAATCATGAACAAAAGGGAATAGCAGTCAATTTGCATTTGTCATATTGCAAATGTAAGCTAAGAGATTACTCTATTGAGCCTTAAACAAAAAGCTTTATGAAGGATTGATAAAAGACAGATTAACGGTAGTGGGCTTGTTAGATTCACTAAGTATCTCTCATGCTTTGCGAAAGTAAGCCTCTATCAAAAAACAATCATAATATGTTAAGGAAAATCATGCAAATACAAGAATATAAAATCAAAATTAGGGATTTAGTGCAAGGATATAGCAGAGATGAAGAAAGTGATGAAGTCGTAGCGTATGCAAGTGAAGATTCAAAAGCAAGGCTTAATATCCGCCCCAAATACCAAAGAGAATTTGTCTATAAGGATAAACAAAGAAATGCGGTGATTGAAACAATATTTAAAGGTTTTCCTTTAAACACAATGTATTGGGCAAAGAATACAGAATCTAGCGCGGAATACGAATACGAAGTACTCGATGGACAACAAAGAACTATAAGTATTTGTGAATATTATAAAGGCGATTTCTCAGTCAATGAGATTTATTTTGGAAATTTACCAAAGGATAAGAAGGAAGCATTCTTAGACTATGAATTGATAATTTATATATGTCTAGGAAGTGATAGCCAGAAGTTAGAATGGTTTAGAGTTATCAATATTTCTGGAGAGAAACTCACAGAACAAGAATTACGTAATGCCATCTATGCAAGCGCATGGTTAAGCGATGCCAAAAGGCGATTCTCTAAGAAAAACTCCTTATGTGAGCAAAAAGGAGGTAAATATCTCAAAGGTTCGAGCATTAGACAGGAATTTTTAGAGACAGTCCTTGCATGGAAAGCAGACAAAAGGGAAGACAAAGCGATATGTGAATATATGGCAAAGAGCGCGCAAGATTCCAAAAATGCTGATAAGCTGTGGTTTTACTTCAATAATGTCATAGATTGGATAGAGGCAAAATTCCCTAAATATCGCAAAGAAATGAAAGGTTTAGAATGGGGGCTACTCTATAATGCCTATAAAGATAAAGAACTTGATAAGGACGAGCTAGAAGAACAAATAAGCGCGCTTATGCAAAATAATGAGGTACAAAAGAAAAGTGGAATCTATGCCTATCTCTTAAGTGAAAATGAGAAATTCTTAAATTTAAGAAGCTTTGATGATACGATAAAAAGAGAAGTCTATGAGGCGCAAGGAGGAAAATGCGCCAACCCTAAATGCCCGCATAAAAAGAGGATTTTTGAAATCAATGAAATGGAGGCTGACCATATTATACCTTGGAGTAAGGGAGGTAAAACGCAAAAGACAAATTGTCAAATGCTTTGTCGTGAATGTAATAGGGTTAAAAGTGCAAAAGCATAGAATCATACTTAACATCATCTTACAATATGCTTGCATCATATTGATTTAATTATTTTGCCATTCTCAGATTCTCAAGTTTTTTTTTTTGAATCTTCATCTCAATCTGACTGCTCTCATTTAGCCTATAAACTAGGGAGATGACTCTTAATCATAAATCATCAAATACCCATGCAAAGCCCGCCAAAACAAAGGATAATCTCTGTAATGCAAATATGAAAGATGGAAGTATCTACATATTTTGGCTTAATAGCTTAAAGGTATTGGAGCATAGCTTCAGAATGTTTATTAAGATTGTTGAGTGCATTTATGAATCAGATTCTATCTTTGTAATATTCGTCTGCACTACACCGTCTTGCATACTAAAAGTAACATTACTCTTTTCTGTCAAGGTTTCATTCAGAATCATTTCAGACAACACGTCTTCAATATATCGTTGTATAGCTCTTTTGAGCGGTCTCGCACCATATATACTATCAAAACCACTCTCGGCAATATAATCTTTCATAGAATCTGTAAGCTGCAAAGTAATTACCTTATCTTTTAACTTGTCTTGCACATTTTCTACCAAAATATCGATGATATTTCTAATGTCTTCTTTGTTTAGAGAATTAAAGATTATTTTATCGTCTAAGCGATTGAGAAATTCTGGTCGAAAAAACTTCTTTAGCTCCCTATCGATAGCTTCTCTTTGTTGTTGTAAATCCTGTGAATCAACAATAATCTCGCTGCCGATATTACTCGTTAAAATAATCACTGTGTTCTTAAAGTCCACAACAACGCCTTTATTGTCGGTCAATCTTCCTTCATCTAGCACCTGCAAAAGTGTGTTGAAAATCTTTGGATGAGCCTTTTCTACCTCATCAAAAAGCACGACACTATAAGGCTTTCTACGTACTGCTTCAGTCAGAATACCACCCTCTTCATATCCCACATAGCCTGGTGCCGCACCTGTAAGCTTGGTTGCATCAAATTCTTGCATATATTCACTCATATCAAGCCGAATAAGCTCTCTATCGCTATCAAAAAGGAATTTTGCTAGAGCTTTTGCGCTTTGTGTTTTGCCTACACCACTTGAACCTAAAAACAAAAAGCTAGCAATAGGTCTATTAGAATCATTTAGTCCAGCCTTATTGCGTTTAATAGCACGTGCGATAGCCTCTATGGCTGCATCTTGTCCTATTACGTTTTTTTTAAGATTTTCTTCAATATGTAGAATCTTTTGTTTTTCAGATTCCAACATTTTCCCCACAGGTATTTGAGTCCATCGCGAAACAATTTCAGCAATACTCTCTTTAGTTACCGCATGTTTGAGTAATGAACCATCTTTTTGCAATGTTAGCCATTTGGATTCTAAATCTTGAAGCAAAACATGCAATTTAGGAATCTTACCGTGCTCTATCTCCCCAACTTTACCATAATCGCCACTTCTGCGCGCTAGCTCGCTTTCTCTTCGTAAAGATTCTATATCATTTTTCGTTTTTGCAATCGTAGTAAATAGCTGTTTCTCGTTGTCAAAGATAGCTTGCAAATTCGCAAGCTTTTCTTTAGAATCTGCAAGTTCTTTTTCTATCTCTTGCAATCTTTGTGTATTATTTTCTCCTTTATCAAGATTAAGTGCTACTTTCTCAACTTCAAGAGCTTCAATTTCATGCTTAACTTTCGAAATAGCTTTCGGTTCAGATTCTATTTGCATTTTAAGCTCGGCTGCTGCTTCGTCAATTAAATCTATTGCTTTATCGGGCAAATAGCGATTAGTGATATAACGGCTAGAGAGCTTGACACTTTCTACTAGCGCACCGTCCGTAATGCTCACATTGTGATGGGATTCTAAGCTTTCTTTAATACCTCGCATAATTTGCAATGCTTCGTTTTGTGTGGGTTCATTGATGGCAATAGGCTGGAATCTCCTCGCAAGTGCCGCATCTTTCTCGAAATATTTACGATACTCTTTGATTGTTGTCGCTCCAATAGTACGTAATTCGCCTCTCGCAAGAGCTGGTTTCAAAATATTGGCAGCGTCCATTCCTCCTTCGCTTGCACCTGCATTAATGATTGTATGAATCTCATCAATAAAAAGAATAATGTCGCTATTTCTTTTAACTTCATCAATAATCGCTTTTAATCTTTCTTCAAATTCCCCGCGATATTTTGCTCCAGCTGTAACCGCCGCCATATCAAGAGCAATAAGCTGTTTATTCTGTAAAGATAATGGAACTTCTTTTTTAACGATTTTTATTGCCAATCCTTCCACAACTGCAGTTTTACCGACACCAGGTTCGCCTAACAAGATAGGATTGTTTTTTGTTTTACGTATCAGAATTTGCATCATACGTTCAATTTCTTCATTTCTCCCAATGACCGGGTTGAAAGAATTTTGCATGGCAAGTTTAGTGAGATTTGTCCCATACTTTTCGAGAATCTCTAATGTATCATCGCTACTTTGTGTGTCCATCTTTGCGCCTTTACGCATATTTTTCAGCGTGTTAAGCAATTCCAATTTATCAACGCTCTTTAAATATTCTTTAAAGTGCGAATCAATATTTGCGCGGATAAAGCTATCTACGCCCACGAAACTATCTCCCTCTGTTGATGAAAGAGTGAGCGCTTGCTCCAAAGCATTAAGAAGTTCGGAAGAAAGAGTCATATTTTGCAAGTTGCTATTGCTGGATTTTGGGAGTTGTTCAATCTCCTGTGTTAAGGCTTGAATGATTGCGTTAATGTCTTCGTTATTTCTATGTAATGCTTGATAGAGGATAAAATTCGAATCAGCCAACATAGCAAGCAAAGCATGCGTGGGTTTCGCTTCAGGATTTTTATGTCTTGCAGCAAATTGCACCGAAGTATTAATAACCTCTCGCATTTGATTTGTTAATTTTTCGAAAATATTCATGTTCTGCTCCTTATGGATGAATGTACGCAGAAGTATAGCATATATTTAGCAGTATATATCATAAAGTGCTAATTTTATTAAAATTTATATCTTTTTAATAATAAATATTTAGTCTATTGATATAACTAAATATTAGTTCATTGACTATAATCTTTAAAAAATACACTCCCTAGTGCATGCTTCACTGCCTTGAATCCTACATACTGTGCGGATTCCAAGATATTTTTAGCTTTTGCATAAGTGGTAATGATAGAACGATTAGCTGTAAGAGCAAAAAGTTTCTCAAAATAATGAATGCTCCATAATTCCGGATTCTGTGATTGTGAAAACGCATCTTGAAAAACAACATCAAAGAATCCTTTTGGGAAAGTTTGCAAAAATTCCAGCGCATCACCATGCAAAAAATACAAAATTTGATTATTATCCTGATAAACGCCGTTTGTATCAAGATTCTCTAAAATATCTCGCGCTTTGCTAGCAAACTCGGCTGGATAAGGGAAACTTCGCAGAGTCTTTAAGAGATTATTTTTTTCAGGAGAGTAAATCTCACAATCAACAAAATAATGCAACGTCATAAAAGCATTAAATCCCAACCCAAAACAAATATCAAGAATCCTCAAAGGACGGAATCTTGGTAAATCGCGCAAAAGATTCGATAGATTGTCATGATGGTTGAATGATTGAGGGTTTTTCATTAAGGCTACAAGCTTGGATGGAAAATCATGCAAACTATGAGAATGCAAGGATTCTTGAAAAAGCATTACAGGGACTATGTGTTTGTAAAGAGTTTCGTTGTATGCTCCTAAACTCTTAGAATGGTAACCTTGCTGATAATGCGTGTTGTAGAGACTAAAAGAAGAATCCGCACATTGTATAATGGGATATTCTGCAAAATATCTGCAAAAATTCTGTGTTTTGTCTGTTTGTTGCTGCATAATTTTACTTTATGTTGAAAACTATGAAGCTATTATAAAATATTTTTAGAATCTTATGATACAATGCAGCTTTTAGAGAGGTGTCCGAGTGGTTGAAGGAGCACGCCTGGAACGCGTGTAAAGTGCAAGCTTTCGAGGGTTCGAATCCCTTCCTCTCTGCCATTAACATTGTACTTTTTACACCTCTCTATTAATCTTACATCTTACTGGTGATACTATGATTTCACGATTTTTTATTGAACGTCCTGTGTTTTCTATGGTTGTATCTATCATTATTACCTTAGTTGGCATTATTAGTATTTTTATACTACCAGTTGAAGAATATCCTCAAGTAGTACCAAACGAAATAACTGTCCAAGCAACTTACAGTGGGGCAAATGCGGAAGTTGTAGCAAATACAGTGGCAAGCGTTATAGAAGATAGCATTAATGGAGTAGAAGGGATGCTCTATATGAAATCCTCTTCATCTTCAAGTGGCTTTCTTAACCTAAGTGTTTATTTTAGCAACGATACAAACGCTGACATGGCTCTTGTCAATGTGAGTAATAGAGTGCAGGCAGCTCTAACGCAACTTCCTACAGAAGTGCAAAGAGTTGGTGTTACAACACGTAAGAGATCTTCTACAATATTGTCAGTCTATGCAATGTATTCAGATAATGCTGCTTATGATGCTACCTATGTAGCTAACTATGCAATTCTTAATATCATTAACGAACTTAAACGAGTTCCCGGAGTGGGGGACATAACAGCTTTCGGGCAAAGAGACTATTCTATGAGAATCTGGTTGGATATAGACAAACTTTCTCAAAATAATCTCACACCTTCAGAAGTCGCAAAAGTTATTTCAGAACAAAACTCACAGTTCGCTGTCGGATCATTTGGCGCAGAGCCTATACGAAATGATATTGCTTTTACCTATTCTGTAACAACACAGGGACGTTTCATTAAGGCAGAAGAATTTGGAAATATTATTATTCGTTCTAATGACGATGGTTCTGCGCTTCGATTAAAAGATGTAGCAACAATTGAATTAGGTGCAAAGGATTATAGTGTTAGTCCCCTCCTTAATGGCAAAAATGCGGCTGCCTTTGGAATCTCATTACAGCCCGGTGCAAATGCCCTTGATGTGGCAGATAATGTCGAGAAAAAGATGCAAGAATTATCACAAGCCTTTCCCGTTGGTTTGCACTATAAAAATGTCTACAATACAACAGCATTCGTCAAAATCTCTATTAAAGAAGTAATAAAAACATTCGTGGAAGCCATCGTACTAGTAATTGTAATTATGTATTTTTTCTTGCAAAATTTTCGCGCAACCATTATTCCAGTCATTGCTATTCCTGTTTCTATAATAGGCGCATTTGCAGGCATGTATGCGCTTGGATTTTCAATCAATCTACTCACGCTCTTTGGATTAATATTAGCAATTGGAATCGTCGTTGACGACGCAATTATCGTGATTGAAAATGTCGAACGTATTATTCATAGCGAAAACCTCTCTGTAAAAGAAGCCACAATAAAAGCAATGAACGAAATACAAGGTCCGGTTATAGCGATTGTGCTTGTGCTTTGCTCAGTGTTTATTCCAGTCGCATTTATCGGTGGCTTTAGTGGAGCAATTTATAAGCAATTTGCTATTACTATTGTGATTTCAGTAATAATCTCTGGATTCGTAGCCCTTACTCTAACCCCTGCTCTTTGTGTATCCATCTTAAAAAGCACGAGCCCGAAACCTTTTTACATCGTAAAACGATTCAACGACTTCTTTGATTGGCTTACATTCAAATTTGGCAAACAAATTGCCAGAGCACTAAGATATGGTTTAGCTCTTGTACTATGTTTTATAGCAATTATTGGTACATCTTGGGGATTATTTACTAAGCTACCAACAAGCCTTGTACCCAACGAAGACAAAGGCATTATGTTAAGTTTTATTCAATTAGCACCTGCTTCTTCACTCTCACGAACAATTGCGGAAGGAAAGAAAGGCTTAGCTTTAATGGAACAAGATAAAAACATTGATTATAGCTTTCTAATTGCTGGTTTTGACATGCTAACAGGAGCAGCTCGCTCTAGTGGTGCCATCATTTTCTCTACATTCAAAGATTGGAGCGAACGTAGCGAAAGTTCATTTGACATTGTTCGACGTTTTATGGGGGTATTAAATCATAATTTAGATGCTCAAACATTGGTATTAAATCCGCCAGCTATTATGGGATTATCTATCGCTGGTGGTTTTGAGATTTATATCCAAGACAGAAGTAATGGAACGATAGAAGATTTAGAAAAATACGCGAATCTTGTCGTTGCAGAGGCAAACAAACGACCGGAGCTTGCAGGTGTAAGAAGTCTGTTTGATTCTAATATTCCACAATATTTCATTACGTTAGATAGAGAAAAAGCCAAAGCAATGCAAGTAAATGTTGATGATGTTTTTACAACGTTACAAAGCACTTTTGGACAATATTATGTCAATGATTTTAATCTCTATGGAAAAACCTATCAAGTTAATATTCAAGCACAAAGTCAGTTTAGAGAAACACCAGAAGATTTAAGTCGCATATTTGTCAAATCAAGCAAGGGCGATTTGATTCCAGTAAGCACATTGGTACATTTTGAACGTGTAACTGGGGTAGACATTCTTGAAAGATTCAATCTTTTTACAGGAGCGAAAATCATGGGTAGCCCCAAACAGGGTTATTCTAGTGGTGATGCCTTAAAAGCTATTGAAGAAGTAGCTAAAAAGGTATTGCCAGATGGTTATACCATAGCCTATTCAGGCTCAAGCTATCAAGAAAAAAATGCAGGTGGATCGGGAGTAATAGCTTTTGTTTTTGGATTAATTTTCGTCTTTTTGATTCTATGTGCGCAATATGAACGATGGCTTATGCCATTATCCGTACTTACTGCTGTGCCGTTTGCCGTGTTTGGCGCAGTATTAGCTACAACGTTAAGGGGATTAGATAATGATATATACTTCCAAATAGGACTTGTCATGCTTATTGCTCTATCGGCAAAAAACGCTATTCTGATTGTTGAATTTGCGCAACATTTACGTGAAAGAGAGGGAAAAAGCATTATGGAATCTGCGATTGGAGCGGCAAAATTAAGATTTCGTCCAATCATCATGACCTCCCTTGCTTTCGGTATTGGCGTGCTACCTTTAGCATTAAGTACGGGAGCGGGTAGCGCAAGCAGACATGCCATCGGTACAGGCGTTATTGGGGGAATGCTCGCAGCAACTTTTATTGCAATATTTTTTATTCCATTATTTTGGAGTTATCTAGCGCGTTTTGGGGAATGGTTGCAACATAAATCAAAAAATAATTTATAGAGCTTGAATCGAAGATAAAAGATAAAAATTGATAAATCTTAACTTCTACCTTAAACCCTTAACGGCTTCATTTAATTAAGATTCAAAAGGAGATTTTTGCAAAAGTTTTTGTTGGATACTTCAATTATCCTTGATAATACACAAAATTTAGTTTACTTACATGAAAAAAACCATGAACTTTACATTAGCGATATTATTTTAGAAGAGCTTGATAGAAAAAAAGATTCTCAAAGCGAAAGTGGGTTTTTTGCTAGAGAATTTTTTCGCTGTATTGTCAATATTCTTGACACAGACACTTATACTAAATCACCAAATGATATGCAAAGAGAGATGAATATCAAGCCATTAGCAGGAGACTATATTTCACGTATTGAGTTTAAAAGTGGGGAAATATCTGTACCAATTTGGGTTATTACGCGAATAAAATATAAAGCAATGTTTGTAGATTACGGTTATAACGATGCGCGCATAAGAGAGATAGCAAAAGACTACAAACTCATCTTACTTACTAACGACGTAGCGTTACGCGTACGTTCATTAACTGAAAATATAGAATCTCATTCGCTAAAGAGAGGACAGGTCCTTAATCCAAAAAATATTAATTTCATTTATAAAACAAAATTGCTTCGGGATCTAAGTGATAAAAAGACATTTGAGGAGAGCAAGGCGTTCCAAGCATTAAGTCAGTGGCATCTTGTTGAAATTGAAGAAATAGATTATACGGATAGTGAATGTTATCTTACAGGCAAGAAACTTTTTGGAGTAAAATACAATAATCAGCTTGAAATTCTTGCTTTAGATTCTATCATTAAAGAACATAAGCCTTATATCCTTCCCCTAAATATCGAACAAAAACTAGCCTATGTCATGCTTACCTATCCACACAATCAATTAAGCATTATCACAGGAAGCACAGGAAGCGGTAAAACTCTTATCGCCCTACAAGCTGGAATCTCCCTGCAAAAATTAGGGCTTGTCGATGGCATTATTTATATGCGCAATACGATTACGGCTAATGATAAAGAAGCAGAATTGGGCTTTAGAAAAGGCGATGAGATTCAGAAACTCCATTATTTTATGTATCCACTTTTTAGCAGTATTAATTTTATAATCGAAAGCCTTAAGGAAAATTCACTAGCTAAACGTATTGAGTATAGAGGGGAAAGTAAAAGTATAGACAAGGAGGAATCAACACAATATTTTTTGCAAAAACATAAAATTGAGATTCTGGACATAGCGCATGCAAGAGGTATTAGTTTACACAATAAATTTATTATTTTCGATGAAGTGCAAAATGCCTCTGATGCAACTATTAAATTAATTGGTACAAGACTTGGAGAAAAAAGTCGAATTGTTTTTTTGGGTGATTACAACCAAATAGATCATCCTTATTTAAGTAAATTCCGTAACGGCGCATTAAGTCTATTATCTCGAGCGAAAGAAGATGATTTTCTCTTTGGATTGCAATTGCAACATACCATTCGCAGTCAGATTGCTCATTGGTTTGATGAAAAATTTTAATTTATGATTCTCAATTTGTTGAAAATATAAGCAATTAATATAACTATTAGGCTCAATAAATACAATAATTTGATACTATTTCTACAATCTCAAGGAACTTATTCTATTTACCTGTATTTAAGCTGGTTTTAAGCTGCCATTTGTATAATTAGCCACTAAATTACATCTATCTATTTCCCTCGTTATTAAAGTTATTACATGCTTTGCAAGCAATAATGAACATTCATGTATAAATTAGAGAAAGGAATTTTCGCATTGCAAAATATCATTGGTTATGTGCATGATAATGCAATTATTGATACCCAAACAGTTACAGAACAAAATCTTGATGTCTCAACATTAGAACCAATATTTTTTACTGATACTCCACTAGCTCACGAAATTATACGTCATACCTGTGCGCATTTACTTGCAGAGGCGGTTAAATCTCTTTATCCTGAAGCCAAATTTTTTGTTGGACCCGTCGTAGATGAAGGATTTTATTATGATTTCAAAGTAGATTCTAAAATCGGCTTAGAAGATTTACCTATAATAGAAAATAAGATGAAAGAAATTGCCAAGAAAGGCAACAAACTGAATAAAATCCATTTGACACGCAAAGAAGCGGAGCTTAGATTCAGCAATGATGAACTCAAACAAGCCGTTATAAGCAAAATACATGGTGATAGCTTTAGCATTTATCAGCAAGGTGATTTTGAAGATTTGTGTAGAGGTCCGCATTTACCACATTTGAAATTTCTACAAGCATTTAAATTAACAAAGATTGCTGGAGCGTATTTAGGGGGAGATGAAAAAGCAACGACGCTCACTAGAATTTATGGCATCGCTTTTGCACAGAAGCAAAATCTAAAGCAACATTTGTATTTACTGGAAGAAGCCAAGAAACGAGACCATCGGAAGTTAGGCAACGAAATGGGATTATTTCATTTTGATGAAGAAATAGGTGCTGGATTGCCAATATGGTTACCTAGAGGTGCAAGGTTGCGCCGAAGATTAGAGGATCTGCTTACCGCGGCTCTTATTCACAATGAATATGAACCCGTACGAGGACCAGAGATTCTCAAGAGCGATGTATGGAAAATTAGCGGACATTATACAAACTACAAGGAAAATATGTATTTCACAACTATTGATGATGTAGAATATGGGATAAAACCTATGAATTGCGTAGGACATATTAAAGTCTATCAAAGCAGCATTCGCAGTTACAGGGAATTACCATTGAGATTCTATGAATATGGTGTTGTACATAGACATGAAAAAAGTGGTGTATTACACGGGTTATTGCGCGTTCGTGAATTCACACAAGACGATGCGCATTTATTTTGTCGTGCCGATCAAATAGAATCGGAAGTTCATGCTATTTTACAATTTACACAGAGAGTTATGCGGGCATTCCACTTTGATTACGAAATGGAACTGTCTACTAGACCAGAAAAGTCAATAGGCAGCGATAGTGTATGGGAAACCGCTACTAACGCATTAAGAAACGCGCTTGAAGCTAATAAAGTTGATTATCATATAGATGAAGGTGGTGGTGCATTTTATGGACCCAAAATTGACATTAAAATCACAGATGCTATTGGGAGAAAATGGCAGTGTGGGACAGTACAAATTGATATGAATTTACCAGAACGTTTTTCTCTAAGCTATATTGATGAAAACAATCAACACACGCAGCCAGTCATGATTCATCGTGCTATCTTAGGAAGCTTCGAGAGATTTATTGCTATTTTGATTGAACATTTTGGAGGGGAGTTTCCCTTTTTTATTGCTCCTACACAAGTTGGAATTATCCCACTATCAAATGAACATCTAAGCTTTGCTACAAAATTACAATTGGCTTTACGTGATTTAGAAATCTATGCAGAAATTCACGCAAAATCAGATTCTCTCAACAAAAAAATACGTAATGTAGAAAAACAGAAAGTACCATTTATTGTTATTATTGGCGACAAAGAAGTACAAAACAATACTCTTTCCATACGAGACAGATACACTAACGATCAAACTGACAGAAAGCAAGGAGAAAGCATGCAATATACAATGGGTGTTTCAGACTTTTTAGAGAAAGTCAATCAATTGAATAGAGAGGTAAACTTTTGAGTAAAGAAGAAGTATTAATAAATGAGCAAATTCCCTTTAAAGAAGTAAGGTGCATATCTGAAGCGGGTGAACAGTTAGGTATTTTAAGTAATGAGGCAGCGCAGAGATTGGCTAAAGAACAAGGTTTGGATTTAATTTGCATTTCTCCAACTGCCAAGCCTCCTGTATGTAAAATTGTAGAGTATGGCAAATTTCGCTATCAAATTGAAAAAAAACTTAAAGAATCAAAGAAAAAACAAAAGCAAATCGAAGTTAAAGAAATTAAACTCTCCACACAAATTGCGCAGAATGATATTAATTATAAAATAAAGCATGCAAGGGAATTTTTTGAAGAGGGTAAACATGTGAAATTTCGGGTTTTCTTACGAGGAAGAGAGTTGCAAAATCCAGCGGCGGGCTTTGAAATGTTGCAAAGAGTATGCGCAATGGTAGAAGATATCGCGCATACAGATAAAGAACCAAAAGTCGAAGGAAAATATGCAACTGCCTTAATGATTCCGAATAATAAGCTTAAGGTATAATTTTTATGTTATAATTTCGGTTTATTTTTGCGAAAGGAGAATGAATGCCAAAGATGAAAACTAATCGTGGTGCTGCAAAGCGGTTTAAGCTTAAGAAAAATGCTATTAAAAGAGCTGCTGCTTTCAAAAATCATATCTTGACAAAAAAGTCACCCAAACGTAAGGCAAGATTAAATGCACCGCATTATGTGCAAAGTGCTAATAAAGAATCTATCGAACGTCTTTTATGCTTAAGGTAGATTAAATAACGAAAGCTTCAATGCGCTTTACATAATCAGAATTGTCCCCTAAATTAGGGAAAGTCTAAACGCAAGTTTACGCCTTAAATTATCCAAAGATAGTAAGGCAAAGTTACAGGAGAACAACATGAGAGTTAAAACAGGTATAGTACGAAGAAGAAGACACAAAAAGATTCTAAAACTCGCAAGAGGTTTTTACAGCGGCAGAAGAAAACATTTCAGAAAAGCTAAAGAACAGCTAGAACGAAGTTTATGCTATGCTTATCGTGATAGAAAACAAAAGAAAAGAAACTTTAGGGCACTATGGATAGTTCGCATAAATGCTGCTTGCAGGAAAAATGATATAAGCTATTCTCGATTTATTAATGGACTAAAAAAGGCTCACATTGACTTAGATAGAAAGGTGCTAGCGCATATAGCTTATAGCAACCCTGTTGCGTTTGCAAACATAGTACAAAAAGTTAAACAAAGTCTTTAATCCCCTTATTCAAATTATTTAGGGAATATAGCATCTGCACTACCAATACCATGCCTACCAATTAAAATTATTTGGTAAAGGTGTTCAATGCAATACCTTAACGAATCCTAATTTTGATTCTAATTGTATTTGATTGCACTGCTTCTTCTTAGTAAATCTCATAGTTAAACTTAGATTATTTCTTTTCAAAAAGCAAATTAGGAATATATATCTCAAATCTATCTTAATAGTGAGTTCTAATCATCACAATATTGTATGGTTTAATAAAATAAATCAATCATAATTTGAATAAAATAATAAATTTAATCATTTAATAAATCTTTAAATAGGAGAAATTTATGCCTAATGACAGTGAAGAACTTGACGTAAAAACAAAAAAATCACATCGTATCCCCAAACAAAAAGAAAAAATGACAACTGAACATGAAGATAAAAAAGAAAAAAACAAAGATTCTTCCAAACGAACACATACCCCTGTAAATGGATTTAAAGTCGAAGAATTACGTATCACCCCAATGCACAAATTATTAGAAATAGCTAAAAAACTTGGAATCCAGAATCCTCAAGAATTTCTGCGTCAAGAATTAATTTTTGAAATTCTTAAGAATCAAGTAAGTCAAGGTGGTTTTATCCTTATCTCTGGAATCTTAGAAATTACGAATGAAGGCTATGGATTCTTACGTTCTATTGATGAAAAATTCTCTGACACACAACATGATACCTATGTTTCACAGAGTCAAATTCAGAGATTTGCACTTCGCAACGGAGATATTATCACTGGGCAAGTTAGGCCGCCAAAGGAACAAGAGAGATACTATGCTTTATTAAAAATTGAAGCAGTAAATTATCTAAGTTTAGACGAAATCAAGAATCGACCGTTATTTGAAAACCTTACACCACTTTTTCCTGCCGAACAATTAAAGCTTGAATACAGCAGTCAAAAAGTTACAGGTAGAATGCTTGATTTATTTAGCCCGATTGGTAAGGGGCAAAGGGCACTGATTGTAGCGCCCCCTAGGGTAGGCAAAACAGAACTTATGAAAGAATTAGCACACGGTATCAGCGAAAATCATCCTGAAGTAGAGCTTATGGTATTACTCATTGACGAAAGACCAGAAGAAGTAACCGACATGGAGAGAAGCGTGAAAGGGCAGGTGTTTTCTAGCACATTTGACTTACCTTCAACCAATCACATACGTGTAGCCGAATTAGTGTTAGAGCGAGCAAAAAGACGTATCGAGGTAGGAAAAGATGTAGTGATTTTATTAGATTCTATTACACGTTTAGCCCGCGCTTATAACGCAGTTACTCCCTCTAGTGGGAAAGTATTGAGTGGTGGGGTAGACGCCAACGCTTTACATAAACCTAAAAGATTCTTCGGTGCAGCACGGAATATAGAAAATGGTGGTAGCCTTACAATTATTGCCACCGCACTAATTGAAACTGGCTCACGCATGGACGAAGTAATTTTTGAAGAATTTAAAGGTACTGGTAATGCTGAAATAGTCTTAGCGCGTAGCATTGCAGACAGAAGAATCTATCCAGCTTTTGATATTCTTAAATCTGGCACAAGAAAAGATGATTTATTATTAGGAGAGGAAAGACTAACAAAAGTATGGATATTGCGCAACGTGATCGGTCAAATGGATGATGTGGAAGCACTCAATTTCCTTTATTCTAAAATCAAAAATACAAAGAATAATGACGAGTTTTTACTTGGCATGAATGAATCCTAATTAGAATCGTCATAGTTCGCTATCTGCTT
Source organism: Helicobacter aurati (assembly GCF_003364265.1). Lineage (GTDB taxonomy): Bacteria > Campylobacterota > Campylobacteria > Campylobacterales > Helicobacteraceae > Helicobacter_A > Helicobacter_A aurati. The sequence goes on from NZ_NXLW01000001.1 coordinate 95,008, forward strand.
ATTGGAAAATTAAGCCCTATTTGATAAAATTGTACAAAAAGAATGGCTCTATGTTGACCACAAAAACAAAAATTGCGCGTATTTTAAACATTGCTATTCCAAGCGCACTGCAATCTGGTTTAGATATGTTAAATCTCTTTCTAGCACTATTTTTCTTAGCCAAAATTTCCCCATTAAGCTTTACCGCCTTGAGCTTAGGAGCAAACTACATTATTATTTTTTACCCAATAAGTGCGATTTTTGGGATTGGCGCAAACGTACTAATGTCTCGACGTTATAGCGCAAAAAAGTACTTTGAGATGAATTTGGTTTATGCCACTTTGTTGTACAGTGCGATAATTTTCTCTCTTCCCTTACTCTTTATAACTTATTTGGGTATCCCATTGTATTTACAAGCACTTGATTTAAGTACAGAACTCTACACGGCTACTTATTCATACGTTCTTATTACTATTTTTGCTCTACCCGCAATTATAGCTAAAAATGTTATAATCTCTAGCTTTGCAGCAATAGGAGATACAAAGCAGCCTTTTTATATTAAAGTTATTATGACTTTTCTTAGTGTGTTTGGAAATGTAATTTTAATTCAAGGTGCTTTTGGAATAGAGGGGAAAGGACTTTTTGGAGCGGCAGTAGTCAGTGTTTTTATTTCTTACCTAGAACTTATTGCATTATTGCTGCTTGTGAAATTCTCAAAAACACCGATACGGTTATTATTTATGTTTCGTCTACATTTTCTACTAAATGGCTTAAAAGTCGCCATTCCAACAGGGATAGAACGTATTTTTACTATTATTTCTTTAAATATTATTTTATTTTTTGTTGGTAAGTATGCTATTGTCTATGGTGATAGTGCTATGAATGGATTTCAAGCAGGAACAAAAATTGAAGGTTTTGCGCTTATCCCCGGTTTTAGTTTTACGTTGGCAATTATGAGTCTCATGGGACAATGTATTGGAGTAAAAGATTATAAGCTCGGTTTTGAATACACAAAACTTTGCGCCATTGTAGCAAGTATAGTATTAGGGATTTGTGGACTCTTATTGGCTCTTTTTGCTGAACAATTTTCATTGTTATTTATGTCAGAAGATTCTGTCGCCATAGAAATTTCTAGTATGTATTTGATTATTATAGGACTCTCACAAATTCCACTCATTTTATCTTTTATCTATGATGGAGCATTACGTGGAGCAGGATGGACGCAGATTCCCTTATTTATCAATATCATTAGCATTTCCTTGTTCCGATTGTTGCCCATGTTAATCGCAAGTACGCAAGGATGGCATTTATATAGTCTATTTATTATTATATTCATTGAAACTTATATTCGTGCAATAATTTTTTATGTTGTATTTCAATCTGGAATATGGCGAAAAAAGAAAAATATTTAATCGTATTTCTCTAAAACCATTCTCTGTTGCTTCAAAAATTAGGATTTTATCGACCTACCACAAATCTTACTTAAATTCATATTGGTTTCAAATACTTTTACTTGCAAATTTTCCGCTTGCAATTCCGATTGAATGGTCTGATCTTCATTTGATTGTATATGCTGCCCTTGTATGTCATCATCAAGCACATATTGTTCTTCTTGTTTTTCATCAATAGATTCTAAAGAATCAAAAGCTTCCTGCGACTCATGCAATTCATTGGAACGCAATGACAATATTGGTTCTTCATTATTAAGCAACAAACTGATATGTTGTGATTCATTTGAATCCATATCTGCAAAAAGTTCTGAATCTAGCAATGAAGTAAGGTTATTAGATTCTAAACCTTGCTGTAATTCTAATGTTTGCATAGAATCATCGAGTTGTTTCTGTATTTCTTCCTTTACCTGCGGCTCTTCATGCAATGGCAGCGACTCTAATACTATGTTATCTAATTCCATTTGTTCAGATGAGAGAAAATCTAATACATTATGGTGTGCTGATGTGTCTTGTGTTTCTACAATATTATCAATAGGGGCTAAAGAATCTTGCATCTCTTCATCAATATCTAGTTTATCAATGATTTCCGTGGTTTCTATTGACTCCTCTTGATTATCTTGAGCCGTTATAGAATCTACTTGAGCTTGTTCCATCTGTTGCGCGCAATTTTGCATTTCTTGCATTTCTTGCATTTCTTGCATTTCTTGTGTAGTTTCATCAAGAAAACTAAAATCTTTGTCTTTGAGTTCATTCAAATCTAATTCTACACTCAATTCTTCAGATTTTTCATGTTGATTCATAGTAGTATCGCTGTTGTGTTCAGACACACAAGGCTGCATTGTGCCTGTATCATTAGTTGGGGATTTATCATTGTCATATTTTTTTATTTCTAATGCTTGTTTGACTATTGCAGAATCTTTTGTGCATTTTTGTTTCTTAGTCATTTTTTTATTGATCGCAGAGAGCTCAAGCTCTAAAAAGTCTCTCCACTGCTCTGTGCAAAGCTCTTTAGCTGTGATAAAAATATCTTTATCCCCTCTTCCGCTGACATTAACTACAATAGCCTTATTGTTAATTGTTTTAGCAATTTTCATAGCACCAGCTAGCGCATGGCTTGATTCTAATGCCGCTAAGATTCCTTCATGCTTTGCAAAAAACTGCATAGCTTCCAATGCTTCCGTATCACTAGCGGCAGTACATTTGATTCGTTTTATACTCACTAGATGAGCGATTTGAGGTCCAACACCAGCATAATCTAGTCCCGCACTAATCGAATATGTTTCAGCGATTTGTCCGTGCTTATCTTGTAAGAAATAAGATTTATAGCCTTGTGCTATGCCAACTTTAGCATGACTTTCTGTATGCAATCGCATAGCATTTTTATTGGGCAAAAAATTATCTCCACCAGCCTCTACAATAACAAGATTGACATCTGGTTCTTCTAAAAAGGTTTCAAAAGCACCCATAGCATTGCTACCACCGCCAACACATGCTACAACATAATCAGGCAAGACCCCAAGCGATTTATGAAGCTGCTTCCTTATCTCTTTACCGATGATACTTTGCGCATCTCTTACAATATCGGGGTAAGGGGATGGTCCAAGCGCACTTCCCAAGACATAAAATATGCCATACGGATCATTACTCCATTCACGCAATGTTTCATTGACAGCGTCTTTAAGTGTTTTTGTCCCACTTGAAACAGGGATCACAGTCGCACCAAATTGTTCCATGATAAACACATTAGGACGTTGTCTTTGCACATCAATTTCACCCATAAAGATTTTACATGGCATATCTAAAAACGCGCATACACTTGCCACTGCTACACCGTGTTGCCCTGCTCCAGTTTCAGCGATAACAAGTTGTTTTTTCATTCTCTTGGCTAACAGCACTTGCGCTAAAGCGTTATTAATCTTATGCGCTCCAGTATTTGCTAGTCCTTCAAACTTAAGAAAAATATCATTATTGAGGATTCTCGATGCATTCTTTGCATAAAAAAGAGGCGTTGGTCTGCCTACAAAATGTTTAAGTAGAAATTTATATTCTTTCTTGAAAGCCTTGCTTCGAAAAATATGATAGTAGGCTTTTTGCAAATCCATGATAACAGGGTAAAGGATTTCAGGAACAAAGCAACCTCCAAAACTTAAATCGCCCTCACCAAAATAGCCATTTCTACTTTTAGAGAATATTTTGTTCTGCATGCTTTACTCCTTAATGTCTAATACCCATTTTAGAGTAAAATTATAACTAGAATCTTTGGAATCTCCTTTAGTTTTATGGACAACCAATTCAAGAAATAGTTAATAAATAGTAAAGTATATCCATATTATGCCCATCTCAAAAATGATTCTAGTAAATTGCGATAACTAAGCTTACGCAAAAGGTGAGTGTTTTTGGAACTTTGCTTTATCTTCTGCACTCATATGTGGATTAAGCATATTTTTGGGTTGGAAAATTTCATCAAGTTGCTCTTTGCTCAAAAGTTTTTTTTCTAATGTAATTTCTTTGACAGATTTACCTGTTTGCAGAGATTCTTTAGCAATAGAAGCAGAATTCTCATAGCCAATATAAGGATTAAGTGCGGTAACAATACCAATGCTATTATATACAAAATCGCTACACACTTTTTCATTTGCAGTAATGCCATCAATACATCGGCTTGCAAGTGTGAGCATAGCATTCCTCATCATTGAAATAGAATTAAATAAACCGTAAGCAATTACAGGTTCAAAAACATTGAGTTGGAGCTGCCCGCCTTCACTTGCAAAACTTACAGTAACATCATTACCAATCACCGCATAACATACTTGATTGACAACTTCAGGAATTACAGGATTAACTTTTCCGGGCATAATGGAACTTCCAGGCTGCATTTTGGGTAAATTGATTTCGTTTAATCCAGCTCTTGGACCAGAACTTAGCAAGCGCAAATCATTACAAACTTTAGAAAGCTTCACGGCAACTCTTTTTAACACACCGCTTACTTGTACATACGCCCCTGTATCTTGTGTTGCTTCAATTAAATCATCGGCGGTTTGAAATGGGCATCCTGTGACTTCGCATAATTTTTTTTGCACAATCTTAGGATAATCAGGATGTGAATTTATCCCAGTACCAATAGCAGTGCCGCCCATATTAATTTCAGTGATAAGATTTCTTGCTTCAAGCACTCTAGCAATGTCTTCCCCCATCATTACTGCAAATGTGTGAAACTCTTGTCCTAATGTCATAGGCACGGCATCTTGGAGCTGAGTGCGACCCATCTTTAAAACATTTTTAAACTCTTGCGCCTTTTTTTCAAATGAAGATTTTAAGACTTCCATATCCTTTGCTAATGCAGAAAGCTCATCATAAAGGGCTACATGGATAGCTGTAGGATAGGAATCATTAGTTGATTGTGAAAGATTTACGTGGTCATTTGGGTGGCAGTATTGATACTCGCCTTTTTTATGCCCCATAATTTCTAAGGCTAGATTTGCTATTACTTCATTGGTATTCATATTTGTGCTTGTTCCAGCTCCGCCTTGTATCATGTCAACGACAAACTGCTCTCTTAACTCTCCAGCTATAAGCCTATCGCATGCTTTACAAATCGCATCTTTTTTTGTATCATCGAGTAATTTAAGCTCATTGTTTGCCAGGGCTGCTGCTTTTTTGACTTGCGCGAATGCCTTAATGAAACTTGGATAACTACTTAACTTATCACCTGTAATATTAAAATTCTGTAATGCTCTATAAGTCTGTACACCATAATATACATTGTCTGCAATTTCGAGTTCGCCAATAAAGTCATGCTCTGTTCGTGTTCCCATATATTGTATCCTTACATTAAAATTACAGTCCTATGACCGCGCAAGAATTATAACTAAATATACTTTTGTAAAGGCTTATAACGCTGTGGGTAACTTTCAATTTAACTGAATAGCAACGATTTGTAGTATAATGTAGGCAAGTATATGATAAGGATTATCTATGAATATTTGTATTCCAAAAGAAATAATGAATCACGAGCATAGAGTAGGGTTAGTACCTAGTGATGTTGCACTTCTTAAGCATTCTAATCCTACACATAAAATCTACATGGAAGATGGACTAGGTTCTACCATAGGCTATACAAATGCAGATTATGAAAATGCGGGTGCAATCGTCTTAAAAAGCGCAAAAGAAATTTGGGAATGCGCGGATTTACTTGTAAAATGCAAAGAACCTATTGAGACAGAATTTCGATTCCTGCACAAAGATATGGTGTTATATAGCTTTCTTGATTTAGCCTACTCCGCTGAACTAGCTCAAGCATTGGTAGATTCTAAAGTAACGTCTATTTGTGGTGAAACGATTGCCGGACCTATGGGCAATTACCCCGTATTAAGTGCCATGAGCGAAGTAACAGGCAAATTCGCCGCCCAACACGCAGCTACTCTGCTTGCAACTAATTATGGCGGTAGAGGCGTGCTTCTTGGCGGATGCGCTGGTGTTGCTCCTGCTAAAGCTGTAATTGTAGGGGGTGGTGTAGTCGGAATGAATGCCGCTAAGGTACTAGTTGGAATGGGAGCAGATGTATGGATACTTGACATCAATACCCTTAAGGTAGCACAACATCCTTTAGTAATAAATAATCAAGTAAAGCTGCTTTATAGCAATGAAGATTCTATCAAATACGTTTTGCAAGGTGCAGATATTCTAATTGGTGCCGTATTAATAACAGCTACTTCCACACCTAAGGTGATTACAAGAGAACACTTAAAACTTATGAATAAAGGTGGGGTAGTGCTTGATGTATCAGTAGATCTTGGAGGATGTATTGAAACCGCAAGGCAAACCACACATGACAATCCGATATACATCGAAGAAGATTTGGTTCATTATGGTGTTCCTAATATCCCTGGTGTTATTGCTCGTACCTCAAGCATTACTTATTCTTACGAATCTTTACCTTACGTCCAAACTATCGCCAATCAAGGATGGAAAGAAATGTTAAAGATGCCGGGTGCTCTTGGAGGATTAAACGCCTATAACGGTAAAATTGCCCTAAAATCTGTCTCTCAAGCATTCAAGTTGCCCTATATAGATTCCACAACTTTACTATGAGGGGAATACAATGTCATGCCCACTTGTAAGCATTGTTCTGCCAACCTATAATGGCGAGCAATATCTTGCCCAATCCATAGAATCCATCCTCAATCAAACCTATAAAAACATTGAACTCATTATTGTCAATGATTGCTCAACTGACAACACAAAGCAGATTATAGAATCTTATGCAAAGCAAGATAATCGCATAAAGCTTATTCATAATGATGTCAATCAAAAACTCCCGAAGTCTCTTAACATAGGTTTCGCCCATGCAAATGGCATATATTGGACATGGACATCGGACGATAATTACTATGTAACGCAAGCTATAGAAAGCATGCTAAACTTCCTAGAGACACATACTGATTATATTATGGTTTGTGCGGATTACATTATCGTAAGAGAAAAGAAACAAAGTAAAAGGCATGTAGAATCTCAACCAGAGAATCTTATCGTCTATGACGGAATAGGAGCATGTTTCTTGTATCGAGCAGAAATAGCCAAAGAGGTGGGATTCTATAATGAATCAAAATTCCTTGTAGAAGACTATGAATATTGGCTACGTATGGGATTAAAAGGCAAAATTGGGGAACTACATACATCATTATATTATTACAGACATCATAAGAATAGTCTGACTTCCAAAAGAGGGTTAGAGATTATGAAAAGAAAGCTAGACTTGCAAATGGAATTTATGGATTCTTATTTCTCCGTTTATCCTTACTTACAAAATACATCTGCCTATCAAGAATTGCAGGCTTTACGAATTGTCCATACTCACAGCAATGAGTCTGCCGATTCTATTATGGAATCTTTATCTCCACTCAATGCAGATTCTAGAATCCTATATCGAATCCTTAAAGACCATTACAAAGCGACACATAATACAGTATTTCTCGAAACAATTAATAAATTAGGATTACAGTATAAAATCAGAGCTTATTTATTACGTAGCAGAGTAAAGCCGCTTTAGAATCTTATGATTTCTACCCCTATGATTTTTACAAGCACTCCCCTAACTATTAACACATACTTCATTAATATACTCTTCGATTTAACCCAAAATTTGCTCAATCTATATACAAAAATCTAAGATAACTCCTCCAAACTTTATAGATACCAAACACCCACAAACTAAAATCACAACACAGATCTACCAAGATTCCAAGAAAACAATAAGCACTTGTAAGCATTGTTCTGCCAACCTAGTAATGGCGAGCAATATCTTGCCCAATCCATAGAAATTCCTTGAAAGTTATAATCTTTATAACCATCGATAATGACAATACAAACAATATCAAGGCTACTAAATATTTAATCTACACTTTCTATTAAGGTTTCAAGTATTTGTTTTATAATTACTTATTAATCTTAATTAGGGAGCAAATATGAAAACCTTAATGATTATTGCGATGATGGGTTGGGGACTTGTATGGCCGCTTTCAAAATTTATGAGCGAAGCACTCAATCCAGAGCAGGCTTCTTTTACGCGTTTTGTTTTAGTTAGCGCAAGTTTTTTACCTATTATGTTGTATTACAAAATCTCTTTTAAGATTCCAAAATGCGCTTTGTTACCAACCTGTCTAACGGGCATTTTCTGTGCAATGTATAATTATCTTATGTATGTAGGGTTGCAATATGGTAGTGCTGGCAGTGCAGGGGTTATAGCCGAAGTATTGCCTCTTATTATCGCAGCATTTCTTTGGAGCTTCATTCGTAAGAACAGACTGCTTAAACGTGAAAAATGGGGGTTATTATTAGGCGTTATTTCTGGGGCTTTCTTAATCAATATTTTTGATGATATACATGCCTTTTTTACACCATTTAATAGTATTTATCTTTTAGCTGCAGTTTGTTGGGCGTTCCTTATGATTTCTTCACGTTATGCTAGTGAACATATTTCTGCGGTTACGCTTAGTTTTTATTCAAGCTGCATTACAACTTGTTCATTATCGTCTAGTTTTTTCTTTTATGGTATCGATGATTTTTTGAAAGTTGATTGGAAATTCTGGCTTGCTACAAGTATCGCAGCACTATTTTGCACGACATTTTCAACAACAATCTATTATCGTGGATTGCATCTTTTAGGTGTAACACAAGGCGGCGTTTATGCGCTACTTGTTCCTATTTTTGCGCTAGGCTTTTCGTGGATATTATTAGCCGAGATTCCACAATGGCATACTATTATTGGAGGAATTATTGCGATTTTTGCAATTTATTTGATTAATTACTTTAATCCTAAGCATTTCACAAAATCATCTAAACATTCTTCATAATGTTAGTTAAGCCCAAGTTCTCGCAATGTTTGTCGTAGCTTATCAATCATTTTGTCAATATGTTCTTTTTGTATAATCAAAGGCGGCGCAAAACGTAAGCTATTTTCTCCTGCGGGAAGAATAATTAATCCATTTTTGAGAGCTTGAGAGATAATTTCTGTATTTTTACATTCTTGTTTGTCTGTTATCCACATACCTTGTAATAATCCCAATCCTTGTCGCTTTGTAAAAATTGTATATTCTTCAACAAGGGAATCTAGCACGCAAATCAAATGTTTAGCACTAGATTCTACATTGGCTAAAATATTCTCTCTTTCAAATATATCAAAAACCGCATTAACCCCAGCGCATACCAATGGATTGCCACCATACGTTGTGCCATGATCACCTACACCTAATGAAGAATTAGCCACATGCTCCGACACACCGAACGCACCGACAGGCAACCCGCAGCCAAGTGCTTTAGCAGTGCTAAATATGTCTGGCAAAATATCATAATGCTGCCATGCAAACATTTTGCCTGTTCTTCCCATACCACATTGAATCTCATCAAGTATAAGCAAAATATCATTCTCATCGCAAATTTTACGAATTTTTGTCAGAAAGTCCTTTTTTGCAGGAGTAATTCCGCCTTCTCCTTGTATAGTTTCTAGGAAAATAGCACAAGTTTGAGAATCTATATTACGTTCAACGCTTGCAATTTCGTTAAAATCAGCAAAACGAATACCGTCTAACAATGGTTTAAAAGGTTCTTGATAAGCTGTATTCCCCGTAATGGATAATGCACCCAAGCTTCTCCCATGAAAGCCATTTTTAAAGGCTATAATGTTGTGCTTATGATGTTTATCGCGTAAAAAAGCATATTTTTTTGCAACCTTTATTGCACCTTCATTAGCCTCTGTTCCAGAATTTGTCCAAAAAATTTTTGCCATGCCACTAGCACGACATAGCTTTTGTGCGGCAGTAATTGATGGAATATTGTAATAGAGATTTGAAGTATGCAATACTTTGCCTATTTGTTGCTGTATTGCCTCATTGAAATCTTTATGCTGGTATCCCAACCCAGAAACAGCTATACCTGCGCCAAAATCTAAGTAGGCATTATTGTCCGTATCATAGAGAAACACTCCTTCGCCGCGTTCAATAACAAAAGGGTACCTCGCGTAAGTTTTTAGTAGTACGTCTTGAGCCTGTGTCAGCACAGATTGAGAATCTTGTGAATGTTGCATAATAATCCTTAATAAAATCAAGTTTTCAGTCATTCAAGATTTTACAATAAAAAAGAGAATAAAGTCATCAGGCAAAAAATATATTAATCACTACAAATTACATATCTCATTAATACTAAAAAGCAAAAGATTATAAGCTATAGCAAACATGATTAGGGCTACCATTATATTGATAACTACCCAAGTTTTTGGATTTCTAAAATATTTACTCGCTTTATTGGCTAAGAATCCAAGCGAAAAAAACCAAACACCAGAAGCGAATATCGACCCACACGCAAAAGCAATTTTTTCAAAAACATTAAGCGAAAGCGCAAGTGTGCCAATAATGACAATCGCATCAAGATATACATGGGGATTCAACAAGGTAATGATTAATGTGTATAGGAGAGTTTTACGCAACGACGTAACAGCAATAGCATTATCTGTGATAGCAATGGATCTCCATTTATACAGAGATTGTAGCGCATTAATTGCATACCATGTAACAAAACATGTACCGCAGATTCCAAGTAATATTGTGATAAGTTTATTATTTGCGAGGAAATTTGCTACTCCAAAAATACCTAAATTTATCAATATTACATCACACATAAAGCATACAAAACATACCCAAAAGACATGATTGTTCAGTATGCCCTGCTTTAGAATAAAGAGATTCTGTGCGCCAATTGCTGCGATGAGGGAAAGAGAAAGCAAGAAACCTTTTATACCATATTCAACCATTTACTTCCTAAATATGTGCTTATAAACCAATCAATAATTTTATATTCTTAAAGGAAATTGTAGCTTATTGTGAAGCAATTTACTGCTAATACAAATTATAAATAGTGTACTATTCTTTTAGAAAATTTTAGAATCTCTTTAACAGGTGTTAAAAATATTTATGCTTGCAACGCGGGCAATCAGCAATCAAATAATTACCCATTCACTATCGCTTATTGCAATCGATCATTCATACCACTATGGGGGCATATCAGGCAAAAGGATAGTATAGACAAGAACATAACCTAAGAATCTATGTTATACAAAAATATAATGAATCTGCTAACAAACACATCGAATGATGTCTGCAAAATTACTAGATTCAAGACTAGCACTTCCAACTAAAATTCCATCTGTTACTGCACAAATTTCTTTAGCATTTGTTGTAGAAACACTCCCGCCATATAAACAAATTTTTACCCCCATAGAACGTAATATTTCCCGAACTCTAAGAATATATTCTAGTGTTGCGACCTGTTTACTGCCAATAGCCCAAAGAGGCTCATAGGCAATATATAAAAAAGGATAATCAAGGTTAATGCCTTGTAATTGTTGTTGAAAAAAAGATTCTAATTTATCCCACAATCCAAACAGCAACGAATCTTCACCTATACAAAGTATAATTTTTTTATGAGCATTTGCACAGAAATGGAATTTTTCCTGAATGAATGCTACACTCTCGCCCAATAATCTACGTCTTTCACTATGCCCAAGCAATACATGATTGATTCCCAATGAATCTAATACTTCAAGCCCTATTTCACCCGTAAAAGCACCATTAGCAGCTGGATAAATATTTTGTGCTCCAATATGAAAGTAACAAAAGTTATTAGCACTAAGACTTGCCATATTAGGAAAAACAACAATTTCATTTTGAAGATAATGACTTTTGGCAAGATGTGTTTCTAAGGCATAAAGATATTTTTGTGTGCTACTCGGAGTATGATATGCCTTAAAATTAGCAGCTATGACTTTCATGTTTTACCTTCACTATAAAGTTTAAGCTATAATCTTAGCACATTTTTTAGACACAGCCAGCAAATAATACGTTAGGAATACGTCGTATGAATACCCTAAAAGCAGAGAATCTAAGCAAACAAATTAAAAAAACAAAAATTGTTAATAATATCTCTTTGGAAGTGCATAGCAACGAGGTTGTAGGATTACTTGGTCCAAATGGCGCAGGAAAAACAACAACATTCTATATGATTTGCGGACTTCTTAAACCTAGCGAAGGAAAAGTCTTTTTAGATAATCAAGATATTTCTGATGCTCCATTACATAAGAGGAGCAATATGGGTATAGGCTATCTCCCTCAAGAATCTAGCGTTTTTAAGGATTTAACGGTAGAGCACAATCTCTTGCTTGCTGCACAAAATTCCTTTACCAACAAAAACGAAATTCGATCGCGTATTGAAGAAATGTTAGAAGCCTTTAATATTGAAACCATCCGCGATAGACGGGGCGTTAGCCTCAGTGGTGGGGAACGTAGGCGAGTAGAAATTGCAAGAGCCTTAGTCAAATCTCCAAAATTCATTTTACTTGATGAACCATTTGCAGGCGTTGATCCAATCGCTGTGCTAGATATTCAGAAAATTATTCAAACCCTTGTAGACATGAATATTGGCGTATTAATTACCGATCATAATGTCCGTGAAACATTAGGAGTATGTCACCGTGCTTATGTCATTAAAAGCGGTACATTATTTGCTAGTGGACACTCTCAAGAAATTTATCAAAATCCGTTGGTGCAAAAATACTACTTGGGAGAAAACTTTAAACCATAAATCCCATAACTTATTACCATTAATACACTAGAAATCTCTATACCGCACTTGCAAGCATTGCAAAATATCGAATAGGCTGTTTCTAGCGTCTACTCATTGCAATATAGAGCAACATAATACAAACATTACTAAGAAGGCAAATTATGCAACAACTCTTAGAATCATTAACGCAGATCGGACATAAAACAACATATAATGCAAATGCAATAGTGTTTTTTGAGAATGAAAAGGCAGAACGGCTTTTTCTTTTATTGCGTGGTAAAGTTCGACTTTATAGAAGTAAAACGGAAATATATAACAAAGAAACTCGCTATAAAGAATACACGATACACACGCTCTGTGCGCCCAATTTTATTGCTGAAATGCCGTTTTTTATGGAATCGCACTATCCAGCAAATGCGCAATGTGTAGAGCAAAGTGAAATTATAAGTATTACCTTGCAAGCATTTAAAAAACACCTACAAAATAGTGAATTTTGTCTGCTTTTTATTACTTCGCTCTGCCAAAAAATTCGTATTTTAGAATCTTATATCACTACACAGAATCAAAATTTGCAAACACGTTTTTTACACTTTCTCAATACACACCAAAATATTCTTCCCACACTCACACAAAAACATATCGCTCAACATCTCAATACCAATCCAGAATCTCTCTCTCGTCTTATTAAGTCTTACAAAAACAAAGGATTAATTAGTACAAATAAAGGGAAAATTATCATACAAGATTATGCTCTCTTGTATACATATTTATCTATACAAGAATCTCATGAAACACCATGAAATACTGCCTTATCGCAGAATAATAAACATACAATAAGAATTATCAAAAGATATTTCTATTGAATTTAAAAGTTTATGAAATTTACTTGCTTAAGCTACAATACTGCATTTTACTGAAAGGAATAATTATGTTAATATTAGATAAAAATTTCCAACCCATTGGAGGATTCGGTGTGTATTGTTTCCCAGAGAATGGTGATAATGTTTTACAGCTCTGTTCCAACCATGTAAGACAATACAATATCCTACCTCAAATAGTTTATTTAAAATCAGAAAATCAAAGTGAAAAAAAATGGCTAGGGAGCAATTCTGAAAAATTCTATTACAACGGGCAATATATTATAGAAATTGACGAAGAAGAAATCTTTTTTTAACCCAAACAAACACATTATGAAACTACACTCCCATATTCCTAGTAACAACCTCTCCTCATCTACTAAACAATATCCTAAAATCATAGCCATTATAGGTGCTACTTGCAGCGGCAAAAGTTCTCTTGCAATACAAATAGCAGAAAAAATAAACGCTTCCATCTTTTCACTTGACTCACTAAGCATCTATAAAGAAATTTATATTGCATCCGCAAAACCAAAAGAAGAAGAACGTAAACATATAAAGCATTTTGCACTTGATATTCTCAAACCAGATTCTAAAGTAAATGTTGGAATCTTTCTTGACTTACTCTATGAAGCCGTAGAAAGTTGCAAGCAAGACGATAAGACGTTGCTTATCGTAGGCGGCTCTAGCTTTTATCTTAAGTCTATTATTAATGGATTAAGCCCCAAACCCCATGGAGATAGCAGCGGAAATGCTCTACTCAACGAACTATCTACCCAATCTCTTGCGGAACAATATCGATTTTTATGCACAATAGATTCTGAATATGCACGCAAGATTCAACGCACAGATTCATATAGAATCTCGCGTGCTTTAGAAATATTTGCCTTAAGTAGACAATGTCCTAGCGATTTTTTTGCAAATAATCCTCCTAAGCCCTTTCCACTTCCTATCACTTGCTATCAACTTCTTATAAATAAAGCCCTATTGCACAAACGTATAGAAGCAAGGACTAGTGCCATGTTACAAGAAGGAATTATTGATGAGGCACAAATGCTTATAAATTCCTATGGAATAGATATTCAACCCTTCAAATCAATAGGACTAAAAGAATGTCTCGCTTTCTTACAAGGTAAAATCAATAAACAAGAACTAGAAGCCCTTATTAATATTCACACAAAACAACTCGCAAAACGACAAAAAACATTTAACAAAACACAATTTCAATATATATATGAAGGAGATTCGCAAAGCATTATTGAATCTCTTGAATAAAAGGAATGTTTTTTGCTCTTTATTACTAAAATATTACATTGGCTTACTAAAGGAAAGGATAAATGGTTGCAGAAATAAATACCGAAATAAAGCCCACAGGAATAAATCCTACCCTACAACATGAATCTGAAGCAGATGAGAATCACACAGATTCTACATTTGCACAAGCTCTTCATGAAGCGGATAATACTCCAACACCAACTCAAAAAGATGAAGAACAAACAAAAGAGCGACCCAACAAACAGACAAGCACAGGCTCTCTTGTATCACCTCAAAACAATGCGGCTACCGTCGCCATTAAAGCTAAAGATACTCAACAATCTCAAAAGCCAAAAGATTCTCCTCTTACAAAAATACTGACTGATGATCAAGACATCAATGAGCTAGACGACACTTCACTAGAAAATAACCAACCAATCCTTACCAAAAAAGCAACAACAAATACTAAAGTGGCAGATAAGCTACCTAAATCTTCCATAGAATCTACAGAATCTCAAGACAAGCAAAAAATCAAGCCAGATAAAACACTCAATGACATCAAAAAAGAAGCTGAAGCAAAAAATCTAAATCTCCAACAAATAGAAATTACGCAAAATGGCAAACAAACCAAGATCAATCCAGAAAAATTATTCGATAAAGGAGACTTGGAAGAAAATAGAGAAAAATTAAGCAATTCCCTACAAAACAAAGGGGTAGCACTCGCTCAATCCATCTCTCAATCTCTCCAATCCCCTACGGGACTAGAAAGTCCAGAACAGAAAAAAGCGCAGTTGCTCGCCGAACTTCTCAATCATTATGATTCTGCTGCGAATGCGAAAAGAAAGGCAATGAATGAAGCGGAAAAATTAGAGTTTAAAATAAGCAATGGTGATAAGTCTGCAATCATTCAACGCAATACGCAGCAGCCAAAAAATATCATAGAATCCATACTACGCAATGAAGAAAGACAAAATGAATTTTTAGAGAAGTTACATGAAATTACAGGCGACGAAGACTTGGGTGATTTAGTTGATTTGAGTAAGGCAAAGGCAAAAGCTTTAGCACAAATATCTCTAAAAAATATGACAAATAAAATAGATTCTCCAGTGCAAACAAATCCGTTGAATCCCATACAACAAGCACAATCATCAACTGAATTGATTCATGAAAAAACATCTCCATTTGAGTTTGATACAAATAAGGCATTTGATGAGGTGCTAACACAGAATCTTAAAGCAGATTCCATGCAATCAGAGAAAGAAAAAGAAATGAATCTTGCTAAGGAATCTACAAAAGTTGAAGAGAAATCAAAAGAAAAAATAGATTCCAAAGTAGAAGCAGGTAACTTGCAAGCAAAACAGGAAGTTACTATGAAAAGTGCCTTAGCAAAAGAGGCAATAAGAAACTTCGCATCGCAATTTAGAGAAGAAATCTTAAACTATAAGCCTCCAATTACAAAAATTAATGTGGAACTAAACCCTGCAAGTTTGGGGCAAGTCTCTTTAAGTATTGCTAAAAAAGGAAAAGATCTACAAGTCTCTATCACATCAAACGCCAATGTAATGACAATGTTTGTGCAAAATGCACAAGATTTACGACAAAATCTTATGCAAATAGGATTCAATAATCTTGATTTGAATTTTAGTTCGCACGAAAATAATGAAAACCAACAGCAAGCTAATCAGCAACAGCAGCCAAATGAAAAATTACTAAGTGTTGAAGAAGCGCAGGAACTAACAACCGCTGGCAATGTCCCCTCTTCGCTTGAGATACTACTACCTGAATATGTATAATAAACACGGGGATTTATAAAATGTTCACTAGATTTTACTCTTAGTGTCAATTAACTTGATTTTGATACCTATTTTATACTCAATTCTCATTTTACGTGCAGTAATAGCAGTCTTTTGTGTTACTTTTGTTATAGAATCCATTCAGATTTTTAAAAATCTGAATGTTACAAATGAAATTATGTTGACATACGTTATAATACAAACGTAGTTTTAACCTATTGAAAATTACAATTTAATATTTATATTGGAGCATTTAATGAAAAAAATATTGTTGAGTATGACGTTAATTGGCGCATTAGCTGGAAATGCGTATGCCGAAGATAATGGCTTTTTCCTAGGTATTAGTGCTGGTGGTGCGGCTGCAATCAATGCGGACAATGGAGGTGGTGCAACGGGCAGCACAGCACTTTCTGCGGGAATAAAGTTAGGCTATCAAGCATTCTTCTCCGAAATAAATGGTATAAGATTCTATCTTTCTGGTGTAGGTGCTTATGGATTTTATCCTAGTGCTACAGGAAACAATATAGGTAACGATTTGTATATCCTAGCTGATATAAATGCGGATTATCTCGTAAACTGGGTTAGCGAAGAACAATTTAGCAGTGGGCTTTTCATGGGATTTTTTACAGGAGCATTAGTTGGCAGAGCATTCTCAAATTCCACTGGAGGCAATTCCACTGGTATCACGGCTGGGCTTAACCTTGGTATTCGCACCAATATAAACGATCATCATCAAGTTGAATTTGGTGTTAAGGGTGGATTTAGTTTCTACATAGGCAACGCTCGAACAACAGGAGCAGTAATAGCAGCCTTGACAAGCTATATCTATAAATTCTAATTTATGCGTAAATCTTACATATCAATGACACAAACGTCTATCGTGATAGTGAGATTTCAAGCAAAGCTAAAACAGAACAAAAGAAATTACACTGAATATCATACAAAGAAGGCAGATTATAATTTTGCATGCTAAATTTATTCAGTAGATAATAATAACTTATCATCTGAATCTCAGTTGCAAATTCTTTCATTAATATGCAACAAGATTCATTGGAGTTAAGCAGTTACTACGTCTACTCTTACTAAGATTTATAAGCTTTTGTAGCATTCCTTGTAAACTCCTCTTCGTATCTATATGTATTCGTGTCTATTATGTATAAATCTCTATCTATTTCTCTTAGTAGTATTGGGATTTATATTGCGCACAATATCAATAACGCAAAACTTATAATTCATACACTAACTTAATGCAGCTTCATCAAAGCAATATGAATAACAAATCTGAATTTGTTGGCTATGAATCTTAAAGATTTATCTTCGTATATGGAATAAATTCATAAACTATCTGCATTAATATGTAATACATTGAAATATGACACTTATTATTGCATCTGCAAATTCCCATAAGACTATTAATCTACCAAATACAATAAATGTCCATAGCCTTCTTTTTCCATATCTTCTTTCGGAATAAACCGTAATGACGCGCTATTAATACAATATCTTAAGCCACCTTTATCTTTTGGACCATCATTAAATAAATGACCTAAATGGGCGTTTCCTATCTCACTACGTACTTCTGTCCTCGTCATGCCGTAACTTCTATCAACATTTTCTTTCAAATTCGTACCATTAATAGGCTTAGTAAAGCTGGGCCACCCCGAACCCGAATCAAACTTATCACGCGAAGAAAATAAAGGCTCACCAGTGGTTATATCTACATAGATTCCTTTCGCATGATTATCCCAATATTCATTTCTAAAGGCAGGCTCTGTCGCATTTCTTTGCGTTACATTATATTGCATATCAGTGAGCCTTTCTCGCAACTCACTATCATTTAACGCGCGGTAATTTTGTGGTGATTCAACATGGATAGATACATAAGAGGTTTGACTACCATGCAACGTTTTATTCTTCACTGCAAGGTTATCTACAAGCCTTCTATCAAAAGCCTTACTTGCATTATTAAACTTATCCTTACCAATATGACAATAACCATTTGGATTCTTATCGAGGTACTTCTGATGGTATTCTTCTGCTTTATAATAGTTGGTTATTGGTAGTAATTCTATGGCAATTTTCTTACCATTATATTCATTTGCTAATTTCTTTAGCGAATCTCTAGCAATTGCCTCATCTTCTGGATCAGCATAATAGATTCCTGTGCGATACTGTGTTCCTCTATCGTTACCTTGCTTATTCACTGAAGTCGGATCGATAATCTTATAATACATATCAAGCAAAAAAGACAAACTAATGATTTTTGGATCATAGACAATATGCACAGTTTCCGCATGATTCGTTTGACGATAAAGTACATCTTCATAGCTTGGATTCTGTGTTGTACCATTCGCATAGCCCACATCAGTAGAAATAACCCCTTTTATGAGTGCAAAATATTTTTCCACGCCCCAGAAACAACCGCCAGCAAGGTAAATTTCCTTATATCCGTTCATATCTTTCTCCAAGTCTTGTATGTTATTTGGCATTACCGATTCTAATTGTGCTTGTTGCTGCATTATGGAAGCAGCAGAATCTGCCTTTGCATTTGTAAGGGTATATAGTACAACAATTAAACCAAAAAATAGAGTTGCTATCAAAGCTCTTTGCATGAGAATCCTTTATTGATAGCAAAGTGTATTATGTTTTCATTAATACAAATTAACGCTTGATTCTATTGTAAATAATCGCAATTTTATAAAACTAAAATTTAATTATCAAAAATACTTATTAAACAATATTGACACGTTTTTTTTTTTTTAATATTGGGCAGACCAAAAGTCTAAGTCATTATAAAAGGAAAATCATGTCTCTACTTAGAAAGTGTTTGTTAATTATTGGTGGCTGTGTCATACTACTATTAAGTGGGTGTTCGTAGGTCCCGGTCTTATCAGCAATGTAGAAATTGCGCCAGGTGAAGCAAAGTAAAGCGGCTTGTCGAAGTATATTTTTTATACCAGTGAGCTTTGGTAAATGTACCATAGGTAAAGCAGCAGAAAATGGAGGATTAAAGCAAATCCAATCTGTTGATTATAAATATTTCAATATTCTCATATATTCAAGCAAGACAGTTGAGGTACGTGGTAAATAGCTTATAGCAAACTATTGCGATACATAATTTGTCGTATTCTTTTGGGGATACGAGCCTTACGATATATTTCTCTCTGTTTTTTGGGTATAGAGAATCTCCTAGTATCCAAATCAGAATCTTCGAGCAAAAAAGCCACTTGGATATTAGGAGATTCTATCGGTATAGTTGTGCAATTGTCTCTATTATTTCCACTCATTTTGCTAGCCATCCAAATACCAACAAATAATAATTCTTCATTAATTCCTACAACAATCTTCCCTCCAATGACGCAATCTTTGCAATGATTTTTGACAGCCATAGTCAGCGAATCCGCACAGCCATGCGGATAGAGTATTGTCTGTACTTGTGCTTTTTGTTTAGCACTCATAATATAGCCAAGTCTCTTTGCCATAATATCAATAGCATAAATTTCTTGTGCTAAGACGTGTTGCGCATTTTGTTTCTTTATCCTTTTGCAGTAGAGTAAATCCCCGTCAACACAAGTGATATAATCACGATATAACATTGCTTTTTCGTTATGTAGATAAGTAAAAGATCGAATGATTCCTTGTGTGCAATCTTGCATAAAGAGATTCTGTAACGAATTGCGAAAAAGATTCCTTTTATGCAGAGTATTCGTATTGCTACTATCGATAAAATAATTGATATTATGGCTATGATTATAAGCCAATAACTCCTGCTTCCTTACATGAATAAGCGGTCTTAGTAAGCAATAGGAAGTTTTATTAGTATATCGAATCTCCTTTTCTACAAAACCTAGCAAAGAATTAAGCCCAGATCCTTTAGTAAATTGCATAAAAAACCATTCGATTTTGTCATCTAAATGATGCGCTAGAATCAAATTATTATAGGAATAAGTCTGAATAAGAAAAGCAAAAAAATCATAACGTATTTTCCTTGCTTGATGTTCAAAATTAGAATCTAAAGGCTGCACGATGAGGTTATACCGATAACAATCCACAGACTTAGCAACAAGGCTAAAAGATTCTAAAAGACAATAAGAATCAGAGGGAGCATAAGACTTGACATAATCTAACGTCAAAAGATAACAAGCCTTCTTATAAGTTCTTGCAAGCTGCTTTGCATATTCCACTTCTTGCTTGCTTTGTGTTCTTTTTGCATAATCAACTATCGCCACATCAAAAGGAATTGTATGGTTTTGCAAGATAAAAAACAAGGCACTAGAATCTATTCCGCCAGAAAATGCCAAAAGATTCTTTGCATTTTGCAATACCTTAAGACTTGCACGAGAGAGAGAAATCTGCATAATTAATGCTTCTTTTGATATTGAAATAAACCAAATTTAATTTCATAAAAAAGAATCACGATACTTGCAAGTAAAGCAAAAATTTGAGAAATTGGATAAGCAATATACGCTCCTTGCAACCCGTAATAATCCGCCATAAATGGCAGCAAAAGAGCCAAAAAAATAAGCGTATAAGACATAGTTACAAAAAACGCACTCAAAGGTCTTTGCAAAGACTGCAGATAAAGAGCGATAATAAGATTCGCACCAAGGAAAATAAATCCAGAAAAGTAAACACTCATAGCCTCTATGCTTTGCGCTTTGAGCAAGGAATCTTGCAAAAACGCCATAGCGATTTGTTCCCGAAATACAAGAAACAACAAATACACACTTAGAGCTAGTACAATTTCCACGACAATATAGAATCTCAATAGATTTTTTAAGCGAATAAAATTGCGTAAGCCATAATTAAAGCTAGCAATTGGCTGAATAGATTCTGCTAAAGCAAGTAAAATAGTAAAGAATCCAAAGCCGGAATACAAAATCGCACTATACACTGCAAGCGCATCTTCACCGCCAATTCGTTGCAATGTGCGATTATACAGCCACATAATAAAAGCCACACTCACTTCACTTAGCGCATACGGAGAGCCAAATTTGCAAGAACGTAGAATATATCGCAAACGAAAGGTTGTAATAAAATACAAATCCCCTTTCTTATCAAGACAGATTCTAAGTAACTCAAACAACGGAACTAAACACTGAAAATGAGAATGTCTGCATTGAACCCTAAATTTTTCTAACCGTTGAAGCAAGGACTCTCTTGGGATATAATGCACCAAAAGTACCAATGTGCCAATGATATGCCCTAGCACTGTGGCATAAGCACTGCCTATGATTCCAAATTCCCAGATAAAAAGGAAAAAATAATTCAAAACAATATTGCTAATTGCCCCTAAAAACATTGCGAACATCGCGAAACGTGGTCTTTTATCATTAATCACACAAATATCTAAAATAGGATGTATAAGTATTCCAAAAAGCCCATATCCTATGCCTCGTAAGTATTCTATACTCATTTGCTCTACATGACTAGAGAGTCCCTTTGCAAACCACAGAAGAAACTTCTCGGGATATATGCCAAGTAATAATCCCAATACAATGGACAAAGGAAAAATAAAATAAAAAATACTACTAAAAATAGCGCGCGCTACTTGTTTTTTATCCTTTGCAAGATAATAACTAATCATACTTGAAGCACCTAGCCCAAGCATAAGAGAACAAGCCATAAACAAAGGAAAGATTGGCCATACCGCAACAATTGCTTTCATTGCGTCATCACCCAATTTTTTATCCACAAAGATTCCATCTACTGTGGAATAACTTGCCATAGCAAGCATCGCTAAAAGCATGGGAACAAAATAATTAAGGAAAAGCTTAAAAATACTATCATTTGCCAAATCAAGCTGGCTAGAATGCGTATTCATAAACGAATCCTCAAGATTTAGGAGTGTTAGAATCTTTCTCTGAAGTAAGGTTTGTCATCGCCACATCTTTATCGTGTACAGAATCTGCATAAGTAAGTAATGTAACCGTCGTTGATTTTTTCCTAAAAAGAATTTTAAAGACGATAATAAACAACCAACGCAATACTCCATACAACATATAAAGACTAAAGACGGCACAGAGCGTAAGCGAAGTCTGCGCGATAACAAGAGCCAAGAGAATAAGAATCACAATGAAATATTTGAGATTCCATTTGAATTTCTTAAAGCTAGGATAACGAATATTGCTTACCATAAGAAGGGCGATACAAAAAGCAAGTACAAGGAACAAATAAGAATGCGTTCGCAAGAATGTAAATAAACCAAAAACAGCAAATTCATTATATTCAGTTACTAGAATCCACAAACAGATGATAGCTGCCGCGGAAGGTATTGGTAATCCAACAAAAGAATTAGTTTCAACATTTGTTGTAATATTGAATCTTGCAAGTCTAACAGCCCCTAAAACGACAAAAAGTCCACTAATCGCGATACCGTATCGACCATATTCATGCCCGACATAAAAATACAATAAGACCGCAGGAGCTACACCAAAAGCAACAACATCAGCTAAGGAATCAAATTCTACGCCGAATTTACTTGCGGTATTGGTTAATCTAGCCACTCGTCCATCTAAACCGTCTAAAATCATTGAGAAAAGAATACACCAGCAAGCAAAAATAAAATGTTTAGGATTATCTGCTATTAAGGCTTTATGCGCCATAAAGATAGCCATTATGCCCATAAAAATACTAGCTGCTGTAAATAAATTAGGGAGTATATAGAGAGGATTGAGTTTCATGATAGGCTCTTAAATATAAAATAAGTAAATATTCTTACATTTGCTTAAGTATTTTAGCAATGTAATATTACTAGAAGATTGGAAAACTATTACTTTAATATTATATTGTCCTGCACTTATGGTTTCTTGAAACATTTTAAAAGTTACAGACAGAGATTTTTACTCATTGATGGCAACTATTGCTTTAAATGGCAATATATCGCATAAGGGACATGAAGCACGGATTCTACAAAGCCAAGCTTCGCAACAAATTGCTCTTAATCCCTCTTTAGGATTATTAAATTTGAGTATAATCCAAAATTTAATTAACCCAAAGTCATCAGGGATTTCTATGCAGCAACATCATGAAAATAATGAAACCACGACAAAGCAAACTTGTTCTACGGCTACAAACCTACAACATGATTCGGAGGCGAATGCAACAAGCCAACAAACAATCAAATGGGGCAAGACCTTTATAGGATTAGGTACTGCCATAATTGCTGGTATTCTTGTTTACTTGTTTGCTCTCTACTACTTACACGCTTCTCTTAAAATATCCACGCTTATTGGAATCATCGCTTTTCTTGTAACCTTATGGACCAATAAGGCATTGCCTATGGGTGTTGTCTCATTGCTCCCTATTATTTTATTTCCAAGTTTTGGAATACTCGATACAAAGAGTACAACCTCTAACTACGGTAATCCTATTATATTTTTATTTCTTGGTGGATTCATGATTGCCACCGCAACAGAAAAAATAGGATTGCACCGCGTAATTGCTAAGGTTTTCCTCTCCAAATTCCCTAAGAATCCACAAGGAGTCATTGCCGCGTTAGGAGTCGCTGCTACCGTGCTCGGAACAGCCCTCTCTAATTCCACAGTAGCATTGTTGTTGCTGCCTGTCGCTATGTCTATCACTCAAGACAAATTTCTACAAACGCGCTTCCTTTTAGCAGTCGCATTCGGGGCTAGCATTAGTGGTATCACAACACCTATTGGAAGTCCACCAAACCTCATTTATCTGGGATTCCTAGAATCTCAAGGATTATCAGGTATCAGTTTCACAACTTGGATTTTTATGATGTCGCCTTTGACTGTGCTTATGCTTTATGCCATGATTAAGATTCTCTCTTTTAATACAAGAAATCATGAATTAAATCTTTCTATCTTTGAATCTATCACGATTACTATGGAACATAAGCGTTTGCTTGGTTTTATTGCATTGTTGCTTGCGATTTTATTGATTAATTCGCCTATTCGACCTGTCTATGACGGCTTAGGTTGGAATGAAAATATTATTCTGCTTGCATTTGGCTTAATGATGTTTCTACCTAAAATTGGCTTTTTAAACTGGGATGATTCTAAATCAATACCTTATGAAATTATTTTCTTGTTTGGTGCTGGATTCTGTATTGCAATGGCTTTTTCACAAGCAGAGCTCGGCGGTGCGTTCCAATCATTCTTGCAGCAATTTGCTAACTTACCGTTTATTCTCATCGTTTTACTCTCATGTGTAGGGGCAATTATTGCGACAGGATTCCTTTCTACAACTGCACTTATTGCTATTTTGCTGCCTATCATTAATGTGGCAACTTCAGGATTCCTCAACGACACAGAAAAGATTTTACTCATGCTTGTTGTAACGATTTGTGCAAGTTTCTCATTTATGATTCCAATTAGCACACCGCCAAATGCCATAGTGTTCTCGCAAGGTGGAATCAAAACGTGGGATATGGTAAGGTTTGGATTTATACTTAGTCTCGTTGGGATAGTTTGTGTTACTATTTTCTGCACTTGGTATTGGTGGAGCTTTATTATTTAACAATCAAATTGGCGATCCTCAACAAAAATACACAATTAGAAATATAATCAAATAATAAACTTGTTTTCTAAGCACATCAATGTAAGATATTAATAAAATAATAAGAATTGAAGTTACCTGTTAAACATTCATAATACAGTTTCTTTGCAATACTCATGACTTAGGGCAGCAATTCTAAAAAATAGTCTCTAAGGTAATCTCTAGCAGGCAAGACGATTAAAGTAATAACTATCCTAAATTCAATATTTGGATTCCAAATCAAATCTCTACCTAGAAACGTAGTGCAAATTTTTATTAAATTGAATTTTATGAATAGTTCTTGATGTTCTGTAAATTGAAATCATATAGAATCAAACGGCAAATCATACGATACAAAACCACAAAGGAGGATCATGCTGATTTTTAGTAGCTTAGATACGTCAAAGCAATTTATTGAAATTACTGATTATGCGGATTGTAAAACTCTCATGGCAGATTCCTATGCTTTCATTCGTATTGATAATTATCAAAAGTTAGAATCTTATTTTCTGCTTGGTGCGGAATTGAAAAAACAAGAAATCGCCTATATGGTGCTGCTAGACAAAGAAGCAAAATTCATGATTAATGAATTTGATAGCACTACACTTTCCCATACTAGCAGGCAATATCCAAACTCCCAAAGCTATCAGAATCTAGCCACAAGCAAGGATTCCCATTTGCCACTCAATCTCATCATTGTAATGTTTGCGCATTTGGGTGCTAGCTTTTGTCTAATAGACAACAGAAACTTTTCTCTTTTGCCGTTTGCACAAAGTCTTGTTAATCATTATTTATTGGATATAAAGATTCTCGCGCTTGTAGATTCTTATCAAGAGCTTCAAAATCTCCATTTATGGAGACCAAGCATATCAGATTCTTATCAGGACTTGCAACACGCAATAATCGGAATCGATGGCATTGTTGAGAAAAATCTTTTGACATACAAAGCACTAACTCCCAACGCACCAACTCCAATAACTAAAATCTGCAACTAATGGCATAGTAATTATATGGTACAATAATTCGTGCAAGTTTATAGAAGGACTAGTCATGTCAATATTTCGAGAGTATGATATTCGCGGTATTTTTCAACAAGATTTAACACAAGACGTAGTTTGTAAAATAGGCTATCTGTTAGGAAAGATTATCAAGCAGTACGACAACAAAGTAGCAATCGGCTATGATGCAAGGACGCATAGCCCTATCCTGTTTGATTGGCTCGCTTCTGGCTTTACAAGTGCGGATATTACGGTATATAATCTTGGTATGATTCCTACACCTGTTGCTTATTTTTGCACATTTACAACGGATATTACAAGCTCCATAATGATTACTGGCTCACATAATCCCCCAGAATACAATGGCTTTAAAATCACTATTAATCAAGCACCTTTTTACGGCAAAGATATTCAACATATCGCTAGAGTACTTACAAGTACAACCTTTGCAATCAAGCCTACACAAAGTATTGAAAGATTTAGCTTGTTGCAAGACTATATAAAATTTATCAGCAATGAATTTGCGTTTCTAAAAGGTTGGAAAGAAAAAATTGTTTTTGATTGTGGTAATGGTGTGGCAAGTTTGGCTCTACAAAAGATTCTACAAAACCTTCAATTGAACTCTATTAACCTCTATTTTGAGCCAGATGGTAATTTCCCCAATCATCACCCGGATCCTAGTGAAGAGAAAAACCTCATTGCTCTCAAACAAGCACTACAACAACATAATTTACATATTGGAATAGCCTATGACGGAGATGCCGACAGGGTAGGACTTATCTCACAGAAACATAACTTCAAAGGAGATGAATTAGCTATTCTTTTTGCCAAAGATATTGCGACAACGACACCGAATCCTATTGTAATAGGTGAAGTAAAATGCTCTCAAATCATGTATGACTATATCAACACAATAGGAAAAGCCGTAATGTATAAGACGGGACACAGCAACCTAAAAGTGAAACTTAAAGAACTCAATGCAGCTCTAGCTTGCGAAATGAGTGGGCATATATTTTTTAATGATAGATATTTTGGTTATGATGATGCGATTTATGCAAGTTTTAGAATCTTAGAATTAATTTATAAAGCAACGCAACATACAACATATCAATACGCAATGCTGCCACTCGAAGAGATGATTTCCTCTCTCCCCCAAAGTTACAGCACCGCTGAAGAGAAAATCGCTGCAACTGAAGAGAACAAATTCCAAATTATTGCCAATCTGCAACAAACACTGATAAAACTACAAGAACAAACACGAGTCGATTCTAATGATAAAGAATCATCTGCCCCATTTATCAAAGAAATTATTACGATTGACGGCGTACGCGTTATTTTCGCGCATGGTTGGGGTCTTATACGCGCTAGTAATACATCTCCCGTACTTGTTACGCGCTTTGAAGCTCATTCAGAGGAATATGTAACGTATTATAGAAATTTTCTTATTGGATTATTACAAAAAGAGCAAGCACAATTTAAGTGCATGGAATCCGAGAATATTCAAAAAACTCGCAACCAACATTTATAGAATCCCTTTGAACATAACTATGAGATTCTAATACGAGATTCTTCAATAGCGAATTCTTAGACTAACAAGAGTCCACTTCTTAAGATAATGCAGTAATAAATAACCCGTCCCATGTATATATCTATGTATATCTACCATTGTCTTTACTTGTTTTAATAATGCTCAAACTAACGCTACCAAGCAACTAAAAGTAAAATTCATTCTATTTGCAATAAAAGTAGGTTTTTGAAAACCTGCGATATGTATGTTTCAATAATTAAACGTGGTACTAACTAAATTATAAAAAGCAATCTTTAGTGGTATAAAATAAATTCTATATTGCAAGCTTAGATTGAATAAAAGTCTGCATTTCAGTAACAATCTCTTCAATACTTCTTTCACCATTAATAACATGCAAGATTCCAGCTTTTGTATAAAATTCCTGAATCTCTTTTAACGGAGTAAGATAAACATTCATACGATTCTTAAAAACTTCCGCATTATCATCAGCACCTCTTGCGCGTCCTAACACTCTGTCTTTAGCGACTTCCTCACTGACTTGCACTTCAATCACGTTAACAAGCTGTACTTTGGAATCTTGCTGCAAAACTTTATGTAACTCGAGCATTTGTTCTACACTTCGAGGGTATCCATCAATAAGGATTATATCTTTTGGGGAATTATTAATCGCCTTAACAATTGTTTTT
Organism: Helicobacter aurati; assembly: GCF_003364265.1. Lineage (GTDB taxonomy): Bacteria > Campylobacterota > Campylobacteria > Campylobacterales > Helicobacteraceae > Helicobacter_A > Helicobacter_A aurati. The sequence goes on from NZ_NXLW01000001.1 coordinate 123,171, forward strand.
ACAACAATCTCTAAAGGCACGAGATTACCAGCACTTGTAAAACCTTCAATGATTTTGCCCTGCTCGCTGCCGCTAGCTATTTCAGCGCGAAGTAAATCACCCGTAGAATAATGCGCGATATGGTTGTTTGCTGTGGCAATTCTCTCTGCATCAGTTGTTTTACCGCTACCTGGTGCGCCAATAATTAAAAATAATTTTTTCATGAATTCTCCTTAATAAAGCATCTTTGATATAACCCTAATTATATAGTAGAAATGTTTGAAATACTTATCTTGAGAACTTTTTAAGAGAATTTTGGAGAGAATGTAGTAATATCAAGCATTTTCCTAAGAATCAATTGCCCGTCCAAACAACACGGTTTCACAAATTCCCAACGAGAAATGATCACAATAAAATTCATAATGCGGTAGAATCGTTTTAAGATACAGCGGAATCTCATAGTAATCAGTATCGCTATGATAAAGACAAATAGCTATTTTGGGATGATATTTTTTTAATGTTTTTTCTGCCCCTTTTAGTGCTTCCAACTCACTACCCTCAATATCCATTTTGATAAAATCCACTCTTTCTATTTTGCCTGTATTGACCAAGTCGTCAATGCTCGCAGTCAATGCGTAGTCTTGATTTGGTTGAGAATCCATACTGACTCTAGAGCCACCACCGCTACCTGTATGATAGACTTTTGTCTCAGAATTAGAATATAGCGCGTTTTCGAATAAGGTAATATTCGCAATGTCTGGATTCAGCGCGAGATTCTGATGTAATACCTTGAGATTTCTTGGATTAAATTCAAAAGAAAACACTTTGCCGCTCTGCCCTACTTTTTGAGCAAAATACAATGCTGTATCCCCATAACAAGCTCCGCCATCAATCACAAAATCGCCCTCTTCTGCGTAGATTAAATGCCTATAAGCATACTGCTCTAAAATGCAATTAACAAATACACCGTATAAGCTATAATAGAATTTATATGTTCCTAAATTACAAATTTTGCTATGTGATAAGTCAATATAATACAGAGTTCCACTATCCGAAGTAAGAGTTTTTGTTGTATCCACACAAGAAGCAAGTAAATAATAATACTTCCAAATATGTTCATAAAAGTGAATAAAATAAAGCCCCTGAAAGCTTGAATGTCTCTTTAAAAGAGAGCTTAATAGAATCATTTTACTATATTCATCAGATAGAAATTCTAAAGTTTTATTAATCTTTTGCACGTCGTATCGCACATAAAATTCCAAGAGGACTTGCTGCCCCCCCCCCCCGTAACATTACGTGCTTCATTTATACCTTGAAAAATATTTTCCTTTGTATCAGGCAACCTATATATCTCATATTCTGAATATTGATAGGCTCGTGAAAGCTGCACAATAGCTAACAGACGTTTATACAAAACAGTGCGCCTTATAAACAACAAAGGCAATGGAGCAAGGATATTGATAATGCGATCTCTGGCTTGCCGCCTTACTGTCTTCACTGGAATACAGCAGGTAAAAATTTTAGCGACATGAATAAGCAATTTATAAGCAAATTTCATAATATTCCTTTTGATGTTACACAGTGATATATTATCACGTAGTCTTGAACATAACGCATTATGTCTTTTCAGATTATTTTACCCATAATGATACAACTATGAAAGAATCTCAATGAATAACTGATTTGATTCAATGTAAAACATTGCCAAATCAGTTATCAAACAAATAAAATCATACGGCTCGAATTATGCAGCAACTCACACATTATTATCTTGTACGTTACTGCACAGCAACCTTCAAACTCAAAAGCTTATTGTTTTGTGTTCTTATTTCTCACTATATTCTAAAAAGCCCAGTAAGGTAACACTGATATTAAATATTTGAAGTTTAACAAAACAATAAGTCCAAATACTATATAATGTAATTTTCACAAAAAGGGAAGTGATGATTCGTTTTGTCAACGTGCTATGCTTGTTTTTGGGACTTAGTATAATTTTTCTTTTTTTTTACAAAGGAAAAATCACAATTACCCAAGAAGTCCTTGATTTATTTCCCGTAACAGAAGAGAGAAAAATCGTTGATGTTTATCAGAAATTTTCCCACTCTCGCTTTGTTATGGTTGCTATCAAAGGATTCTCACAAGAAGCAAGCGAAAAATTAGATTCTTTTTTAACAGAAATCTCTAAGCTCGATAATGTCGCGTATGTTGAAAGAGAAAGAAAACCTAGCAACAAACTACAAAATTTTATCAATGAATATTACTATCTTATCGCCACACCCAACTCTGCAGAATCCAATCAAGATTCTCAAGATTTTTATACGCCAAAACTACTCACACAAGCACAGATAACCAACAAACTGCAAACAGGCATAACAAGCCTCATAAACACTCAAACCAATTCTACAACTTCACATCCCGCACAATCAAGCGAAGATTCTAATTTACCGTTCAATCCTTTAGACCCTCTTAATTTTTTTACCTTACAGCAAGATTCTCTCAAAAATCTCATAATTCAAGATTACGTCTATATGGCACTAGTAGAGCTAAAAAGTCTCGATAGCAAGGCAATTACAGCAACCCTAGAAGAATTTGAACGAATCAATAAGCAATATCCAGAGATACGTTTCTTCTCATCTCATTTTATGAGTGTCAAAAATCTTTCATTGATTCTTTCAGAAGTAAACTATCTCTTAAGTTTTTCGTCATTAATCTTCGTAGTGTTCTATTTCCTTATCATCCGTATCCCGCTCTTAACCATTAACACTATTTGTACTTTAATTTTCTCAAACACCATTGCTATATTGATTGTTTCCTATGTCTATCCTAAAGTAACAATTATGGCACTTAGCTTTGGTATGGGTATTAGCAACATTGCCATTGATTACATGATGCATCATAATTTCTTTAGCCTCTATGCACAAAAAAAGCCTGTATTTAATAAACCCGTATTCTATGGCTATATAACGACACTTGTAGGTTTTGGAGTGTGTTTATTTATCCCCTTCCCGCTACTCTCACAGCTTGCTTTATATGCCATCATTTCTCTTAGTATAAGTTATGTATTCTTTGCGTTTGTTTATCCGAGAATAGGCTTTAGCGAACCTAGATTGTTTATGCGAATGTCAAATCTACGATTCCCGAGTATTTCTAGTTATGTATTTTTAGTCATCTCATTGATTTTTTTTACTATCGGAATAACAAATCTCAAGCTTGATTTTGACCTCTCCAAATTAGATTATCAAAATAAAGAAATGCTACAAGAACAAGCTTTCTTTGATAGAGCCTTGAGACAGGACAATCTTGATATTCTCTTGAGCAGTAGTAGCGTTGACGGGCTGATTACTTTAAGCAAAATCCTACAAAAAACATTAGATTTGCATCATTCCAAATTCCATAAACAAGATTCTATGCGCGACTTCATTCCTTTATCAATACTCCCTACACAAAGGCAAATTACGCAGAATGTAGCTTTCTTACAATCTAAGGAAATGCAACAAAACAAAGCTATCTTGCAACAAATTATTCCACAAATGCAAAAAACCCTACAAAAGCGCAACAACACAAATGATATAAACGTTCTCCTCAACCTCATCGCTACAAGCTATGAAGTAAAAGAGATTCCAACTCTCGATAAAAACTTCTTAACAGATTTAGGATTCAATATCGTTGCAGATACCAAAGACGACATTGCGACACGCGCGAATGAAACACAATCTTCGCAAGATTCTACAACATATCACTATTTAGTATCAATTCCTAAAACATATCTCCCATTTATTCAAGAAATACGTAAAAATATCCAAGAATCAGAATTTACATCAACAGATTCTCTTACCTTACAAGAAAAAGAATTATTAACAACACAACATGCTAATATCGAAACACGTTCCTTGCAAAGTATTATAAATTCTATCACAGAGAAAATCTATGAACCTATGCTTATCATCTTAGCAGTTGCCTTCTGTCTTATGACTTTGACTTTACTCTGGACGGCTAAAGGCGCGTTTCTTGATTCATATATATTTATTCTCTTTCCGCTATCGAGTGCTCTTTTTGTTGTATCAACGCACGGAACGCTTAATCTTATGCACTTATTTGCTTTGCTTATTCTAGTTGTTGTAAGTGTAGATTATGGAATCTATTCTGTCAAAGAAGGCAATAATCCTCGCACCGCACATGCTATATTTTTCTCTAGCATTACCACAGGTTTGTCTTTTGGTATTTTGATTGTTTCACAAACAAAGGCTCTCAACTCCTTTGGTGAAATCGTCTTTGTTGGTATGAGCTGTGTACTTCTTTTGCTTGTTTTTCACAAACCAATTCATAAACAACTAAGCTTTTAGATTCAATAAAGGGTTATCAATGGATTTCATAAATATCAAAGTGCATGTTATAGGTATCGGCGGTATCGGCGTAAGCGGTTTAGCGAGATTCCTTAAAGCACAAGGTGCGATTCTTAGTGGCTCTGATATTGCCCACACAACCATTACGAAAGGACTAGAACAAGAAGGAATAACCATTAATATTCCCCATGCAAAAGAAATTATTGCTGATAAAGACATCATTATCCATTCCGCTATCATTAAAGATTCTAATATTGAGATTCAAGAATCCAAAAGACTTGGCAAAATGATTCTCTCCAGAAAAGAGGCTCTAAAAATCCTCTTGAAAAACAAACAAGTATTAAGTATCTGCGCTGCACATGGGAAATCAAGCACAAGCGCAATTCTTAGCGCAATCATGAAAAACAGCGGCGCAATTATTGGAGCAATTAGCAAGGAATTTCATTCTAACGTCCGAGTGAGTACCGATAAATTACTTGTTTTTGAGGCAGATGAAAGCGATAAAAGTTTCCTGAATTCTAACCCCTACAAAAGCATAGTCATAAACGCGGAAGCTGAACATTTAGAAAGTTATGAATATAATTTTGAGAATCTAAAAAACGCCTATAAAGAATTTATTTGTTTAGCTAAGCAAGCGATTGTCAATATGGAATGTGAAACTTTGCAAGAAATCATAAAAAGTATAGAATCCACACAAAATAGCACGCAAACCTCTGCGCAAGATTCCCATAGTACAGACATTATAAAATTCTACCCTAGCAAAGATATTCGTGATATTTCTTATAGTTTGCAAGACAATCTCCCCTATACAAATTTCAGTTTGCGTGATTTGGGAAGATTCCAAGTCTATGGTATAGGCTTACACAATGCAATTAACGCAAGTCTAGCAATTCTTAGCGCGCTTGATATTATACCTCTTGCAACCATCAAAGAAAATTTATTGAACTTCACAGGAATTAAAAAGAGATTTGATGTTTTGCAATATTTCATGCGAGATATGAATGTTTCAGATTCTGATACTTTCACTCTTCAAAACATACAACAGCCAGCACAAAATGCCACACAAAAAGAACTTGACTTTTCTACACAACAACCTTGCATTATCGATGATTATGCGCACCATCCCACAGAGATTAAGGCTACCTTAAGTGCCGCGAGAATCTATGCGGATTTACTCTACAAACAAGCTCATGCGCATATCATACCGCAAACAAAGGATACTATTTATCACAACTATGATACCCACAATAACAAACATCGTTTGCGAATCACTGCTATTTTTCAACCGCACAAATATTCACGATTGCGAGATAACCTAGAAGACTTTAGAACATGTTTTACTGATTGTGATTCTCTTGTGATTTTACCCGTATGGGCGGCAGGAGAAGAAAAAATCGATTTTGATTTTGCAAAACTCTTTAGCCATTATCAGCCTATTTTTGCAAAGAGAATCCAACGTATAGGCAAACAAATCGCGCTAATTAACAATCAAGATTCCTTGATGGATATACTCGATAGTGATATTATCATCGGACTTGGTGCTGGCGATATTACCTATCAATTACGAGGAGAAAAATAATTCTTCATTCATTTAGATTCTAAGGGACAGATATGCTTAATGATAAAAATATTCTTATCACAGGTGGAACAGGAAGCTTTGGCAAAAAGTTTGTAGAAATTGCGCTAAAGAACTATAAGCCTAAAAGACTCATAGTTTATAGCCGCGACGAGCTCAAACAATATGAAATGGCACAAGTCTTTAATCACAAATGTATGCGTTATTTCTTGGGTGATGTAAGAGACTATACGCGATTAGAATCTGCATTGCGAGATGTAGACATTTGCATTCATGCTGCGGCACTCAAACATGTTCCTATTGCAGAATATAATCCGATGGAATGTATCAAAACCAATATTTATGGTGCAAGCAATGTTATCGAAGCCTGTTTAAAAACAGACGTCAAACAAGTCATCGCTCTCTCAACCGATAAGGCTGCTAGTCCGATTAACCTCTATGGTGCTACAAAGCTTTGCAGCGACAAGCTTTTTGTCAGCGCAAATAATATCAAAGGAGATAAACCCTCAAAATTTAGTGTTGTTCGATATGGCAATGTGATTGGCAGTCGAGGTAGTGTTGTACCATTTTTTCGGAAATTAGTCAGCGAAGGAGCGACACAATTGCCCATTACAGATAAAGAAATGACAAGATTTTTTATCTCACTTGATACTGGGGTACGCTTCGTAATCAAAAATCTCGAGCGAATGCACGGCGGGGAAATTTTTATTCCCAAGATTAAAAGTGTTAGAATCACGGATTTAGCGCATGCCATAGCACCTAAAGCTAGCTTTACAATTATCGGCAAAAGGGCTGGGGAAAAGCTACATGAAGTGATGATTAGCGAAGATGATTCTCATCTCTCTTATGAATTTGATGATTTCTTTATCATTTCACCTAGCATTATGTTTCAAAAGGCTATTGATTATTCACAAACATTACTTGGCGAAAAGGGTGAAAAAGTTCCTCCGCATTTTACTTACGCTAGCAATACAAACACGCAATGGCTAGATAAAGATTCTATTTTGCGAGAATTAGAATCTTTATAGCCCTTTGTCGCAATGCAGTTGCAATAAATGTAGATTCAAGATAATATCTGTAATAGATTCTTTCTTAATGCGAAAGAAATGCAATTTACGCCGCTTAACTCTTTAGCCTATTCCCAATTAAACTTAGACGCTCAAAGAATCATCGCTTAATTGTAGTTTGTAGGTTTCCGTTTAAGTGCGAGTCCTACTCATTGAATATAGCCAAACGCATTAACGACAAAAGAAACGGTTGGTTATATGTGTCGTAAGACTATTCTTAACCAAAGTGTGCATCTAATTTCTTTTTAGCCAACAAATGAAAGTGTAAATGCGGCACTTCCTGTCCGCTATCTGGTCCAATATTTGTAACAAGTCGATAACCGCTCTCTCTTACTCCCAATACATCAACAACGCGCAAAATAAATTCGCTCATCGCACCCATAAGCTGCGAATCCACTCCATTAAAATCCTTGACCCATTTTTTGGGAATGATAAGAACATGCACGGGTGCTTTTGGTGCTATATCATGAAAAGCTAAAAAATCAGAATCTTCTAAAACAACTCTTGATGGAATCTCTTTATCTACAATTTTCTCAAAAATAGTTTTCTCTCTCATAATATTCCTTCTTAATATAAATTATTTCCAAATCGTCTAGTGTCTATACCATTTTATCAAAAAATAGCAGTTTTTGGATAAAATTAACTCTTTAAATATCCATAAGGAAAGACTATGCAACAACAAATAGCATTGATAGAAGATTCTCTGAAACAACTTCACATGGTGCAAGATAAAGAATCCTTAGAATCTTTACGCATTTCGCTTATAGGCAAAAAAGGCTTAATCACGCAAGCCTTTGCGCAATTAACAAACATAGACAAAGATTCTAAAAAGCAAGTTGCCGCACAAATAAATCAACTAAGAAAAACTTTTGAACAAGATTTTGCAAGAAAAAAAGAAGAAATAACATTAAAAGAACTAGAAATACGGCTTAAAAAAGAGAAAATTGATAGCAGTCTCTTTCGAGCCAACGGATTCACAAGCAACGGACATCCTCTCTCTCAAATGCGCGATATGATAGTTGATTATTTCGTAGAGCTCAATTTTTCTTTGCAAGACGGTCCTCTTATCGAAGATGACTTTCATAATTTTGAAGCACTCAACATGCCAAAATTTCACCCTGCAAGGAATATGCAAGATACTTTTTATTTTCGAGATTCCATGTTGCTTAGAACACATACTTCTCCTACGCAAATTCGCACTATGCAAACTAGCGAACTGCCCATTCGTATGATTTGTGCAGGACCTACTTTTCGACGAGATTACGATGTAACACATTCTCCTATGTTTCACCAATGCGAAGGGTTAGTAGTAGAATCTGGGGATCACATAAGTTTCGCTCATCTGAAACATATCCTAGAAGATTTTGTCAAATATATTTTTGGAGAAAATATCAATGTACGCTTTAGATCCTCATTTTTCCCTTTCACTGAACCTAGTGCTGAAGTTGATGTGAGCTGTATGTTTTGTGAAGCAAAAGGTTGCAAAGTCTGCTCACATACAGGATACTTAGAAGTATTGGGATGTGGAGTTGTAGATGGCAATGTCTTTAAAGCCGTAGGGTTAGAAGGAGTAAGCGGTTATGCTTTTGGCATGGGTATCGAAAGATTGACTATGTTGAAATGGGGAATTAATGATTTACGCAGTTTTTATGAAACAGACTTAAGAATTTTGGAGCAATTTTAATGATAATTACAAGTGAAGTTCTCTCGCAATTTATTGCAATAAACGAAATTGATACGACAATTCTCGCAAAAACGCTCAATACTATCGGATTAGAAGTTGAAAAACAATACTTTATAGAGATTCCTAAAAAAGTCATCGTAGCAAAGATTGTAAAAAAAACGCAACATCCAAACGCCGATAAATTGAGTATATGCGAGGTGGATACAGGAAAGGAAGTGCTACAAATTGTCTGCGGTGCAAAAAACGTCAGTACGAATCAATTTGTAGCACTTGCACTAGATGGAGCAATGCTGCCTTTTAGTAAGACAGACCCTAAAAGCAACTTTACAACCATTACGCACAATGAAATACGAGGGGTAATGAGCTACGGTATGCTATGCTCTAGCACAGAACTAGGCTTACCTCAACTCAATGATGGAATCATGGAATTGGATTCGAGCATTGGAGAATTGATTCTAGGAAAAGAACTATCCGAATATAATATTTTTCAACAATTTGTTATGGAATTAAGTATCACGCCAAATCGCGGGGACTGCTTAAGTGTATTGGGCATAGCAAGAGATATAGCGAGTGTTTTTAACCTTATCATCACAAATATTACTGCCAAAGAACCCAATATAGCATTGGGCGTAGGTAGATTTCTGCAAGTCGTGCCAAACGGTGATTTACACTCTTCTCTTATGTATCGTATTGTTGAAATTAAAGAATCTTATACGCCGCTATTTATCGCACTCACACTTGCTATCATAGGGAAATATAAAAACGACTTTATGGCTGATTTACTTGAATACGCAAGCTATATGAGTGGCGTACTATTTAACGCGTATCCTATGGATTCTAAACAAATCTCTCATAACGCAACGGAAGCAAAACTGATTATCCAACATAATGAAGAGGGACTAGAAAGCGTCTATGCCGAAACCAAAGATGGTAATAATTCCCACGCATTGCATGCACTTAGTGTAATAGGCGTTGCTCCTTACCACATAGAATCACATAATTACCCTAGAACTTTTATTCTTGAAGCAAGCTTCATCGAGGCAGAAGAAATCGCTATTAAACTTTATGGTAAAGAAAAAGCTCGCTTTGACGACAACACTATGCAACGTTCCACACATGGAAGTAACCCGAACTTAGAAGTAGGAATGAATATCTTATGCGCTACTCTCAACAAACTAGATTCTATGTTATATTCAGGTACGCAGGAAATAAGCAGAAGCGACGAACCTACAAATATCCATATTACCTTTAGTTATATCTGCGATTGTATAGGCAATACAATTTCTAAAGAGGAAATCGCCTTTATCCTTAAACGTCTGCATTTTAGAATCCAAGCCACTTATGATGAAAATTTTTTTATTGTGCAACCGCCAAATTTCAGAAATGACATTAAAAATCGACAAGACATAGCAGAAGAAGTATTGAGACTTTATGGCATTGATAAAGTTGTGCCAAAGAATCTAATAATTTCCCCGACCAATCAGAGGACGCAAGCCTATAAAGATTATATTAAAATACGTGATTTGCGTAAAAAGGCTCTTGCACATGGTTATATAGAATGCGTACATTATCTTTTTGATGATTTAGCAAAGCTAGAAGATCTTGGGTTTGAGACACTTAAACCAGAAAAGGCGCTACTTAATCCTATCACGACAGAGCTTAACACATTGCGACCTTCTCTTTTGCCGCATCTTCTTGAATCGATTCACAAAAACAAACAACTCGGTTATGAGGCAATCAAACTTTTTGAAATCGGTTATGTTTATGATTCAGACAGGAAGCCTTCATTGCAATTAGCGTTGATGATAAGTGATTTTTCCGCTGCTCCAAGCTATCCATATCCAAAAGGCATAGAACCAGATTTCTATACTTTCGCACAGCAAATCAACAATATTATTGGAAATTTCACATGCAGTAATATTGCACAATCTTTTATTAAAAATAAGCTTATTCACCCTTATCAAAGTGGTAATGTCATTAAAGACAATGAATCCATTGGTATCATCTCTAAGCTTCATCCAAATATCGCTAGACATTACAAACTTGATTCTGTCTTTTTTTGCGAAATCAACCTTTCGCTTTTGCTGCATAAAATAAGCCAACACAAACAAGCAAAAAACTTCTCAAAGTATCAAGCCAATAAGCGCGATATAACGATTTTAATTGACAAAAATATCAGTTTTAATGCGATTCGCACTGAAATAGAACATACGTTAAGAGAAGAACAAATAGAAATTATAAAAACCTTTTATCCCTTAGATACTTTTACTGAAAATGATTCCTTATGCGCTCTTAGCATTCGTTTTGTATTCCAGTCTATGTCTGGCACATTAAACGAATCGCAAATGCAAAATGTATTAGAGAAACTTTTAGATAAACTAGCAGCAAAATTTCAGATTACCTTGAAAGTATAAGTTCTAAGAGAATATAAGAATCCAATTTCCTATAAGAATTGTGAAGAATCGCATTCTAGTTCCAAAGCATGATTGATACAAGAATGCAACGAAATATAATCGCTTTAATACACGCTTGACTTTGTATCAAACAAATTTCAACAATGGCAATTTTCATGTTTGTTTCTTTTCCTCTCCTCTTTTCCCTAAGAAATGAAGAAACAACCTTGCACTATCTAATCAGGTATTTAAAAAAATTAGAAAAAATAAAATGCTCGTAATTTTGCACTTCTTGACCTTGGGTTATTACGTATTTCTTCATGACTTGCAACTAAAGGCTTTTTATAGAGAATCACACCTTTTGCGTGATTGTTGCCACATTCGCATTTCATGCTATCCTCTGCGCAAATACAGCTTTTAGCCCACTTTTTCATAGATTCTTTTATCATTCTATCCTCCAATGAATGAAAAGAAATCAAACACACTATAGCTTTACGAATCTTGCTGCAAGATTCTAATAGTTTTGCTAATTGCCCTAATTCATCATTAACCTCAATACGTAACGCCTGATAAATCAAAGTAGCGGGGTGAATCCTTTTTTTGCAAGAAAGTTTAAGCGCAATGTTTTGCAAAACTTCGCCTGTAATCCTGCCCTTTTGTCGCGCGCTGACAATCAAACTTGCAAGTTTTTTATAAGAAGCAATTTCCCCGTAATCACGAAAAATCCTCTCTAAATCATAGCCACTATAAGAATGAAGAATTTGTGCAGCATGCAAACTTTGTGTTGTATCCATGCGCATATCGAGCTCTGTCGCTTGAAAATTAAACCCTCGATTAGTGCAATCAAACTGATGAGAGCTTACTCCTATGTCTGCGAGAATACCTTTGAATTTATTAGGATACAAGTCGCAAATTTCCAATATTTCAGGTAATGCGCTAGCAAAATCCCCTTGATGTAAATAGATTCTGTTAGGAAATGTTTCTTGCAACGACTGATTGGCATTGATTGCTTCACTATCTCTATCAATACCAATAATACTTATATCTTGATAACGACTAAGAAGAGCACTGCTCATTCCACCAAACCCCAATGTACAATCAATAATACACGAAGTAGAGTCTGCGATGAATTGTTGTATCGTCTGTTTATTGATATTGCTTTGCATAGAATCAACAAAGGAATGTTGAGCATTACACGATGAAAGAGAGAGGTTATCGTTCGCTATTTTTGACGGATAAGAAAGTTGCATTTCAGAAAAAACAGAATCAAATGTGTGTAAAACTTCTTGCAAAAGCACGGGAACATGCACCTCAAATTGTGTAGAATCAAGTGGATTATCCTGCGATATAGAAGAAAGGGATAAATTAATTGGTTGTTCCTGTGTAGAGGGGAAATGGGCAATCTCTTGTGTTACTTGCGTTTTATTCAATAGAGAATCTCTATATCGCTCAAGAATGATACAAGCACTAAGACTATCAATTTGTCCATTTTTGCGCGCCTGTCTCCTTGCCTTATAGCCCCTATGCTGCAATCTCTCCTGTGCCTCTTTACTGCTATTTGATTCGTTGACAAAAACGATTTTTCCGTTAAATTCTATGAGATTCAAAAAACGTAAAACTTGGTTTTTTGTAATATGTGAAGAATCTGACAAAGTAGAATCTGTATTAGGCAATCCAACAACCAACAAAATTTCTTTTTCGTTTTTTTGATGAATGGAGTGCTCTTGTAAGATTCTAGCCAACTCTTTACTTGCTTGATGTTTGTTTGTACGAATAATTGGAGGTAAAGGTAAAGCGATTTCTCCAACAAGCTTGGCTACCCCGATACGTTTTGTACCAAAATCTAATCCAAATACCATTAGCATTACTTCAATACAAAGCTTTTAACAATATTGGCATTTACATAGTTAGATAATATGTAATCACTCGTTTCTATCCAATCACCTTTAGATAACTGATGTGATGATTCCATAATTCTATGCGGAATAAAAACACGATTAAAATACTGATCTAATCCTGTATAGCAAGATTCTATCATTTCATTGTCTTTGATTGTGTCGTGATGGCGACTTGCATGTGATATTTCCTGATGTGTGGATTCTAAATCCAGCTTATCAAATAATACTTGCTTTTGTCCATCAATAAGAATCTGTAACGGAATTTTTTGTTGCGCAATTCGCATTCGAAAATCTTTATTTTTTTGATTCACAATATTTTGAATAGTTTTTAGACGTTTTTTGGCAACTCCCCCATGAACAGATTCTAATTGTTCTTTATTTTGAGCAGATTTTGTCCCAACTCTAGGACTATAAATAAAAGGATGAATATGCGTAAGTGGCAACTTCTCTAAATTACATAAAGCCTCCGCAAATATTGCTTCACTCTCACCATAATGTCCAACAATATAATCCGTACCCAAACTAAAGCCCTTAGCCGCAATATGTGCAAACAACTCAAGGTCTCTCTCAAAAGTATTTTTGCGATTCATAATTCTTAGCATAACAGGACTTGTATGCTGCAAAGCTATATGTAAATGTTTTTCTAACTTTGGAAGACACAGAATCTGCAAGAATACAGAATCTATTTGGCTAGGCTCAAGCGAACCCAACCGAATCCGTTTAATGCCCGCAATATCATGTATCTTTGCAATAAGCTCTGCTATATGCGTACCCGTGTCTAGCCCATAGCTACCAATGTTTGTGCCCGTTAGGATAACTTCACTAATCCCATTTTCAGAAAGGATTCTTATTTGCTCTAAAATATGCGCTTGAGTAAAACTTCTTGCTACCCCACGCACGCTTGGGATAATGCAATAACTACATGAGAAATTGCACCCCTCTTGAATCTTAATAAATGCGCGAACCCTACCTACAATATTTGGCAAGATTACAGAATCTGTATGTTTATGCTTACTTTCCTTAGAGAGAAAAACTCTTTGCTGCGTAGAGAGGATATTTGAAATGTTTTCTTTATGGCTATGTGCAAAAACACTAAAAGCAAGGTTTTGCTTATAAAGAGATTCGCCTAAATGTTTGACACCGCAACCTGTAAAAATAACTTTTTTACCCAATAGACTATATTTCCTTGCATAGCTTCGCACTTCTCTATCTGCCTTATTGGTAACAGTGCAAGAATTAATCACAATAATATCAGCCTCCAAGGGCTCTTCTATTAAAGAATAACCCTTAAGACTGCTTATCATCACCTGTGTATCATATAAATTACTACGACAACCAAAAGTTTTAAAAAACACCTTTAGCAACTTAGTCCCTTAATTCAATATTATAAAACGTAGTATCTAAGCAACAATGCCTGCAAATATGGGCTGTCATAATACTTCAATATCTGCCGCAATAGCACCGCTTCTCTTCATGGTTTCAAGAATGGAAATGACACTTTGAGGGCTAGCACCTAACCTCTGCAATGCGCGAACAACACTCGCTACTGTTGGTGTTTTACCGTTACTACTTAATGTATTTGTTTTCGGATCAAGTGTCATAGAATCTATTGGAGTACTTTCATTATTGGTGTCAAAATCTCTCGTAATTTTCAATGTTAAATCACCGTGTGTAAGCACGATAGGTTGCACGCTAATTTCTAATCCCGAAACAATAGTGCCGGATTTCTCATCAATCACAATACGTTCTCTCGAAGTGTAAGGAATATCCACTTCTTGCACTAATGCCAAAAACTCTACCATACTAAGATTAGCTGGCTTGTTGATTTTTATAGTCCTAGAATCAAGGGCTTGTGCACTTGTGTCGCCAAATACTTCATTAATTTTGTTTTGTACCTTTATGGCATTTTGAAAATCAGACTTCTTAAGGCTTAGTATTGTGCTATTTTGATTTGCTAAACTAAAGCTTACTTCTTTCTCAATAGTCGCTCCACCATTGATTGTTCCACTTACAAGGCTATCTCCCTTACCTATGCTTATCGTGCCTTGTGCAACTGCATATATTTGCCCATCAACCGCATTAAGTGGTGTCATAATCAAAGTGCCGCCCTGCAATGATTTCGCATCGCCTATACTCGATATTTTTATGTCGATTCTATCCCCTTGTCTTGCAAATGGTGGTAATGACGCGGTTACCATAACAGCGGCTACATTTTTGGACTTAATATCATTCGCGCTTAATTTCACATTCATTGTTTCAAGCATATTCGCCATAGATTGCGCTGTGAATTGCGAACCTCCCTTATCGCCTGTCCCGTTAAGCCCAATTACAATGCCATATCCCATTAATTGGTTATCTCGCACGCCTGCTATATTGCTCAAATCTCCTATCTTTTCTGCCCAAACAATAGAGCTACAACAACCTATCACAAATATCGCTCTGCAAATAGAACGTATAAACTGCCATAGTTTGCCTGATTGTTTACTTCGCATTACAAATCCTTTTGTTGTTATCCTTAAATACACTTATAAAGCAAAAGAAATGCCAACTTATCCAATCGCTATGCTTGTCTTACAATAAAATTCCGATATATCATGATGATCTGTGTTTTTCCTAAAGAAAATTACAATGCCAATTTTAACCTCTTTAGCCTCACACAATTTCTTTCTTGAAGGGAGATAATGCAACAAGACAACTTTACAAAGTATCTCCTACTGCTATGTGCCCTATTTGTTATGATAGGAATTGTAGGCTTTGGTTATTGGCTCTACAACCAACAAGATACACAAAACAATAATTTTCTATTATCAGAATTATCGCAAATAAACCATACACAGCCTTTGATTGATTTGGATTACAAAGAAACTCAACCAACAAAATCCCCGAAAGATTCCATATATTCTAAGGATTCTCAAGAGACAATCATTCGTAACTTACCACCAAAACCGCAACACTCTGCGCAAATCAAGCCACCCATACAAGGCAATAAATCTATCAAGCCGAAAGTAGCAATTATCATCGACGATTTGGCAGTGCCAAAAGATATAGAATCATTTCGGTCCTTAGGCTTAAAACTAAATCTGTCTTTATTTCCCAAACATACCTTTAGCCAATATAATCCAGAAATTGCAAAAACACTTGATTTCTACATGATTCATCTCCCGCTAGAAGCAATGAATTTTAAACAAGAAAAAGTAAGAGTACTGCATACAGGAGATTCTCTAAAGGAAATTCAAAGCTATATTGCTACAATCAAACAGGATTTTCCGCGTCTAAAATATATCAACAATCATACAGGAAGCCGCTACACATCAAGTAAAAACGACATGCAAAAATTGCTTCGCGTATTGGATATGTATAACATTACCTTTGTAGATTCTAAAACTTCAACTAGCACAGTAATAAAAGATATCTATGCAACAAGGCAACAAATCTACTTGAAACGTGATATTTTTTTAGACAATCAATCTGATACGAAGTATATCGCCAACCAACTAGAAAAAGCATTGCATCTAGCAGATAAAAATGGTTTCGTAATTGCAATAGGTCATCCTAAGCAAGCTACTTTACAGGTGTTAAAGCAATACAAAAAGAGACTAAAACAACATTATGAATTAGTCTATATGAATGAATTAGAGGAATTTTTAAAAACAACACGTCGAGAATGATTCTAAAATGATTCCAACCTACCACGATTCTAGTCTGTCTAGTCTACTGCTGCAACTATATGATTTTTGATTTTATACTTCTATAATTTATACCTATTTATATCTGCAAATCTAAAATAGCACAAAGCAGCCTACTCTCATCCACCAATAATTTTCTCTAAGAATCCATATTTAGCGGCAATACTAAAAAGTGTCGCAAGTAAATATACGCAAATAATTGTAAGTTTTACAACCCAGCTTGTAAGAATATTCGGAACTTGCCAACCACTTTGCTGGTCTCCATACTTTCGTGCGTTTTGTAAAATAAGAATTGGGAAAAAGCTCAAAATTAATGCACCCACAACACCCGGCCAATACAAAGCATCGTCAATAGTGGCGACAAAATTAAACAATACAAGCACAAGAGGAGGCACAGCAACAAACAATAGAATCAAAAATCGAATTCGCAGATTATTATCTGCATCTTTATTAATCTGGTCAGCAACATTAGTAATAAACATACCACCAAGCCCCCAATAGGAAGTAAGAATCGCAAATAACCCAAAGAGATTAGCGATTACAAATGCCCAATCTCCAATAGCCCTACCCCAAGAAACAGTTACAACATTGGAAATATTTTGTAATCCTTCCAACACAATAGCCGACAAGGGCACAAGAGCCAACATACAAAAAGTAATTACATTGCCTAGAATTACGGCTTTGGGCAACATTTCTGGCTTATGTGAAAACCCACGTGCCATCTCTGGCACGATATATTGCGAAGAATAGACAAACACTACGGTATTAAAAATAGGGATAATAGCTACCCAATTCCAATGCGTCTCAAGAGCATTTGCAAAGTCAATATGCGCTTTAAAAAATGTCGAAACAATCAAAACTATAAGAATGACAAACATGATTCCAATGACTTGCTTCTCACCTCGACCAATAGCCTTTAATCCAAGCCAAAGCACACCAGCTGCAGGGATAAAAAAGATAATACTCCCCCATTTGTCAGGGATTCCAAATATTGCATAAATAATTTCTCCGCTTGCTTTTTCGTAGGCAATAAGTGCACCAATAGCGGTAACTGCGACAGATATAAACATAAGAATCTTTGCAATAGGACCAATATATTTAACAGATAAGCCCGTAAGTTGCAGATGATCTTTTGTCCGCAAACTTGCCTCTGCGATATAGAGCATTGTAATAGTCGAAAGAATCCCGCCAATTACCAACCAAAAAAGTAAGGGAAAGAATCCTGCATGTTTTGCAGTATGGGCAATACTTAAGATTCCAATACCAATATTCGTACCAACCAACATCGCCACACCCTCAACAAATGTAAGCTTTTTTGTTTTTGGATGTCCTTTAAGTTCTGAAATAAATTCTTGTTCTATTTCTTTGAGTTTCATAATTTATCCTTTTTAAATTACCTTGACGCTGCAGAGAGTTAATATTGCAATGAATATGCTTACTCTACAAAATAACCTTAACAAGAATTTATACTTGCATTTTCGTTAATCACTAAGATTTAAACAGACATACTTGATTTCCAGATAATCCTCTATTCCGTATTTTGACCCTTCTCTACCAAGTCCGCTTTGCTTCACGCCACCAAATGGAGCGACTTCCGTAGAGATAATTCCTGTATTAATGCCCACAATGCCGTATTCAAGCGATTCGCTAATTCTCCATTGTCTTGCCGCATTATTAGTATAAACATAAGCTGCCAAGCCAAATTCCGTATTGTTTGCCATAGCAATCACATCGCATTCACTTTCAAAACGAAATAATGGGGCTAAAGGACCAAAAGTCTCCTCTTTAGCAACAGCCATATCCTGCGTAACTCCTGTAAGAATCGTAGGTTCAAAAAAGCTAAATCCCTTTGAATGTGGATTGCCACCGCTTAGAATCTTTGCCCCCTTAGAAGTCGCATCGGCTATATGCTCTTGCACTTTTGCTACCGCCTTTGTATCGATTAATGGTCCTTGTGTAATGCCCTCTTGCATACCATTGCCAACCTGAAGCTTTTCAACTTCGGCTTTGAGAGCCTCTGCGACTTTATCATAGACTCCACTTTGGATATAGATTCTATTTGCACACACGCAAGTTTGCCCGCTATTTCTAAACTTCGATGCAAGAATGCCCCTGACAGCGCCATCAATATTTGCATCATCAAATACAATAAAAGGTGCATTGCCGCCAAGCTCCAAAGAAAGCTTTTTAATGGTGTTTGCACTCTGTGCCATGAGCTTTCTACCAACTTCTGTCGAGCCCGTGAAAGTAATCTTTTGGACAATATCACTCTCACATAAGGTTTTGCTAATCATTGAGGCTTTACCTGTAACGACCTGCAACACATCTTGCGGAATCCCCGCCCTATGTGCTAAAACCAACAAAGCATAAGCACTAAGAGGCGTTTGAGTAGCGGGCTTAACAATCATAGAGCAGCCAGAAGCTAGAGCGGGAGCGACTTTACGCGTAATCATGGCAGAGGGAAAATTCCAAGGAGTAATCGCACCGCACACGCCAATAGGCTGCTTCAAAACAAGAAGTTTTTGATTATGTTGTATGGGTTGGAGAATATCACCATCAATACGTCTACACTCTTCAGCAAACCATCGAATAAAATTCGCCGCATAGGTAATCTCACCTAAGGCTTCATTCAGAGGCTTTCCCATTTCTAAAGTAAGGATTTCTGCTAGAATCTGCTTATTTTTTAGCATTAAATCATACCATTGCAAAAGGATATTTGCACGTTCTAGTGGCAAAAGTGCAGCCCATTGCTTAAAAGCCACTTGCGACTTTTGAATCATTTCTTCTAATTCTTGCTCTGAAATATCATAAACAAAAGCTATATCTTCCCCTGTGGCAGGATTATTAACCGAAATAAACCCTTCTTTTTTTGTTAAAGAAACAAACTTATGCTCTAAAAGTGAGGAATGTGCGGATGAAAGGCTCATTTGACTGCCTCCGCAATAACTTCTTTAAGAATCTCCAAAGCTTTTTGAAATTGCGTTTCAGGGATAGTAAGAGGGTATAAAAAGCGAATGACATTGCCATAGCTACCACAAGTTAGCAATAATAATCCCTTTTGCATCGCGAGCATTTGGATTTTTTTGGTGATATTGCTATCGGGCTTATTGTCTCTAAAAAACTCTACTGCCACCATAGAGCCTAAGCCTCTTACTTCGGCAATCTCCTTATGTCCTAAGCCCTTAAGAAATTCTTGTAACCTATTACCAAGTGTATTTGCCTTCTCTAAGAGATTCTCTTCTTTAATGATTTTTAATACTTCTAACGCAGCAGTAGTGCCAAGAGGACTACCCGCATAAGTACCGCCCATACCACCGGGATTTATAGAATCCATAATCTCTGCCTTGCCTACAATCCCAGAAATAGGGAATCCGCCGCCAAGACTTTTTGCCATACAGATAATATCAGGCGAGATTCCAAAATGCTCCATAGCAAACATCTTACCTGTCCTACCAAAGCCTGTTTGCACTTCATCAGCAATAAGCACGATACCATAAGTATCAGCGAATTTGCGTAACCCCTCTACAAACTCCTTACAAGCAGGATTGAATCCGCCCTCACCTTGTACTGGTTCAAAAATAATAGCAGCAACATCATAAGGCGAAATGGAACTTCTACAAATATGCTCTAGGCTTTTTAGAGAATCTTCAACGCTTACACCATGTAATTTATTAGGATAAAGCCCATGATAGATTCCTACCATTCCTATGCCTATCTCTGCTTTATAAGGCACAACCTTGCCTGTCATACCCACTGCTGCAGCCGTCCTCCCATGAAAAGAGCCACCGAAAGCAATAACGCCATAACGTTTGGTGTGTGCCTTGGCTAATTTGATAGCATTTTCGGTAGCTTCGCCACCTGTGGTGAAAAAACAAGTCTTTTTCTTGCCATCTAGTGGTGCTAACTCATTAATTTGCTCGGCTAATTCAACATAGCTTTCATAAGGTGTTACTTGATAAGCCGTATGTGTGAATGCGTGAAGCTGCTTTTCTACTACTTGCAAAACTCTAGGATGACAATGACCAACATTAAGCACTGCAATGCCTGCGGCAAAATCAATAAACTCTCTATTTTGCGTATCCCACAAAGTCGCATTTTGTGCCTTTGTAGCAAACCAATCGCATAATACCCCAATCCCCTTAGGAGTAGCTTCCTCTCTGCGTTTATTTAAATCTTTCAAATGCAATCCTTTTACTTAAAATACCGCGCCACTAAACGCTTTAGTAATAAGAATAACACAATATAAAATGAACAAATGATAAATAAAAAGAAATTAGAAGAATTGCATGCAATATGTTACTTTTATAGACAAATTATTCCACATTTATAAATATTGGCTTGAATCTATTGGCAAGTACCGATAATAAAATAGTCATTTATTGAGAAATAAACCATTTATGTTGGAGAAATGATACTAAACACTACATAGTAACTTAATAAAGTTTCATATATTCCCAAATATTAATGAAATCCTCACTGGCTATCACAATCATCTTGCTTTAACAACAACTTTCATACCAGAAGTTGTCGCTTGATACCTATCGCTATACATAGATTCAGCAAGACTTGGTGGTAGAATATATTCTCCGGGTGTAACTGCAGTCAATTTCACAAAAAATTCTTGTTTTCTATTCGAACGCGCATTATAATCAAAAAACCACATGATTCTATCATCGCGAATATCCGTATAGGTAATTCTATGTAATTGCCTTTGTGAAATGAATGCGGGTAAGGTATCGTTATTTAAACGCAAATTTTCAATTTCCCATCCGCTAGGTAAAGCCTGCGTTAATGCGACATTTTTGATACTAATATCGTTATTGATACCAGAAAGTGTAAGTTTAAGATAAAAACTAGTCCCAGAAACTACACTTCTCGGGTCAATGCTTTTCCCTTTTTCATCAAAAAATTGTTGTTCAAGAATGATATTTTTAGAAATTTTCGGAAAATTCTCTTCAAGTGGGATACCCTCCCAAATATAACTCACATACAAATCCTGTTTAGAATTTGAAACAATCTCTGCCTTTTCATTATCAAATTCAAATGAGAGATATGGAGCAGTTTGGTAAAAATTCTGTTTTATCTTGGACGTAGTAATCGTTCCAGAAATAACAGAATCTTGCGAATCTTCCTTAATTTGTGCTAACGCCATAAGAGAATAACCTAACTCTTGAGTAGAAAACCATTTATCGGATTCTAATTCCGATAATAAAGAATCAACAAGCTTTGTGGGTATTGTCTGATAAATTTGATAGTAAGCTTGCAATATCATTGCGCTATTGCGAAGAGAAGAGCCGTAGCTAGACTCATAATAAGTAGAATCTTGATCTATTAAAGCAAGATTCTGCGTGATTTTTTGTGCAACATCTGGCATACCTGCCATTTGATAAGCGGCGGCTAAAAGCCACTTCTGTGTAACTGAAAGTTTAGGCAAATATTCCTCATACAGAGTATTCATGATTCCTAGCTGCGGTTCTTTAGCAAGTGCCAAAAGATACAAAGAATAGACTCTATCAAAGGAATTTTCACTATTAGATTTCACTTGTGCAATTTGGTATTGAATCCACTGCTTCAATAAGCCATCTGGAATATGATACCCTTGTTGTTTGGCAAGCACAAGAAAATGCCCAGCATAGTTACTGCCATAACTATCTGCTCTACCTTCTCCCTGCCAATACGAAAAACCGCCACTTGGAACTTGGAATCCTTGTATGCGCGAAATCGCAGCATTAATATTGTACACAAGCTGTTGTTTATTGATGAACTTTGCGGTACTTAATCTATCAATAAAAAGCTGTGGTAATACACTTGAGGTGGTTTGCTCAATGCAGCCATACGGATAACGAATGAGCCAACGTAATCTATGATCAATAGCGAAAATTGGCATATTTGAAAGGGTAATAAATCCCTGATTCGAACCACGTATAAAATTAGTAGGAGCAGTAATTTCCAATGTTTTATCTGGTTGTAAAATATATTTTTGTGTCATAGTCATATAGGGATTAATCGGCTTTATATCGATTTGGGTAGAATCTACAATTTGAAAATCCTTGTGCGACAAAACAATCTCAATATTTTCTACGCCTATCGCATTGCTAACTTTGCCATTAAAAAGAAGTGTTTGCGGTTTTGCATCTTTAAAATGCACTGTAACTTCTTTTTTATCAAAACGAATGAAATCATTTTTTGCTCGCAGCGATAATGTTGCGCTTCTAGCTTTTGGACTGACTGGAAAAACCTCGATAGGCAAGCTAAAACTATCACCATTCTTTAAACTTCTAGGTAAAGTAGGAAGCATAACTACGGGGGCTGTAACTGCAATATCTGTTTGCGCTGAACCTATAGAATCTTGATTGGACGCAACTGCCATAACACGTACTTTGCCTATGTAACTAGGCATGGTGAACTCTATTGTTGCGTTGCCTTTAGAATCTGTACTTGTAGGAGGGACAAAAAACACAACAGGCTTAAATCTTTCAGCATGTTCATTATCCTTATTCCTTGAACGCTCGAACTTGGATATACCATAGTCTCCTCCAGCTCGTAAAACATCATGTACTTTCCCAAAAGTTTTAGAGATAATCAAATCGTATGTATCAAAAACCTGCAAGGCAAGTGCTAATTTAGCAAAGAAATACTGATAAGGATTAGGAGTTTCGAAGCTATTGAGGCTAAGTAACCCCTCATCAACTATGGCTAAAGTGTAAGTAGCGCGCTGTTTCTTTTCATTGCTAAGTTGAATACGTAATGTACTGCCCGGCAAAACTTCCTTAGGAGATTGGATAGCTAATTTAAGAAAATTACTATCATCTTGCACATTCAAAGGGACAACGCCATACAGCCGCAATGGTCTATCATTATCTGTACTATTATAATCCTGCAAAAGAGAAACACTCACATAAGCATTCGGTAGAAAGTTCTTGTCTAATGGTATTTCTATGCTTGTTTGCAAATCTTTCGTATTAATCCAAAATCTTTTTAGAATCTTGCCATCTTTATTGACAGTAACTAATGCCTTCGCTCCAGCAGCACTCTCAAAACTTACTTTAGCACTTTCTCCTACATGATATTGTTTTTTATCGGTTTGAATCTTTAATGTAGTGATCTTTTTTGCATCCAAAGGTGCGCCCCAATCTCTTACATAGAGGATCATCTGACTTGTTGCACCATTTAAGGAATCGCTAACTTCAACAAGGAACTCTCCACTATCCTCAAATATATGCTTCAATAAAATAGGCTTATCTTGACTGACTAGCTCACCTTCTGCGATAATCTCTGTGTATTTATCTGTTTTCATTGAACGTAAAAAATCATCTCTACTATCATAATCAAGCCACCATGAATACTTGTTGCGATAGATTCTATATTGCAATTTCCTGCCAGCAAGCAACTTAGAATCATCACTTGCTACAACAATCACAGGAATACGAATCTCTTTATGAAGCTCAATAGCAGAATCATCAACAACACCTATTCCTACAAAACTATCATATTTTTTTAGCAATACACGTTTATAGGCTTTAACCGCTCTACCGCTCTTCTCAAAAACTTTCGCTACAAGTGAAGCTTCCAGATTCTGCTTAATATTTATTATGCGGGAAATATCAAACTGTGTTTGCATAAATCCCTTAGAATCCAACTTCCCGTTGTTTCTATCGTTATAATTATAAGACAAATTAGAATAATTAGAAAATATATAATTTTTATATTTATTACTTACAAATTTTTTAGTAGTAACAAACATACTGACTTGATATTGTAAATCACTAGCAGGAGCACCAAACAAATAATCGCCTTGCAAAGACAAGGCAAGATTCTTGGATTTAGTCAAATCAATTTCTTTTTGTGCGTTAATAGTAACTTTGATTCTATCTGGGACAATGGTTTCTATCGATAAATTATGCGTGAAAGTATTGTTGCCAACTTGAAATGTAGCAGTCCAAACGCCCGTTGGGGCATTCTTAGGAATAGAAAAAGCATAGTAATATAACCCGTCAGTATTTGGCTTCACTGATTTTAAAGTGTTTTGACTAGATGCTACTTCTGTAGTGTGGTTAGAATCCAACAAGCTAGTTTTTGTATTCGCGCTTGTTAAGAGGATGGCTTGAGTTTGTGGTTGTTGAATCGGACTTGGGTATAAAACATGCTGATTAAGAGTAATCTTGCCTCTAGGATCAGTCAAAGTAAGTTTTATGGGATGGGTTAGAGGGATATTGTTGTTACGAACAATTGCGCTAAGATGTAAGGTGTCTCCTGGTCTATACACTCCTCTATCTGTATAAATAAACGTCCTACCCCCAGAGCTAGGCATTTCCCCGCCTACATCAAAACCATCATCAGAGAGCCTTTGTGAATCTAATTTCAGCATAGCAATATCACCATGCGACTCGGCTAAAATATAAAAAACTTGCGCATTCTTATTGGCAACGTTAAGAGTGGCATTCCCCTCTGCATCCGTGCGAGCCTTTACTATCGTTTGATTCTTACGATCAATAGCCTCTACATTCACTCCACTTAAGGGGGTGCTATCCTCTACATTCAATGCAGTAACCAAGATATTTTCCTTGTCTTTTGTGCTACCCCTTTGTGCGATGAGTGCTATTTTTGAAAAAACCAAATGTTTCGCTATATTTGCTTGATAGTTAAAAAACCTCCTCACCTCCCAACTATCAATCGGACTATCAAAAACATAATCTATACCATTCCTGTCAAAGCTCAACTGAACAATAAAAATGCCTTTTGTGTCTTTGATATTACTTAAATCAATCTCATTTTGCACCCACGTATTTTTCTCACTCTCAATAGTGAACTCTTGCTGCAATACTTCATCGCCCAAACGTTGCACATCATCATAGATATACGATTTATAAGGACTCTGATTATTCCCATAGACTAAATTATTTGTAGAAAAAAATTGTGTCAAATTATTAGGATAAATCTTATAGAGGCTAAGCTTTACTTTTTTAACATTTATACTCTTAAAAGCGATTTTCTTCTTGGCACTTTGAGGGAGAAAAATACCCGTACTTGAAAAAGCAATGCTAGGCAGCAAATCTTTTATCACAACATCACGCGTAACGCTCTTTTGCAATACTGCGTTGCTATCTGCTTTGACTCCTTTTAATACAGAAACTTGATAATGAGTGTTTGTGTTGAATTTCCCTTTCAAGTAAGCCATATTATTCGCCTGCGCTACACTAAAATCTAGTTTTGGCGTAATTTGAATATAGTCTTTTAAATTGACATTTTTAGCAAGTTCGGAAGAGAATCTGATAATAATACCGGGATCGTTTCCTTGCTTTGGCAATATATCTATGACTTTCATCTCTGTGTTTTTACGTAAGGTTACAGGGGTCGTTATAGAATCTGTTAAACCTAAAAAGGTAGAATCAAACACAAGGCTAAACTCTCTATCCTTATCTTTAGGAAGAGTAAGAATTTCAGATTCTAAGAGAAAAGCATCATTGTCTTTGGACTTGACATTTAAAGTTATATCTTTATTGTCAGAATCTTTAAGAGTAATAGCTTGCACTAAAACTTTTTTATCAACAGGATAGAGCAAAGTAATATCCGCTTTTAATCGCGTAGTGTCATGATTGATAGCATAAAAATTAAGATTTGCAATCTTAACATTGTTGGGCTGTGTCGTAAATTTAAGCCTCAAAAGATTTGCCATAATAGTCGCTTGAAGCTTATCATTAATAGTTTGTGTGGGAATCTCTAACTTATACGAAGTATTGGGAGTAAGTAGCTTGGGAAAGAAAATCAAGAGTTTGTTGCGCTCTGTAAAGGAGACTCTAACGTTAATGGATTCTCCATTTAATGTGGCTGGAACATCTTGAATAAGCTTAAGACTAGAGCTAGGCACAATATCTTGTTTAAACTGCACAAAGGGCTCAATATCTGGCGCAACCTTGCCTCTTGTCATAGAATCGATTTGACTATCAAATCTCTCACAAGCACTAAATAAAACCACCAATAAAAGTAGGGTATTTCTGAACCAAAAAAGCAAAGTCCTATAGCCAAATCGGAAGTTTAATATACCCATGATTCTATTATTAAGATTGTAGCAATTCCACCTCATAAATCTCCTCCCCAAAACCAAATTACTATTTTTAGTAAAGCAAAATTATTTAAATAAAAACAAAAAATCTACCAATTAACTTAACATTTCCTAGACTCTTAGGGTATTTATAAAGGTTATGACTCACTATTTAATTCGTAACAATCCATAATCCATAATAAGATTAAGAAATGTCAAGCATTCCAAACTATTTCACTTTGGGCTAAATTGCTATTCTATTTAGGAAAGGCGCAAATAATACAAAAGCTGATGTAAAACATAACAAAGTTACTGCTACTTACTAGAAGAATTAGAGGATACCGCGTAGCTATTCATTGGGAAATGAATCTAGTTTGTGGGATTCTTTACGTTCTTTCTTTTTTAGAATCTCAATGATATAATCCTTTGCTTGACACAATACATGTTGTGAAGCACCATAAAGGATTACTATACCTTTTTCCTTATTGAAATCAATATGTATTTTGAACTTTGCAATAATCTCTTTAATAGTTTTTCCGCCTTGCCCAATAATCTCTGCAATACGTAAAGGATTAATAGTGAAATCCAAGCTTTGTGGCAATACATCATAGTTAGGAGTAATAACAACTTGCCTCATAGATTCTAAAATACTTTGTAATCCCTCTTGCGCTTGCGTCAAAGTCTGTGCAAGAATTTCTTGAGTAATGCAATCTATTTTTACATCAAGCTGCAAGGCAGTAAAACCCTGTTCATTCCCAGCAACTTTCAAATCCATATCTCCATGATAATCCTCTGCGCCAGTAATATCACTAAGAATACTATAATTGTAAATATCCCTATAAACAAGCCCCATAGCAATGCCCGCTACCATATTGTGCATCCCAACGTCTGCGCCAAGTATTGCTAATGTAGCTCCACATACACTTGCCATAGAGCTCGAACCATTTGATTGCAAAATTTCTGAAACAATGCGAAGAGTAGAAGGAATATCGCGCACATTAGATTCTATTGCTTTCAATGCGAGGTTACCATGCCCTATCTCTCGTCTGTTGCTAGCCCCAATAGGTGCGACTTCACCCACACAAAAAGGAGGAAAGTTATAATGAAAAAAAATCTTTTTCTTTTTCTGCATAAGAATCGTATCTTCAATCTTGGCGTCATTTTGTGAACCCAACGTACAAGTAACCAAAGCTTGTGTTTCACCACGACTAAAGCATGCGCTGCCATGCGCAAAAGGAAGTGGATTAGATTCTATCGATAAGGGTCTAATCTGTTTAAGACTTCTCCCATCAACTCGAATCTTTTGTTCTAAAATCATTTGCCGCGTCATTTCTCGCTTGCTATTGTCTATGCAAGATTCTATTTTGCGATAGGTTTCTTGATCCTGTGATAGATTATAATGCGTTGCAATTTGTTTGAGTAATGTGTCAAAATGACTTTTTCGTTCACTTTTAGAATCTGCTAACATATATTGTTGTATTTGCATTCCAAATTCGCTAGCAATTTGCTGTTGCAAATTAAGTTGCACGTTACTATCGATTCCTAAGGAATGTTTCGGTTTCACAAAAGACCGAAAAGACTGTGTATAAAGCTTAGAAATCGTTGCAATATGCTTTCTCGCTAGCAATAAAGAATGGAGCAATAATGCTTGAGGGATTTCATTGCTGTGCTCTATTAAATGATATTCATCGCACGCACTCTGTTCTTGTGTCTGATAATCAAATGTTGCAGGAACTTGTGTGAATGTCTTAAGCACATGCATTTCTATCATAGTAAGCTGCGCAATAAGATCGATATTATCCTTTTGCGATTCAGTATAAACGCCACTTACAAATAAATCCAAGCTAGAATCCTGCAAACTCATAAGATTATGCCCTAAAGAAAAAGAATCTCTTCCATTATCATTGTGGCGCACTATACGAACACCGATAGGAACATAATTACAAGAAAGAGGAATGCTTGAGCAAAATAAGCTTATCCCAGCAAGATTTAAAGCATCTCTGCATATATCACTCTTGCCATCATAGCTTAATACTAGAAGACTGATTTGTACAGGGTAAGGAAAATGTTTAGGAAACAACGGGCGTAGACTTCTGTCAATCAAACGTGAAACAAGAATTTCAGATTCGCTAGGCTTGCCTTCTTTTTTAATAAATCCTTGCGGAATCTTTCCTATCGCGTACATCTTTTCAATATATTGAACAGTAAGCGGTAAGAAACTCTCATTGAGTGGATTATAATAATCAACACATATCGTGCATAAAATCATACTTCCACCAACTTTCTGCATGACACTTATGTCGCTTGATTGTGCATATTTATTGAATGTATAGCTTTCTTGTTGTCCTCCATTATCTATCTTTAATGTCTTCATTACCATCCTTACATCTTCGCAAAATAAAATTGTTATTATATAATTTTTTGATTAAGCTTTATTTTCTTTTTAGAGATTTTAGATTACAATCAACCTTTTCATAAAATAAATATCTCCCGTAACGTTTTGGTGTCATCTATGCAATCTGCTTCTCCTCCTTCGTGTTGTAATCATTGCAAACAAGAATATCCCCCTAACACATTACAATTAACGTTAATAGACGACAAAGAATATTACTTTTGCTGTAACGGCTGTAAGTTAGCCTTTAGCCTCTTAAAGGAAAACAACTTAGAATCTTTTTATCACAAACTAGGGAATAATTCCTTACAAACCAAAACCATACATGAGCAACAAAGCAACATTGATTACAATGCGCCTAGTTTCCAAGCGCAATACATCAAGCAAAAAGGCGAATATCATGAAGTATGCTTCATTATCGAGGGTGTAGTTTGCGCGGCATGTATATGGCTTAACGAAAAAATCTTACAAAAGATACAAGGCGTTCGCGAAGTCGCTATTAATTACACAAACTATAAAGCAAAAATCCTCTTTAATCCTAATCAAACTAACTTGCAAGAAATAATGGATACAATCCAAAAAATTGGGTACAAAGCCATTATTTACGACCCTGCAAAACAAAACAAATTCCTTGCAACGGTAGATTCCAATATGTACGCCAAGCTTATCGTAGCAATATTCTGTACAATGAATATCATGTGGGTTAATGTCGGGCAATATAGTGGGCATTTTCTGGGTATTGACAATATCTCGAGCAATATTATGAATCTTGCAAGCTTTATTCTTGCTACCCCCACACTTTTCTATTGTGCAAGCCATTTTTATACACAAGCCTACAAAGGACTAAGAAACAGAATCATCGGCATGGAAATGTTAGTGATTACAGGCACAACCCTTGTTTATTGCTACTCAATATTTGCTTGGCTTCATCAGAGTGGACATACCTATTTTGAATCTGTCTGCATGATTATTCTCTTTGTATTAAGCGCGAAATTTCTAGAATCCCTTAGCCGCAAAAAAGCAAGGGACAATCTCGATAAATTAAGCAATATATTGCCGCTTGAAGCAAGACTAGAGAATGGCAAAACTATTCCCGTCCATAATGTTAAGAAGCAAGATAAACTACTTGTGTTGCCGGGCGAAATGATTTGCTGCGATGGAATCCTTATTAGTGAGCATGCTCTATGTGATTGCAAAAACATTACAGGAGAAAGTGAAGAAGTCTATAAGCAAAAAGGAGAATCGCTTATAGCCGGATCTATTGCATTGCACAAGCCTCTACTCTATGAAGCACAAAAAGAATTTGCGGATTCTAGCATTAGCAAGCTAGCAAAGCTCTTAGAACAAAGCGAATTTAGCACTCCTCCGATTGCAACTACCGCTTTCAAAATTGCCGGACACTTTAGTAAAATCGTGTTAAGCATTGCTTTTTTAGGATTTATCTATCATTTTTTTATTGCTAAAAGTGCTTTTGAGGAAGCATTGCTGATTGCTGTATCAGTGATTGTGATTGCTTGCCCTTGCGCTTTAGCATTGGCAACTCCTATTGCTAGTATCGTTGGACTAAATGTTGGTTTCAAGAATCATAGTATTTTTACTCAAGCAAAGTTCCTTGAATCTTTAGCGCGCGCGGATACAGTGGTTTTTGATAAAACGGGCACACTCACACAAGGCAATATGAAAGTACAGCTTGTAGAACAATTTAGCACATTGGATTCTTTACCTGTATCGTTTTTTCAAGATTCCTCTTGGCAGGATTTACTTGCCTTGCGTCTTATTGCTGGACGAGGATTCCATGCCAAAATAGACAATATAGAGATAATAGCTGGTAGTGAACAATTCTTTGAAGAACATGGTATCAAGCATCAAGCTAATACCCAAGACAGAAGACTTATACAATCTTTCAATGCAATGCAATCAAACTTTGTAGGCATAGATTCTCATGATTCCAAGATAATTTGCAAACTTATGCAGCAAAACCCACATCCTATATCCGAAGCTATTACAAAGTTTTTGCAACAAGATTCCATAAATAAGAAAAAATCACCTAGAGATACTCCCACATATAACGAAGAATACTTAAAAGCAAGCAGTACAAGATTCTATCTCGCCTATAAATGCAAAGAATCCGCTCAATATCAACTCGCCTATATCTTTTATTTACAAGATTCTCTAAAGACTGAAGCCAAGCAGCTTATTGCAACACTCAATTCACTCAATAAAAAAAGCATGATTCTAAGCGGCGATAGAGAAAGTGTAGTTTCATATATCGCTACAAGTTTAGGTATAGAATCTCATCATGCCAATCAAACTCCAGAACAAAAGGCGCAGGTAATACAAAAATTGATTCAAGAAGGTAAGCAAGTCGTCATGATAGGCGATGGTTTAAATGATTCATTGGCTTTGAAACGCGCTCACGTTGGCATTGCTATGGGGAATGGAAGCGAAATCGCTATCGCAAATAGCGACATAATCATTCTTGATTCTAAATTGCATACTTTAATAAAAGCCTTTAGAATCGCACAAACAACATTACTTCGCATTAAACAGAATCTCGCAATAAGTCTTGCTTACAACGTTTTGGCGATTCCTTTTGCTCTGTGTGGATTTGTCATTCCTCTTTTTGCGGCAATCTTTATGAGTTTTAGCTCTATCACTGTGGTACTCAACTCATTACGACAATAACGTATCATTCCATTAAGCTCCAACAAAGAAAGGCGGGCTGATTGTTCGGAAATATTACCTTTATTTGATTATAATTTAGAATCCTCATCTAAGTAGTTTGGAGTATTATGAATCTATCTGTAATTACAAAACTATCATTTTTTTTCTTATCATTTTTTTTCTTACAAATATTAGAATCTGCGCCACTAGGAAGCTCACACAAAACGGACACTCCAATTATTCAATCTATTAAACTAGAAAATCTTACTTATATGTCAGAATCTCTTGCAAAAGATTTACTTGGTATCAAAGAAGGTGAACATCTCGATAAAGCTAAACTCAACAAGGCAATTTTAAATTTATATAAACAAGGGTACTTTAGCGATATATATGCAACATTAGATGATGGAATCTTGACTTTTATTGTAGAAGAAAAGCCAGCCATAGCAAGTGTAGAAATTAAAGGATATGGGACAGAAAGCGAAAGAGATACACTCTATGGACAATTAGGAATAAAAAAGGGCGATACCTATGATGAATTAAAATTAGAAAAAGCACTCGATACTTTAAAGCAAATGCTTGAATACAAAGGATATTATGGGAGTGTTGTAGAGCCAGAAATCCAACAGCTAGCCAATGGTAAAGCTCTAGCTATCATCCTTAATGTCAATAGAGGAAACTCTATCATTATAGAAAAAAGTTATTATGAGGGGGCGCAGAAGCTAAAAAAACGTAAAATAGAATCTTTAAGTGCCAATAAACAGAGGGATTTTATGGGCTGGATGTGGGGGCTAAATAATGGCAAGCTAATGCTCAACGAATTGGAATTAGACCCTTTGAGGATTCAAGATTCTTATATGCGTAATGGATTCTTAGATGCGAATGTCTCTAATCCCCTGCTCTCTGTGAATATGTCCAACCATAAAGCAGAACTCTACTATAACATTAAAGAAGGCAGTCAATATATACTCAAAGACATAGAATTTGTTATTGATGATGAACACAAAGATTTAATCAGTGAAAAAGAATTGAAAAAAAATCTCACGGCAAAGATTGACAATTTCCTTAATATTCAAAATGTGCGCGATGATTCTCAAATTATCAAACTCAAAATCGCAGACTTAGGTTATGCGTATGTAGCTGTCAATCCAGATTTACGTAAAAATGCAGAAAAACAAGAAGTAGTTATTGTGTACTACATAGACTTCGGAAAAAAGGTACACATTAATGATGTAATCATCTCGGGCAATACAAGAACTGGTGATAGAATCATCAGACGTGAAATATTGATTGCCCCAGGTGATATTTATTCGTTAGGTAAGATTCAAAATAGCGAGATAGCTCTTAAACGTATCGGGTACTTTGAGAATGTCCGTATTGACGAAAAACGTGTCGGTGATGACGCTATGGACTTAATAATAAACGTCACAGAGGGACGAACAGGCGAATTGACTTTTGGCATTGGCTATGGAAGCTTCTATGGGCTCATGGTTAATGGTAGCGTGAATGAACGTAATCTCTTCGGTAGTGGCTTTGGAGCAAGCTTGTATGCTAATGTAAGCTTTGGTGGAGATTTTTCTTATTATCGTGGCAACAATAGCTTTTTCACAGCCACACAACAAGCCTTTAATCTTAGCCTTACAAACCCTCGCATTCTAGATTCTAAATGGAGTTTAGCTCTTAACATATATTATAGTCGCTACCTCAACTATGTCTATACGCAGCAAACCGTTGGTGGCGGATTCACAGTCGGCAGACTATTAGCTCCTACCTTGCGATTAAATGTCGGCTATGATATTAACAAAACTGATACATTTGGATTCTTCAATCTCTATACGGGACAGGCACAACCCCAATATCAAAAGTATTATGATACAGGTAATATTGACTACACGATAGATAATCCCAACTTTCAGTCGAATATAACCGGTGCTATGCCCAATGGAGTCTGTGATGCTACTACCAATCCATCTGCGTGCGCAAATGATACCACTAACGGACAAATACGTCTTCGCACGCAAGGTTTATGGGATAGAAGTTATTCAGGATGGGCTAATGCCCCTGTGAAAAGCTCCATTACCCCGAGTCTTGTCTTTGACAATACTGATGACTACTATTTCCCTAAGAATGGAAACTCTACTAATATATCACTTAACATTGCGGGGATTGGTGGCGATGTTTTTTATACTAAAGTGTACGCAAAAACAGGATTCTATTTCGACTTAAGTAAATGGATAAAACTTGATTTCATTGCACGTTATAAAGCACAGGGTGGGTATCTCTTCCGCTATGGTGAAAATCATTTTCTCCCACTTAATGATACGTTCTATATGGGTGGCGTAGGAACTATTCGCGGCTATTCTAGCTATTCAATTACCCCTCTTGATAGCGATAATTTACGTGTGGGAGGCGATGGAATCTTCACTAATTCGTTTGAACTTAGCTATGGACTTATCCCGAGCGCAAAAATGCGAGTCTCATTGTATGTAGATTATGGAATCCTCACATATCACGGCGCAAACGGTGCTGCAAATTTCAAACAATATGGCACAGTTGTCGGACAAACAAGCTACCTACAAAGAGGAGCGGCTGGAATATCTATTGAATGGGTATCACCTATGGGACCCATAGTCTTAGTTTTCCCTATGTTATGGTATGGACCAACCGACCCGAATGGAACAGGATCCAACAAAATATTCTCATATAGCACAGCGAATAATATTCGTGCAAGCGGCGGATTTCTTACTAACTACCCAAGCTTTTTTGAATTTACTATGGGAACACGATTCTAAAGATTCTAAAGATAGAGATTCTTTAATAAGCTTGCATTTATTAATGGTTTCTTGGTTGTTTTTCAAGTTCCAAATAAAACCCTAGAGCCTAGCATTCATTACCAAGATTTAGAGATAGTCATTAACTACCAACATTACTCTATGCAAATTACTGCCACAATACGTTATATGGTATTTATTGCCTCTAGTATTTACAATCTAAAAATTTACAAATAACTTTTCAACATAAAACAATCGTCATAATACAATTTGCAAAACCTTATCTAACAACACCATACAAATCGCAACGCTTAATCCGCTAAGAATCCCATTGAGAACACTCCCTAAAACAAACCCTAAGATTCTATCCTTTTCAAATGTATAAAGTTTGGACATAATGCTAGGCTTATAATAATCATATAGCCTAATCAGCACACAAGCAAACAACGCCTTGAATAGAAAATCTTGCCAATCTGTAAATATCACTAAACAGGCACAAAATAAACCAGCGATACATTGCCCTACAACCAACGAATCTAACTCAAGAGAATCTTGCTGCGTAGCACGATTAAACTGAACATTATCTGAAGAAGAATCCACGTAAAAATTATCTTCTTGTGAAGAGAAAGGATTTTGCGCATTTGTTGTTTTCTGCAAGGTTTTATACACAAAAGCTGCAAAAAAGAGTGCTAACAAGAACGTAGTCTCGCGATTATAGAGTATCAACAAATAAGCGGCAACTAAACCAACAAGGCTAGCAAGAATCTTACGTAGCCATAGCTTTGGAACTATTCCCAAAATAAAAAGATTGCCTAATGTCATATTGTGCTTTTTCATACAACCTCACTACTAAAAATTAAAGATCCGATGGGATAACTTTATAGGAAAAATCATAACTCGCATTGCCAAAATGGGCTATTGACAGATCAATGACAATGTGTTTTTGTAAAAAAATAGATGGTTTTTGAAAGGCAATCAAATATCCTTTGCCATAGTTATTCTCCAGCACCAATATATCATCTAATTCTTCCGATGATATATAACGTATCCATACGGGCTTTTTACCGAACATCGTTATTTGCAAAGAATCTGGAATCACAACTTCATCTGAATCATTAAAAATTTCTAAGAAAAAATATTCCCTATTGTTATAAGCTAAATTATCCAAATCATTAAGATAAGTTAATCTTGCAGCAATTTTAAGCTCATTTTTATCAGATATGAAAAAAGCCATCCGACTGCTTTGTGAAAGAGTTTGTGGAGATATTTTTACGTGTTTTATTTCAGAAAAATACGAAGAACAACCATAGAAAAAACTCAACAAAAATGTGATAAATACAATTACCCCGAATAATCTCAACATAACGCGTAAGACACAATACATCACTTAACTCGCAAACAAGATATGAATAAATTTTAGCAAATTTGATACAATAATAGGTTGAGGAAAAAGACAGTGTTATTAACAATTCACTGATTTTAAGAAGTTTATTTGACACTGATTAAGGACACAAACATGCGCATTAGGCATTTAATACGAACCACTGACTTACAACTTGATGAAATCGAAAAAATTTTTCGGCATGCGGATTCACTCTGTGTAAATACAACTCCACCAAATAAAACCCTGCAAAACAAACGTTTTATTACAATTTTCTTTGAAAATTCTACACGCACGTTAAGCAGCTTTGAGATTGCTATCAAAAACTTAGGGGGAGAAGTAATAAGGTTGGATATTGCAAAAAGCTCCACTACAAAAGGAGAAAGCATAGCTGATACTGCCGCTACACTTAATGCAATGCAACCACATGGAATCATCACTAGACACAACAGCGCAGGAGCTTCAAATTTTTTAGCAAAATTTACTTCATGCCCTATTATCAATGGAGGAGACGGCGCGCATGCACATCCCACTCAAGCTCTTTTAGACCTCTATACAATAAGACAACACTTCTGGCAAAAACAGCAATCTGGAATCACACATGACAATATGCGCCGCACTACAATCCCAGACACACTGGACATTATCAGAAACAAACGAATTGCTATTGTGGGAGACATAAAAAATTCACGTGTTGCTAACAGCAATATTGAATTACTTTCACGTCTAGGAGTCGACATAACGCTTGTATCTCCACCGCATTTCCTCTACAAAACAAGATTTAAAACTTCCTATAACTTACATGAAATAATTGACCAAATTGACATTATCATGGCATTACGAACGCAAACAGAACGTCATAATAATCAAATCTATGGTAGCCTTAAAGATTATGCAAATAGATTCTGTATTACCAAAGAATTGCTAGGCAATAGAGATATTATCGTCTTGCATCCAGGACCTGTACATCGCAATATTGACATAGACGATGAGACATTAAGCGATCCACGTTGCAAAATATTACAACAGGTTGGTAATGGGGTAAAGATACGTATGGCTGTCATGGAATTTCTTTGCGCATAGCAATAAAAATCTTTTTGCTTGATTACAAACCAAAACATAGTTACGGACTAAAAGGAAATTTATGCAAGCTTACAATTATCTGCTTGAAGTCAATAATCTTTCTCATAAATTTGATACATTATTATATAGTGAAGTGCATTTTCAGCTCTACCCACAAGAAAGTCTTGCTATCTTAGGGACAAGCGGTAGTGGCAAAAGCACTATTCTTAATCATCTCTCAACACTTTTACCGCCTCAACACGGCTCTATATCATTGGCACAATATCATGATATTTACCAACTCAAAGAAAAAGATTTGCTTTTCTTACGACAAAAAATTCTTGGTATTATTTTTCAGTCGCATTATCTGTTTCGTGGATTCAATGTATTGGAAAATTTACGTATTGCAGAACTCATCTCCAATCTACAATACAACGAAAAACTCTTAGAGCATTTTGGTATAGCCAATACTCTCAAACAACAAATTGGACAATTAAGTGGGGGACAACAACAACGATTAAGTATTGCAAGGATTCTGACTAAGCAACCACGTATTGTGTTAGCAGATGAACCAACGGGGAATCTTGATAAAGACACAGCCATGAATATTATGAAGTATCTTTTTGAATACATTCAAACACAAAATGCCACTTTAGTTTTAGCAACGCA
Organism: Helicobacter aurati; assembly: GCF_003364265.1. Taxonomy (GTDB): domain Bacteria; phylum Campylobacterota; class Campylobacteria; order Campylobacterales; family Helicobacteraceae; genus Helicobacter_A; species Helicobacter_A aurati. Next base: position 160,778 of record NZ_NXLW01000001.1, read on the forward strand.
TGATAACAGCCTAGCAGAAAATTGTACGAAAATTATGTTGTTAGAAAACAAGAAACTTAGAATCTTAAAATAACGTTGTAGCTACCCTATAATTGATTCTTATAATAATTTCACGCAAAATAATAGGTAATTATCTATCTGATTTATCAATAATTGCATAGTTTGCATAAGAATCGCACTCACTTCGTCAAATTAATTAGCATTTTTTGCAATTTTTATAATTTGCTCCACAACATTAGGGTCTTCTAATGTGCTTATATCCTGTGTTACTTGTTCGTCTCTTGCAATTGATTTCAAGACTCTGCGCATAATTTTACCACTGCGCGTTTTGGGTAACCCGGGGACAAAAAGAGCCGCACCAAGTTTTGCAATATTCCCGATGTCCTTGCTAAGTATGCTATTAATTTCTTTCATAATTTCAAGCTCTTCTGCAGTACTATCAGAGACTCCATCGTGCAAAACAATATAAGCAAATAGACTTTCTCCCGTAATAGGATCGAGCCTACTAACACAAGCACTTTCGGCAACACTTGGATGTTTTGCAATAGCAGATTCTATCTCTGCAGTACCAATTCTATGCCCGCTTACATTCACAACATCATCTGTACGACCAGTAATAGTAATGTAACCTTTAGAATCTACAATGGCACCGTCTCCAGAAAAATATACGGGTTTTCCATTTCTTTTCACTTGCGAAAAGTAACTTTCCTCATATCGTTTAGAATCTCCCCAGATTCCACGAATCATAGAAGGCCAGGGCTTTGTAATACAGAGCAAACCTTGTTCTCCCGCTTTTACAGAAGTCCCATCTTCGTGTAAAACTTCAGCAATAATCCCGGGTAAAGGCAAAGTGGCACAACCCGGTTGAATAGGCGTAGCACCTGGCAATGGGGTAATCATATTCCCGCCTGTCTCGGTCTGCCACCAAGTATCTACAATCGGGCATCTACTCCCACCAATTTCTTCATAAAACCATTTCCATGCAGTCGGATTAATGGGCTCGCCCACAGTGCCCAAAACTTTAAGTGAGCTTAAATCATAGTTTTTTGGTTCATGTTCCGCATGAGAATGCAGCATGCGAATAGCAGTTGGGGAAGTATAGAATTTATCTATCTTATATTCTTCTATCATTTGCCACCAACGACCATAATTGGGATAAGCAAGCGTTCCCTCATAAATCACCGTAGTAGCACCACACGCTAAAGGACCATAAATTAAATAAGTATGCCCTGTAATCCAACCTACATCTGCCGTACACCAATAATTATCTGAATCTTTAATATCAAAAACCCATTCCATAGTGAGTTGAGCATGTAAAATATATCCTGCTGTGCTGTGTTGCACTCCTTTTGGTTTGCCTGTGCTGCCGCTTGTATAAAGAAGGAACAAAGTGTCTTCAGAATCCATTAATTCTGGCTCAAAAATACTGCTCTCATGTACGACCATCTCATTATAAGAATAATCTCTGCCTCGCACATATTCTATGTCTTCATTGTTTCTTGTTACGATAAGCACCTTTTTCACACTTGGACAAGCATTATTCTCTAAAGCTTTATCTACAGCTGGTTTCAACATATAAGGTTTACCTTTCCTGAATGCGCCATCGGCAGTAATGACCAATTTTGCCTCCGCATCTTGGATTCTATCCCTTAAAGCCTCTGGGCTAAAACCACCAAAAACCACGCTATGAATAGCCCCCACTCTAGCGCAGGCAAGCATAACAATAGCAACTTCTGGAATCATTGGCATATAGAGCACAACCCTATCGCCTTTCTTAATATCAAAATGGTTTTTTAAGAGATTGGCAGTCTTATTAACTTCAGCATGTAATTTACGATAGGTAATTACCTTATAATCTCCCATTTCACCTTCAAAAATAATAGCCACTTTATTTTTTTTATCTTTCAAATGTCTATCAATACATTGATAAGAAACATTAAGCTTGCCCCCCTCAAACCACTTATAAAAAGGAACATTATCCTCATTGAGAACGCGTTTAAAAGGTTCAAACCAATGAATTTTTTGTTTGGCTAAATCGCCCCAAAATTTCTCATAGTCATGATTCGCCTCATAACATAAATCTTCGTATTCACACATATTTTTAATACGTGCAGATTTAGCAAAATCACGATTAGGCTTAAAAGTCTTCTGCGAAAACTCTTTATCGTTATCTATATTTTTCATTAATATTGCTCCTTCAAACAATTTCTAAACTATTAAATTCTTACTAATATAATATGAATTATAAAAGATTATGTGAATTATCAATTTAATGAAGAAAAAAATAAAAGTCCTGTTACTTTTTTTACATGCAGACTTTGTAATAACACCTATATTACTCTTGTGCCATAAGCGATATTGCAAAAAACGTCATTGTGTCAATATGCAAACTCTACCCGCATTAGTGTTCTATTGAATCTCAAAAAATCGTTTAAAAATATTGTAAAATATAGTAACTTAATTTTCATACTTAAATATTTTTAGGTGAGACTATGAAAATACTTGCAATTCTCGTATGTATCTTTATTCAAATAGCCTTAACAAAAACACATGAAAAATATCACATCAGAATCAATAAAGAAAATTCAATACCTCAAGATTTCTGGGAAATAAGCCTAGAAGAATGTCTCGCAAAAAAAGTCAAATCCTGCGAAATCATCATAAAAGACGGATTAAAAACATTGCAAGAATGCTCACCTAAGAAACAATGCTCTCTGATTGGTGAAATATATTTCTACGCAAGTTCCACCGAAATTTCAAAACCTTTCTTTGAAAAAGCCTGTGAGAATAAAGATATGCAAGGTTGCTACTATATTGGAATCTATTACGAAAAACAAAAAGATTATCAAGAGGCGAAAGCTTTTTATCAAAAAGCATGCAATAAACACAATATTAATAGCTGCTTTAAAATGGGTTGGCTATATCATCACGGCAAGGGAGTGAGACAGGACTACGAAATAACTAATAATTTTTATAAAAAAGCCTGTAAACACCGACAACCAGAAGCATGCTATCAATTAGGATTACTGCATGAAAGTGGAGAAGGATTATTGCATGATATGTCTTTGGCAAAGGAATTTTATGGTAAGGCTTGCGACTTAGGTTATCAACAAGGATGCGATAAATACAGAGAACTTAACCAATCTGGTATTCCATCTCTCTATCAGAAAAAAAATGTTTTTTAACCCTATTGAATATTTAATATGTTGGAATATTAATATCAAGATTCAATCAACATTTCAATATTTACTATTCTTTAGTATCTAATATTCAATATTCCTCCCTCGATGCTTTTACTTTTTTGCTTTATCTTAAAATGCACAAACCTAATAATGCTTAATAATGCACGAATCTAAGCTAAGGAATCATGAAATAAAACTAAGAATACCTTAAGAACATTTCATTCTAAAGGATATTTAACTTTAAGTACTCTCAAATCTCCCCACAAGATTCCAAGCTGATTTTAATTCCAGAGCTCCCAAAATTCCAATCAATAAATCAATAATAGAGAATCTAACTTCCTATTCATTCATAGCTTTTTAACAAGCTTTCTTACCGCTTATGCAATACTCCACTTTCAATGCGATAATTATTCAACCATGCTCCAAGTAACTCATCGTTAGTCCCTTGTTGCAACTCTTTAATAGCCCTAAGCAAAGTAAATCCCGTTTTATATCTATTTGTAAAAGAAAAAATAAGTGTTTTAACACGAGAATCTGGTATCAATAACATAGAATCTTTTATATTCTTCAACAATTTAAGCAATGAGTCTTTTGTTCTTTTATTCAGATTGTCATTTGCATAAACACTGCCAATAGCAAATCCATACAACCGTCCAACAATCATGCTATCAAAATATTGATAAAAATCGCGACATTCTTCACTGCCTAAACGGTTGGTATTCGCTTTATTGCAAAGATTAGTGTAGTCAAATGTAAGCGAAACATCAAGCTTGTGCATCGTCAAACCAGTTTCTTGCAAGAAACTCAAAATAATAGGCACTGCAAAGCTGTCTCTATCGTCTATTAAATCCGCAAAATGTCCTCGAAGTGTCGTTAAGAGCTTTTTAGTCAGAGTTGTTTTCTTGCCATCAATAGTATCTGTTGTGCTAGTGTGCAATCGAAATTTGAGTGCATAGTTAAGGTTATTATTCATAATTTGACATGAGAGATAATCATGCACTATGTTTTTGTTGGTTTTAAGGCTAGTTACTTCTTGACATTCAAACGATTGAGGAAAAAACAATTCTGTTGTTTTATCATCAGACTCATCAGAAGAAAAAGCAAACTTGCCGTTTACATGCTCAATAATGCGGCTATCCAGATAATTCACAGTGTAACGTAAATCACGTAGCATAAGACCGTCTGCAATGTCCTCAAGACTATATGATGGTGTTGTGCAAATTGCAGAACGATTGTCGCCTTCACATTCAAGTTGCGCGCTGTTTGTTAATGTGTTTTCAATGGTGTAACGAATATAGTCCTCCGCTTTACCTTTAGCATAACTCATTGAAAAGCCCATACTCAACACAATAAATACCCCTACCAACTTATTCCTAAACGACAATAAGCTGTATTTTTTATTATTCACCATAATATTCCTTACTATTAAAATACTAAATTCCAAATGGAAATTATTATACTCAAATCTTTAATTAATAAACAACAAAACAAACTCCAATTAATAGAATCTACATAACAATTTTTTTCTAAAAGGCACATATTTTGCTTGCTCTTAAGAATTTATCGCAACGGATATACCATGAAAACTCTATATTCTCTTAAATCAAATATTAATAACGGTCATCGTATCATGCACCAAAACAATAAAGTAATTTTAGAAAAAGTAGATTCTGTATTTGCAAAACTTTTCTATTCAAATAGCCCTGATTTAGTGCTACATAAAGAATCAGATCTGAATCCACTTTCCTGTAATCAAACAACCCACACTATAAATTATAGCCACGATGAAGCAATTAAACAGCAGAATCAAAGCACAAATATTCAAAATCCCACTACAAATAAAAAGCTAGCCAATAACTTTGCCAAAGAAATCCCTCATACAGATAATTACACTGCAACAAACATTAACAATCCATTAAAGATTCTAGAATCCTTGGGGTTAAACTCTTCTTATGTCGCAGATACCACAAAGGCATCTCATCGTAATTTCATCATCACAGATATAGAATGCAATCACGCATCCAGCAAAACAATACAACAAGAAAACATGGAATTAATCCTTGTTAATCCCTACAAACTACGAGATTATTCTTTTACGATACCAGAATACATTACAATGATTCTCCACATTACAACCAAAAGTAAAATTCTAGTGTATTGCCCGCTTGATTTAAATAATCCTTTAGAATCTTCGGAAATTAATTATTTATTTCCTATTATTTTTAATACACAAACCAAATTAGCAGCACAAATCCCCCTCTCTATTATGGATTATCCAGAATTCACTAAACAAACATTGCGCCTTTACCTTTAACAAATACAACATTTCATTCAAAAACTTCTAAACTTAATTCCAAAGCAAAACAGCAGGATAATAATCCATAAGAGTTTGCAGAATCGTAATTTTACATTAACTCTCAAATCTTAAAAGGGAATTAAGGATTTATGAGATAAAATTCTGCTCTTTAAGGAGAGTGTATGGACCAGTTTGACAATACTATCATTAAACAAGTTCGCATTGATGATTCTATAAAAGAGAGTTACTTAGACTATTCCATGAGTGTTATTGTTGGCAGGGCATTGCCTCATGCAAGAGACGGCTTAAAGCCAGTACATAGACGAATTTTATATGCAATGAAACATAACTTGGGGCTTACCCATAACAAAAAATATATAAAAAGTGCCAATATCGTAGGCGAGGTTATGGGGAAATATCATCCACATGGAGATAGTGCTATCTATGATGCTCTTGTGCGCATGGCGCAAGATTTTTCTATGCGTTTAGAGCTTGTGGATGGACAGGGCAATTTCGGCTCTGTTGATGGCGATAAAGCCGCCGCATACAGATATACCGAAGCTCGTCCAACACTCGCTGCAGATATGATGCTTGCAGATATAGAAAAAGACACTGTAGATTTTATTCCTAATTATGACGGACAAAGACAAGAGCCTACGCTTTTGCCAACAAGAATACCCAATCTCCTGATTAACGGCTCCAACGGTATAGCCGTTGGTATGGCAACTTCCATTCCACCGCATCGAATCGATGAAATTATTGATGCTCTTATTTATCGCATTGATAATCCTGAATCGGAGATTCAGAATATCTTGCAGTTTGTTGATGGTCCAGATTTCCCTACAGGGGGTATCATTTATGGCAAGCAGGGTATTATAGAAGCTTACAAAACAGGACGTGGAAGAATTAGAATCCGTGCAAAAGTACATATCGAAAAAACAAAAACAAAAGACATAATCGTTATAGATGAAATCCCATATCAAGTCAATAAGGCGCGTCTCTTTGAACAAATCGATTCTCTTGCAAAAGAAAAAATTATAGAAGGAATCTCCGAAGTGCGCGATGAATCGGATAAAGATGGTATGCGCTTGGTTATTGAACTAAAAAAAGAAGCTATGAGTGAAATCGTACTAAACCATCTCTACAAATCAAGTGCTATGGAAACGACTTTTGGGATTATACTCCTTGCTATCGAGGGAAAAGAACCTAAAATTTTTACGCTTTTAGAACTTTTGGATGTTTTTATCTCACATCGCAAAACAATCGTTATACGACGCATTATTTTTGACTTAGAAAAAGCAAGGGCACGAGCACATATCCTAGAAGGCTATAAAATTGCACTTGAACACATTGAGGCGATTATCAAACTAATACGCGGGAGTGAAAGCCCTAGCATTGCCCAAAAGGAGCTCATTACACAATATAATTTATCTGAGATTCAAAGCAAAGCAATCCTTGAAATGCCGCTACAAAGATTAACTGGCTTGGAACGTGAGAAAATCGAAAAAGAATATCGCGAGCTTATGCAACTTATTATTGAGCTTGAATCCATTCTAAAGAGCGAAACAAAACTCAATAATATTATTAAAGAAGAATTACTCGAAATAAAGAAACAATTCACAAGTCCGCGCAGAACAGCCATAGAAGAAAATTATGATTCCATTGATATGGAAGACTTAATCCCCAATGAATCGGTTGTAGTCACCATAAGCCATAGAGGTTATGTAAAACGTGTTTTGCTAAAAACCTATGAAAAACAGAATCGTGGTGGCAAAGGTAAAATTAGTGGAAACACTCATGATGATGACTTCATACAATCTTTTTTCGTTGCAAACACTCATGATACTATTATGTTCATCACCAACAGAGGGCAGCTTTATTGGTTAAAAGTCTATAAAATCCCAGAGGCAGGGAGGACAGCTATCGGAAAGGCTATTGTCAATCTGATTGATTTGCAAGAAGGGGAGAAGATTATGACAACCATCACAACAAGCGATTTCAATGAAGATAAATCGCTTGTCTTTTTCACAAAAAACGGTATTGTCAAACGTACGAATCTTAGCGAATATAAAAATATACGCAATAATGGCGTACGAGCGATTAATCTCTTAGAAAATGATGAGCTCATAGGGGCGAATATTGTTGATTTCAATGTACGCGAGCTCTTTATTGCGACAAAAGAAGGACAATGTATTCGTTTCAGTGCTGATTCTATCCGCGATATTGGGAGGGCTGCCAAAGGTGTTACTGGTATTCGTTTTAAAATGCCAAATGATAGCGTGATTGCGGCAACAACAATTAAAAACGATGAAGACAAATTGCTTAGCATTAGCGAGCTAGGTATTGGTAAACAAACAATGGCTGGAAGTTACAGCATCGTCAATCGAGGAGGCAAAGGCGTAATAGCTATGCGACTTACCGATAAAACGGGGAAGCTTGTCAGCGTATTAAGCATTAATGATTCTAATCAAGATTTAATGGTGCTTACCTCGTCTGGCAAAATGATTCGCGTACCATTGGATTCTATTCGAAAGGCTGGGCGAAATACAAGCGGCGTAAAAATCGTCAGTTTAGGCAGTAAGGATAAAGTCGTCTTTGCAAGTATTTGCAACAAAGAAGAATCAGAACAAAGCGATACTGGTACAATTGAATCCTAGTCTCAATTGTTATAGTATCGCTCTAATATTCATCGCGCAAATCTCGAGTTGCACAATTAATGTAATTAAGATGTATAGGAATAGCTCTTTATTCCATCAATCCAACATGGCAATAATCCCTTATGTGCTATGTGTGCTCTAACTTAAATAATTATTCTGCCTCTAATATAACACTTTCTCAATAAAAGTCTAAAATATAAATCGCGCACGAAACAAAATTCATTTTGTATTTATGAAGTGAAGCTATCTATTCTCTGATTGCATTTCTTATAACCTCAACGTAAATAATAAAAAGCTTAACAAGTCCCGATGTACAATCCACCAAAATATCGCGAACGATTTATTTATCTTGGAATCTCAAGTAACGTTGTAATGCCACCAGTAGAACAATCGAGTTCAGAATCTACACAATCAGCATACCGTCCCCATAAGAATAGAATCTATATTCTTTTTGAATGGCTTCAGCGTAAATTCTTAACATTTCTTCTCTGCCAATCAAACTACTCACCAACAAGAGGAGACTAGATTGCGGCAAATGAAAATTTGTGAGTAAAGCCCTCACAACACGAGGACGATTAAAAGGATGCAAGAATAATGTATTTTCCCCTGACAACTGCCAATCGCTATATTTCATTGAATGCAAAACATTCTTATCCAATGAAAGTCCATTGAGATTAGCAAACCACTCCACACAACGAAGCGCAGTTGTGCCGACACATAAGATATTGTTATGCTGCATAATTTTTTGCGCGCTCTCTTGTGTGAGATTGCAATATTCACTGTGAATCTTGTGTTCCAAAATAGACGAAACCTGAAGCGGGGCAAATGTCCCAGCACCAACATGCAAAGTAACAAATGTATAATTGTAATGCTGCTGTAAAAATGTCAACATAGATTCTGAAAAATGCAAACTTGCGGTTGGCGCAGCAATAGAGCCATTTATATCCGCAAAGATACTTTGATAATCTTTATAATCCTGCCTTGTTACTTTTCGCTTGATATAAGGAGGGAGAGGAATTTTCCCATATCGCTGTAAAAATGCCATCACTTCAGAATCTTGCATAATGGTTTTATTCTGCAAATTAGTTAAAAACTCCCGAGAATCAACACGTAATGTGGTAACATGGGCAGGCATTTTATAGAACACTACTTCCCTATATCCATCATCGCATACCCGTGATAATTCTATGAGAGTTTGCAAATCGTTAGCAAGAAAGAGATTCTGAACACTCGCCCTACCCCTTATCTGTACTAAGTGTTTAGTATTTCCAAGCGATTTGTGATAAAGAAACTCTTTTGATGTGTTTTGCATTTGAATTGTAGATTGATTAGCGAGCTTAGACGCATAGAATCTTGCATGAATAACTTTCGTATTATTCAACACAATCAAATAATCACGTGGAACAAAATCAAACAAATATTCAAAATACGTATGCGTTATCTTTTGTGTATCCTTATGATAGACGAGAAGCCTAGCTGATTCCTTAGGATACACAGGCGTTGTTGCAATAAGATTCTTAGGAAGAGAAAAACAATAAGAACTCAACAACAAATCTTTATTCATGACCTCTTAATCTCTACGAATGACACAACCAAACAACAAACACACTTTATACGAACTATAATTTTGACCCACAAATATTCACTTTTATGAATCTCTAAAAGATTCCAAATAGCAATCATTTTCTTGGATCTGCAATTACCCCTTCAATGGCACTTTGAGCAACCACGGCGGCATTGGCTAGATAAACTTCCGAGCTTCTCGCACCCATTCTACCGACAAAATTTCGATTTGTGGTAGAAATGCACCTTTCATTATCCCCCAAAATTCCCATATATCCGCCAAGACAAGCTCCACAAGTCGGATTGCTCACAAGCGCGCCAGCATCTAAAATCGTCTGAATATAACCTGCTTCGTAGGCAAGTTTATAGATTCTTTGTGTACCCGGAGTTACAATTAGTCGCACACGCTTATCAATCTTTTTACCTTTTAGAATCTCGCTTGCAATTTTCAAATCGCTCAAACGTCCATTTGTGCAAGATCCGATAAATGCCTGTTGTATAGCGATTTTGTCTCTACTCGACTCTGAAATACTTTTCCCATTACTAGGAAGAAAAGGATAAGCAACCACAGGTTCAAGCGTATGTAAATCAATAATAATATGCTTGATATAATGGGCAAGCGCATCGCTATAATGGAAAATAGGCTCACTTCGCAATCCGTTATTGAGTGTTCGCATTTCTTCTAAAAATGCCTTTGTAATAGAATCTGCAGCAATAATGCCATTCTTTGCGCCAGCTTCAATTGCCATATTACAAAGTGAGAATCTATCGTCCATACTAAGAGATTCTATGCCTTCTCCACAAAATTCTAATGCCCTATACAAAGCACCATCTACACCTAAGATACGTATTACTTCGAGAATCAAATCTTTGCCGCTAACCATTTTTTGTAACTTACCAGTAAATTCAACTTTAATACTTTGGGGAACTTTAAACCAATTTTTCCCCGTAATCATTGCATACGCCAAGTCAGTACTTCCCATGCCTGTGCTAAATGCGCCAAGTGCACCATGAGTGCAAGTATGAGAATCTGCTCCGATGATAACATCACCGCTTACCACTAATCCCTTTTCAGGCATGAGCGCATGTTCGATTCCCATATCACGTTCATCAAAAAAGTATTGCAAATCATGCTTTAATGCAAAATCTCGACTAATACGCGCCTGATTGGCAGAAGCAATATCTTTAGCTGGAATAAAATGATCCATGACAATAGAAAAATTATTCGGTTTTGCAAGCTTCTTTGCGCCAACATTTTCAAATTCTCTAATAGAAATAGGGGTTGTAATATCATTTCCAATAACCATATCAATATCAGATTCTACAATTTCATCAGCATATACCTTACGTCCTATATGGTAGCTAAATATTTTTTCAGTGATAGTTTGGGGCATTTTATGTCCTTAATTTGGGTTTCACAAAGCAGAATGCTGTAATTGTAATATATTTATTTTAGTTCTTTGTTTTTTCTAATAAATATTTTGATTGAGTTAGTCAAGCCATATTAAAAGCTTAAAAACTATTTAACACAAACCGTGATACAATGATAACAATTATTTATTAAGGAATATATTTGCGCTACGCCATACTCCTTTGGTGTTGTGTTGTATGTATTGGTATAACGTTTCTGCCATTTATATGGGAAAATACCCACAAGCAGCAAGTAACAATCAATCAAATCGAGGCTTTGCCAACAGAATCCCATAGCACTATAACGCAACAAGAACCATTAAAACAATTAAGTCTCATTATGGGTGGCGATGCCTTGCTGCATACGCCAGTATATTTAGATGCTCAAAAGTCAGAGCCGATATTAGAAGATTCTAAAAAAGATTCTAGGCAAACCAATAAGCCTAAACTCACTTATGACTTCAGTAATATGCTGGCTCTATTAACGCCAATTATCCATGCGCACGATTTAGCATTCTATAATCAAGAAAGCTCATTAGGCGGCATTGAGCTTGGATTAAGTAGCTACCCGACATTTAATTCTCCGCAAGAGTTTGGGGATTCTATGTTGCAAGCAGGCTTTAATCTCATCTCATTAGCCAACAACCATACGCTTGATAAAGGCGAAAAGGGCGTACGTGCTTCATTGCAATATTGGAAAAAACAATCACAAGACAACCCCATCTTAACCGCTGGAAGCTATGAATCTTTTGAAGACAGAAACACCCCTAGAATCTTAGAAAGAAATGGGATTACCTATACCCTCCTCGCTTATACTTACGGCATAAATGGCATACCCATTCCGAAAGGCAAAGAACATCTCGTTAATGTATACACTAAAGAGATGCTGCGACAAGATATTGCTAGCATTCGCGAAAAAGTGGATTTATTGATTGTTTCTATGCATTGGGGCATAGAATATACCTTTACTCCCACACAAGAACAAAAAGAAATAGCCACTTTATTAGCAGAGTTAGGAGTAAATATTGTGATTGGCAATCATCCACATGTTATTCAACCTATTGAAAGCATAAACGATTGTTTGGTTATCTACTCATTAGGCAATATGCTTTCAGGACAACAAGGGCTTGAACGCAAAATTGGTATGTTGGTTAGCGTGCATATTGTGAAAAACAAAGCAGAAAATTCACATAGAGAATCTGCATTCGCGAAAAACATTACATTACAAGATATAAAAGTAGAACTCATTTATACTTATCACGACAAGAAAAAAAGAAACTTCAAAATTATCCCATTTAGCAAGTTAGACGAGATTACACTGCCCAAAGCTAACGAGATTAAAAATAAATATCTTAAGACTATAGGATTAGATAGACAAACGGACATTACAATAGGTATCAATCATTAATCTCATATTGTTTAATGGTGCGAATAGCCTTATTCTCAAGTAAAGATTCTAAATTCTGCAAAACTTGCTGAATAATACTATCAGAATGTTGCAAATCCAAAGTGTCTTTTGTTTTGTCTATAATTACATAACGTTTGTCGCGAGTTCCCCATTTAATTGTGTCTTTTTGAGAATAAAGTCCAAGTGTAGGAATGCCTAAATTAGAAGCAACATGGATAGTACCTGTGCTAGGAGAAATAACTAGACTCACACGTGAAAGAATTTCAACAAGATTAAGAACATCATCAGTATTTTGGAAAACAATCAATTCAGAATCCAAATCATTACCGAATTTTTGTACCTGCTTTATAAAGTCGTCATGCACTGCGGGATAAGTAATAACTAATACTTTGCAAGAAGCAATCTGCGAAATAGCATACATTAATTTCAACCAAGCTAGCAAAGGCAATGTATGTTGACTAGTAATCGCAAAGGGGTTTACAGCAATAAGGTAAGAACAGGTCTTGCTAGCAAAAGCTCGTTGCAAGAAAGAAGTAATGAATACTTTATGTTCTAGGCTGGTTTGTATTTTACATAAATCCAATAAGGACTGCATAGTCATACAGGCAAGCTGCTTATGAAATTCATAAACAAAAGGATTAATTTTTCTAACCAAGCTACACAATTTTTCTGCACCGCCCATTCTACGATATGTAGGCAATAACGACAAAGGAACGGTCTTACAATAACGAGAAAATAACGAAGAAAACTTGGTTCCAGTAATAACCTGCGTATCACACACAGCCAAATCCCTAATATAACCACTTTTTGGATTAGTCAAAAGAATATAGTTGCATCGATATTCTTTGATACGCAATGCGGATTCTTTAGTCAAGACATGAATATTTACCACCTCATCGACAAAAGAGCAATATTGCAATAAACGTTGCATGAGCGCATTACCGAAGACAATTAACTTACAGTTATAGAATCTCTTACATTCATACATAGCTTGAAAGCTCAATATATTATCGCCTAATCCATAATGATGGATAAAACCTACAACCATTCGTTTCTCCTTGAATATTTTGTCTCCCGACTCAATTTGCAAAAGCATAACATGAAAATCTCAAACATCAATTTTGCTTCTTTCAATCATCTTTAATCAATGGCGCAAGTCATTAATAGGTAATAAATAATAAAATTTATTACCTATTACCTAAAAAACAGCAAAATGTAAACTTTTTCTTTACATTTTTCTTGACAGATAACAACAAAATGTTTTATAATTTTCTTGCGTTTTTAAAACGTAGGTTATTTATTCTTAAGGTTACCCCTCCAATTCCTTAAAGATAAAAGCCTTTTTTCAAAATCTTTGCCTACCCCACATGTAAAGATTTTGTTACTCTCCACTCCTTTTATATGCTCCTTAGGTTTTTGGGAGCTTTTTATTTTCATTTTACTCCTTTGTTTTATTTAAGATTTAGTCTCTTTGAGTTAAAAAGCTCAAAGGGGGTTTTTGTATTTCTTAATTTTCTTCTTAGAATCCTAGTTTATAAATGACAAATAAAAGAATTTAAGCTATACTAAAATATTTTTACAACTTTCTTAAGAAGGCATTGTATGAAAGCAACAAAAACGTTACAGAAATATATTTCTCAATCTCTACTAGGAATATTTATTATGTGTTTCACCGCTTCTTGTGCAAAACAAGATGCAGCTCAATATGATGATCCGAATATAAGTACTGACGAAATTGTCGCACTACACCAAACCATGAATGAAAAACATGGATTAACTACTAGCTATTTCGCAAGTATTGCATTAGCCAATGACGAATATGATAAAGCCTACAAGCTTTACTACCAAGAATGCGCCAAAGGCTCGACAATAGATTGTTTGAATGCTTATTATATAGGTGAAGAACGAGCACTTGCAGAATACAATAGCCAAATATTTGCAAGGCAACTTGCAAAAAGTATTCAACAAAACCTTAAAGCATGTAAAAATGATATTAGCCTTGGTTGTGTGAATACATTCTTTGCCTTTGAGGCACTTGACGATAATGAAGAATTTCTCACAAATACTATTTTTCCTGTACTAGAAAAAATCAATGACGAACATATAGCCGATAAAACGTTGAATCTCACACAAAAAGAATGTGAAGATGATGACGGTACTTCTTGTTTTTATCATGCACGAGTTCTAAGGGTTATTGATAACTATGCAGATGTAGAATATTACATTGATAAGGGCTTAAAATTAGGTTACGCGCTAGCACCTTTTGTACAATTGCCATTACAATCGCCACAAACTATTGGATACTTTAAGGAATCATGCCAACTTAATGAAGCTCTGTCTTGTAGATATGTAGGATATTGGTTGGACAAATATGAAAATGACCAAGCACATGCCAAGAGTTTCTACCAAAAAGCATGTAAATTGGGCTTAGAATCCGCTTGTATAGAAAGCCATAAATCACCTCAAATCCCAAAAGATGAGCTAGGCTCACCTGTCATTCCTCGCAGATAATAACCAGCGACATTTTCAATTCTACATTAACATTATATAAATTGGGGAGATTCTAATGAAAAACACACAACCAATAAGTGCCGTAGCCCTTTTTAGCGGTGGTTTAGATTCTATGATTTCCATGCAGCTTTTAGCTGAACAAGGCATCAAAGTCTATGCCCTTAATTTCAATATTGGTTTTGGTAGCAACAAAGATAAAAGCGAATATTTTTACAATGCAGCAAAGCAAGTAGGCGCAGAGCTTATCCAAATTGATATTGCTAAACAATTCTTTGATAACATTCTTTTTAAACCAAAATTTGGTTATGGTAGATTTTTTAATCCTTGTATTGATTGCCATGCAAATATGTTTTCGCATGCTTTCGCCAAAATGCTAGAACTCAAGGCAAACTTTGCTATTAGCGGTGAAGTGTTAGGACAAAGACCCAAAAGTCAGAGGCGAGAGGCTTTAGATCAAGTTCGGCAGCTAGTACGAAAGATAGGTGAAAATCCTCTCTATGATTCTATTCTTAGCCGTGATGGCAGCGATACTACAAAACCAAAAACATTAGATGAACTTATTGTGCGACCTATGAGCGCAAGACTTCTGCCTGAAACTTTCCCTGAAAAAATGGGGTGGATACAAAGAGAAAAACTTCTAGACGTAAGCGGTAGAAGCAGGCAAACACAGCTTGCACTATTAAAAAAATACGGCTGGAAATATCATGAAAAGCCAGGCGGAGGATGTTTGCTTACGGATACCTCAGTGGCACTAAAAATTAAAGATATGGTATCGCATAGACAAGTTGTCTTTGAGGACTTGGCAATCTTTAAAACAGGTCGCTACATGGTACTAGACAATGGTGCAAGATTAATTGTTGCACGTAATGAGGAAGAAAATAAGAAACTTGATATTACCCATGATAAGATGGACAAAATTATCGCAAAGGATGCTAAAGGACCGTTGGCTTTACTTAATAAAACCGCCACAGATTCTGAAAAAATGCTTGCTGGACGTATCGTGCTTGGATACTGCAAAACAGACTCTAATCAATCATATAATGTACAAGTTGGGGAGAGCCATTTTGATTTGATTCCTTATTCCAAAGAAGAATCAAGCAAATACCTTTTGCTGCATTCATAAGATTCTTTTATTATTCAAACTATTCGCCCCATTTCACTAATTCTTTGTTATTAAGAGACAAGTTTCTCTAGGAAGATAAAACTCAAACTAAAAGCAATTTATTGAGAATCTAATATTTATATCCCACTTGTAACCAAAATTGACGTCCAACTTCATAGGTAGGTGTAAGTGCTGCCGTAGTAAAATTTGTTGTAGCTAGAGCTACATTTTTTGTATCAAGAACATTAAAAATATCCAGATTCATAAAAAAAGTATTGCTTTTGTAAACAATAACTTCAAAACCTATCCGCATATCCCACGTAAAACTACCAGGCAACTTCATAGCTCTAAAAGCCTGAACAATAGGCGTACCATCAGGTGCTAAGATATTAGGAATATTATTATTGCCAGAACTAGCAATAGCATAGTATCCCGCACGGTAACGAAAAAAATTATTCCACAAACATTTAATTTTTCCTATATGGAAGCTATGTATAGTGGTGAGTCGCAATGTCCAAGGTCGTACAAAGTTATCAGGCGGTCTTTGACTCCAACGAATAATTTGCGCGCTTTTGCCGTCATCCCATAAAATCCAATCATCTTCTAATTCCCCTGCGCTTGCCGCACTAGCATAATCATTGAAATTTCGCTTAATATTAGTCCAATCAAATGCAAAAAACACAAAATTACTAATACCGCAGAACTCTAAAGCTTCGTCATTACTAAAGGTAATAGTAAGAACATTTGTCCAAGATTTACCCTCATTAGTAAAGAAATAATAGTTGGTTGTATAACTAGAATCTGCCGGCAAACCCGCATAATCTCTACGCGTATAGCGAATATCATCTTTACCCTCACGATAAATATACTTTGCTGCCAAACTCCAATCCCAAAATTTTTGCACAAAACCTATCACAAACTCATCAACATAAGGTACTTTAAGCTGTGAAAATTTCACAGAGTTTTGATTGGTAACTAGACAATTATCATTGTATCTTCTTATGCCCGTATCAGAATCTGTAATCATACTACCACTGCACATTTTCCCGCTCGCTAGTACATCATAAAAATCTATATCTGGACTCATACGATAGATAGTAGTGAGCATGGAGTTTAAATCAGCTCGTAATCTATAACTAAAAATATTGCGACCATAATAACGATTTGCTCCACCAATAAATGTCGTACCAAAATCACTAGAAAGATTCCATGGTGCTTCAAGACTTATGCTGAATCGAGGAGCAAAAGTAACCTTACCCATGTAAGAATCCGTATCAATACGAATACCTTGCCTTATATTAAGCATCGCCTGCGCAATAGGAATAGCAATATCATCTTCGGCAAATGTCGCAAGGATTGTATTATCAATCATTGTAGCACCGCTGTAAAAATTTGCCATATGGAAATACTGCCCATTGTTCCAAGTCTCAAGAGTGTAGTAATAATTCGGTCTTGTACCATTTTGTTTAACATAATAAGTCTTAGAGCTATCACACCATTCATTGTTGCATTTACCCACATCGGAATCTTGAATCTTTATCGTGTTTTGCGCTCGTATATATTCCGCAGTATAAGCAAAGTTCGCATGCTGATAGCCTAATTCCAAACCTAATTGCATTTTATGTAAAGTGCCTAAAACATTAAATGGCTTAAAATCTTGAATACATTTATTACTTAATGTATGTTGCATAGATTCACTAGGAGCATATCCGCCTTCTCTTGCCTGTCCAGCCCAATTTGCCCAATTTTTAGAATCTGAAATCCGCCAATACTTCGTGTGCTCAAAATTATGTATAACCGTGGAGCTCTCCAAATAGGAATAACTCAATATATTCGTCATTTTGCCTAAAGCATTCGTCCAAATAGTTTTGAATCCTATATCATGTCCGCCATTTATCCAATCATAACTTTGTCCCGGTTTCCCACCCAAGAGAAAGCGATTATTATAGTCTGGCGCATAGGTATAACTCAATTCAAAGCCTAGATTCTCGGAATAGTCATAATGTACTTTCATAAAATAATTATAAATCTTGCGTGCTTGCGTTTGTTTCGCTTGTCCATTTTCATCTTGCACAATACCTGCAGGGATAGGATAACGCGTGGTATTAAGATAATCATTATCCACTCTACGAAGAGGGATAAAACTCTGTGTTGTAGCAAAAGAAGCGATAAAACCAAAATTATCGCTGAATTTAGATTCGATACTTGCACGAACGAGATGCTTAATAAACACAGGTGAATTTGTTGTGCCTTCCGAATTAGAATAAGCATTAACAAAGTTATCTAAAGCAGCATTATCACCGTAGATATGATAATTCGTCATTGAAAACTTCTTTGGGGCAGCATTGCCTTGCGTCATTTGATAGCTAATATTCGCTCCAAACTTCCTTTTTGCCTTGCGCGTAATGGCTTCCACAATACCCCCTGTAAATCCGCCATAAGCAGCCCCAATATTAGAATCTTGCACATTGATAGATTCTAAAAGACTTGTATCAATAGCCAATCCCTGAGAACGACTAGGCGCCGTGCTAGTCCAAGTAGAACCATTTTGTGCTGGATTCAAATCATTATTCATACCACGTCCATCGAGAGTAAAAAGATTTTGATAATGCAATCCTCCGCTAATAGAAATCTTAGCTGGGTCAATTTCACCAGGTGTAGTACTTCTAAGCTGTGCGTTATCGTATTGTACATTAGGTAGGATTCTAAGTATAGAACCAATGTCGCCATTTCCACTAGGATTCGATTCCAATATTTGCGAATTGATACTATTACCGCTCTGATAAATTTCTTTAGACTTGAGAGTATCACTATTTGTAGTAGCAGTAACGGCATTAAGCATATAAGATTTCGGTTCATCATTAGCTTGTCTAAGTTGATCTTCATGAAATGATTGTGTTGTTTTATTAACTTCAGAAGTGTCTGGTTGTGTTGTGTTTTCCTGTATTACAGCGCGTAATTCATACCAAAATAATGCAATAAATAAAATATATCTTATCATAAGTAATACCTAGTTTAAAAATAAATAATAAATATTATCATAATTTATATTTATACAGTATCTTTATAGTTCATAACAATGACTTTGCCCTAGATTTATAATTTTATCAAAAGGCAATGTATTGAATTAATTTTAAACTTCATTATTTGTTATAATTTTGTAAATTATCGAAAAAGACATTTTGTTATGGAATATATTTCTTTGGCTATATTAGGCATTATCACAGGTGCTATTTCGGCTCTATTTGGTATTGGCGGCGGTATGATTATTGTGCCGTGTATGCTATATATCCATTATCTAGTTCCAAGTTTGGATTTTTCTAGTCATGCTGCTGTGGGAATTTCTGTGATGCAAATGGTTTTTTCTTCATTTTTTGGCAGCTTTCTGAATGTTTTCAAGAAGAAGAATATTGACTTAAAAGAAGCTCTATTCTTAGGATTAGGGGGTAGTATTGGTGCTTCTTTTAGTGGTTTTATCCTCGCTGTTATTTCCTCTAAGAATCTAATGACAATCTTTTTGTTAGTAAGCTGCTACACATTTTATAAATTTCTCGCACGACCCAAACCAAAATATCACGATGCTTCAATATCCACACAAAAGAAATATATTATCTTAGTTATCATTGGTGCTTTGACAGGCGTATTCGCGATTTCATTAGGTATCGGTGGAGGTGTAATAATGACACCTTTACTTGCCTATTACTTAAAATTTGCCACAAAAAAAATTGTAGCACTCTCATTATTCTTTATTGCTTGCGCGTCTTGTACTGGGAGTTTATCATTTCTTTCTCACGGCATTATGACAGAATCTGTTTATAAAGCTGGAATTGTTTTAGGCGCATTTTCGCTAATAGGGGTGTTAATTGGTTCTAAACTCATTGAATCTATTTCTCTAAAATTGCATAGACAAATCTTAATTTGTCTTTACTTGGTATCCATTCTAGCCACTTTACACAAAGTATTATCCTATCACGGTTTGTAAGCGAGACCACTATGCAAAGAGTTGTTTTAACTATCATTTGTGCCACAATGATTTGGCTTTATTATTTCTCTCTTAATGCAACAAGTTTTGAACGTATAGCCCCCAATGTAGAACTTTTTGTTGTCAAAGATAGAAAAAATATTTACAGCCTTAACACTCCATTCTTTAATCCTGCAAATAGCATTAAACTGCAGGCTTTTGACTCTAGCGGATTATTAAGCTATACGGTACATATAGCAAAGAATGACGGGACAGTGTTATTAGATAAACATGAAATCCTGACAAAGAAGCAAGAATCAATTGACGTTATGCTCCCACAACTATCAGACTATAATCTACAAGATGGTGATGAGATTATCTATACAGTAAGCGTACGTGATTGGAGCAATGCTCATTTTTTTCGAGGAAATAAAACCACCATCACCAAAAAGCTAATTATTAATACGCAACCACCTAAAATACAAATAGTTGCTACTTCAGAAAGGATAGTACACGGCGGTAGCGCGCTTATTGCATTTTATATTGAGGAATTGGCAATTTACAATAAGATTAAACAATCTGGTATCTACAAAGTCTTTTTGCGTAATGGTAAATATGACTTCGCCGTCTATCCCTATACTAACAAACATGGCAAAGTTATTTATCTCTGTCTGGTCCCATGGACACTTGATAGCAATTTCTTTGATGGAGAAATTCACGTTATTGATAAAGCAATGAATGAACAAGTGATGAAAATTCCCTTATACGCAAATATCAATAGTGTCCGAAAGAAAATCAACATTACAACCTACATTAGCGATAAATATCTTAATACAATGATTGCCGCATTGGATTCTACTATTGCGTTTCCTGATAATATTACCTCGAACATTGAGAAATTCCAATTCCTGACTGAATCTTTAAGGCACGAAGATAATAGAAATATTATCAATTTCTCCAAAATCACTCCTGTCAACTTTCTCATAGACAAGCAACAACAAATACAGCCAACGGAATTTACTAACTTTATGCCTATTCATTTTAGTGATAGTTCTGGTCATTTTGGTAACATACGCACTTTTAATTATCACAAAGAGAACATTGGTTCTTCCACAAGACTGGGCATTGACTTATTGGATGTGGCAGGAAACAATGTAATCGCTAGCAATGAGGGCAAGCTTGCTTTTGCAGGGAGATTTAGTTCATACGGTAATTCAATTATCTTACATCATGCTTTTGGACTAAGCTCTGTTTATGCTCATTTGCAAGAAATATCACAACTAGATACCATAGTTCACAAATATTCAATTCTTGGCAAAACAGGAAACAGTGGGCTGAATTTTGTCAATGGGGTGCATTTTATGCTACTCATTCAAGGGCATTTCGTTGACCCTAAAGAATGGGTTAATAAAAAATGGGTAGACACTAATATTAATCAAGTATTGAATATGGCAGATAATTTTGGCAAAACAATCCCGAATTAATCATGATTGATTCGGTGTTTGACCGTAAAATTGCGGTGCGATTCTATAAGATTTACTTTAACGGGTTATTATCCTAAAACTTAGCTTTAAGTAAGCTGAGCGACTTTATAATGTAAAAAGGATTATTATGAGTAAATTGCTAAGTGTAGTTGTAGCTGGGGCATTAAGTGTTAATTGGTTATTTGGAGCGGCTTATCAAATTGATGCAACCCATTCTAGTGTGAATTTTCATGTTTCACACATGACTGTTTCAAAAGTAGATGGTAATTTTCCAGAATTTAACGGTATTGTTGAAATTGATCCAAAAACCAAAAACCTTACAAAACTAGAAGGTGAGATTCAAATCGATAAAATCAATACGCGTAACACAAAGAGAGATTCGCATTTGCTTGGTGTAGAGTATTTTGACGCAAGTAACTTCCCTAAAGGTACACTAAAAGCAACTAAAATTACAAAAGACAAAAAGGGAATAAAAGTTGAAGCTGAATTAACATTAAGGGGTGTTACAAAAAAAGTCATTTTCACAGGACAGCTTAAAGGTCCTATCCAAAATCCTATGACAAAGAAAGAAACTTGGGGATTAAATTTGGAGGGTACAATCAACCGTAAAGATTTTAATATTGCAAAAGATACTTCAGGTGTTACAATGGGAGAGGAAGTCGCAATTTCCATTAGCTTAGAGCTACACGCACAATAAGCTTAATAACTTTTTTGAATCCATGCTGCCACAAGCCATATTTAGCAATATGGCTTGTATGCTTGCTTTGACGTCAAATATTATCAAACTTAAGTTACTTGACTATGAAACACAACCGCACCCCAAAGACTTCTAAGATTTGCAAAAAAACTGCACAATCTAATCAATCCAATATAAAAGCCTATAAACTTCTCTCATTACAAGAAGGGATTTCTACTAATAAAGCAAAGCAACTCATTGATAATGGTGTTGTGCAGGTTAATGGGAAAAGATTAGAAATTGCGAGATTGGCACTGCCTTATGACACAAAGTTCGTACTTATAAAACCAAAGCACCATACTATCTTTGAAGATTCCAATCTACTTATACTTGATAAAAGCTATGGAATCGAATGCTACGCGTTAGAAAAACAATATTCTCCTTATAAACTAATTAATCGACTCGATAGAGATACATCAGGAGTAATTCTCATAGCAAAAAATGAAACAATCAGACAAAAGGCTATCCAAGAATTTAAGGCGCAAAAAGTAAAAAAGGTTTATTTCGCCTTAGTAGAAGGCAAAATCAGCGAAGAAATGGAAATTTCAGAAAATATTCTTGTTCAATCACAACAAACAAAAAAACGGGCATTTGTATCCAAACAAGGAATGAAAGCGCACACAATTATTACACCAGTCGCGTTAATAGGCAAGCAAACATTGCTTGAAATTTGCATTCTAACGGGCAGAACACATCAAATCAGAATCCATCTAGCCTCTATCCAACATCCAATTATAGGCGATATTATTTATAATAAAAAGTCATCTAAGCATGCCAAAAGACTCATGTTGCATTGTCATAAAACAACACTGTTCGATAAAGAATTTACAAGCTCAATAGACATTTATCAAGAATTTGGTATTCAGCCATAAATAGACATTGAGATTTAGTCTTACGCATTTATTCAAACCAACCGTTATTTTGCGCATCAGAATCCACAATAAATAAAGCGTCTTTTATGACACTTTGACCTTCTTCTAACCCGTCTATAATTTCATAAAATCTTGTCCCTAAAATTCTTCTAGCTTGTATTTCTTGAGGGATAAATTCTCCATCATCATTAAGGAACACAAAATATTTGTTGTTTTTAAAAAGCACAGCATTTTTAGGCAGAATAAGCCTTTCTTTAGGAGAAGATTCAATGGTAACTTGCGCAAAAGCATTAGGGAAAAAAGTAAAATCATTGTTAGGAAGCACAAAACGTACTCGAACAAAATTATCCACTATATTAGGATAAATTCTATCAAGCGTTACGGCTACTTTACCTTGATAGCCTTCAATTTGGACATACGTTCTATTATCATTCTGACGAATAAACGGCAAATCCTCTTGATTAATAGAGGCTATTACCCAAAGGGTGCTAATATCTATGATTCGGAAAACCTCATCTCCTTTTTTTACACCGCTACCACGATTAACATTTTTTGCAAAAACCACCCCATCAAAAGGTGCATAAAACGTAACAGCATTATTAATTTTACGGCTGCTCCTAAGCCTAGCAATTTCCTTAGAATCTACACCTAGAAGTAAAAGTTTTTGCTGTGCCAAGTGCGAATGGGGCAATGTTGCAAGAAATTCGCTTTGCGCATCAACAATCTCTGGCGCATAAAAAGAAAACAAAGGCTGTTGCGCTTTCACTGGTGCATAAATCTGCGAAACAAAAAGCTTTTCAATAAAACCGTCTGCGCGAACACTAAGGCTGTACACTCTGCTTTCATCTTCTTGAATCGTTCCGTAATACCGTCTTGAATCCGCTATCGTAAGCCTACTAACTTTGATAGTGGGAAAGGAAAATATGTCTTGTTTCTTTTCTTTCTTTTGGATTTTAACAGAATATTTTTTAGAATCTTGAGCTTGAATAGAGTCTAATTGGTGAAGTTTAGTATTTGCATTTTGTACGTCATGTAAAGAATCTGCCTCGGCATAAGCAACATAGCTTACGGCATGCAAAGAATAACCAAGCATACTACAAAAAATAAATGAGCGGCACAAATGAAAATATTGCCTCATAACTCTCCTTTAAGACTTTGCAAATCATAATAAGCTATAACAATATCTGATAATATTTGCAATCGCAGAATTTCAGCTTCTATTTGCTCATTAAGCGCGGTATAAAACTCTAAAAATGCTCCACTCTGACTCGTAACATGATGTTGATACAAATCAATAATCTTTTGATTAGCTGGTATCAACAAGGAATCAATAATCGCTAGATTATTTTGCAATGTCTTGATTTTATTAAAAAGCGTTTTGGCAGAATGCTTCACTTTATTGCTAACCTCTAAGACTTGACTTTCTTGTAGAAGATTCTGATAATGCGCCTCTCTAACTTGCTCAGATTCTTTGCCCCAAATTGGTATCGGCATTGAGATTCCTAACGTAAACATATCTGCTCTATCAATTCGAAACATATAAGCGAAATTTACCCCCAAATCAGGAATAAACCCTTTCTTAGCATTTCTTATAGAATCTCTACTTATTGCGTTTTGCAATTGAGTTATAGCAATCTCATAATTACTCTGCATAATTTCATTAACAAAATCCATTTCTTGCATTTGAGTGAAATTCTGCAAAGCAGTTTTTATGTCCATAATATCCCATAACTTCCCATAAAAGGACTGCGGAAGATTCTCAAAGCTAATTTCACTTATAGCGATATGAGAATTTGCGAGTGCATTTTCTAATTCATTCTTTTTGATTTCTAAACGAGCTTTTAGCAAAATCAATTTTTGGATTTGCATCGGATTAAAATTATTAGAAGCTTGCAACCCCCTTAATAAAGTACTGATATTGCTAAGAGAATCTTCTGTAAACTTAAGAATATGTTTATCCCTGCTTGCATTTACAATATTTTGCATGAGTGAAAAAGTGTATTGATTCTTAAGGTTTTTGAGCTCGAGAATCTTGATTTGTACTTGCTGCTTGATGAGATTGGAACGTAATTTCCTCTTGCCATTCATATCAATATTCTGCGTGATACCAATGCCAATATTTTGCATTTCATTAGCACTAAGATTAAAGGGTTGAGGAACTTCTGCATTGCTATATGAAAGACTAATATTGGGATTATCCCACTTTGCTTGCGATTGCGCTTGGGATTCAAGTATTTGAATTTGGTATTGAATCTGCCTTATTTTTTCATTATTTTCAAGACTTTTTTGCAACAAATCCCCAAAGGAATCACTATAAAGAGTAGAAATAAAGCAACCAAATAGGATAAAAATTCGCATACAGAGAATCTTTCTGCATTCAGAAATCTATACTGCTTTTTGCTTGATATTTTTTGTTATCCACACTAAATTGAATTCTAATCTGCCAAGTGCCGCCATGAGGAAAAACAACAACACCCTTGTAACTATTACCCCGCAAAGAAATGGTAGCAACCTCTGTCATTTTAGGCATACCGGGCATTTCTGGCATCGTAAAACTTAGCTTAAGAGCAGAATCTGCGATAAACTTTTGCCCTTGTTTAATGGTTAATTCAAACTCATTTTTACCTGATACAAAATTCTTAGGACTAGAAAGCAAAATTATAAAATCTTTATGAGGGATTTGCTTTTCAAACGCCAATGCCTTATTGCTCAACAGAAAAACCGCAATAATCGCTACAATAACACCGATAGAATGTAATTTCTTTAGAGTAGCACAGGGCAAAGAAGTTGTCATCATGTAGCCTCCTTAAATACTACGGAATAACAAATATTACCGTTTATTGTTCATTATGATTAGTATAATTGTAGGAAATTTTGAATAACCATTAGCAACACTAGCCAAGAATACAATCACATTCTAAACATTCGCTCGACATGATTCTATAACCAATAATCCTACACCTTACAAATAGCGACACAAATACAATCGCTGCAATACTCCAGATGAACAAGCCTAGCAGCGATAGTAAAGATTGCAAAAGATTACAAAATTTCTCCAATAAGAATATTGTCTTTGCATTCCGTAATCCTCGCACGGTAATACCCTGCACCATGAAATATCCCATCGTTAATTAATATTTCACCATCAATTTCTTTTGCCCATCTTTTATCCCTAGCACTATAAAAATATTCACTGATTTCGCTTTTGCCTTCGATAATCACATCAATTTCCTTGCCTATCATCTCATGCAGCAGCTTGTTTTGTTGCTTGGCTACAATTTTTTTAAGAGTGTTAATACGTTTTGTGCGAATTTTTTTTGGCAATTCCTCTAATGTGCCAGCTTTCGTGCCCTCTTCTTTGGAATATTCAAAAATATTTATCCTATCAAAACCAAAAGATTCAATAAATTCACACAACAATACAAAATCATATTCTTCTTCATTTGGATAACCCACAATGACGCTGCTACGCACAAAGCTTTGAGGAATGCTTTTCATGTAGGCTAGCAATTTCTGCACATCTTTATGACTTCTTTGCATATCTTGTAAAATTCTAGGACTGATATGTTGAATTGGCATATCATAATAATTTTGAAAAATATCTGACATCGCAATCGCATCAACTAGCGCAAAATCAGTTGAACTAGGATAAAGATAGAGGATTCTAGCACTCTTAATAGCCCCTTGCGCATCAATAGCCTGAATAAGCTTCAATAATCCATTCTCTTCCCCTTTGTCTCTAAGATAAGAACTAGAATCTTGAGCAATGAAACTAATATCATAATAGCCATTCTTGGCAAGTAAATCAACTTCATGTAAAATAGAATCCAATGCCCTACTTTGTAGTTTTCCTTTAAAGCTAGGAATGGAACAAAACGAACATTTTTGATTGCAACCTTCACTAATTTTCACAAAAGCATGAATATTTGAGCCTGTGATAATACGTTTCTCTTGATTATAAAGAAAGACGTTTTCTCGAACAATGCCCTTTCTTTCTGCAATCATAGAATCTATTTTGTGATAATCACTTACTCCTGTAAGAATATCAATCTCTGGAATCATTTCTTTAATTTCTTTGGCATAGCGTGCCACTAAGCAGCCGCTAGCAACCAAAAGTGCCCCTTTTTTACGCTTATGTAATGCTTCAAAAATATGTCCTAAACTCTCTTTTTTAGCTGCTTCAATAAAACCGCAGGTATTGATAATAATGACATCAGCTTCACCAATTTCATCAGTCAGCATATAGTCTTGTAACCTTCCTAGCATCACTTCAGAATCTACAAGATTTTTAGAGCAACCAAGAGAAATGACATGTAGTTTTTTTTGTTCCTGCATCATTAATAATCCTTATACTTTCGCGCTAGTAACATCATACCTAAAGTTTTATATTAGAATCATTCCAAGATTTACCACTCAAAATCAGGCAAAATCATAACACAAAAGAATATGAGATAAAGGAATATTATTATGCCTCCAAAGGAAATTTTGCGACTAACGTATCTACGCGCTTTGCTTTATAGACAAGAATTACTAGGCGATTGTTTTGTAGATTTCTTGCAGTCAGATTCTTCCAAGACACATTCTTCATTTGCTCCACATACAACCGCACAGCGACACAATACCACTTTAGATATGGAACAGCAACCAAAAATGCAAACATTATCTGCATTGCAAACGTTTCATGATTTAGAAAAACAAGTATCGCATTGCAAGCTTTGTAGTCTTGCAAACATGACACATGAAAAGGCGAGATTTTGTGGTGTTTTGCCAAATAAACATTTGAGTAAGACTGCTCAATCTCCTGCCAAGTTCCCAAAAATCGCATTTGTCGTAGAATCTCTACGTTTGCAACATCTAGGAAATTCTTTGCAGTGTCTCGAACAGAGCAAATCCAATACAATGTTACAAAATATTATTAGCAAAGTCATGTGTCTCGAATTAGAATCCGTTTTTATCTTTCCTTTATTCAAATGTGCGGCAATGCAAGATAATGCAAAACTTTCATTGCGGATTCAAAAAGAGGGTTTATCGCTTGAACGTGCAATATGCAAAGATTATTTAACTTTTCAACTGCAATTTGTAGATTATGTCGTGTTTTTTGGCAAACGACTATGCCAAGATTTTTTCCAAGCAGATATTCATGAAACAAAAGGCAAAATCCTCCAATCCCGTACCGCCACAAATCATATTGTGCAAGCCGTGTGTGTGCGCGATATAGCGGAAATGATTGCTAATCCAGCCCTGAAACGTGAAACCTTACTGAATTGTAATCTTCTAAAAGAATGCTTGCTTTCTCAAGGGCGAGATTAGCTTGATAGAGAAGCAATACGATGAATATTGTATTTTGATTTTAAGATTCTCAATAACCAAACTGAATTTGTAAATCCCTGACAAACACCATATCAAAGCCATTTTGCATAAGTACGCGATAGCCGTTTTCACGTAAAAATTGTATGATTTTTTCTTGAGATTCTGTATAGTTATGTTCAATCGTCATGACACCAAAAGAATATTTGCTAAAGTCTATGCCGTATAAGACATCAAGTTCACCTCCCTCAACATCCAATGAAAGAAAATCAATATGAGAAATGTCTGGATAATTTTGCATTATCTCATTAAGGGTTATACTAGAGACGCTAATGGATTCTAACGTACCATAGCCTTGCATTCTCTTTTGATGTTCTTGCGTAAGATTAATCTCTAAAGTATCAAGAACCGAACAATCTGAATTTGACACTACAAGATTAGTCATACCAATATTTTTGGAAAATACTGCAAAGTTATAGAC
This sequence comes from Helicobacter aurati, assembly GCF_003364265.1. Classification (GTDB taxonomy): domain Bacteria; phylum Campylobacterota; class Campylobacteria; order Campylobacterales; family Helicobacteraceae; genus Helicobacter_A; species Helicobacter_A aurati. Next base: position 189,748 of record NZ_NXLW01000001.1, read on the forward strand.
ATCACATTGTCGATTCTGTCGTAATATCTCAAAAGTATGTGGATTAGCCTCAACACAAAACCCTTTCCATCCAAGTCTCTCAAAAAGATAAGTGTTATTAATACTTATTCCATCGTGTGCGCCAATATCTACAAAGAATCCTTCCTTTTTATCGCGCAGAATCGAATATGCTACCGCATCTTGTCCTAATTGTCCGCTAAAAATTTGATTTTGCATTTTAGATAACCATAGCATGTTTAGTAGAGATTCTATCTTTTGAAGCTTGAATTGTATAGTGGAGAGATTTGTCGCAATGCTAGGCGTTACTCGTCTATACACAGGCAAGCCGAATACTTTGTAGATATATTCGGTTTTTCCTAAAGGCATAACATTTTTTATACGCGTAACAAAAGGGATTCCTAGCAGTTTTGTAACCCTATAAATATTATGTGTTTCTTTGGAGAGGATTTGCATATTATTCCTTCAGTTCGTTGTCTGGCTAATATACAAAAAAACTTTGCAAGGGATAACGGGAAATAGAAGCTATTGTGCAAATAATTTCGGTTTCCTTTCAAAGATGAGAGAAAACCAAAGACGAAAGAAAGCAATGAATATGGCGATAGAAAGATTCTCTTTTGATATTTTAGAATCAAAATTTACAAATTAAAGTCCACAAAAAGCTTATAAGATTGAGGAATACTCTCTAAAGCGGTAGATTCAGTATCATAATAGAATCTTATAGAAACAAAAGCAATTAATTCCACATTAATAAACCACAATAATTTAGAGCAATCAAAAACATTCTATCAACGTTAATCCAACATAAAAGTGTCTTTAGTAACGTTTGACACTATAAGGGTCCCTTTCATTGACAGTGAATCTCTGATGCCAATATGGATAAGGGAGTTTTGTCTGACTTGCAATATCCAAGAGTTTGATATGATGAGAATCTAATGTTATTTCATTTGCTTGAAGATTGTCTTCTAATTGCGCAGTATTTCTTGCCCCAATAACAAGACTAGAGACACTAGGACGAGCAAGTACCCATGCAAGAGAGATTTGCGCATAAGAATATCCTGTATCCTTATGGACTACCTCTAGCGCATCAGTGATAGTATAGAGATGTTCTCTTTCTACATCCCAAGCTCCATCGGTGCTAAGTCTCGAGTCTTTTATATTTTCTTTTCCTCTTTGTATTTTGCCAGATAACATAGAGCCGCTTAAAGGACTCCATACTAAGCTCCCCACTCCCTCCTCGATTGCTAAGGGCATGAGTTCATTTTCAAATTCTCTTGCAGCAAGCGAATAATAGGCTTGATGTACGCTAGGGCGCAATAAATGATAGTTATCCGCTACGTTTAACATTTTCATTAAATGCCAAGCAGAATAATTACTGACACCAAAATAACGAATCTTGCCTGCTTTTATCAAATCATTAAGGGTTTGTAAAGATTCTAAATGCGGAGTCTTAGCGTCATAGCAATGCAAATGATATAAATCAATATAATCTGTTTGCAATCGCTTTAAACTTGCCTCCACACTTTTTAGTATTTTCGCACGTGAAGTGCCTACGTCATTTGGGTCTTCGCTCATAGGCATACCCGTTTTTGTAGAGAGAAATACCTCTTCTCTTTTATAGTCTTTTAATGCTTCTCCAAGGATTTTCTCTGAATCTCCTAAAGAATAGCAATCAGCAGTATCAAAGGCATTGCAACCTTTGTCCATACACATTTTGATAAGTTCTTTGGCTTCTTTTAGCTGTGTGTTTCCCCATTTTTTAAATAGCTCTGTGCTACCTGCAAAAGTAGCTGTTCCTAGCATCATGGCTGGAATAACTTTCCCTGTATTGCCCAAGTATCGATATTGCATAATGTTCCTTAAGTATCAAATATAGTCCGTTATTGTACAGGATAATTGATGAATACTTAACTTTTTCCTTTTACAATAGTTTCCATAATTTCAAATAACTATAAGGAACATTTATGCAAACGCTTATTATTTTTGCACATACTTTTTGGGCAGATTCCAAAGTCAATAAAGCCTTACTTAAGGAAGTAGAAAATATCCCCACTATCACTATTCACAATCTAACTACTACTTATCCACAAGGCAACATTGACATACAAAAAGAAATCGAATTACTACAAAAACCCGAGAAAATTATCTTTCAATTCCCTCTTTTTTGGTATAGCACGCCTAGTCTTATGAAAGAATGGGAAGACAGAGTACTTATTAGTATCCTAGATGGAAATACGCCTCGCTTACTAAAAGGTAAAAAATTCCAAGTTATCACAACGACAGGCGCAAAAGAATCAAGCTACGATGGGCATCACGGCTATACAATCAATGCGCTCTTAGCCCCAATACATAATACTTTTAGCTACATGGGATGCGAAATTTTATTACCTTGTTGTATGTATGAAGCGAGTGTAGAGAATCTGGAAGTAGAATACTACCTCTCTTGTATCCAACGCGGGAGAACAATATGAGAAAAATATTCCTCCTTATGTTGTGTTTTATACATTATATGGTTGCTAATGGATTCTATCAAACGCGTGTTGGAGATGCTGAAGTTTTTATTATTTCTTTGCAGAAATCTGCCCCTCCAACGCAAAAACTTATCACTAAAGAAAAAGCAATTAAGAATAAAACTTATTTAGAAAATGAACATAATATTATGCTTATTAAACAAGCAAATTTCATTGCTCTTGTGGATACCGGATTCCCACACACTACTGAAATTCTACGTTCAAAACTCAAGGAACAAGCCGTAGAGTTTACCGACATAACTCATATACTTTTAACGCATGGGCATAAAGATCACCTAGGTGGAATCCTTGATAAAAACGGTAAAAGCAATTTTCCTTACGCGACACTTGTCATTGACAAACGTGAATATGATTTTTGGATTCACTCACAAGATATTTTCGCTAAACAAACTCTGGAATCTTTTGGGAAAAATACGCAATTTGTAGAATCTCACATGCCAATTTTTGACTCTGAACTGATAATTAAACCTCTTTCTGCCTACGGGCACACACCTGGACATACTTTATTCTCCTTTGAAGATTCTCAACGTAAAATAGTTTTTATTGGCGATCTAGTACATGTGTATGAAGCACAAATCACAAACCCACGTATTGCAATAGAATATGATATAGATAAACAAGAGGCAGTTCGCACAAGATTGCGACTTTTTAAGGAATTACAAAACGTTGAAATAGTCGGGGTACATACTCCATTTAGCAAGCCTAGACTATTACATACAAAAAATTAATATTTGTAGCTAAGTTTAGAATTTCTAAAGAGAAGTTTGGTTATAATACTAGATTTAATTCATTACATTTATCTTCAGCGTAAGGAGTAAACATGAAAAACAGATATATAGAAAATTTTGAAAAATCACAGATAGAAACACAAACGGCTAATAAAACTATCCCGAACTTTAAGGCTGGCGATACATTGCGATTAGGGATAAAAATCACAGAAGGTGATAAAAGTAGGATTCAAAATTTCGAAGGTGTTTGCATAGCTATTCGCGGCAACGGAGTAGATAGAACTTTCACCGTACGTAAAATAGGCGCAAATAATATTGGTGTAGAGAAAATATTTCCTCTTTATTGCAGCAGTCTTGAAAAGATTGAAGTCTTACGAATAGGACGAGTACGACGTGCGAAACTTTACTATTTACGACAAAGAAAGGGTAAAAACGCCAGAATCAAAGAGAAGCGTACCAATGCCTAACCGTAAAAACACAACTCTTTTTTCTAAATACATTATATAGAATCTTATTTCTTCATAGTTTAGACCATTCAATTTCTGAATGTAAATTCCAAATACAATCCCATTCAATGACATAGCATAACCTTTCTTAATCAAGAAGTAAGAAAGCCTATCGATAAATTGAAGTTATTTTGCTAATTTATACAACTTATTACATCAGTACAAGGAGCAAACATGTGTGGAATCTTAGGCACATTGCCATCGAGTGAACCAACTAAATTCGCTCAAGCGTTAAATACATTATCCCATAGAGGACCAGACAATCAAGGAGTATTTCACGACAATTCTATTAGTCTTGGACATACACGTTTGAGTATTTTGGATTTAAGCAGTGATGCTTCGCAGCCTATGCACTTCCCTGTACTTTCAATAAAAGATAACCTACGTGTTCATAGCGACAATACTTTTAGTGCGCAAGATAAAACTACGGGGGGGGGGGGGGCAAGACAAGCACATAAAAAGAATTCCCTTGAAATCACAAACAAAACGAGAGATTCACTACGATACACTTTAGTCTTTAATGGGGAAATCTATAACTTCCTAGAATTACAACAAGAGCTCATTGCTAAAGGCTATATCTTCCATACACATTCAGATAGCGAAGTTATATTAGCGAGTTTCGATGCATGGGGCGAAAAATGCCTTCATCGATTCAACGGTATGTGGGCTTTGGCAATTTTCAATCATAAAAATCAAGAATTATTTCTCTCTCGTGACAGGTTTGGCAAAAAACCATTATTTTACGCCTTTATTAAAAATAACACAGGGAAAGAACAATTTATCTTTGCCTCTGAAATGAAAGCTATTTATCCCTTTTTGTCCGAAGTGAGACCAGCAAACAATTTTAAGAATCTCACACACATTGGTAACATTTTCAATTATGAACACACGCAAAATACGCTTATTCAGGGAATACAGCGATTCCCACATGCCCATTATGCTTTTGTAAATGCTGATTGTCTCTCAAAACAACAATTACAAACCACACGCTATTATCACATCCTTGAACATTTGCCATATAATCCACACAATCCAAAGCCTTATACCGAAATAGTGCAAGAATTTCGGAATCTCTTTTTAGATTCCGTCGCTATTCGTATGCGCTCTGATGTACGAATAGGCACAGCTCTTAGCGGCGGAGTAGATTCTAGCGCAACAATATGTGCCATGTCATATCTTAGTAAAAAGCAACTACCTTCAATCAGAAATCTACATAAGGACTGGCAACATGCTTGCGTTGCATGCTTCAAAGATACTCCATTAGATGAGAGCAAATACGCACGTATGGTATGTGATTACATTAACATTAAAGGAGAATTTATAGAAATTAATCCGTTAAACCATTGGGAAAAAATAGAAGAATACTTTTATCTTTTTGAAGATATTTATATTACTAGCCCTATTCCAATGATTGCTACGTATCGTGCTATTAAAGAAAAAGGCGTGACAGTAACTCTTGATGGGCATGGTGCTGATGAACTTTTTAGCGGATACGGACATATTATACAAGCTCTATGGGATGCGAAATATCGCCCTAAAAGTATCAAAAACATATTGCATACGCTTAATGATACAAGAGAGAATCCTAAATCTCCTTTTGGAATGTATAAAGAAGGAATGCAATTTCTTTGCAAATCGCTTAGTCGCAAGATTCGGCATAAATTTCCTATGCCAATGGATTCTCATTCGAATTTTGGCTTGTTGGATTACTTTTCAAAATGGCTTTATGAAATTTTTGATAAAACAATACTTCCTACTTTACTTCGCAACTATGATAGATATTCTATGATTAATGGCGTAGAAATTCGCATGCCATTCTTAGATCATCGTTTAGTAGAGCTTGTTTTTAGCCTGCCTTATTCCTACAAAATACGTAATGGTTACACAAAAAGCTTGATTCGCGATAGCTTGCATGATTTTATGCCTGAATCTGTAATCTGGCGCAAAAATAAAATTGGATTTAATTCGCCCATTATTCAATGGATGCAACGTAATAAAGCAAACAATGGATTGCAAGAATGGTTTTTGGATATAGCGCATTCAAGGGATTTTTTAGAATGCCCTCTAATAAGGGACTCAAAAAAACTACAAGATCTCATCCTTAGAATCTGCAACAAACAAGAATCTAGTTTCAATGCAGGAGAAATAGTGTGGTGTGGAATTAGTCCCTACTTATGGCAAAAATCACTAAAATTCGCATTGCACAATGGCTAACTCCTTCATATCATCTCAAACAGTCCCTTTGTTATGGGAATCCTAAATCAAATATCCTAAGTTAATTTGATATAGCTTGCAATACAATGATTAAATAAAATATAACTTATATTTAAAAAGCAATAAAAGCACTTGCTAGTACAATGGTACTATCGAATCTTTTATTATGGATTCGAAGTTGCAACTCACAGACTTATTAATCATGTCGCAATATATTTTTATGAATGTGAAATACAAAATATTTCTGTTCTAGAATCTCTTTATTACAATTAAATAAATATCGTATCTCTACTATATTTTACTTTGCCCACAAATAAAGGGAAAATTCTTCACCAATATACACAGGTAACTTCACTAAAACTAAAAGCAAAAAAGCAACAACAAAGAATCTTATTTATCATACTCTAATATTCTTACTATTATCAAAGACTCTTCAAACAAAAAGAAGAAAGAAATCCAGTAATTTTCCAGTAAAGAAACATAGAGAACATCCTCAAATTCTTCAAAGAATCTAAAATACATAATAGATTCTAGTATCACTTCACCCAAGATAAAGAAGCATACTTTGTTGCTATTTAGCTTCTTGCAATAATCTTTTCTAACATTTCCTCATCTTCCATTGCCATACCCGTACCTTTTGCCACAGAGAGCAAGGGCTCTTCACCAACATACACAGGCAACTTCACTATGTCCGAGAAATATCTGTCCAAATTACGTATTAATGCGCCTCCACCAGTAAGAACAATCCCATTTTCTACAAGGTCTCCCGCTAAATCTGGTGGAACTTGCTCTAAAACACTACGTAACGCATTCCCCATTTCTTTAATTTGGTCTTTAATAGCCTCCCTAATATCTTCACTGGTAAGATCCACGGAGTTTAATAACCCACTCACTTGGTCTCGACCCTTAATAGTTTTCACAAGAATTTTTTCTAACGGAGCAGCACAGCCAATCTCGATTTTTATCTCCTCAGCAGTCCTATCCCCAATAAGAAGATTGAATTTTTTTCTTACATAATCTATAATTGCTGCATCAAGTTTATCACCTGCAACTCGTATAGATTTTGAAATTACAAGTCCGCTCAATGAGAGAACACCGATTTCTGTCGTTCCTCCACCTATATCGACAACAAGGCTACCTTGTGGCTCTTTAATAGGTAAACCTGCTCCAATAGCTGCTGCAAGTGGCTCTTCAATCAAAAACACTTCTCTTGCACCAGCACTCATAGCAGATTCCTTAACAGCTTTTCTCTCAACAGAGGTTAATCCATAAGGCACACAGACCATAATTCTAGGACGCATAAAAGATTTACGTTTATGCGCTCTTTCAATAAAATGGCGAATCATTTTTTCTGTGATTTCAAAATCCGCAATTACACCGTCGCGAAGTGGTCTAATTGCACGTATGTTATCAGGCGTTTTACCTATCATTTCTTTTGCTTCTTTACCAACCGCTAATATTTCTCCATCTCGATACTGTTCAACTTTAACTGCTACAATAGAAGGCTCATTAATAAGAATCTCGTGTCCTTTTATCATGACAATAGTATTAGCTGTACCCAAATCAATTGCTATATCATGTGAAAACCAACCCACAAATTTATTTAAAAACACTGGAAAATCTCCTTATTTCTCTAAACTACTTTAACTGTTTTCTTTTTAATAAGAATAGGCTTATCTATTTTATCTACACATTTTCGCGTAATCACAATTTCATATCCATTTAAATTGGGTAAATCAAACATAATATCTAAGCTAAAATTTTCAACAATAGCTCTCAACCCTCTAGCACCAGTTTTTCTCTCCATTGCAAGTTCTGCAATACGTTCTATTGCATCATCTTCAAAAGAAAGTTTCGCTCCATCTAGTTCAAAAAGTTTCTGATATTGCTTAATAAGCGCGTTTTTTGGTTTCGTCAAAATAGCAATCATTGCTTGTTTACTAATAGAATCTAATATTGCAATAACATGCAATCTCCCGATTAACTCTGGAATCAATCCAAAGCTCACTAAATCATCTGTTTCAATTTGGTGAATAATGTTATCAGAATCTTGCACGAGCTTTTTATCAGATTCTCTATGGGAATCAAACCCTAAAACATTTTTACCTAATTTGCGCTTAATAATATCTTCAATTCCATCAAAGGCACCGCCACAAATAAACAAAATATTGCTAGTGTCCATTTTAACAAATTCTTGATTTGGATGCTTTCTGCCACCTTTTGGAGGGATATTAACAATACTGCCCTCAATAATCTTTAATAAAGCCTGCTGCACACCCTCCCCAGACACATCTCTAGTAATAGAACGATTCTCTGACAATCTTGATATTTTATCGATCTCATCAATAAAAACTATCCCCATTTGTGCGCGTTGCAAGTCTCCATTTGCAGCTTGTAATAATCTTGTAAGAATATTTTCAACATCCTCTCCCACATAACCTGCCTCTGTTAGAGAAGTAGCATCTGAAATAGCTATGGGAATATCAAGAAAACGAGCCAATGTTTGCGCCATAAGTGTTTTCCCGCTACCTGTTGGACCAATTAAAAGAATATTTGATTTTGAAAGTTCAACATTCTCCGTTAAATCTGTCTTGTCAGATTCATCTTTAGAGATTAGTTTTTGTTGATACAAAAGCCTCTTATAGTGATTATAAACAGCTACACTAAAGACTTTTTTCGCTTGCTCTTGTCCTATCACATAATCATCTAAATGTTCTTTTAATTCCCTTGGCGAAGGAATAGAATCCACCGAGCAAATTGCAGAATCCACATTATTTTTCACATGAAAACGTTCATAAATAAATAATGTACACATTTTGCAAATGTAAGCTTTTGTACCTGTAATTTTTTCATTACTTGAGACAATAGGATTTACCTTAGATTCTGCTTTACCACAAAAACTACAAGTTTCAATCATTGACAATACCTCTTTTATGGGGGATTCCCCTTTCTGATTGTAAAATAAACTCACAAATTCCAATAATTTCACTTTCGTCATTAACGCTATTTTGCGCGACTTTAAGCTCTAATAAAGCCAACTCTCTAAGACTCTGCACACCAGAAAATAATCTTTTGTAGAGTGCATCAATCTTATCTATTATTTCCCTATTCATGATTTTTCGCATACGGAATCTATTAAGCCCTACAATTTTAGCTCGGTTGCCCTCTGCCATACAATAAGGGGGAATGTCCTGGGATAGTGCTGAAGCTCCAGCAATCATTGCACCTTCACCAATCTTGACAAATTGATGCACTGGCGTCATTCCTCCGATATTCACAAAATTCGCAATATGTATATGTCCACCTAATGTAGCATTATTAGCAAAGATATTATTACTACCAACGACACAATCATGAGCAACATGAACATACGCCATAAAAAGATTATTATCGCCTATCCGCGTTACTCCGCCTCCACCTTCTGTGCCCGGATTAAACATACAAGATTCACGAATAATATTATTATTGCCAATTTCTAAGAAAGTTGTTTCTCCTTTATACTTCAAATCTTGAGGAATCGTACCTAATACAGCATTCGGGAAAACAGTAGTATTCTTACCAATAGACGTATGACCACGAATGGTGACATGGTTATAAATATAGCTATTATCTTGTATGGTAATATTGCCTTTGAGCACAGCATAATCTTCGATTACTACATTCTCTCCAATAGTTACTTCTCCTTCAATGATGGCGGTCTTAGCTATTCTAGCTGTTGAAGAAATATTCATTCATAATCCTTATTTGATTTATCATAATTCTCAACAAATATTGTGTCTATATCGCAATTGTTTATTTACGAACATCTGCCACCATGGCTTTCAATTCTGCTTCACTTACCAATGTATCACCTACAAAAGCCTTGCCCTCAAGTTGCCATACATTGCTGCGATGTTTCATAACCTGCATTTTATAGAATAAAGTATCTCCCGGACGAACAGGCACACGAAATTTTACTTTATCTATCGTCATAAAATAGACAACCTTGCTTTGGCTTGCTGCAAAATCTAACCCCCATTCACTAACAAAAGCAAGAATCCCACCAGCTTGAGCCATGCCCTCAATAATCATCACGCCGGGATAAATAGGCTCTTTAGGAAAATGCCCAAGAAAAACTTGCTCATTGATAGTTATGTTTTTATAGGCAATTATATGTTGGTATGAAGCAATTTCCTCAACTTTATCAACCAACAACATAGGATAACGATGGGGAAGTATGCTCATAATTTTATCAATATTGAGATTTACATATTTTGCAGCTTGATGAGACGTCGTGCTATTTGAAGTTTGCTGTGTATTGCTCATTATATACCTTAACTTTACGAAGTGACTCCCTAATTATAACACAATAAATAATAAATCTATAAAATACAATATTTATAATAAAACTAACAAAGGCTCTATGTAAGGACTAAAATCCATACTTAATAAAGAGATTAGAATCTAAAGTTGATACATGGGTAAAAAGGATAAAATCAATAGCATACCCACAGCACCAAACATCATTGCATCTATTCTATCAAGCACCCCACCATGCCCGGGCAAAAGAGTACCTGAATCCTTAAGTTCTGCTCTACGTTTCAGAGCACTCTCCAATAAATCTCCTATAATTGATAGAGCAACAATAAATAAACTTGCTAGTATAGCAGCAGAAAAGCCTCCAAAAATACCAATACCAAAAATAGAACCAATTAACACACCAAACACAATTCCGCATGCTGCTCCTTCCACTGTTTTATTGGGAGAAGCAAAACAAAGCTTTGTTTTTCCTAACTTTTTACCGCCATAGAATGCAAAAATATCCGCTACACAAATAGTAGCAATAAGCCAAGCCAAAAAGCCCACTCCGTACTCACTATAAATAACATAAATTGCCACAAAAGGCAAACTGGGATAGATAAAAGGAAATAAATGCCTCATCTGAGAATCTGAATTATTGATAACGCAGTACAATGACATAACACAAAGCGCACAAGTAACCACAGCAAAAGAATTAACGCTAAAATACAATCCTATCCATAAAATAATTGCCATACAATAACTAAAAACGTCTAACGAAATTTTATAGAGACTAGCCCCTTCTCTCATCGCAAGCAAATAAATAATGCCCATAATAAGCCATGTAAGGATTGTATTATCCACACTTAATACAATAATTACCGCAATCAACATGCTCAAAGCACTCCATATTCTCGAAGAATCTTGCATAATAAATGATTTAAATGTTGCCTTTTTTACATTATTTGACTGCGTGCTATGAGTGTTATAATTTGTATTATGGGGAGTATGATCGGAATCTGGGGAAATATTATGAGAATCCTCTTGCGTTGTCTGTAACGGTGTTGTATTCTCTGTATGTTTCACGCATTCTTGTGAATCTTTTTGCATTCTTACTCCTTTCTACTTAACTAAATGATTATAATTTTACTTTAAAAATTAATAATTGGGCAGAAAAATGCAAAATAAATATGACATAATCATTGTTGGTGGCGGACATGCGGGGGTTGAAGCGAGCCATATTTGTGCAAAAATGGGTTTGCGTACATTGCTTATTACTCATCTTATTGACAACATTGCCTTAGCTAGCTGTAATCCTGCAATAGGTGGTTTAGGGAAAGGACATTTAACAAAGGAAGTTGATAGCTTAGGTGGGCTTATGGGTGCAATTACAGATATTAGCGGGATACAGTACAGGGTACTTAATGCTTCTAAGGGTCCTGCTGTGCGCGGAACTCGCGCGCAAATAGATATGGACTTATATAAAAAGTATGCAAGAGATTTGCTCTTAAAAACTAAAAATCTTGCTATCCTTCAAGCAAACGTTACGAATATTCTAAGTACAAATAACACAGCAATAGGCGTAGAAATAGCTATTAAAAAACAATTTTTTGCAGAAAAAATCATTATCACAGCAGGTACTTTTCTAAGCGGGCTAATTCACATTGGTGAGAATAAAAGTCAAAATGGCAGAGCAGGTGAAATTGCTAGCAATGAATTAAGTCGTAGTTTGCAGTCGCTAGGTATTCCCCTTGCGAGATTAAAAACAGGAACATGCCCGAGAATCTTAGGCACTAGCATAGATTCTACAAATCTACAAAAACACTATGGAGATGCGCATATAGAATCGCAAGAAACCAAAGAGCAGTTACAAGCCCCCTACTTCAGTCTCCTCACTTATGATTATCTCCATCATAAAAGAGAAAATAATATTTCAGAATTTCTTAAAGACAGATTGCATAATGGCTATTTTCTCCCTAAAGAACTACCATGTTTTGTAACTTATACCAATGAAAATACACATCAAATTATCAAAGAAAATTTCTACCGTGCGCCACTTTTTACAGGACAAATACAAGGAGTAGGACCACGTTATTGTCCAAGCATCGAAGACAAAGTGAATCGCTTTAAGGACAAAACAAGACATCAACTCTTTCTTGAACCACAAACCTATGGTGCATCTGAATACTATATCAACGGGTTAACGACAAGCCTACCCTATCAAGTCCAAGAAGAAATTATCCATTCAATTACAGGGCTAGAAAATGCGGTTATCACCCGTTATGGCTATGCGATTGAATACGACTATAGTCAACCTACAAACCTTTATCATACTCTAGAATCCAAGATCGTGAAGAATCTCTATTTAGCTGGACAAATTAACGGTACAACGGGTTATGAAGAAGCTGCAGCACAAGGGATTATCGCTGGCATTAACGCAAGCCTTAGCCTTCTCTATCAGAGAGGACAAAGCCAAAGAGAATCTTTAATACTACAAAGAGATGAAAGTTATATCGCAGTAATGATTGATGACTTAGTTACAAAAGGAACTAATGAACCCTATCGAGTTTTCACAAGTCGTGCCGAATATCGTTTATTGCTACGCGAAGATAATGCATGCTTTCGATTATTGCCTTATATTAAAGAGCTCGGGCTTTTAGATTCTCATATCATAAAAAATTTGCAAGAAGATAAAAACGATATAGAATCTAATCTTGCTCTATTGGAATCTCGCTTCACACCCAATAAACAAAACTTAGAAATATTAACGCAGGTGGACGAAATGCCATTTAGTAATCCATGCAGCCTTGCACTTATTCTAGGACGTGAGAGTATGAATGCTAGCAAAATGCGTAAACTCCATAAAAGCCTAGCAACACTTAGCGATAGAGCACTAGAGCAATTACGTATTACAGCAAAATATCAAGAATATATACGCAAACAAGAAGAACAAATCATTCGCAGCAAACGCGCTTTAAGCTTAGAGATTCCAAAGAACTTCATCTATCAAGGGATTTCTGGCTTAAGCCTTGAAGTCATTGAGAAACTTAGCCTTTACAAGCCGAAGAGTCTGCAAGAAGCCGCAAATATCAGCGGAATAACGCCCGCTAGTTTAGAGGTATTGGAGCTTCATATAATGATGTATAAAAAATCAAGCAATAACCATACTATCTCTCTATGAAAACATTGTGTTGTGAAAGCGATACTTTTATTTCATTCTAACTTTTGAGCTTTTGTTGATCTTTGAGATATTGAAACAGCAATTCACTATATCCAAAATTACCGCTTAAACTCTCCGCTAACTGCTCTTTATACATTGCATTATAAATATCGCTGCCAGGTTGCTTAGGATATAGGGGATTATCCATATTCAATGAAGTATCAAGCAATGTTTTGATAAAAAGTGCTTCAAACTTGTCTGTCTGCTCTTTTAATGCCGCATCGCTGTCATCGTTCTTATTGGCTTTATTCTTAAGCTCTTGTACTAAACTGCTTTCCTTTGCATGTGCTAGAGAAGTCATTGCGTTAGTAGAATCTATTTTCATAAACAACTCCTTTTGTATTTTATATAAGTAAGCAAAATAAGTTCCTTACATTCACTATGTTACAGATATAAATTCTATATCAGAAACAATTAACTAATCATAAATGGAGAAATCCTACTGCCTCTTACGAGCTGGGTTTTCTTTATAAATAATCTTTGTGCCCGAAACAACTTCATGTAAACTCCTTTTATCTTTACGTAAAAAATAAATTATCCATAAAAAAAAGCTTAATTCAATAAGCCATACAATGAGGAATACACAACACTGCCATGCTTTTGGTTTATAAAATACAAAAGACTCTCTATGACTAATCGTGCCGTATCGCTTAGAATGCACTTCCGTCCTTTGAGCGGATTCTCTACAAGTATTAGAATCTATACCTACCAACATAATTTCCGCATAACGAAAACCCGGCGTTTGATTGGCTTTCCATAGAAAGAAAAAAAGTATGGCGCAATAACACAACACACAGAGCATAATAGCTATTTGATTGCCCAAAAAATCCTGCTTGCCATCTAAAATAAGATAGGTTGTGATATAGAGTAAAGGCATATTAATTAAAAACATATCCGTAATAAAAGCCTTTAATCTCGGAATCAAAAAACCATTACTGAAAGATTGTGTATGACAATAGTAAAAACCTGATTCTTTCGCAGAACGACCATCAAGAAATTTATTCGTTATGGCTTTATTGGCTTTAGTGCGAAATTTTTTAGGATTATCATTTGAATCAAGATTAGTCCTTTTTTTCATAAAGCTATCTTAGAATCCTCAATAAATCACGACACATGATCAACAGGAATATTATGCTGTAAAGGCGTAGTATCACAAAGAGCTTGCGCTACTTTTAACGCTTTTTGAAAGTTACCCTTCGCATTTAGCTTACGTACATTTTCGCCAAAAGATTGGAAAGTTGTATCGCCCAACGAAATAGCAAGCCATGAGGGATTCCAACCATAATACTTACAAAAAATCCTATAATGTTTAGGAGAACCAAATATAAAAATACTCTCGTCTTCAAAAGGATTTTTATAGGAAAATACAGAATCATTAGAACACACAAAAGGCGAATGAGAATGGGCGGATTCTAAGCTCGAATAAACAATAATCTCTTTTACAAAGGAATGATGAAGGAGACTTTTAAAATCAGTTGCCTTATCTTTGCCACATAAATAAAGTACATGCTTGTCTGCTACAAGCGGCGCAATAAGCCTCGCAAACTGCTCTCCACTCGCATATTCTATTGTTTGCAAATCCTTAGGAGATATAGCATATTTACCGCCTTTTTGCAGCCAGATATTCTTGCTTTTCTCTCCAAGAAATAAAGCTTGTTTTGCTTTCAATAAATCAAAACACCTATGATTGATGACAGCTTTAAGGGCATTTTTAGAAGTAAAAAGAAGATAATCTACTTGTTCAATATCATTCAAATCCAAAGTAAAATCATGAAATTGAATCTGCAACAACGAAAGTAAACGCACATTATGCAATAAATCATCTTGATTAGTAATAGGGTCTTTATCAGATTTGAGAATGTAAATCATAGAGTATAAACCTCACAATAAACTTTTATAGCATATCAAAAGCATAATGAGTTCCAAATTTACGGTAAAATTAGAAAACATTTCTAAATTATCTATCATGTGTAAAGGAAAAATAATGCAGACTGCTACGAAAGAACAAGTCTTAGAGGCATTAAGAAAAGTTATTTATCCCAATTTTGAAAAAGACATTGTGCATTTTGGCTTTGTAAGTGAGATTCAAATCAATAACAACGTATGTTATATAAAGATTATGATTCCATCTGGGAATGAAGAAGTTATCGCTGAAGTAAAAAAAAGAGTATTAGAAGAAACAAAATCATTAGGATTTGCAAACCTCGATATAGAAACCTATACCCCTAACACGCAAAAAAAGACAGCAAAACAAACACAAGAAACAAAAAATATTGCCCCTAATATTAAACATTTTGTCATGGTAAGTAGCGGTAAAGGTGGGGTAGGGAAATCCACTTCAAGCGTAAATCTCGCTATTTCTTTGGCTAAAAGCGGAAGGAATGTAGGTTTGCTTGATGCTGACATCTATGGTCCAAATATCCCTCGTATGCTAGGGTTAGACGAGAGTCGACCAGAAGTAAGCAGTAACGGCAAAAAACTTATCCCATTAGAAAAATTCGGAATCAAAATGATAAGTATGGGCGTACTCTATGAAAAGGGGGAAAGCTTAATTTGGCGTGGTCCGCTTGTCATGAGAGCAATCACGCAACTTCTTCAAGATGTAGATTGGGGAACTCTTGATATTATGATAATTGATATGCCGCCAGGAACTGGTGATGCGCAACTTACAATAGCGCAAAGTGTGCCTGTGGGAGCTGGAATTAATGTAACAACGCCACAAATGGTAGCGATAGATGATGGGATTCGCGCTCTTGATATGTTTACAAAATGTCAAATCCCAATCTTTGGAATCATTGAAAACATGAGTGGATTCATTTGTCCAGATTGCAATAAAACGTATAATATTTTTGGTAACGGGAATGCAGACAATCTTGCAAGCCAATTTGGTACAGATGTAGTGGCTAAAATCCCTCTTGAACCTCAAATTGTAGAATCTAGCGATACAGGCAAGCCTATTAGCTTCTATGCACCAGATAGCCTTGCTAGTCAAGCCTATATGCAATGCGCGGCAAGACTCATTGATTTTTTAGAAATAACAAAAGCAGACAATAAAAATATCCAGCCCATACATTAAACACCCAATAAATCATAACGATTCGCAAGAAAGCAGACCTAGTTTGATGAAAAATAACGTCCATACAGAATCCACAAAACACAACATCTATTCATTCCTTCCAGAAGAATTGCTGCATACAGAAGCATTTCAAGATTCTCATAAACAGCAATCATTTCGTGTGAAACAAATATATAGTTGGCTTTATAGTAAATATGTATGCGATTTTTTCTCTATGAGCAATATTGCTAAAACACAAAGAGAAAAATTAGATTCTCTCTTTGCGATCTCTCATTTGCACGCTCAATGTATTGAAACGAGCAAGGACGGCACAAAAAAATACCTCTTCCAAACCAATGATAATTTTCTCTTTGAATCTGTTTTTATTATCATGAAAGGGAAAACTCTCGATGCAAATGGGAAAATCATAAAAAGTGAAAAATACACTTTTTGCCTTTCTAGTCAAATAGGATGCAAAATTGGTTGTGCCTTTTGTTCCACTGCCAAAGGTGGTTTTGTGCGCAATTTAAGTACAGGAGAAATTGTCGAACAAGTCGTATTTTTAAAACGCGATAATCATTTAGATTCTAATAAAAGCGTAAATATTGTCTTTATGGGCATGGGAGAGCCGTTAGATAACTTAAACAATGTAGCAAAAGCAATCAAAATTATTAGCCACAAAGATGGGCTCAACATCGCAACAAGAAGGCAAACGATTTCAACAAGCGGCATTGCGCCACAAATCACCAAACTAGGCGAAATGAACTTAGGTGTACAAATCGCACTCTCATTACATGCTGTCGATGATGAATTACGCAATAAACTTATCCCTATCAATAAAACATTCAATATTTCGCGGGTTTTAGAATCATTAAGGAAATTCCCTCTCCAGACACGAAAGAGAATCCTCTTTGAATATCTAGTGCTTCGCCACGTTAATGATAGTCTTGAACATGCAAAAAAACTCGTCAAGCTCTTGCACGGATTCCGTGCTAAAGTGAATCTTATAGCTTTTAATCCACATAACGAAAGTGAATTTGAACGTCCAGATAAAGAGCGGCTACAGCTTTTTGCTGATTATCTCCATGCAAGAGGCATTGTGGCAACTATTAGAGAATCCAAAGGCTTAGATATAAGTGCAGCTTGCGGACAATTAAGGCAAAAAGTCCTCAACAAAGAAGCGTTTATCAATAAAACTCTTCATAAAGCAACTTCACATTCCGCGATAACAATAAAATAACAACTAAAGCTTTAGCACGTTCGAGCTATCTCTTAAAAATATTGCGCTATTCATGCTCTATTCTTAAAGACAAAAAACGTTATTTATATCTTCACTTAGATAATTTAGATGCGATAATGTTTAATCTAATAAGAATACTTATAGTAAAAAATTCTAAAACTCATAACTTAATGAGAGGTAGTATCGTCTCCCTTCCCTTATATAATTGTAATTATTATAAAAAGTAGTTGTTGCATTATTATTGCCAAGCCCAGAAACAGCAACATAATCTATAAAATTAAAGTTCAATAGATTGTAGATTCCAAAGTTTGCGCGCAAACCTTTAATAATATTGGCATTAAAGCCCAAATGCACTAAATAATAAGGCTTAAAAAATTCGCCTAACGTTGCGATTTGTTTATCCACGTCCGCAGTGCCACTTGCTGTTCTATACAAGCCTCTATGATGTCCAGCTTTAAACTCTCCTCGCAAAAATACACCAAAATATTTCGTGTTATAAAAGAATGCTGCATTCAAATTATGCAAAGGCACGTCGGTTAATTGTTGACCTCGACCTGTCCTCCCCTCTATAATTTTTGTTTGATTGAGGGTATAAGAAACATTAAAAGTAATGTCTCCATATCCGACATTTATGGGCTTTAATGCTCCATAAACCTCGACACCATAACTAATAGCTCTTTGCGCGTTAATATTGGATTGACAACCAAACATAAAACTATCAGCGCATACAATATTTATCTCTGGGATAACCTGACCTTTACTAATATTACCTGTGCTTATTATCTTGTCATTAAAATCTGTGAAGAATCCTGTAATGGAAGTATTAATATAATCATTATCACTAAGTATTGAAAATTCATAATTAATACTTGATTCTGGTTTGAGATTAGGATTGCCATAAATAGGCACTTGCCCTTGTCTTGTAAGTCCGGTAATTCCGCTTACAAGATTGCTCAAAGCTGGCGTTTTATAACCTGTTGAAACACCGCCTTTAAGAGTAAGCCACTCATCAATTGCATTATATGACAAATAAAGACGAGGCGAAATATTAGCACCAAAAATAGAATTAAAATTGCCTCTCGCACCTACAGTGATAAAAAGACTATCCCATAATGCAAATTCAGATTCTCCAAAAAGCGCGCCAATATGTTGGTAAAGTTGTGCTTCCCCGCCACTTGCTTGAATGATATTATCCTTAAAAATATTCAACCAATACCTTGCACCAAAAGAAGTTTTTGCTCCGAATCTTTCACCAAAACCAAAAAAGATATTTGTTTTATGATCGGCAATAAAATCATGATTAGTAATCTCTCTGCTATCCCCAGGCTTAAATCCATTAATTCCCGTTACTCGATTAGCTGCGGGAATAGAATCATTCGTGATATAGCGATTGGGATTTGCTGTAATATTATATTGAATAGAATTATTCACACTCAATTTTCGTAAAACACCATCTTCTTTCTCCAAAAAGATTCCATCATGATTAGCGATTATATTCCCACGATATACATTATAAACATCAGTATAGCCTGATTGTGCTTCTGGCGGCTGAATGCTACCATTTTTATTATAAGTACCAAGTAATCCTTGCGAATTATCATAAATTTGTTGTCCAAAATCCAAGTCTATATAGGCACTATGCTTGGAATTATCCCACGTAGCTTCTTTAGAATCTTTGCCATCGCTCCAAAGCAATCTAGTACCGATATTATAAATTTTCCCATAAGCCAATCCTACAATTGTGTTTCGGACTGCATTTTGTGCTGTGCCTGAAGCCGTCCTAAAAAGCTCTAAATTAATCGTAGGAACATAATCCCTAGTGTATTGCCTACCTCTTAGAATGATTCCCCAATTCTTAGATTGTGTAAGAGGACCTGCGACATAAAAAGAGGCTGATTGTGAATTACCGAATTGCTTTAATTCTTGCAACGTATAATCATAGGTAACGGTAGCTCCCCATTTATTGAAGTTCTTTTTAGTAATAATATTTACTACTCCACCAATAGCATCACTCCCATACAGAGTAGAGGCAGGACCACGTATCACTTCAATCCGCTCGATAGCAGCAATAGGAGGCATAAAGCTTGTAAGTGATTCTCCAAATCCATTAGGGAAAATTGCGCCCTGTGCACTTCCATCGACTCTTTTGCCATCAATAAGGATAAGCGTATAAGCCTGCCCCATACCACGAATGGAGATTCCATAGCCGCCTGTTTTTCCTACGCCATTGTCAATATCCACACCCGGAACTAAAGAAATCGCCTCCGCAATATCTCGCACTGGGCGAGTAAGAATTTCCTCTGGTTTTACAACACTAATGCTTGCAGGTGCTAAGAGAAGACTTTGCGCAAAACCACCGGCTGTCGTAACAACAGAATCAAGTTTGTAGCTATTTGTAGTATTAGAAGGATTATGCAGCTTTTGGGAGAGTGATTCTGAATCTTGATAAGAATCTGGCGAATTAGGGGGATTGTGTGTATTTGCAAATAGAGGAGCAGAAACAGACAACAAGGCACACAAAACAATAAAAATATATTTGACATTTTTATCAGAATAACGCATTATTTGCGCTAATTGATATATAGCTTTATGGATTAGATTAACAAATAACTGTAACATAAAACCTCCTAAGTAATATAAATAATAAAATAGTAATTATATTCATTTATTAATTAATAATAACTTAAAATTTATTATTACAATACTTTACTATTTGTTATTATGTAATAAATAGTACATAAAACTAAAAAACATTTTTATAGTTATTAAATCAAGAAATTAAGCATAGAATAATTGCAAATTATCGCTTCTCAATATTGAATCGCTTTTAACAAAGATATAACGTTAATTTCGCATAGAATAATCACAATACTTTTTAAATATTTTTATCTCCCATCCAACCAATAAATGCGTCATATCTCTATCATACGGGAACAATCTAGTATCTAATACAGATAATTTATTCATTAATCTGACTATTATCAATTAGTTGAATTAAATAAAAATAGCTCTTAATACAATAAATATTTGTTACATTCCCTTGCGTGTAACATAGCAATCCTATAATAAAATGCTGCATTCTAAGAAAGAAAATGGGAGGTAGAATAGAAATAGAGAAATAGAGAAAAATTCCTTTTATAAAATTAAAAGCCTTTTATTACTTTACTTAATACTTCATCATTCTCTTTTAATTGCAATGATCTCTGTAAAACATTCTCTATGACTTTAGAAGATTCACTTAACAAATTATTAATCATATTCATACTACCAATTATCTGTTTTGTTTGGTTTGCAAGAGATATGCTCCCAGAACTCTGCGCAACAATATCCGTTACAACTT
This sequence comes from Helicobacter aurati, assembly GCF_003364265.1. Lineage (GTDB taxonomy): Bacteria > Campylobacterota > Campylobacteria > Campylobacterales > Helicobacteraceae > Helicobacter_A > Helicobacter_A aurati. The sequence continues at coordinate 210,857 of NZ_NXLW01000001.1, forward strand.
CATTCATGCAATCTTGAATCTCTAAAATACTTTGCTTAGATCTCTCGCTTTCTTCTGATAATTCATTAAAAATATCTACACTATTTTTGACTGCATGAGAAATATTGTCTAAATTATCATTGACAAGGGATATAGTGGTTTCAATATCACCTAAATTCTTCTGCGTTCCTTCAGCAAGTTTTCGCACTTCATCTGCCACAACTGCAAAACCCCTACCATGCTCTCCAGCTCTTGCTGCTTCTATGGCTGCATTTAATGCTAAGAGATTGGTTTGTTTAGATACGTCATAAATAAGCGATAATACAGAGCGAATTTGCAAAACACTTCCTGCTAATTCGTCTAATCGTCCATTAAGCTGTACTTGTGAAGAGAGACTCTTTTGTAGCTGCTCTAACAATCTATTTACACTACTGCTTGTGCTATCCAAGATTTGTTTACTTGCATTAATTTTATTTTGTGATTGCTGTGAAGATTCTATGTTTCTATCCAAACCATGTACAATATCCCCACTTTGGCTCACACTCTCTTGTGTTTTACCGCTCACAGTCCAAACATTATCTTTTAAATTGGCAATAGAAGAATGCAGATTCACAATCTCTTTACTTGTTTCACCGGCAATTTCAATAGTTTGTTTCATCTTATCAATAAAAGAATTGATAAAGAGGCTAATAATGTACAATTCATCATTTTTACTGCGGTTAAGCTGCAGTGTCCCTCCCACAATCAGCTTTTCACCGCCCTTAGAGACATCTTGCAAATAATCAACAACTTTTTCAGAATCCCGAGTGAAATTTGCTAATACTTTAAAGACAATACTTACTGCTAACACAGTAGTAATCAAAATAACAATAAGAATAGCCATAACAACATTTGACTGCCATACTGCTGTATCTCGAATAGTCTGTATAGCCGACAAATCTTTGAGTACATTAGCAAGAGAATGAGAGTTTGCCTCTATGGCTGCGCTAATCTTTTCAAGATTCTCAGCGGAAGTAGCAAGATTCTTATTGGTTTTATCAGAAGCATCAGAAATATGTTCAATAAGGATATTATAAATATCCTGAAAATAGCCCTGTAACTTCAAAGAAATAACGCGTGTATCACCAGATGTAAGTACTTCTGCTATCTTTGGATAAAACTCATGCAAATCAGGATTGTTTTTAATAAAGCTATCATTCCAACTTCTTGTCATTTGTAAAATGAGATTGCGATTCTGCATATCTGCTGGATTCAGCACGAGTTGAATTAATCTCGCATTGATTGCCCCAATAAATTCAAATTGTTCAATAAGCGACTCGGTATCATTCATGGAAGCTTTTGTCTCTTTAACGTATTCGCGCATTAAGTTAATTTGAGAGCTTGCATTTGCCGCTAGATTCTCTAAATCAGTAAAGCTATTATGTATCTTATGGAAAGTAGCTTCTTCGATTGCAATAAAATTCCAAAAAGAATATTTAAAGAGAAAAAACAACAACGCAACAATAATAATAAGCCCAGAAAGAATACTAAGACTAAAGTTAAGTTTCTTTGAAAGAGTAGAATCAGTGAAATATCCTAAGATTCCATGCCTACTAACTCCATTATTTTTATAAATATTGCTCATTGATTACTCCTTTATGTGATGAGAGAATATGAGACTTGTGCACAGCAATAATTAATTAATCATTCCCGCTTTTCACATTGATTACTTCCGACTTAATCATTTTCCTGCAACTTGGGATTTATTGGGGTTATCCGCTGCCTTAGCTATCATACATTTTTCTAATATTTTTGCATCATTAGAATCTTCAACTTTCTTTAACCACCGAGTAATTTGCATCATTGTCTTAGAAGCAGGGTCTGGAGCTTGGTACTTATTCATTAAAGATGTGCAATCCGCTAATACAAATGCTGACAATACGTTAAAAATAAAGAGTACAAATAATTTTTTCATAGTTTTTCCTTAGAATCTTAAAATATATGAAAGAGAGACATTTTGTACGAGATTTGCCCTTGCATTCGCTGGAGTAATGCCCGTTTGTATCACATTGACTGGAGCAGCTAAAAGCGGCACATAATTGTGTTTTTGCAATGTATAAGCAAAGCGGATAAACTGATAAATATCAATTTGATACAGAGTATAAAAGTCAAAAACATGTCCTTTTGTCGCCCTGAAATTAAGCGGATCGTTAATGCTTACACGTGAGAACGCATACCAATTTTTTGAACCATAAAAATATTCTGCACCTATTTTCAATGAATCGGTAATATCATAACGCATACCTACATGTGCAGCAAAAGCAAATCCATCATTAAAAAAAAGATTCTTCTTATTGAATCCCTTATATAGAGAAGCCGAAGCAAAAAAGCTAAATCCTGAACCAAACATTCTTGTACTCTCTAAGTGAAGATTCAAATAAGCCAAGTCTCCAAATGTTTTTGAATTAGAAGTATTTGCTGAAATATCAGGAGTGCCAGCTGGAATCTCATAAGGCACGGCATAGTTCAATAAATCAATCAAAGTAATCATAAAAAGATTCTCGCCGGCATTCTTGGGCAACCAAGTGGTCTCAAAAGCAGTGAATATTAAATCTGCATCTGCTGTATTGCTTTTACTTGAACCAAAAAAGATATTACTACCTGCCTCTTCTCTTGATAATGGCTGATAAATCTTAGAATAGCCAAGTCTCAATGCTGCATTTGTATAAGGTTTATAAGTTGCTACCACACCGTCTCCTAGAGCATTGACAACCAATGCAGGATAGGTAGACATTCGCGCTGAATTGTTACGCAAGTTAGAGCCCGGTCCATCAGTCCCTGGCAATCTACCAAGCGTGAAAGCAAAATATTTGCCACCATAAATATCCACATAAGCTCTTTCTACATAAAGTATAGGACCACCGCCTACAGCCCTTCCAGCATCAAGCGCAGGAAGACCAATAGAGTTAGAACCAAAAACAATATCACCAAATCCTTTCGTCATGGAAAGTCTGCCAGTGAATTTCGTATAGCGGTTAATGTTAGCAAGCATATTTAGATACAATCCCATCATCCATTTGTTTGCTTGAGTATTTGTACCTAAACCATGATTATTAATAAAAAAATTGGACATTGTCGTATTAAATTCTAAAGAGAAACGTACTTTAGAAAGAGAAGCGGCAACTTCATTATCATCAACTCTTTCATTAACTTCCTGCATATCTTTTTCTAACTGCATGACGCGCTCTTCTAAAGTTTTAGCATTTCCAACGATATTGGAGAGTAACATTCCTCCCCATAGAGCACCCAATGCAGAAACAAATGACAATTTGATATTCATATATTCTCCTTAATCCACACAATAATTTAAAATAAAAGCCGAAATTCTACCCAAAAAATTACAAATTGCTAATAAATATCAATGAAAAATACTATATTCTAACTTTTTATGCAAAATCAAGACAGCCAATGATTAAGTGGATTCTAAGTTCCTCTATTCTAGAATCTCATAGCAAAATTCTATGTTACAACGCAATAAATGGAACGGTTATAATTAATGTATAAAGCTTTATTGGCATTAATACTCCTTTGCTCATGCGCGCTCGCAGACTCTATTCTAACTTATTCTTTCCCGGATTCTCAAGTGCATGCACAAGGAGATTCAAAGCATAAAGAAGAATCTGCTCCTTATGGCATTACAGAATCAGAATCTATAACAAAACATCATAAGAATCAACTTACAATAGCTCAAGCGCACAAAGATTCTCAACCAACAAACGTTAAACATGCGGCTACGGAACAATCTATTGTCATTGTCGAAAATGGCAAAACCGCTATTGTTACAACTACCAACAAAAATCCTCAACCCCTAAAAATAGGGAAGAAAACATTACAATGGATAAAACATCCCAAAGATTCAACAAAATATATCGCTATTATTCCTATTCATTACTATGAAAAAGAAGGCAGCTTTACGCTCAACAATGGGCAAACACTTAAAATACAACGCGGTAATTACAGACAAGAGAGAATCACTATTACAGATTCTAGCAAGGTAGCACCTAATCAATCCGCTAAGGAACGTATACAAAGAGAACTTGCAGAGGCAAACATTATTTATAAAACTTACACGACAACACGTTATTGGAATACCCCTTTTATCTATCCCATGCAAAGTAAAATCACTAGCCCTTTTGGTTCTGCTCGAGTATTTAATAATGAAGTAAAAAGTTATCATGGTGGAACAGATTTTCGCGCAAAACAAGGCACACCAATCCAAGCAAGCAATGATGGAATAGTCGTGATTGCAAAAGAAAGATTTTTAGCTGGTAAATCAGTCGTTATTAGTCACGGTGAGGGAATCTTTAGTCAATATTATCATTGCAGTGAGATTAAAGTAAAAGTCGGGCAACAAGTTAAAAAGGGGCAAGTGATTGCATTGAGCGGGAACACGGGCAGAGTGAGCGCGCCTCACCTTCATTTTGGTTTTATTATCAATGGCATACAAATCGATCCTCTACACTTTATTGACACAATCAATACTTTGTTTGAATAGATTTGGCGACTCTATAAGATTCATATTATTTAGAACATTGCAAAGTTACGATGTTCTAAACTCAACAATCTTTCCTGACTGCAAACTCTCCTCTCCAAGCATTGCTTTGACTAAAAGCTACTACACTAACCTGTATTAATTTTATTATAAAACAAGGATTCGCATGTTTTTGAAAAACTTTTTGTATAGAATATTCCATATTCGTGATGACGAATTAAAGCTGCTGCTTTTCGCCTTTCTTTTTATGTTTCTGCTCTTTACTTCCTATTCGCTACTTCGTCCATTACGCGATAGCATGGGTATTGCTGGGGGGACTAGAGATTTAAAATGGCTCTTTGGTGCGACTTTCATCGTAACATTGTTGGGTTCCGTGATTGCCATGTGGATTAGCTCAATGTGCAAACGTAAAAACTACATCAATGCCGTTTTTGGGTTTTTTATCAGCAATCTCCTGATTTTCTATGCTTGTTTTTCATTTTTCCCACATGATAGCAATGAATTTACATGGTTAGCGCGCATATTTTTTGTTTGGACATCTCTTTTTGTGATGTTTGTCTTGAGCACGGCATGGAGTCTTATGAGCGATATTTTTAATAAAGAACAAAGCCATAGACTCTTTGGAATCATCGCAGCTGGGGTAAGCTTAGGCGGAATAATAGGCTCTAGTATCGTAAGCTTACTTGTTAAGAAAGCAGGAATAGATTCTCTAATCTTGTGTTCAGCCTTACTTCTATTTATAGCTGCATTGATAAAAAATATATTGCTCTATCAAATACGTAATAGCGATACTTTTTCTGCACGATTTGACGAACCGCTCAATGCTAAAAATCCTTTTATAGGTTTTAAGATTCTCTTATCTTCAAAATATTTGCTGTTATTCGGGCTATTTATTATCTTACTCTCTTCTACAACAACATTTCTTTATCTTGAACAAGCTCGCCTCGTAGAATTACACTTTAGCACAAAGGAAGAACGTACAGCAGCATTCGCTAATATCACGCTTATTGTGCAAACTCTCTCGCTGATTGGGCAGCTATTTTTGACTGGAAGTATTGCAAAAAGCTTAGGGATACGATTCTTGTTGTGTGTTATTCCATTTTTACTAGGAATAGGCTTCATTGTATTGTGTTTTACGCACCCTGCTTTCTTGCCGTTTGTTATTATTCTTACATTGCGTAATGTCGGAGAGTACGCGCTGATTAAGCCTGCTCGTGAAATGCTCTTTGTTCCATTAGACGGGGATTCCAAATATAAAGTTAAAAATTTCCTAGACACTGTAGTTTATAGAGCAGGCGATGCCCTAAGCGCACAGCTTGAAGGGCTACTAGCGAATCAAAGTATTCAAGTGGCTTTATTGAGCGGGGCTATATGCGCATGCTCATGGGGAATATGTGGTTGGATTCTTGGGGAAAAATATCAACACAAGCAGTTTAAGTAAAAACAAAACAATAATAACAAATAACTATATTTTGCGCTAATTGCACAGTATTCTTAGTCTTAAATTACTCTATATTTCGATTCAATATTGAGATCTCAATCAAAATAATTCAATGACTCAATATCGAATCCATGCAACTTAATGCGCCACAGCCTCGCTAATACCTATTCCTGTCTGCGCCCTAAAATCTTGTGCTTTAAAACCAGATTTATCAATGCTTGCACGTTTGCTATTGTCAATTTTAGAAATTACATAGATTGCTATAAAAGAAATGGGCATACTAAAAAGCGCGGGGTGTTTATAAGGAAAAATTGCATGCTCAAAATGTAGTACATCCACCCATACACTTGGACTTAGAATAACCAACAATAACACAGTTAAAAGCCCAATTAACCCACCATACAAGACGCCATTTGTTGTAAGATTCTTCCAATAAATACACAATAAAATGATAGGGAAATTCACACTAGCTGCAATCGCAAACGCTAATCCCACCGTGAAAGCAACATTTTGATTCTTAAATGCGATACCTAAGAAAATAGCTAAGATCCCTAACATAATCGTTGAAGCTTTAGTAACTCGCATTTCAAGCTTGGGATCACATTTACCGTTTTTAATCACATTGACAAATAAATCATGACTAATCGCACTTGCCCCAGAAATTGCAAGTCCCGCCACAACGGCTAAAATAGTCGCGAACGCCACAGCCGAAATAAAGCCGTATAAAACATTGCCACCCAATACTTTTGAGAGTACTACCGCCTCCATGTTTGGAGCTACAGTGAATTTCCCATTTGAATCAATAAATTCAGGGTTGCCAAGCAGGAATGCAATCGCCCCAAAACCAATAATAAAAGTTAGTATGTAAAAATAACCAATCAAGCCTGTTGCAAAAAATACAGATTTTCTCGCTTCTTTGGCATCTTTTACTGTAAAAAATCGCATTAAAATATGGGGTAATCCAGCCGTGCCAAACATCAATGCAAGCCCTAAAGATAGCGCGGATACAGGATCAGGCAGAAATGTACCCGGAGCCATAATAGCCGCACCCTTTTCGTGATTCCGAATGGCTGTTTCAAAATAATATTGCAAATTGAAATCTGTAAGATAAAGCACCATAATCGCCATAAAACTTGCTCCGCCAAGCAAAAGACAGGCTTTAATGATTTGTACCCATGTCGTTGCGTGCATTCCGCCAAAAGCAACATAACAAATCATTAAGATTCCTACAAGTATTACAGCAGTACTATATGGTAATCCAAAAAGCACTTGAATAAGCCCACCAGCCCCAACCATTTGGGCAATCAAGTAAAACACTACTACGCTAAGACCGCTAATAGCAGAAATGGTACGTACCTTTTTTGATTCTAAGCGATAGGCAACAATGTCTGCAAAAGTATATTTACCGAGATTCCGAAATTTTTCAGCAATCAGAAACAATACGATAGGCCATCCAACTAAGAATCCAATCGAATAAATCAATCCATCGAATCCATTGACAAAAACAAGTCCAACAATCCCTAAGAAACTTGCTGCACTCATATAATCTCCAGCAATAGCAATGCCATTTTGAACTCCTGTAATATTTCCTCCTGCGGTATAAAATCCAGAAGCAGACTGTGATTTTTTACTCGAATAATAAGTAATACCCAAAGTGGCTAATACAAAAACTACAAACATGCTAATTGCAATATAATTAATCGGTGCTTTTTCTGCGCCGCTTACATCAATGCTTGCTGCAAAACCCTGTATTGTTGCAACAAACATAAACAATAAAATTACACTTACTTTTTTCATATTTATCCTTAAATAATCTATAAATTTTATTACCCTATGATTGCAATAGTAAATATTCTTTCATTGGATAAAGGTTTTACGTATTCCAAAGAATAGTCAGAGACAAATGCGATTCGTTTGGCATTGTTGTTCTTACTGTTCTTTCATTTCTTGAATTAATCCCGTCCTCTCCATTTCCTCTATCACTTCTGCTTGCTCTTTATCAAAGTACTTATTGGCAAACAACGTATAAACTCCTGTACTTATAATGGATAAGACAATAATAAATACGCCGACTATAATGCCTAAACTTATTGAGCTAGGTCCTAAACGATAACCCAAAACTTCAGGGAAGAATCCAACACTTGCAATAAATACATAATAGCAAACAAAAATCACTAGGGACAAATACACAGAAAATTTATTTCTAAAAAAGACGAATTTTTCAAATCTTTTTTTTACTTCTTCTTTTGAGGCTAATGGTTTACTCATGACAATTCCTTATCTTAACGTTGACACTTTAATTCATTTAAAAGCTAGTTAATAATGTAACAAAAAAAGAAAATAAATCAAAAAATACTCTATTGGACATTTCATTTTTTAATGGCTTGTTCCATTAAAGTAACATAATAAAGAATATGCGAGTATTTACTTCACAACTAGATAAGATAGTAAACATTAAAATGCAGATTCTTAGAACATTTGTGAAGAAATTATTATGAAATAAAAATAATCCTAATATTATATTGTTTCAATTTATATATTCCTAGCTCTTCAATCTAATAATTTCTCCCAGATAATATCGCTCCAATTGACTTTTATACTGCATGTTGAAGCACGTGAGTAGATATTTTGAACTTCTTGTGAATTGTCTTTCTGATTGTGTCCAATATGCGTAATAAGCGGAGGTAAAACATGTATTTGCGTATTGCACTTTTTACTATTGCTATTTTTCTTTGCATAAATCAAGGCTAATGTTGCTTCCTTATCCAATCTAGGATACACAAAGCGCACAGAATCAACACTCAAACCGTATTGCATTAATAGTAGCATTAATGTAGCAAGATTAGAAGATGGGTAACAAAAGAACATTTTACCATTTGGCTTTAATATCTTTCTTGTAGATTCTAACAAATTTTCCAAAGGGAGAAAGCTGCTTTGCCTAGCCTCTGCTTTTAATCGATTCTGTGAATGCAATGAAGAATCATAAAACGGTGGATTGGACACCACCATATCAAAACTCTGCCAAAGGGATTGCGTAGCTAGGCTGCCCTTTAGAGAATATAATTTTGTTCTCTCTGTGTTGTAATCTATACAAAAAGATTCTATGCTCGTTTTATCAAGAAAAAGCTCGCATGATCCAGCCAAAAAACAAGCACTAATGTCGTTGCTCAAAGCATTTTTGACACTAAGTAAAACATATTCTCTTTGTCTTTCGATTCCAAATAACTTTATATTGCAATCTCGTGCGCAAAGTAACCCTAAAATCCCACTGCCACTGCCAATATCTAAGACTTTCGCATTAGCCCGCAAATAGGGTCGCAAAAAATCCCATAGAAAAAGAGTATCGCTGTTATAGCAATAACCCTCTGTAATTTGATAGATTCGCAATTTTTTCAACAATCTCTATCCCTGATAAGCCAATAAACAATATTCCGTTGCAAATCCTCAATCTTTCTACCAGCTTTCTTTTGCCAAAAATCCAATAAACTATAAGTGTGTGATAATGAAAAGCCATGCCGTTGCAACACATCTATTGGAATCTCTTCATTGCATAAAGCATTGGAAAATGTAGAAAGTGTTGGAGCAATGTATCCCAAAATAGAATCAACAATAAAAGGAGTGCGTTGCTCTTGCACACCACATTCTTCAAGCAATGATATAAGAAAAGCAAATCCGCCCTCAATCACAATGAAACCGCTAGTTGGTAATTCTTGCACATTACGCGCAATATGTACATTTCTATTGCCGATACGAAATTTTTGTAAATCTTTAGAATCTAATGTTTTACTAAGAACAAAAATTGTAGGTAATTTAGAATCTGTATAGGGAGCAATGCTAAAGCGATTATCAAGCAAAGGATTATCATGTCGCAATGTTTCACCAGAAATAACAATATAATCTGCGACACATCGCATATTATGCGTAAAGATTCGAGAATCCATATTACTAATCACACCATTGTGATAAGTACCATCTAATCTCTGTGCTATTTTAAAAAGAGTAAAGTGAGATTTCTCTTGCCATACTAAAAAAGGATAAAGTAACTTGCTAGCTTCCGAGAAAAGAACGTTTTGTGTAATTGGAATATTACGCAACGTTTGAAATCCTCCGCTAGCTTTTGATGTAGGCTCACTACATCCAACAAAAATTCTATTGGGCTGTATTGCCGCTATAAGTTTTGCGCAAGGTGGCGTTTTACCGTGATGATTGCACGGCTCAAGCGTTATAAACAAATCGCATTCATAAAATATTCCACAATGAAATCGCATAAGAAAATCATAAATTTTTTCAGAACATGTTTCTGTTTGGAAAGATTCAATCACGGATTGCACAAAAGAATCTGCGGGTACATTCTGCGGTATGCTGCACGTAAAATACTCTTTTTGTGCGACAAAAGCTTGGCTAAGAATTTCACGTTTTCTTATATCACTTGCAAAGAAATACAATAATGCTTCTTGACAGGCTAATACTTCTGCATGTGGCATTCCGACTTTATAATGCGCTTGGAGAGCAATAATTTCATTATTGGCAACAATAAGTGCACCTACTGCAGGATTGGGAAGCGTTAATGTCTGAAATTGCCATGCGTAATCAATAGCAAGCCGCATAAAATGAGAATCCATAAACAACCTTAACGATAAATAAACAAATAGAACGAACTTAGGATTGTAACCAAATTACCCGACTTTATCAAGAATACTCTCAATGCCTAGAAGAATCATACAAAACTATCTACTTGACAAATGAGAGTTTACTAATTAAATTTTTGGAAATTATCCGTTTTTTTGTATAATAAGCAGTAATTTCTGTTTAAATCAAGGAAACTTATAAGAATCATGGATAAGGTAGCGAGTATAAAGTTTGACGATACCAAGCAAATTCTCTCTTTTTTTCGTAGTAAAAAGTCTTTGCAACACTATCTACAACATGAAAGAAATTATTCTACTTTGCCATTACTTCAAGTAAACAACCTCAATGTGTCGTTTTTTCATGATACAGATTCTAAAGATTCCTCCGCATTTGGATTAAAAGATATTTCCTTTACGCTCGGACATGGAGAAAGAATAGGCATAGTGGGAGAAAGTGGCAGTGGGAAAAGCCTTTTAATGCGCGTGATTATGGGATTAGAACATCATATTCATTTACAGACTGGTCAAATATTCTTTGAAAACATAGACATACTTGCACTGCAAGAATGGAAAACACAACCGACAAAAACAAATCAGACATCTACAATACGTTATAAAAAACAAGGTTTCGGTACAAGCAAGAAGATGCGGGCTTTGCTGGGAAAGGATATAGCCTACATCCCACAAGACACTCTAAACGCACTCAATCCAACGCATACGGTATTTAAACAAATTGAAGAAATACTCATTTTACATAAAGACACCTTGCATTACAAAACTTCGCAACAAGGATTATCTCCTAAGCAAATACGCAAGCAATACATTCTTGATCTTTGTCAAGAATTGGGTTTAGAATCTTCCATTTTGAAGAGATTCCCTCATGAATTAAGCGGAGGACAAAGACAAAGAGTTATCATTTGCATGGCACTTGCTAGCAAGCCCAAGCTTATTATTTGTGATGAACCTACAACTGCGCTTGACGCGAATCTTACCCTGCAAACTATACAACTACTCAAATCTATCTCGAGAACCTATCGCATTGGTATGCTATTTGTTACACACGACTTAGGGTTGCTTACTCATTTTTGCAAAAAAATAATGATTATGCAAAATGGAGCAATTATCGAAACAATTCACAACCTCAAAGACGATATGATAAAGTATTCCAAAAACTCTTATAACTTCACGTGTAATTATACAAATAATCTTTTTGAAGCAAATTTCCTTACACCAAAATTTTTGCTTGAATCTACCTTAAATAAAGAAGCTATAACAGATTCTTTAAACAAAAAAAAAGCTATGCAACTAGAAGATTTCAGTGTTGGAATCTATAAGCATCGTTTTTTCAATAAATATTTTCAAGCGATAACAAAAAATATCTCTTTTAGTTTGCAAGAAGGGAAAACGCTCGGAGTGATAGGGCAAAGTGGCAGCGGGAAGAGCACACTTGCACAAGGTATTGTTCACTTAATGCACACACAAGGACAAGATAGCTACTTTGGCAAACAGCTTTCATCTAACGGCATATTAGACAAACAAAACCTTAAGAAATTTCGCGATATTGTGCAAATTGTCTTTCAAGATTCTACAAGTTCTCTCAATCCAAGATTTCGTGTTCAAGAATTAGTAAGCGAAGGTTTGACATTACGCGGCATTCCAAAGCCTCAAATTGCAAAAACTATTGAAGAAATTTTTACATTTTTGCAACTTGAAAAACATCTACTTTCACGTTATCCTAAGGAATTGAGCGGCGGGCAAAGGCAGAGAGTTGCTATTGCTAGAGCGATGGTTTTAAAACCCAAGATTCTGATTTTAGACGAACCAACAAGTGCACTTGATAAATTTGTCCAGAAAAAAACACTGAATCTTTTACAAGATATGCAAAAAATATTTTCTTTGAGTTATGTTTTTATCACCCATGATTTAGATGTTTTGGCGCATATATGCGATGATGTGTTAGTTCTCCACCAAGGAAAAGTGATTGAATCTTGCGACGTATATACTCTCTTACATTATCCTAAACATGAATACACACAACAATTGGTTGCAATGCATCAAAGTTCGAATAAATTTTATTAAAGGAGATAAACAATGAAAAATGTGGCATTATTTATAGATTGCGATAGGCTTGAGGTAGCCTTTATGACTGTTATTTTTGATTACTTTCATAATAATGGATACAACGTTTGTGTCAAGAGAGCCTATATCACAAAAAATACATTGGACTCGTGGTACAACCAGCTTGAGAAGCATTGCTTTCGGGTAGTGCTTGGTAGTAATCAGTCCAATAGCGACATGAAATTAGCCATAGATGTTGCAAAAGCAATCTACGCGGGCAAATATGATAGCGTAGCTATTGCGTCAAACTATCGTGAGTTTATTATTTTAGCAAGCGAGATTCAATCAATGGGGTTAGAATCTCTTTGCTTCTATCAATACTCTAAGGGCAATGAGCCTGTGCTTAAACGTGCATATAATACAATCTACAATCTTGAACCCAATAAAGAGAGAGAGGGCTTTGAGGTTGTCGAAGATTCTGAAGATATATTTGCAGCCCTTGAAATGGCAATTGAAGGCTTGGACTCCAACCTTTTAGAGCAAAGACTAACCAATGATACAGCTACAAAACAGCAAAAAGAAAAAAAAAGAAAACCTCGTTCCAACCAAGAAACAGCCACTAGCACGCGCAAAAAACAATCGTCTTAGTCTATTTCACAAAATTGTATGTATTCAAACATAAGGAGGAAACATGGCAGATGCAATAAAAATCTTATTTGGTGTAAGCGACACGGAAGAATGTAGAAAAGCTATTCCTACAATCATCAAGCTTTTTGCGAGACGCAGCGAAATCGAACTAACACTTTTGCATGTCATACCCGAAACAATTGTGCTAGCAGAAAGCGGCATTGTGGATTATGCTTCATTGGAGCATTTAAAACAAGAAGAATCAAATGAGATTCTCAATAAATTTGCGAGCATTTTTAATAATGAAGGCATAATATGTAAGAAAATCCTTCGCAATGGAAATCCCATTGATGTTGTACTTGAAATTGCAAATGAATTTGACTTATTGGTAATTGGAGCAAGCGAATCTTCTTTGCTGCTTAGAATCTTTAATTCACATCAAAATAGCTTTATTAATTCCTCACCTATTCCAGTCTTAGTCGCTAAGTAATATTGAGAGACATTTATGAACATTTTGATAACTGGTGCTAGTTCTGGATTCGGCAAAGAATTGGCAATAAAATACGCACGTGAATGGGATAATCTTTCCTTATATTTGATTGCAAGACGAAAAGAAAAATTAGAGGAATTGCAAAATCACATAAAACAATACGCAACACAACATACAAAGAATATTCAAGTGCATTTGGGTGTAGGTAATGTATGTGATAAAAAATTTTTGTATCAATTTACTAAATCGCTTCATGTTGATATTCTTGTCAATAATGCGGGTCTAGCTCGTGGGGTAGAGAGCGCAGATAAAATACCATTTGAAGATTGGGAAGAAATGATTGCAGTAAATATCACAGCATTAAGTTTTCTGACGCATTGCATCTTACCTAGCATGTTAAAGCAAGGCAGTGGACATATTGTTAATATAGGCTCAATAGCTGGAACTTACCCCTACTATGGTGCTAGCGTCTATGGTGCAAGTAAAGCTTTTGTAAGGCAATTTAGTCGTAATTTGCGTGCAGAGCTTTATGATAAAAACATACGAGTAACCAATATTGAACCTGGGCTATGTGATGGCAGCGATTTTTCTCTTACGCGATTTCATGGCGACAAAAATAAGGCGGATTCAATCTATGCAAAAACAACACCGCTGCATGCTAAAGATATAGCAGAGACTATATTTTGGGCAACTAACCAACCACAACATGTTAATATCAACCATATAGAAATTATGCCAACCACACAAGCAAGTGCTGGCTTGTCAGTCCACAATAATAAATAAATTTATTGAGAATAAGACAAACATCTTCTTTACTGAAACAAAATCTTCTGATTCCATTAAAACCATAATATAATCAGGCAAATGTATAAAATTGTGTAAATATCTTTTTAATAAACAGAATCAACTTCAATAGAAAATCCTTCATGAACTTTTTCAAAATACAATTATTTGAAATATATTGCTCCTTTATTAAAATAGATTCTGATTTTGCGTAAACTCTACACAATCAACAAGGAAATACATGAATACATTTTATTCCAGCACTCAAAGTCCATTATTTAATAAAGATTCTGTTCATTTTATCTTGACAAACAAAGTATCCAATTCATACAATACGAGCAAATCACCCTACAACAGCCTTAATCTCGCTTATCATGTGGGCGATACACGCGAAAACGTACAGAGCAATAGGCAAGCAATTATGCAAACATATTACCCCAACAAAACATTGCTCTATCTTAATCAAATCCATTCTGCAGACATTATTGATATTCAACATACAAATCTCACAACGTCCCTAGATGAAATCTTATTAGGTAACGGAGACGGAATCATTTGTGATTCTCAAGACTACGTTTGCCTTATTATGACTGCAGATTGTAACCCTATTTTGATGTATTGTCCAACACAACGAGTTTTTGCGCTCTTGCATGCAGGAAGACTAGGCACAACAATGGGAATCGTAACAAACGGCGTAACAAAGCTTCAACAACAATACAACGTCATTGCAAGCAATATAAAAATCTTTATCGGTGCTTCCATACGAGCATGCTGTTATGAAATAGGCTTGGATATAGCAGAATATATTAGGTTGAATTTTGGTAACAAATATTTACACTACGATATGTCTTCTAAAAACTCTATTCGATTAGATATGATTGCGATGCTCTATGATGAAATGCTTGCTTGCGGCATTTTAACTGAACACATAGAGATTCTTTCATCTTGTTCTTGTTGCGATAAACGATATTTTTCATATCGCAGAGATGGTGTAACTGGTCGCTTTGGATTATTTGCCTGCATTAAGCAGTAATTATTCTAATATAATGAACATAATTTTTTATAAAATTTCTAAAATAATGTTTTATTAACTATGATACAATGTTTTTCTTAATATTATAAAATTAGGAGCACAAATGCAAGCCTTGATTGTAATTTTCGCAAAAAAACTACACGCTTTTTTTGTATACAGCTTTTTATTGTGCGTTGTAAGTTTCTTTGTTGCCTGTGAAAACTCTTCACAAAATAACAAAGACGCCGCACAAACAGTTAGCGCAATTGAAACAATAAAGCAAAGAGGTGTGTTAAGAGTTGGAGTATTTAGTGATAAACCTCCATTTGGCTATATTAATGCACAAGGAGAATATGATGGATTTGATGTTTTTATCGCGAAACGTATAGCGAAAGATTTATTGGGAGATGAAAGTAAAATAGAATTTATACCTGTGGAAGCAGCCGCAAGAATACCTGCCCTGCAAGCAAACAAAGTAGATATTATCATGGCAAACTTCACTCAAACCAAAGAAAGAGAAAGGCAAGTACTTTTTGCCAAACCCTATATGAAAGTGTCCTTAGGTGTTGTGAGCAAAAATGGTGCTATTACTGATGTAGAGCAACTCAGAGGAAAAAAACTTATCGTTAATAAAGGTACAACAGCAGATATGTATTTTACAAAAAATACCGCTATTGGCTTAGAAGAGCTTCTAAAATTCGATCAAAACACTGAAACATTTCAAAGTTTTTTGCAGGGCAAAGCAGATGCATTATCACATGATTCCACGTTATTGTTTGCATGGGTAAAAGAAAATCCAGATTACAAAGTAGGCATAACAGAATTAGGGGATAAGGATCAAATTGCTCCTGCAGTCAAAAAAGAAAATAAGGATCTTTTGGAATGGCTCAATAATGAAATAACAAAGTTACAACATGAAAGATTCTTTGAGCAAGCCTATACACTGACCCTAGCTCCAGCTTTTGGTAGTGATATTACGTCTGATATGGTAATTTTTACTGATTAGCACACTCACGTAAAGCAGCTAAAACAAATCAGCCAGAATGACATTCAGCCAATAATGTTTTATCAGACCTATCAATCTCCTTTGGGTATGATACTTATGTTGGGCAACACAAAGAATCTTATTGGTTTATATTTTCAAACACAACAAGATTTCCACAAACTACAAAGCCAGCATAGCAAAAAAGAATTACCAATATTCACACAAACAATACAATGGCTAGATTTATATTTCTCGGGCAAGACGCCCTCTTTTATGCCTCCATTACAATTAGATTCTACAAATTTTAGATTGCATGTATGGCAAATATTGCAAACAATTCCTAAAGGAGAAACTACTACCTATAAACAAATCGCAAAGATCATCACCAAAGAAAAAGGTTTGGCAAAAATGTCTGCACAAGCAGTAGGCGGTGCAGTAGGGGCAAATCCTATTGCTATTATTATCCCTTGTCATCGTGTAATTGGTGCAAATAATAATCTCGTAGGATATGCAGGCGGAATCACTATAAAAAAGAAGCTTTTAGAATTGGAGGGGCTGGATATTTCTATTTTAAAAAATCCTTAAATAAATTGATTGCTGCAAATGAAATTATCAACAATCAATTTATAATGCGATACACAATCAGATTCAATCAACAATGTATCATATTGATTGAATCAACTGTATTGAAATCATGCTTTCGGTTTAATCATATTTGCAGGCACAACGAACTTATCAAAATCCTCTGCACTTAAAAACCCTAATTCAAGACAAGACTCTTTAAGAGAAATACCTTTTTTGTGTGCATTTTTTGCAACTTTGGCAGCCTTTTCGTAGCCAATATGTGGATTAAGTGCTGTAACAAGCATAAGCGAATTGTGCAAATTATAGTCAATTTTCTCTCTATTTGCTTCAATACCTTGCGCACAATGAATATTAAACGAATGCATACCGTCTGCCAATAAATCAAGACTTTGTAAAAAATTATAGATAATCATAGGTTTATAGACATTGAGTTCGAAGTTTCCTTGTGAAGCCGCAAAGCCAATCGCTGCATCATTGCCCATAACTTGCACAGCAACCATAGTAAGCGATTCGCATTGTGTAGGATTGACTTTACCTGGCATGATAGAACTGCCAGGTTCATTCTCTGGAATAAGAATCTCACCCAAACCACATCTAGGGCCACTTGCAAGCCAGCGGATATCATTTGCTATTTTCATCAAATTTGCCGCCAATCCTTTCATTGCACCATGTGTGAAATTAATCGCATCATGACTTGTCAGCGCATGAAACTTGTTAGGGCTTGAGACAAACTTTGTCCCTGTAAGATTGCTTAACTCTTCGCTTACCTTTTCACTTAATTGTGGATGTGCATTAAGCCCAGTCCCTACCGCAGTACCACCTATTGCTAATTCTCTTAAAGTAGGTAAGCTCGCTAAGATTTGGTCTTTAGAGTGTTGTAACATGGAAAGATATCCACTAAATTCCTGCCCCAAAGTAAGCGGTGTAGCATCTTGCAAATGGGTTCTTCCAATCTTGATAATAGAATCAAATGCTTGCACTTTTGATTCAAAAGTCTTAATTAACTCATCTAAAGCAGGGATAAGTTTCTTCTCTACTTGCAGAACAGAAACGATACTCATCGCCGTAGGAAAAGTGTCGTTGGAACTTTGACTCATATTCACGTGATCGTTTGGATGTACTAACTTCTCTTTTCTAAAATCTCCACCCATAATTTCCGTAGCACGGTTCGCTATTACTTCGTTCATGTTCATATTGCTTTGGGTACCTGAACCCGTTTGCCAAATCGCAAGAGGGAAATTATCATCAAACTTCCCAGCCATAATCTCATCGCATGCTTGTGTAATAGCATTCTTTTTTGCATCATCAAGTTTGCCCAATTTATGGTTTGTAATAGCCAAAGCTTTTTTGAGGTTTGCAAAAGAGTAAATCAAGACTTTTGGCATTTTCTCAATGCCAATTTTAAAATTTTCAAAACTTCTTTGCGTTTGTGCTCCCCAATACTTTTCATTAGGAACTTTTATCTCACCCATCGTATCATGTTCAACTCTGTAATCCATAACTATCCTTTATGTTAAAATATGTATAATGATATTTTAACATAAAATGACTATAGCTCTTGTTGGTTAAGGTGAATATCCCCATTAACATAGGATAAAGTTTATATTAAACTCACCATTACTTGGCAGCAGAATCCATTCCCAAACAAAAGATGCAATGCAAATATTCCCATTTCATACAGGTCATCATTCAATTTATTTAAACAATCTCGATAACACTGCCACATTAAAATAACTAAAAATACAACATTCTTTATTAATTAAACTTATAATCCCGAATCGATTCTAACAAAGTTATTAGA
This sequence comes from Helicobacter aurati, assembly GCF_003364265.1. Taxonomy (GTDB): domain Bacteria; phylum Campylobacterota; class Campylobacteria; order Campylobacterales; family Helicobacteraceae; genus Helicobacter_A; species Helicobacter_A aurati. The sequence continues at coordinate 229,777 of NZ_NXLW01000001.1, forward strand.
AGTAAAATCACACGCCACCATAACGCAAATCTTTCTTATCTTGCAATAATTCTTTCATACGTTCAAAACTATTGAGTGCTTGAATATAGGCTTTTGCTGTTGCATAAAGCGTATCGAGGTCTTTACCATGCCCAATAACAGGATTGTTTGTACCTTCAAAAACAACCTTTATCATAACATCTGCCATTGCATCTTTCCCACTTGTAATAGATTCTACTTTATAATCAAGTAACTTGCCAGACACTTGACATACTCTCTCAATAGCACGCAATATACTATCCACCGCACCATTACCTAAAGCACAATCGCGTATAACTTCTCCATTGTTTTTCCGTACACTCAATGCAGCAAGATGCGCCCCATTACTAGCTGTGCTACACTGAAGAGATTCTAAAACATAAATTTGAGGAATATGGGTGATTTCTTCGCTTACAATTGCAGAAATATCTTCATCATAAACTATCTTTTTTTGATCGCAAATGTTCTTAAATCGATTAAATGCTACATGAAGTTCTTCGTCATTAAGAGTGAATCCTAGCTGCATAATTTTATCTTTAAATGCAGCTCGTCCGCTATGCTTACCTAAAACCAAATTTTCATTGTCATAAATACCAATGTCACTAGGCTTCATAATTTCATAAGTCTCTCTGTGCTTTAAGATTCCATCCTGATGAATACCACTTTCATGGCTGAAGGCATTTTTTCCAACAATTGCCTTATTGGGCTGTGGCCTTATTCCTGTAATTTCGGCAATCAGCTTACTTGTTTTATAAATTTCTTTTGTATTAATTCTTGTGTCTAATCCCCCATATTGTTTAAAAATATCCTTACGAGTTTTAAGAATCATAACAACTTCCTCAAGCGCACAATTTCCTGCCCGCTCACCCAATCCATTAATTGTACATTCTATTTGCCTAGCCCCTTTCATAGCTCCATAGATGGAATTTGAAACCGCTTGTCCTAAATCATTATGACAATGCACAGACAATACTGCCTTGTCCTGCACAACCTTATGCAATTGCTCTATAATTTCCCCTATTTCATGCGGTAAACGATAGCCCACTGTATCGGGCATATTGAGTGTTTTAGCACCAGATTCTATAGCTGCCAATGAAATTTCTTGCAAAAAGCTTATTTCGCTTCTACAAGCATCTTCACAGCTAAATTGAATATCATCACAGAATTCTCTTGCCCTAAGAATACTTTGAATAGCTAATTCAAGGACTTCTTTGGGCTTTTTCTTCAATTTATATTCCATATGAATAGGAGAAGTTGCCAAGAATAAATGAATGCGGGGCTTTTTTGCATATTTGAGAGAATCTTTAGCTCTTAAAATATCGCTTTCTACACAACGAGAAAGAGAACATACTGTACTTTTTTCTACATTCTTAGCAATCTGACTAATAGATTCAAAATCGCCCGTACTACTTGCTGCAAATCCAGCCTCAATAACATCAACACCCAATTTCTCTAATTGCAATGCTATAGCTATTTTCTCTTCAATATCCATTGATGCACCAGGGCTTTGTTCACCATCACGCAAGGTGGTATCAAATATTGTAATGATTTCTTGTTTGCAAGTATTCATAACATTTCCTTCAATATACAATTTGCTACTGCCAAATATATTATACGCAAAAAATAAGAACCAACTAATTCAAAATTTACTTTCTCTATACTATAATATATGTTTTTAAATTTTTAAACTTAAGGATTCAATAATGTTGGAAGGCAAAATTAGAGATAGTATCACTAAATCCAATGCAAAAGCATTAAAGCGAAATGGTTATCTAATTGCTAACATTTATGGGAAAAATGAAAGTAACATTCATTGTGCGTTTAAACGTAATGAATTTATCAAATACATGCGCGCCAAAACAGGTCTTGTTTTTCCTGTGAAAATAGGAGAAATAAATTGTGACGTCGTTGTGCAAGAATACCAGAAAGATCCCGTTACAAATGACATTTTGCATGTGGATATGATGTTTGTAAAAAAGAATGTAACCGCGAAATTTAAAATCCCTGTTAAAGTAAGTGGTTCTCCTGTGGGGCTAAAAAACAAAGGTGTTCTTGTATTTTCTCGCAAGAGAATTGCTGTAAAATGTACGCCTGAGGTTTTACCGCAATCTTATACTCTTGATATTACCCACTTAGATGTAGGGCATACGATTCTTGTACGTGACCTACCCGCAATTGAAGGAGTAAAAGTTATTGATAAGCCATCTCTTGCGGTAGTAGGTATCATTAAAGCAAAATAATCAATACTGATTGAAAGTCAAAACATAATAAAGAGCTATTTGTTGGCTCATAGCCATATATTATATTTACTTATCCCAATCAAAGATTACCGTACGAGAAATATTTTAGTTTTATAGCCTAGTCAAGAGTCTGCTAATTTTTCAATTATAGAATTATAAAGGAATTCGTATTTCGAAATATTTTTTTTCTAAATTATTAGCGCGTAACTCCCCATCGTGTGCTAATGCGATTTGTTGGCTCAAAGCCAGCCCCAAACCATGCCCTTTTAGCTTTGTTGTTTTGAAAGCTTCAAACAAAGAATTGATATCTTCAATATCTTTGCCATTATCATAGATTCTACACACTGCCTTATCTTTATCCTGAAAAAAATTGATAAGAATCTCTCCGCGCTCACATTCGCCTTCCTCAATCGCATCAATTGCATTACATAAAATATTATGAAGTGCAATCTCATAAAGTGAAAAATCCACAAAAAAACACTTATCTTGGATAGTGAATAAAAAATCAATTTCTTTAGTGAAACCATATTCATTGATGACTTGTTTTAAACTTTGTTTAAAGTCATTAAACTGATACCGTTGTTTATTAGCCTGCACGCCTTTAGAAAACAATAAAGTACTTTTAATAATACGTTCAACACGCCAAATAGATTTTTTCATTTCATTAACAATTTCCATAGTTTCAGAATCTACCCTTTTACTTAGCACACCGGTGAGTAAAGATAAAGAACCAATGGGATTACGTATTTCATGGGCAAGATGAGCACTTACCTGCCCCATACTTGCTAGCCTTTCTTGCCTCTTTTGCTCGGTAATGTTGGTTGCAGTAATAATTTGCTTATGTGAAACATGTGAACTTTGTAAAAGATAAATGCTATTATCAATTCGCACTTCACTTTCTGACATATTACTATAATCTACATCTAAAAGCCCTTTTAAACTACTCGCCTTTTTATTCTGATAAAATAGACTACCGTTGTCATTAAAGACAAGTACAGCTTGTGGTATCATCTCAAGAATAGATTCTATTAAGGCTTTGAAATCCTTAAACTCTTTTTCAATCTTATAACTCTGCAAAATAAGCTCATGAAGAAGATTCAATAACGACTGTGTATCCCCCAACTCAAGCCCAAATGTATCTTGAATATTCGTATAGGGTAGCTTTTCTAATGAAATGATATTTTTATTAAGCTGGTGCTGTTGATAAATCTGTTTTTTTTTATTGCTCCTGGATTTTTTGTGTACTTTGTTCATGATATATCCTTTTGTAAACATTATCCAATCTCTAGCTGATTACAAATTGCAACAAAAGCTTAAGTAGAAAATGCTAGAATGCTTATTATTCAATCAAATTATTTTGTCCAAAATATCACTACTCTAAAGGAACTCTAAACTGGAACCCTTTCCTATCAATTAAAAAATTCATACCCAAACCATGTTGTGTTAGCATATCATATTCTTTTATAGTGTCCTTTTTATTTGTTGGTTGTAGGTTACCCTCTATATCATAGGAATCATAAATTGTACGCATACTTTTTGTCCCAGAATCACGCAATATCTCATCACCTCTAAAAGATTCTAAATCAATATCATCTATTGCATTAGAAGTAGGGATTTTATCTTTACGGCTTGTTTCTGGATTAATAAAATCCTCCATATTTTCACTCATTTTACGATAGAAGCTGTCATACCTAGTAGCAACATCTTTATTTTGAAATTGCGCTAAAATATCTTTATTAATAATTTTTGCATATTGCTTTCGTTTTTCTTCATCTTGTAATAATGCGATAGCATCAACTTGGTGGCTCTGAATCTTTGTAAAAAGCTCTTGAAGAAGTTGATTACGTTCTCTAGTGCTCTTCACATGAAATTGGCGCATATCAATATTATTAATAAAAAGTATCTTATCGCCTTTTCTTAATTTAGAAAAAGGACCGCTAGAGGGTGCTTTCTGCACAATAAAATCATTAGAAATGATTAAATTAAAACGTTCTAAAAAACTATCAGGCAGTAACATGCCTCCGAATCTTTTACCAACCTTTACGCGAAAAGTACGGATTCCCTCCTCTTCATTTCTTCTGATTTTTACAATTGCTTCCTCGCCAAAAGGCAAATCTGCCACCATTAATTCTAAATCTCCCCAATTTTTTGGTGCTACATCATTGATAGATACAAGAATATCACCTCTTTTAAAGGGGTTGTTAGGGAAAAACGGATCGGCAAATTTTACTCCAAATGTGGCACTTTCAGAATCAAGCACCTCAAATCGTACTCCCAAATCACCATAATAAGGTGTCTGTTGGCTTAAAAATCTCTCGATATATCTTTTCTCGATAAAGCCATTCCCGCCAACACTTAAACCATAAATTTTATAGCAAATATTGCTAATAACACCATTCCTTTGTGTCGGTGCTGAAAATTCAGCATATTGTAAAAAACCGCTTTGATGCTTTTGAAATTTACCGGGCACTGCTCCTTTTATGCCTGCGCTTGCAAGTTCTTTGCTTAACGCATACTCATCAATATCAGATATTTCATAGGACATTTTTGTAGAAGAATTACCAACTAAAAACAAACCGCTAAATTTATCGTATCTTTGGACTCTTTTACTTCTAGGTTTTGTAGGGCTATACCCAATAATTGCACCGTTTTTTAATGCAATAGCATAAATTCCATCTCCCAAGTAAATGCTAGCCTGCCTATAGTAATTTGCACAATAACTATAATCTATTTTCTCTTCGATAGAATCTTTATCAAAAAGATCAATAACTTCCTGCTCATTGCTCTGTAAAACACCATCTTTTTCTCTTACTTGAATATCCTGAGAGTTGACAATATTTTCTTCAGAATTTCTAACAGTCGATGGAATCTTATCTGTCATTTCATTGAATTTATTTTCAAGCTCATTAGCATGAATCTGCAAAACAACCACACAAGAAAGAATAAGTTTTTTTTGCAGATTCAATGCGCGTATACTTCGAAATAACCATGTAGCTATGATAGAAGATATTTTTCTCATGGAATCTCACTTATAGTTAAATAAGTTAAGATTTTTAACTTGTTCTATAATACCATCCTTTTTTTCATTCTCAATTTGTTTATATCCCTCATTAATTGCACTAATAAGAAGGAGTTGCAATGCCTGTTTATCTTGCAATATCTCGTCATCAATATAAATATCTATCAACTCACCCTTACCATTAAACTTCACATCTACCAAACCACCACCACTTTTTGTCTGGATAACCTTTTTTTCTGCCTTTTGTTCCATTTCTTGAACTTGCTCTTGCATTGTACCTAAGAGATTTTGCAAATCTTTGGGGTCAAACATAAACTTACTCCTTAGAAATTTATTCTTGTGTTGTCGTAATCATATTACAAGAGTCGACAAAAACTATCTTTGGTTTTATTTTCTTTGCATATTTTAATTTAACATTTGCATAGGCAAGGATAATAATTATGTCGCCTTGTTGCACCTTTCTCGCAGCCGCACCGTTAAGGCAAACGGTTGCCATCTGTTCTTCTTGTGTATTTTTAGATTTTTTAGAACAAGAATTTGCCTCAATGGCATAAGTAGAAAACCTTTCACCATTATTAATGTTAACAATTTCAACTTTCATTCCCTCTAATATTCCGGATGCTTTCATTAATCGAGAATCTAAACTGATAGAACCAATATAATTAAGATTAGAATCTGTTACTGTCGCTCGATGAATCTTTGCATACAAAAAGTCTGCTCGAATACCTTTTTGATATTTTGTAATCTTATTATTTGCACGTAAAACTACTTTATCAGATGTATGAGTATTTGACGCTTGAGAAGACGATACTTGCTTATTTTTTGTTTTTTGTTGTGCCATTATATTTCCTTCAACTAAATATGAATATTTGCACAAGTCGAGATAAATAAAAGGTAATATTTTAACACACTTTACTCTGAACTTATACTATTTTTACATTCCGCACAAATTTTTACATGTTCCTTTGTTTTATGAATACACAAAATGCCACCGCATTTTTCACACTTCTCATTTGTAGGTTGATTATTAAAAATAAGCGTACACTTAGGATAATTAGAGCAACCATAAAAACTACCTCGCTTAGAATATCTAAGGATTATATCACCCCCGCATTTTGGGCAAACTATATCAAGCGACTGTGGTTTTTGTAGGGACTTAGTATTCTTACATTTAGGATAAGCACTACAAGCAAGGAATCTACCTGTCTTGCCAACTTTAATTTGCATAGAGGATCCGCATTTCTCACACTTCTCATCGCTCGTCTCATCTTCTTTATCTTTTTTAATATATCGGCATTTAGGATAATTAGAGCAAGCAATAAATTCTCCATATTTTCCATTTCTTATAACAAGTTCACTCCCGCATTCCGGACAATTCTCGCCAGTTGGGACAGTAATCTTTTGTGACTGAATATTAGCCTTGCCTTGAGTAATTTTTTCCATAAAGGGTTCATAAAAGTCCCATAATACATTTTCCCATTCCAACTTATTTGTTGCAATATCATCAAGTTTTGTCTCGAGCCCCGCACTGAATCCGCTATCAACAACCTCTTGAAAATAAGATTCCAACATGGAAATTACTGTAAATGCAATATCCTGAACGACTAAATGCTTATTTTCTAAAGTAACATAATTCCTATCGACAAGCAACTTCATAGTAGGAGCATAAGTACTAGGTCTGCCTATTCCTAAACCTTCAAGAACTTTGATAAGACCTGCCTCTGAATAATGACTTGGTGGTTCAGTAGTTTTCTTAACAGCAAGAATCTCATCAAATGTCATCTTTGCATATTGCTGAAAATCTGGAAGTAATTTATCTTTATCGGCATTACCCATGATTCTATAGAATCCATCAAAAATCAGTCTTCTTCCAGAGATTTTAAATTCACACTGTTTCCCTACAACACTTACGTTAACGCTCTCAAAAACTGCATTTTTCATTTGTGAAGCAATAAAACGGTGAAAAATAAGTGTATAGAGCTTCAACTCATCTACACTAAGATAATCTTTTGCGATTTCTGGAGTAAATTCTAAGTTTGTTGGTCGAATTGCTTCATGGGCTTCCTGCGCGCCTTTTTGCTGTGTTACATAAGTCTTTTTTGCGGTAGGTAAGTACTCTTTACCAAAATTTACAACAATAAATTCCCTAGCATTCTCTATTGCTTCTTCCGCAATATTAAGGCTATCCGTTCTCATATAGGTGATAATACCCACCAAACCGTGATTTGTCTTCACTCCTTCATATAGACTTTGCGCAATACGCATTGTACGTGTAGGAGAAAAACCTAAAAGATTCGAACTCGCTTGCTGTAAAGTAGAAGTCATAAATGGCGGAGGGCTTTTAGTAGTGCGTTCTCTTTTGGCTATATTCTGGATAAGAAACCCTGTTGTACTATTTTCTTCCTGCAAAGATTCCATAATACGTTGCACCTCATCGCTATCTTGCAAACTTAGTTTTTCTATTTTCTTCTCTCCAAATTTAACCAAATCAAAAACAATTTGTTCTTTATCTTCTAAGTCGCTAATAGTTAATGTGTTTTTTTGGTAATTTTTAGCTTCAATAAGAAAATAATCCTGTGGGATAAATTCACGAATTTCTCTTTCCCTATCGACTAATATTTTTAAAGCACTTGATTGCACTCTACCAGCACTTAAACCTTTGCTGATTTTCTGTGATAAAAGTCCACTTAATTTAAACCCAACAATTCTATCTAATAGCCTTCTTGCTTGTTGGGCATGCACACGATTCATGTCGATGACTCTTGGATTCTCTAAAGAATACGTAATTGCTTTTTTAGTAATTTCATGAAAGACAATGCGAGGAAAATCCTCTATTTTACCATTTAATGCCTCTACAATATGATACCCAATCGCCTCTCCCTCTCTATCTTCGTCAGTTGCAATATAGGTCGCATTAGCACTATGATGCAATTCTTGAATCTTTTTAACAATTTCAACATGATCGTTTGCTATATCATAGGTGGGAATAAAATGTTTATCCTTAATAGTAATTCCAAACCGATGTTTGGGCAAATCACGTATATGCCCTTTTGAAGCAATAACTTCATATTCATTACCTAAAAAGTTCTTTATAGTACGCGCTTTTGCAGGAGATTCCACAATGATAAGATTTTTATTGCCTACACGATTAGAATTTACCCCTCGTTTGCTAGATTGCTTTTTAACGGTCTTAGCTGCCATAATGCCCCTTTATCTTTAACTCTCAAGCATAAATAATTTGAAAAACCAAAAATTCTAGCATAGAATTCTTTACTAGCTTTAATCGAATCGATATATTTAGACTATAATATATAATAATGAAAAACCAAGGATTATATTTTGCTTTTTGGCTCCAGATTTAGCATGCACTTTGACTATACTCTTATCCTACTTATCCTGCCCATCATTTGCACAAGCTCCTTTCTTTTAAACGAAACATCACAATTTCTTCTTGTCAAACAAATGAGCTATTGTTTTTTAAGTATTTTTATATTCTTTTTTGTATTTTTCATCCCCTTTCGTTATACCGATAAAGGAACTACAGCATTCTATTGGATTTGCATCTTTCTACTTTTAGTAGTAGAGTTTGCAGGAACTACTAACCTCGGGGCAAAACGTTGGATTAATATTGGTGGATTCTCACTGCAACCTAGTGAGCCCGCAAAAATCGCTATTGTTTTATTTCTTGCCCATTATGTTAAAAATAACCCACCGCCCCCTGAGGGCTACGGATGGATAGAGTTTTGTAAAATAAGCACTTTTATTTTACTTCCTTTTATTTTTATTCTTATTGAGCCTGATTTGGGCAGTGCTATCATTGTGTTATTTATGGGCTATGGAACGCTCTTTATAGTTGGTGTGCATAAAAAGATATGGATAAGCTGCATAGTCTTTATACTGCTCTTTTCTCCAGTTGCTTTCAAATTTATTTTAAAACCCTATCAAATCACTAGAATCATGAATCTAGTAAGCGGCAATACAAGTTCGCAGGTGCAACAAAGCATTATCGCCGTAGGAAGTGGTGGGATTACAGGAAAATCTAAGACAGAAAGCACCCAAGCTACTTTGAAGTTCCTGCCTGTTGCAACAAGCGATTTTATTTTTGCGCACTTCGCAGAAAGATTCGGATTCTTAGGTTCGTGTATATTACTTAGCTTATACGGATTTATAGTACTGCATTTACTCTCTTGTTGTTTTTTAGATTCTAAAGACTACTTCCTAAAGGTCATTGCTAGTTCTCTTGCGATGCTATTTTTTATTTATACTACTGTTAACATCGCAATGACAATAGAACTAGCTCCGGTAGTCGGAATACCACTGCCTCTTCTTAGTTACGGTGGAAGTAGTTTTGTTACTTTTATTATTCTAATAGCAATATTTGAACATGCTATCACTTTTCGTTTTAGCTCCCATGCTAATCACAACAAATCTCATAAAAAATACAACGTATTCTCCAAGTCCAAGTAATTGCCCAAATAAAAGCAAATATTGACTCCTTAAATCCCATAAACTTATTTTAATTATTGACTTTAATTATGATGTTTTGCTATAATCCTAATTTTCAACTTTAGTAAAAACCATAGGTCAGGGTAGCTCAGCTGGTTTAGAGCGCTGGTCTCATAAGCCGGAGGTCGGGGGTTCAAGTCCCCCCCTTGACACCAATGCAACATTACATTCAAATCACTCATGAATCTGCAAATATTTTTACACATTCCCTAATTAATTTTATAATAGATTGTTTATCCCCAGTGTTTATTGTATATCACAATCTTGACAAATACCTTTTGCTAACACACTTTTAATTCTACCTGTCGATTCCTTGTCATTCACTTCTGGCATGATAAAGTCCGTAATTTTATGGCACACATCGCAAACAAAATGTGCTTTTGTTCTCTCTGCTAACTCATAGAAAAATTTCCTGTGAATTTCCGTCTTAGTAACTATGCCCTCTTTTTCAAATAATTCCATATTGCGATAAAAGGTTGTCTTATTGGCATGAAAATCAAAATCTTCAAAACTTACCGGTTTTGTTGCAGAGATCAGAATATCTAGCATATCAAGTCTTAATTCTGTAATCGCTATATTATGCTCTTTGAGTATTGTAATGCAGTCCATGATTCACTCTCCTTTGAATAAAAAGTCATTGGGATTTTGATAAAATTATGCTACCGTGTAAATTTACAATTATTATAACAAATTTACTATTACAACTATCAATGAGATTTGATTTAAAGGGATATTGTGATTATATTAGGAAGCACAGGCAGTATAGGCATTAACGCACTAAAAATTGCTAAACAATTCAATATAAAAGTCGAAGCTTTAGTATGTGGTAGCAACGCTTTATTGTTAAATGAACAAATTAAGGAATTTTCTCCAAAATTTGTAGGAATCTACGATTCAAATGCTCTTCAATTCCTACAAGCTAGAGATTCTCATGTTTATACTGGTAATGAGCAAATTTGTACAATGCTTGAAAAATGCCAATCGCAACGTGTCTTAAATGCCGTAGTTGGCTTTGCTGGATTACCTTTTAGCCTCAAAGCCCTGCATCTCAACAAGAAGCTTATACTTGCTAATAAAGAATCCTTAGTAGTTGCTGGAGCATTAATACAAGAAATAATACAAAAACAAAATAAGGCAAAAACTAATACTACAAATAATCACATAACACCTATACCAAATGCCAAAGCAAATATACTTGATAAAATTTTCCCAATAGATAGCGAGCATTTTAGTTTATGGTATCTTCTTACAGAACAATCTCTGACCAAAGAATCCGCTTATACTCTCTATATAACCGCATCTGGCGGTGCTTTACGAGATATGCCTATAGAACAAATTAAATATGCAACATTGCAAGACGTCCTTAAACATCCCACATGGAATATGGGAAAGAAAATTACAATAGATTCTGCCACTTTCATTAATAAACTTTATGAAACTCTCGAAACCTATTGGCTATTTAATACAACTAACATCCATGCTATGATTGAAAGGAGTTCTCTTGTGCATGCACTCATAGAATATCCAAATGGAATATTTTGCGCGCTTACTAGCCACAATGACATGTGTTTGCCAATAGCCTATGGAATGGACTATTTACAAGCAAAAAATAATTTTCATATACAAAAGCTACAAGCAAAAGATTTCACAAAAATCCGCTTTCAAGATATTGACACTAATCGTTATCCCTTATGGCGTTATAAAGACTTGCTACTTGAGAATCCGAATCTAGGAATTGTCCTTAATGCGAGCAATGAAATACTACAGAATCTTTTCCTTCAAGAACAAATACCTTTCAATGCTTTTAATGAAATTATTTCACAAACATTGGACTATTTCACACGCATAAAAATGCCTATCAGCAGGCTTGAAGAAATACACAAGCTAAGGGAAGAAACAACAGCATTCGTATATTTTTTATTGAAAAATAGCTATAAAGATTCAAAAATATGTTAATATTTACAATATTAACATAAGGTAGTCGCAACAATGAGCACAAATGCAAAACAAGTCGCAATTTTAAAACAATTGCAGGCTGATTCTTTAGTATTTTTTATGAAAGTCCACAACTTTCATTGGAACGTAAAAGGCAAAGATTTTCCACAAACACACAAAGTAACGGAGGAAATTTACACTATTTTCTCAAATATCTTTGATGATTTAGCTGAACGAATTGCTCAATTGGGGGATACGCCGCTTGTAACTTTGACAGAGATTCTTAAAACCGCGCAAATTAAAGAGGATTCTAATACCTCTTTTCGATCAGAATCAGTAATGAAGAATATCCTAGCAGATTATCAATATTTTTTAGAAACCTTTAGAAAACTCTCTGAAATAGCGAATGCAACTCAAGACATTGCTACGCAAGCCTATGCAGATTCTCAAATTTCTTTCTTAGAAAAGTCGGTATGGATGTTGAATGCACAATTAGCCTAACAAAGCAGACATTGTGAATCTTGTCAGTCAAATCAATTGATACTTAATCATTCTTACTTGCTAGTGATAAATTAAAAAGAGCCGACTATACACACCAAGAACGAAAACTACGAATGTTGTAAAGACTTAAGGGAATACAACTCTTACAATAAATAAAACAATGAGAGTTAATACAGGAGATACAATGAATAATTTAAATTTTACTCGTATTTCCAATGATGAGAAAGAAGATCTTATTGGATACCCTCTTTCGGAGGGCGAAGGATTAGGTAAATTTAATTTGCTTATTGCTTTTTTATTATTAGGACTTATTTTAAGCATCTTTGTTCCTAAAATCTATGTCTCTAATAATATTTATTACATTAGTCGAGATATTGCCAAACTACAAGCAGAAAAGGAGCTTTTGCATGAAGAAAAGGAAAGATTACATCGCAATCTCGAATCTATCAAAAATAAACATTTGCTCATGGAATTAAGTTATTAACATGCGCGACATTTTTATTTTTGGCGGTGGTGCTTGGGGGATGGCTTTAGCCTCTTGTCTTTCATTAAAAAACAGGGTATTCATTTTATCCCGAAGAAATCTTAATTTGCAAAATTATGCAAGTACCCACACTCCTAAGCATTTTCCTCTACAGCTTCAATATCGTGACCTGCTAAATGTGTATCATGAGGCAAATAATCCCCTATGTATTATTGCTATCGCAAGTGCATTTTTGCGTGAGTTTCTGCATAACGACACACTTTTACATAGCCTTAAACATAAAGTACAAATTCTGGCTGCGAGCAAAGGAATAGAACGTGAAAGTGGTGCTTTTGTAAGTGATATTTTAGAAGAGTATTTTTTAAAAGAAAATTTATGCTATCTTGCTGGACCAAGCTTTGCAAAAGAAGTAGAAGCAGGGTTGCCTTGCGCACTAGTTATCCATTCACACAATACTACTCTTGCTGAACAATATGCGACTTGTTTTCCTGATTTTATAAAGATTTATATACAAAATGATATTATAGGTGCTGAAATTGCAGGTGCTTATAAAAACGTCATTGCAATTGCTGGTGGAATCTGTGACGGCTTACAACTAGGCAATAATGCCAAAGCTTCACTTTTGTCGCGTGGACTTGTTGAAATGACACGTTTTGGGCTATTTTTCAATGCCAAACAAGAAACATTTTTGGGACTCTCTGGAAGTGGTGATTTATTCCTCACATCTAATTCTACAATGTCCCGTAATTATCGCGTAGGTCTAGCACTTGCAGCAGGAAAAAAGATTTCTGACATTCTAGAAGAACTAGGCGGAGTGGCTGAAGGAGTATATAGCGCAAAATCTATTACTCAAATTAGCTCTAAACATAATATTTACACTCCAATTGCCAATGAAGTACAAGCCATATTGGAAGGTGGGGAAGTTCGCACAAGCTTAATCAATCTACTACGAAGTCAAGGAAACAACAATGGTGTTCTCTAAAACTATAAGAAAATATCTTTTATTGCCATTAATAGATTCTAAAGAATCCATGCCAATATCACATAATAGAATCTTTTGTAAAAAACATAACCTTTTTTATTTATTCATTGTTTTTTTTTATTGTTGCGGATTCGCCCAAACAAAAACGGTCGATTGGGGATATACAGACAAACTACCGCAAGAAAAATGGGGAAACAACCTCTTATACTTAGGCTGTCAGGAAGGTAACCAACAATCTCCCATTAATATTGTTTCAAAGCATGTTAAATCATCCCACAATAGCATAACATTGCATTATTTACCTGCCAAGGGTATTAATTTTAGCCTAGAACAATATAGCTTTCAAATCACCTATCCTCCAAATAATATTGCATTAGTTAATAATAAAAAATATCAATTGCAGTTTATTCGATTCAAAACTCCAGCCGAAAATACTATTGATTCTTTGCAAGCGATTATGGAGGCACAATTCTTTCATGAAGATTCTAAAGGAAATAAACTTATAATGTCTGTTTTATTTGTAGAAGGTCGATCTAACCCTCTACTCGAGATATTGACTAAAAATCTCCCTAAACAATCTGGTAAAGCCTATTTTCTAAGTAACATTGATATTAATCAATTACTGCCAAAAAATTTGCAATCTTATCAATTTGATGGTTCTCTTACTACCCCTCCTTGTACACAAAACATCCGATGGATTGTACTTAAACACACTATGAGCGCAACAAGAAGTCAAGTTGACGCTATGCAAAATATTACAAAACCAAATGCTAGGCATCTACAAAACCTTGCCAATCGCTTGATTACAGAATAATATCATCTTGCGTTTTACCTACTGTGATCAAACTATCTAAATTTATTTCGTTGAATCTAAGACTATCGAATCGCAACAATTAAAATCAGCAAACAAACCGTGTAGAAGACTGCATTGCTCATAGCTAATCCTTTCCCATACTTTATTAATTTTGAATTGGAATCTACCCATGTCTTTTATTGCTCTATTGAGTATCATGATTCCAGAGTCAGATAAAAACCGTCATAGCACATAATCAATGTAGAATTAGCATGTAACCATATTTCACTAACGATACATTGACGGGCTAATTCTTTGGTGTTTTACGAAAGTCCGTATTTTCATTGGAGCATAAGTAATTGAAACAAAGGGTAAAGATTCTACAAACCACAAAACTAAGGAGGAAATTACATTGCGCCAACAACAATAAACGAATCGCTGAATGCCTCACCCATAAATTTTCGGCTGTAAGAAGAGCTTAATAGAAAATCTAATAACGTGAAACTCTCCTTATTGGTATTTGATTCTAAAAAGAGAAATTTATTAATCAATTAATGTTTTTCGGCTTAGAGGCTTATTTGCCTTTTGCTTGATGAATCTTGTCTATATAATGATAATTCGTTGCAATACTTTGTCTTATAGGCAACGAGCCAGAGAGTCTTTCTATAACAGACCAAAAATCCTCAAAGAGATAGTTTGCCATGCTTCCGGGTACAGGGTTTATCTCATTAAGGTACAGCTTGTCATTGCATACAAAGAAATCGCAACGTATAAGTGCCCCATCAAAGACGCTAGAATAAATTTTCTGAAAAGCACTTTTTATATCGTGCTGCAAATTTTGCGATATTTGAGCACTCACAATTTTTTCTGTACGTGAAAAATCAAGATATTTATCATTAAAATCCAATAAATCCTTTTTGGTAGGTTCTTCGATAACAGACAAAACAAATTGATTGTCAATTTTCGCCCCAGCAATATTGTATTCTTTAATCCCTCTTATAAAGGATTCAATAATCACTTCATTATCAAACTCATAGGCTACATCTAAAGCATATTCTAAATTTTTGACATCTTCCACAACACTTATGCCGATGGAACTACCCAAACGAACAGGTTTGATAATTACAGGAAATTCTTGAATATCAGGCAAACTCTCACCTCTTTTATGTAGGATAAAAGGGAGGGTAGATATACCCTGTCTGTTTGCATAAAGCTTTGTAAAATGCTTGTTGTAGCTTAAAACACTTGCTTCAAGACTTGGACCGATAAAAGGGATTCGAAAAAACTCAAACACCCCAGACAGCACACCATCTTCTCCATCTGCGCCATGTATGAGATTAAGCAATATGCCAATATCAAGCAACTTTTTCTTGCCTAACATGCCTTTGATATAGAATCCATTTTTACCAATTTCTAAAGGCTGAGCCTTAGAATACGCGCCCGAACTAAAATATTTCGATCGCATATCATTGAGTTCAATCAAATAAAAATTGTGGGTAGAATCTAAAAAAATATAATATTTAATTTTTGTCTCTAGTTTTTGAGATAAAGCTATTGCGCTAACAACGCTAATCTCATGCTCATAACTCATACCTCCAAATATCATACTTATTCTCAATACATTTCCTTTTTGAAAAATTATTCAGTATTGTACTATACAATGAAAAATACTTTGCTTAAAACACCTTACGCAGTAAATGGAGAACAATGACGGTATTGCAACAAGAATGAATTAGTCTTTTGGATCTTCAAAAGGCTATTAATGCAGTAATATTCTTTCTCTAAATGACAAGAGGCAATATCTCAATTGCATTTCAAAAGAGATTCTATATCAAAGGATAGTTAATGGCAGACAAAAAACCAGAGCAAATTCTCTCGCAATATTTAGATTTTTTCTTTCAATCTATTGGGGAAAATCCCCAACGTGAAGGATTAAAGGAAACTAGCAGACGACTTATAGAAAGTAATGCGTTTTTATATAGCGGTTATGCAAAAAACCCTAACGATATATTGGATTCTCTCTTTAGTGAAGGTGCTTGTGATGAAATGGTAATTGTTAAACATATAGAATTTTATTCTATGTGTGAGCATCATTTTTTGCCTTTCTTCGGAGAAATTTCTATCGGATATATCCCAGATAAAAAGGTGGTCGGCTTATCAAATATATCAGAGCTTGTAGAAGTTTTTGCAAGAAGATTGCAGATTCAAGAGAATCTAACAACACAAATCGCCGATACGATTATGCAAGTACTCAAGCCCAAAGGCACAATGGTAGTATGCGAAGCACTACATTTATGTATGGCAATGAGAGGAGTAGAGAAACAAAAAGCACGTGTTATTACTTCTGCTGTAAGGGGACTCTTTAAAAAAGATTCTCGCACAAGAATGGAATTTATGCAACTTATCAAATAAGCACATTATAGAATTAATTCCCTACCTTATCACTCACGTAATGTCTCATAAAAATTCTCTAACCACTCTTTCGTGATTCCATATTGCTGTTTAGCTTTATCACTCATTGTACCGACTTTCGTTTTAATACCTTGGAGTATTTCTTTTTCATATCTTTTTAAATCATCTAGCTTCATGTTTTTTGTATTTTCTTTGTAGCTTCTCTCTAGTTTCTCAATAAAATCTTTTCTTGCTTTTTCTTGCATTGCATTCGCTCGTTTTTTAATTTCAAGTGCAAATTCCACAGCATCATTGCCTATCATTGTTCCAGCCTCTTTAATCAGCTCTTGATTGTTTTTCTTGCTAAAATCAATACCATAGCTATTTGTCATAAATAGTGTATATAACAATCCTGCAAATAAAATTTGTATAATTTGTTGTTTTCTTGTCATTCTACAATCCTTAAAATATTTCTCAAACACTAAAAATTTTTGCTCTTATCATAATTGGAACTTAAAAAACTTCAAAACGTATAAAAGTACCTTTAGGATCAAAAAACATCAGAACTCGTGGCAATGTGGTCGTATCTGGAAGTTCTAACTTAAAAGCTTCATAAATAGACTCTAATCCTATTTTTTGACATTCATAAAGCCATGTTGCACCGCTTTTACTGCACTCTTTATAAAAAATCATAGGATACTCTTGTTTAGATTCTATCGTAGAATCTCTATTGCAAAATAAAGGCTTTTTTGAATCCGTCAAAAGTTCTTTATCAGACTCTTGGTTATCACAGTCATATTTTAAAGGTAATCCAACACTACTAAACCCAACAATTGGTTGATAACACCCAATAAAAAATAGAGAGCTTATCATCATGCAGCACCAAACTAACGAGGAAAAATATCTTGCCATGTTCTTATCTTAGTGGTTTTTGCCCTCAATAGATTCTGCCCTCAACTCCCCTAACAATAAACATGTCTGTCCATAAATATGAGCAATACTCCAACTTCTTTGCCAAATCACTACGTTATGAAAGACATTTTTGTTGCTGTTTTGTCTAGCAACTTTTAGGAGATTCTCTAAAGTAAGAAAGTCGTAATTTCTTTGTCGTGTAAAAATCGAGAAATACTTGCATAGTCTTGCAATTTCATGGCGCGGTTTCTTAGGCAGCTCTTGGGAAATAGACATGGGCTTATAGAAACCTATACTTCCTAAGGCAATAACTTCTTTCGTAGTACAAGCAGATAAAAAAACCATTGGAACAAAAAATGAGAGCAAAAATACAAACATTTTCAAAATTGTTTCTCTTTATTGAAGCAGAATAGAATCTATTAAAATGATTGTAGGGCGTTAGCAAGTGCTCTTTTCAAATCCTCCGCATTCTCAAGTCCTACACTTAACCGTAAAAGATTCTGTGTAATATTCATTTGCTTCTTCACTTCAGCAGCAACGCTTCCATGACTCATATAATAGGGGGCACCATAGAGACTTTCCACTCCGCCTAAACTTTCTGCAAGAGTGAATAACTCTAAATGTTTAGCAAAAGTCTTCATTTGTTCATAATTAGCTTTAATATATACGGCCACAACTCCACCAAAGCCATGTTGCATTTGCCTCTTTGCTAATTCATATTGTGGAAAACTCTTAAGACCTGGGTAAAGCACCTTTTCTACTTTTGAATGAGATTCCAAAAAATGCGCAATTTCGAGGGCATTATCACAATGTTTTTGCATACGTAGCCCAAGAGTTTTTATTCCACGTAAGTTAAGATAAGAATCCATAGGAGAAAGAACCATACCTGTGGAATTACTTACAAAACGTAACTTCTCATATAACGTCTCTTCATTAACGCATACTGCTCCTGCAATACTATCACTATGTCCGTTAATATATTTTGTCATGCTATGCGCAACAATATCAATGCCCAAATCAAGCGGTTTTTGAATATAGGGCGTAGCAAAAGTATTATCGATAACACTAAGAATTTTATGTTTCTTAGCGAAATCTGCTAAAGCTTGTATATCACAGAGAGTCAAAAAAGGATTGGTTGGTGTCTCTGCCCAAATCATTTTAACAGATGGATTATAGTATTGCTCAAGGCTGGCAATATCACGCATATCAACAAAACGTGTAGTGATTCCAAAACTATCAAAAACCTGTGAAAGTAGTCTCCGAGTTCCACCATAAATATCATCAAAACACAGGATACAATCCCCTGCTTTGAGATAACTCAATACAACTGCGACTTCTGCTGCCTGTCCACTTGCATAGCATATCGCATGTTTAGCGTTCTCGAGACTCGCAAGCTTAGATTCCATAACTTCACGCGTAGGGTTTGAAAGTCTTGAATATCCATGCCCCAAACACGTGCTTTCATAATCTGGTTTAGCAAAAGTACTGCTAAAGTGTATGGGCGCAACAACATCGGCACTAATGTGTCCGCTAATATCGGGCTTCTCATCAACATGAATTGCGTTTGTCTCAAAATGTGTGTCAAACTTTGGTTTAAACTGCATACAATTTCCTTAACATAATATCTAACAATAATAAAACAATAATAAAATTGTTTTTTAAAGATTCAGTAATCAAGTAGTTTCTGCGTTGCCTCCTGCAATGTAGAAACCAAATCACTAGAATCTAAATTTTCATTAATAACTCGGACAAAATAACTTCCTGCAACCACGCCATACACCTTGCCCGCTAACATTTGCAACTGACTAGAATCATTGATGCCAAAGCCTATCATAATATGCTTGGATTCTGAAAGACAAATCTCATTTGCCTCGTGTATATAATGTAACAATTCCTCACTTATTGTCGTTTGATTACCAGTAATACCATTTCTTGCAACGGCATAAATAAAAGGCGAACGGGTATATTTGGCAATGCTCTTTATTCGTCTTGATGGAGTAAGTGGAGTAATCAACTCAATGAAATAAATCCCTTCTTGCAAGCATATTTGACGCAATCCAAAATCGTCCTGATCAAAACAAAAATCTGGAACAATCAAGCCATAAGCACCACACTCTTTCAATTCTTTTACAAATTCTGATATTCCATACTGAAAAATAATATTCGCATACGTCATAGCAAGAACATGCTTCGACGTATTTTTCACAAGAGTTTTAATAATGAGAAAGCCATCTTTAGGCTGAAAATGGTGCTTAATGCTATAATCACTTGCCTCTTGAATAAGGACGCCATCGGCATTACCATCAGAGAAAGGGAATTGCACTTCAAGGAAATTTGCACCGCCTCTGCAAATGCCTGTACCTGCACATAAACAAGTTTTTATATCAGGATAACCAGCAACAATATGTCCCATGAGTTCTAATTTTTGCATATATTTAAACCTTCCATTACAAAATAAATCCTGAAAAATATATAGCTAGTGGATTATACTATATTTTAGAATTTTTAGCTATAATACTATTATTTGGATTTAGATTACGAGATTTGACTATGAGTTTTACCACAACGTCTACACAAAAAAAGAAGCAGATTCAATCTTCTTTTGCTATTGTAGGAGGAAGATACAAGGGCGTAAAGCTCTCTTTGCATTCCAACGCGACCACTAGACCAACAAAAGCATTAGTTAAAAAATCATTTTTTGATTCAACACAGGGAATCATACCCCTATGTCTTTTTGTTGAATGTTTCGCTGGAAGTGGACAAATGGGTTTTGAAGCAATATCTAGAGGTGCTAATAAAGCTTTATTTTTTGAAAAAGACAAAAAAGCATATAGCAATCTTCAAAAGAATCTCCAAATTTTTCAAGACAAATGCAAAAAAACAAGTGCTTTCTACGAAGATAAATATATATATAACGATTACACCGAACAACAAATAGAATCGCACTGTGCTGATTTTTTTGAATCCCCGCATATCTTAGAAGATTCAAAAAAATCAGCACAACAAATCATTATGTATTTGGATCCCCCATTCCCGAATCATCTTCCTAACGAAGAATGCAATACAAGCATATCTACATCTCAAGATATTTATAGGAAAATCCAAGACTTCATACAAACTTTTAGCAGTTCTCTTTTACAAAAAATTCATTTGATAATTATAGAATCAATGACTAGTTATCCCCTTTACAAACAAATAGGGGATTTTCATCTTACTAAAATGTCTAAGTTTGGTAAAACCACCTTAGCCTATTTTCAACATTAACTTTAAGGAGCAAAGCATGGCAGAAGAAGAAAAACCCGCAACAGAACCAAAGAAAGGCAAGGCTACATTATTTATTATAATCGGTGCCATTGTGGCTGTTCTCTTACTGGGAGGCATTATTGCATGGTTAGTTTTTGGTGGAGGAGATGAAGACGGGCATGATTCCCATGCTGCAGATATTCCTGCTCCGACTGGGCAAAGTCTCACTCCTGAACAACAAGCATTGTTACAAAATGAAGCATACAGAAATCCAGTTGCAATACAACCTTTGGAAAAAACTATTCTAGTGAATCTCAAACCTCTTGATCAATCATCGCCTAGGGGAGGATTCGCGAAGTTTAATGTTACTTTTATATTATCTGACAAAAATACCAGCAAAGAGATTGGAGCGAAACAAGAAATTATTTCTCAAATCGTGCTAGACGAAACAAGTAAGTTCACTGCTGCAGATATTATGCCCGCACAAGGCAGGCAAAAACTACAATCAGATATTAAAAATAGCGTTAATAGTATTCTTGTTGATGGTCGAGTTGAAGCTGTAGTACTCCCAGATTTTATGATTCAACCATAGATAATATTGCTGATTGACAAATAAATTAATTCTTGATTTTTTCATAAGGTACATTGCCAATATAGTAAGCAAAATAACAAACAATTGAGTTTTTCAAAAAGGATAAACATGTTCTTGCTAAGAAAAGTTCTTATAAAAACAATAAGCTTTTTTATAGTATTAGGATTATTAAGCATAGCAAGCTATGCCAATGATATGAGTTCATACTATGGGGTATACAAAAATGCCAAACAAAGATACCTCATAGAAAAAGAATTTACTACCAATTTAAAGTTAACCACACCAGACGATATAAAATCAGGGGGGTTTACAAAATTTAAAGTAACACTTCTCTTTGATGAAAAAAACATAGAAAAAGAAATAGAAGCCAAAATAGACATCATTCGATCTATTATTGTTGCCACAGTTAACGGATTTGAAGCGACAACCATGCAAAGCTCTTCAGGTCGCAAGGAAGTAATTGATGCCATTGTTGCAGGCATTAACGCTATCCTCACTACTGGACAAATACAAGGTGCAGCTTTTGGTGATTTAGTTGTGCAATTTTAACTCATAACAAATATCTCAACAATTAATCTTATTTAGCTAGAATCCAGAAAGCAATATTATACAACTCACTTTAGAGGCTTGTTATAATAAAGCACAATACTTAGTCAAGGAAAAATCCATGCCAACTTTTAAAGGAACACAGGTAAAACTCTATGGGAAACCGTTAGCATTAGGACAAAATGCGCCGATTGTTACCCTTGTCGCTAATGATTTGAGTGAGATAACAGTAGGCGGTGCAAGCAACGTTTATCAAATAATTAGCACCATGCCTAGTATCGATACAGGTGTATGTCAAACACAAGCACGTGTTTTTAACCAAAAAGCAAGCTCATTAGCCAATACTAAAGTGTACTGTATCTCTGCAGACTTACCTTTCGCGTTAAGTAGATTCTGTGGCGCAGAAGGAATCAAAGATGTTAGTGCACTAAGCGATTTTAGGGATAAACTCTTTGGTAAAGTCTACGGATTATTGCTTCAAGATAGTCCATTACAAGGATTGCTCACTCGAGCCGTTCTTGTTATTAATCAAGAAGGTAAGATTATTTACCAAGAAATCTGTGATGAAATCACAAGTGAGCCAGATTACGATAAAGCATTATCGATTATTAAATAATTATGCAATGCCATAAAATCAGAATTATTGACGCTTTTTTATGGCATTAAGTCAAAGAATCAAGTGTTTGTAATTTGTAATTTGCTTATAATTTCTGAATATTATTATTTGTTAAGACTTCAAAATTTTACTAAATAGCTTAATAGATATTTTCGAATCCGTTAGCATATAAGAAACAAAGAATCCAAGCAATGATCCGCAAATAACTTGTATTATTGTATGCTTATCAGCATACACTCGGGAAATTCCCACTAAACCAGCTGCAATAATTGCAAATATTCCAATTTTAAATCCGTATTTTTTGCAAATGAATCCAGCTGCAACAAAACTCCCTGTTGAGTGCCCACTAGGAAATCCGTCAAAACTTCCTTGATTGGGTCTCTGTGAGATTCGAGCTAATTCCACTTGATTATTTGCAGCAATATAAACAAAAAACATTTTAGAAACATACATAACCCCTAGCGCAATAAATGCACTAAGTAATAATTGTGCGGTTGCGATATATTCTTTATAAAGAATCAAAAACAATGCTAGAAATGCTGTAAAAAACTGCATAACATCACCATAAGCTTCAAACCCATTGTGCATACTAGAAAAGGTATCAATACCAAAAAATAATCCTATAAATACAACAAAGAGCTTTATCATTTTACTAGCAACACCCCATTCATTCACTGTGATGGGGAATCTCATAATCAATGTGCAGATTCTGTTGCTTAGGCAAAGGAGTTGTAGGTTTATTCGCACGATACAACAATGGATCAAAAAACACTAGCAGAGGGTATCCTTTATCTCTCAACGCAATAAATGCTGAAACAGGAAGATAATCATTTTTCGGATATTGTTTCTTTAAATCTAACGCTTCATTGGTTTTACCAACTTCAAGCAATAAATAAAAATAAGCGAACACACTCCTTTCTATTTCTTTAGAAAGTTTATCAAACACATCAAGCCAAAAAGAAATATTGCCCGAATTGACATAATGACAGAGTGAAATAACAATATCCAAATATTCTCTTTCGTTTAAGTTAGTCATTTTGCAAAGACGAATAATTTCTTCAGAATTCAAATTGTTTTCTTCTTGTATTCGCAAAAGACAGATTTTTTTTACAATAGCGGCAGAAAGTCGCATAGTAGACAGCTGTAAGGCTTTTTTGAGAATCTTGCTACTTTTACTTTCTAAAATATTATCCCAAGCAAGATTGTAAATATCTTGCGCACATAAATTATCATAAAACTCATGTCCATTAGGCTTGTCATGAATATCCATTGCAAGAATCTCCAAAGATCTTTGTGCATCATGACTCATAGAGTTTTTAAGGTTTTGAAAATAAAGCGGATTTGCAGTGTGCAATTTGAGATTCTTAGACTCTGTACCATCTGCTATCTGCTGAAAACCTACAAACATTGTGTCTAATTTGACATCTTGTGTATCCTTAGAATTTAGGTTGGGAATAAAGTAGAATCTTTTTAATATATCAGAAATTTGCTTAATATCTGGTATCACGAATACCCTTTGCTTGGGAATTTCACCTAATGCCATTTCTCTAATTTGCACAATAAGTTTGTTAATATCACGACCAAAAAGAACTTTTTTATAGATAGCAACAAACCAAGTACAAAGGAGATACAACCCTGTAATAAGCAACAACCCAACCAAACTCACGCAGAACCAAAGAGCAATAGGCAAAGTAAATGAAAAAGTAATAAGGTGTTGATTTGTCAGTGTATATTCACCCGGTACCAAATAAAATATATATCCCACTACAACGGCAATATATAGAATCACAATACTTAAAAAATATCTAACTTTCATATTTTTCCTTCTGTCTTTCTTTTTTTTCATAGACCTCACGACAATTAATGCAATATTTAGCATGTGGTTTGGCATGCAATCTTTCAATACCTATGTCATCCTCACACATTTCACAAATCCCATATTCATTTGTTGCAAACTTGGATAACGAATGGGTGATTTCGGTTATTTCTTTTTGATATCTTTCCAGCATAGAATCATCAAAACGTAATTGTGATTGCGTAGAAATTATATCTGTATTTTCATTTAACTTTAATGATGCCATTTCTTTAAGATCCGTCTCCAATGCTATACTCATACTCTCCAAATATTTCAAGCGATTCTCCAATACATATTTCAACTCTAATATATCTTCATCTTTCATTTTTGTCCTTTCTGTTTATTTATGATAGGGGTGATTGTTTAATAAACTCAAAGCACGATTTTAGCAATTTTGTGACTAAATGTTAATGTGCTTAAACTTAGTGTATGATATTGCGATAGAAGAGAAGAATGGAATCCAAAAGCTCCTGCGATAAAAAATTTCACTCCATTATGCAAAGAAGCAAGAGTCTTATGTTGCATAGAACGAGACGGTTGAGAAAAAAGAAAATGCCCCAATAATTCAGAAAAGCCAAGCGAAGAATAATGTTTGCCATTTTCATCTAAAAGAATACTCTGCGAATCAAGATAAGATTCCAATGCCTTACTATAAGCAAGTTTAGAAGATAAATTATCATTTTGTATTGTGTTGCAATGCTTCGAAGCTTTCTTTTGTTGCAGCGAATCATATTTGTGCGCGTATTGAATATCTTTATTAAAAATGTAAGATACTACAATATTAACGCCAAATTGCTTGCACATTTTAAGATAATGTTGTATATCTCCTGACATTTTTTCTTCTTTATGAATTAAGTAAATAAATATTTTCATGGGGCACTAACATTCTTATTAAATCGCTCAATGTTTGTTTTAAATCTTTACGTGACACAATCATATCAATTAAACCATGTTCAAGTAAAAACTCCGCAGTTTGAAATCCTTCTGGTAAATCTGCTCCAATAGTCTGCTTAATAACTCTAGCACCAGCAAAGCCAATCATTGCACCAGGCTCCGCTATGATAATATCACCCAAAAAAGCAAATGATGCGGACACTCCACCAAAAGTAGGATCAGCTAAAACCGATATATAAGGCAATTTGGATTCCGCAAGTTTATTAAGCGCAGCGGAGGTTTTTGCCATTTGCATAAGCGAATAAGTCGACTCCTGCATTCTTGCGCCACCACTTGTAGACACTATAACTAATGCTTGTTTCTTTGTGGTTGCACGATTAATTGCACGTACAATACGTTCTCCCTCAACACTTCCTAAACTACCGCCCATAAACAAAAAATCAAACACAATAAGTTGTACTTCTATACCGTAAATTAAAGCTTCGCCTGAAATTACAGCACTGCGACGTTTTGTCTTAAGGAAGTTTTCTTCAATCCTTTTTGTATAGCTTTTTTTATCTACAAAAGCCAAAGGATCGTTTGGCTCTAACTCCATATCATATTCCACAAAGGAATCTGTATCGCAGAGCAACTCCAATCTATCTAGCGCACTAATTCTAAAGTGATAGGAACACTTAGAACATACATGTGAATTTTCTATAATCTCTTTATTATAAATTAATGCCCCACAAGAAGGACATTTAGTCCAATGCGTTGTGTTATCCTTTTTTAATCTTGAATCTTCACGTTTAAAATTCTTTAAAAAATCTGAAAATCCCATTGTATTCCTTTTGCGAAGTAAACGATACCCTCAATGTATCACTGCATTTGAAAGAGTATCTACAATTTGAGAATTAACACTGATAATAATATATCTTTGATTATCAAAATATTTTTTCATACTTGGAATTGCTTGTAAATACTCATTAATATTTCCCTTGATATTCTGATTTTGGGCGAGATAAAATCCAGCCATACCGTCATATTTACGAACAGACGATGGCAACAACACAAATAAATATCTAAAACTAAACCCCAAACTCAAAGCAGTCGCGCCAAGCGAACGAAACTTCAATCCGCATTCCAACAACAATGCGACTAAGTCCGGATGATGACTAGCCTTTTCAAAGATTCCGCATTCTAAAACGGGATAGGCATAATTTGGCTCAAATCTACACGTAATGACTTTATGTTGAAACAATAACTGCATGAGATCTTGATTAAATAATGGAAGATACGTTTGTGTCTCCATAATGGTATTGCACATTTGCTTGATAGTAGCATAAGAATCCGATGAAGAATCATTAGAAAATTGACGATGAAAAAGCGAAGAAAAATCTATAGGCTGATAAGGCAAGCTATATGACGAATTGCTCCTTGATGAAGTTTTATTGTCAGAATCCAAAGATTCAAAGGGAACATAAAATCTAGTAGAATCTAACATAAACACACAAGGATTACTCACAATAGTTAAAAGCCTATCATTAAGATAGGAAATTTCACGAGAAACATAGTTGATTACGCACGCTTCACATACTCTTCCATTTGCATCGCATAACGCAAGGCTAGCACCATAATAGGGAATATTTGACTTAAAATTGCTACTACCATCAAGAGGATCCAGCACAATAGTATAAGGAGATTGAACATCAGACCGAAGAAACCCGCTTTCTTCAGAATCAATACTATAAATAGGCAATAAAAATTTACGAAATATTGCTTCTGCCAACAAATCTGCCCCGCTACTGCAATCACCCCCTGCACCAATTCCAAAAGATTCATAGAGGAGAGGATGCTGTACATGCAAAAGTCTTATGATTTCGAGTCCTGCTAAAACAACACGAACAAAAAACTCGTAATTAATCCCGTCTTGTATAGCTTCTTGTCTAAGGTTATCAGAAAAAGAATATGACGCGCCGTTATTCTCTGTATTTGTACTTGCATTTTTATATAATTGACTGCGGACGTTTTTCACTGAAAGAAAATGCACCAATTGCGTGAAACTAGCATTATCATATAGTACATTTTCACTTGCTATATCACAACAATACTTCTTTGAAAAAGAATATTTAGGGCAATTTATATTTGCAATATTATTTCCATAAGCAGCAACATTTGTATTATTTTGCGTGGAAAAAACTCGCATAAATTATTTGACCTTTTCTATATATTCACCTGTATCCGTATTAATACGAATTGTTTCCCCCTCTAGTACATGAAAAGGAATGGAAACAACAGCACCTGTCTCTAAAGTAGCTGGCTTTTTACCTGCACTCGAAGTATCTCCCTTGAAATTAGGAGGAGTCTCTATGATTTTTAATTCCATAATTTGAGGAACATTCACAGAAATTGCCCTGTCGTTATGTAATAAAACATTCACAGACATACTTTCAAGCAACCACTTTACACTTTCTCCAACCTGACGAGAATCCAAGCCTATTTGTTCATAAGTCTCGTTATCCATAAATTGATATAGCTCGCCGTCATAATAAAGGTATTGCATACTTCTTTCTAAAATATTTGGAGTTTCACACTTATCACCCGCATGAAATGTTTTTTCTATCACTTTCCCATCTAAAAAGCTCTTAATTTTTACTCGCACAAATGCAGGACCCTTACCAGGCTTAACGTGCTGATACTCTACAATTCTATAAGGAATCCCGTCCATTTCAATCTTTAAGCCTTTTTTCAAATCACCCATCTCTATCGTCATAAATTTCCTTCTTGGATGTCATGCATAAAATACAATAAATAAAGCATTATTCTATCTACTTAAGTTTAAAAATAAACTAAAAGTGACAAAGTTTTTAAGAAAATTTCTTAACTAAGTTACTCTACATATTTTTTTTACAGAAATTTCACAATTCTTACATCAGTCTTTTACATCACGACTTTACACTTTCAATATCTGTAACTATAAGGAGAAACAAATGAAAAAAACATTATTAGCCTGCATCACGGGAATGCTCTTAGCCCATACAATCACACTTAACGCACAAAATATCTATCCTATCACACGTGAAATGGGCTCTGGAACGCGTTCTGCTTTCGTAGAAATCTTTGGAATCCAAAAAGATATTAAAGGCAAAAAGATTGATTCTATAACCAAAAAAGCGGAGGTTACAAACTCCACAGGCGTTATGATAACAAGCGTAGCTAATTCGGAAAATGCAATTGGATACATTTCGCTAGGCTCTCTTAATGACACAATCAAAGCCATTCGCATTGATGGATTCTCTCCAAGCATTGAAAACATCAAAAATAAAAGCTACAAAATATCTCGTCCATTTAATGTTGTTATAAAGGCATCCACCCCTTTGAGCGATGATTTCTTACATTATGCAATACATGCAAGCGACATCATTCAAAAAGCCGGTTATATACCAACAACATCAAATGTAAATAAGAAAAATGCAAACCATACAGAGAGCCCAGCAGGCAAACTTATTATTGCTGGTTCTAGTTCAGTAACACCACTAATAGAAAAATTAGTTGAGAGCTACACAGCTAAAAATCCTCATGCGCAAATTGAAATTCAACAATCCGATTCAACCACGGGAATCAATTCTGTTCTTGCAGGCATTGCTGATATAGGTATGGTATCACGTGAAGTTAAAAAAAGCGAACTTGATAAAGGACTTCATGTAAAAATCTTAGCTATTGATGGACTAGCAGTGATTGTTAATAAAAATAACCCTATTAGCAATCTATCAAAAAACATTGTGGCAAAGATATTTTCAGGCGAAATAACAAGTTGGGCACAAATTAAGTAAGACCTAAAAGGATTGCAGTCATCAGATATGAAACTATTTGCATTTGACACAAAGGAATCTCTAATGCTCAATATTCATTCCTTTAAAGAAAGTTTCTTTGCTTTTCTCTTCGTCGTATGCGCAGTGGTATCAATCATTGCCTTAGGACTTATTTGTCTTTTTTTATTTATTAACGCCATTCCTACTGCCTATCAGATTGGATTCTATGATTTTATCTTTGGTTTGGAATGGTATCCCACAGAAGAGATTTTTGGTATATTTCCAATGATTATAGGGAGTCTGCAAGTAACCGCTTTAGCAATTCTTATAGGCGTTCCAATAGGCGTCTTAAGTGCTATATACCTTTCACAATTTTGTCCTAAAAAATATAAAGCCTTTATTCTTCCATCCATTGAGCTTTTAGCCGCTATTCCTTCTGTTGTGTATGGATTCTTTGGATTGGTTGTATTAGTGCCTTTTTTAGCAGAACTCTTTCATGGAATTTCAGGGAAAAGCATCCTCGCTGCTTCATTGGTGCTCTCCATTATGATTTTACCAACCATCATTTTAGTCTCAAAAGCAGCTTTAGACTCTGTACCTAATAGCTACCTTGAGGGGGCTTTATCCTTAGGTGCTAACAAGGAAAGCGGCGTATTTTTCGCTGTTTTGCCTGCAGCAAAGGGAGGCATTCTTGCCGCCGTAATATTAGGAGTTGGTAGAGCAATAGGCGAAGCTATGGCGGTGATTATGGTTGCAGGTAATCAGGTGCAAATTCCAGATTCTGTGCTTGATGGAATAAGGACACTAACGACAAATATTGTGCTTGAAATGGGCTATGCAGAGGGTTTGCACAGGGATGTACTTATTGCAAATGCAGCTGTACTTTTTGTTTTTATCTTGATTCTAAATCTTAGCTTTAATCTCTTATATAAGGAGAAATAATGCAAAGAAATACATTGGCTATCATCTTTCTCTGGGGAATGAGATTCTCTATTAGTAGCACGCTTCTAGTATTCTTGCTGCTTATTGGATTTATTTTCTCTAAAGGAATTTGGCATTTAAACTTAGAATTGTTTGCTTGGGAATATAATTCCTCTAATGTTTCAATGATGCCAGCAATCATTAATACAATAAACATGATTTTTCTCTCCCTTATCATTGCGATGCCCTTTGGAATCTTAGGAGCAATTTATCTTACCGAATATGCAAATAAAAACACAAAAATCTCTTTCGCCATTCGCATAGCTGCTGAAACTTTAGTGGGTATTCCAAGCATTGTGTACGGTTTATTTGGGTATCTAGCTTTTGTATTGTATTGTGGATTTAAGATGAGCTTTATTGCAGGTAGTCTCACGCTTTCTATTATGATTTTACCATTGATATTAAGGAGCTCACAAGAAGCCTTAAAATCTGTGCCTCTTGATTTAAGAGAGGCTAGCTTTGCACTCGGTGCTGGGAAATTGCGTACTATTTTTGCAATTGTCCTGCCCGCTGCAATCTCTGGCATACTTGCAGGTATAATCCTAAGTATTGGTAAAATCGTAGGAGAATCTGCAGCCCTACTTTATACTTCTGGAAGTGTTGCAAAAATAGCTTCACTCACAGATTCCGGACGAACATTAAGTGTGCATCTCTATGCAATTTCTAGTGAAGGACTACATATCAACGAAGCATATAGCACAGCTATGATTCTTATCATTCTTGTACTGGGAAT
This sequence comes from Helicobacter aurati, assembly GCF_003364265.1. GTDB lineage: Bacteria > Campylobacterota > Campylobacteria > Campylobacterales > Helicobacteraceae > Helicobacter_A > Helicobacter_A aurati. The sequence goes on from NZ_NXLW01000001.1 coordinate 260,809, forward strand.
TAATATTGCAGCAGGCTATATTGCAAAAAAACTTATGAAAATATAGAGGTAGTATGGATAAAAAAATTTGTTTTAACATTAAAGATATGAATCTATTTTATGGTGAATTCCACGCACTCAAAAATATCACTATGCAACTACATAAAGGGGAAGTGAGTGCATTTATTGGACCTAGTGGTTGTGGAAAATCGACTTTTCTTAAAAGTTTAAACCGCATGAATGATTTAGTAGAAAACTGCAAAATAAAGGGTAAGATTCTCTTTTTTGGCGAAAATATCTACAAAAAATACAATGTCAATGTCTTACGCAAAAAGGTTGGCATGGTTTTCCAAAAACCAAACCCCTTTCCTTTAAGCATCTATGAAAATCTTGTTTTCGGACCAAAAACACACGGCATAACGCAGAGAGATAAGTTAGATTCTATTGTCGAAGAATGTTTAAAAGATGTAGGATTGTGGAAAGACCTAAAAGACAGATTAAAGCAATCCGCTCTTAGTCTTAGTGGGGGACAGCAACAAAGGCTCTGTATTGCAAGAACACTTGCCGTAAATCCTGAAGTCATTTTAATGGATGAACCAACTAGCGCACTTGATCCACTATCCACGCTTAAAATTGAGGAACTAATCTCTAAACTCAAAAAAAACTATACGATAATCATCGTTACGCACAATATGCAGCAAGCGCATAGAATCTCTGATAAAGTTGCATTTTTCTTATTAGGCGAAATGATAGAGTTTGACAGTGCGCAAAAAATATTCAATAATCCCAAAAATACTAAAACAAAAGATTACATTGAAGGTAGATTTGGCTAATACAGTTTACAATACAATCTCGTATTGCAAATAGGGAGAATCACTTTGGTCTATATTTTAGAAGACGATAAATCAATTTTAGAACTCTTAACGTATGCACTAAAATCACAAGACATACAAGTCAAAGGCTTTGACAATCCTAGTGATTTTGACAAGGCAATTAAGGAGCAAATCCCCCAGATTCTAATCCTTGATATTATGCTGCCCAATCGTAATGGGCTTGAGATTCTTAAAGAACTCAAAAATAACCCGCACACAAAACAAGTTATGGTGCTTATCTTAAGCGCATTACATTGTGAAATTGACAAAGTAAAAGGATTGGATTTAGGGGCAGATGATTATATTGTCAAACCTTTTGGTGTAATGGAGTTTCTTGCAAGAATACGTGTTTTACTTCGTAGATGTGAAAATAAACAACAAGATTTCTGCATTGATGAACTAGAATTTTCAACATTAGAGCATAATGTCAAGCTATATGGCAAAGAGATAAAGCTAACACTTAAGGAATTTGAACTTTTAGGTTTTTTGCTCAAACATCCAAATCGTGCTTTTAATCGCGACTCTCTTTTAGAAACTCTCTGGGGCTATGGCTATGCAGGTGAGAGCCGCACACTTGACATGCACATCAAAACATTAAGGCAAAAGCTAGGGAAATGGGGAAAAAAGATTAAAACTGTACACGGCATGGGCTACAAACTAAAAATTCACAATAATTAATATGCGAAAAAAGATTTTTCTTTCCATTTTTCTTACAGCTTTAACTACGATAGTCCTAGCCAATAGTTGTTTTATAGTCCTTATGCAATCTCTACAACACAAACAAAAACTAAACGAACTCCGAAACTATGCGCAAAGCTTAGAATCTTCTCTTGCATTGCTTACTAAACAACACTTACAAACCTATCCTTACTACATTACATTAATCACGCAGGAAGGGGAAATTCTCTATGATAATACAATGTCTTGTAGCCATACGTTAGGAATTAAAGAAGCTTTCAAAGAAGGGGAATCTTACACTACAAGCTATTGTGAAGCATTGCAAACTACTATGATTCATCTTGCATATAAAACAACTTTTAACCATGTCCAAGCGGTACTTAAAATTTCTATGCCTATATATAATCTTTTAGACTTCCCCACTATGCTATATTTATTATTGGCAGAATTTTGCCTATGTGCAATATTAAGCTATGCTATGGCGCATATTCTTACAAGAAAAATTCTTGCCCCATTAGAATCTATGACGCTTACGAACTTCTTAGAATATGCGACTTATACAGAGTTTAAGCCTCTGATACAACAAATAAAAAACAAATATCAAATTATCACCAATCAACTCAAAGGATTGAAACAGAATCAAAATCAAGTCTTATTGCTCGCACAAAATATGAGTGATGGGCTAATTTTCTTAAATAAAATGGGAAAAGTCCTGCTCATTAATGAGCAAGCTAAAAAGTATTTCCCTGATATTATCGCCTCAAAAGCTGTGCGTAAATGCAAGGACAATGTCTTTATTCAACGTGTTATTTTTGCCCTAAATGAATATAAAAAACATAAGAGAAAAGAAAATGAATCCTATACAATGATTGATAAAGAATGTGAAGTTCTCTTTTGCCCCGTATATTCTAAGGATAAGTTAAAAGGTATGATTATTATCTTACGAGATATGGACGCCAAGCTAAAGGCACAAAAATTACGTAAAGAATTTAGTGCCAATGTAACGCATGAGCTCAAAACGCCGCTAACTTCGATTCTAACAAGCAGTGAAATGTTACAAAATAAGCTCGTTGCGCGAGAAGATTTCCCACATTTTGTAACTGTTATTCAAAAAGAAGCAAAGAGACTCCTAGAAATGATTGATGAAATCTTTAAGCTTTCATTTCTTGATGAAAAGCACCCTATTCCAATTACACGTATAAATTTACAACCTATCGCTCAAAAAGCCTTTGAAAGCCTCAAAATTATCGCTCAAAACAAACAAATCCGATTCTATACGCATTTGCAAGAATGCTTTGTAATGGGTAATGCAGAGCTATTGAATAACCTTATCACCAACTTATGCGACAATGCCATTAAATATAATAAGGCTGGCGGTTATGTGCATTTGCAACTTAAACATGAAGGCACACAAGTGGTATTGATTGTTGAAGATAATGGAATGGGCATTCCTAAAAATTTACATGAAAGGATATTTGAAAGGTTTTTTTGCGTAGATAAAAGTCGCAGTAAAAAACTTGGCGGCACAGGACTTGGACTATCTATTGTAAAATCAGTTGCCAAATTTCACAATGCAAACATTCGCCTAACTAGCGCACCAGGAGAAGGAAGCCGATTCTATATTACTTTTACACGAGTATAACGGTCGTATCCCAGATTCTAATAAGTAAGCTGCAGTTGAGATATATCAATACCGCTATTTTCTAAATTGGTAATAATATTATTTGATTGCGAATAAATATTTGTAATACCTCGCACACGAGAAATTAATGAATTACCAACAGAATCATTAGAATCAAAATTTCCGCCTACATGCAATGTAGTCATTCGTACTCCACCCAAACGGATGTCTTCTTGCTTTTTGTTAATCACAGGTTTTACTCCCCATGCGCTATGCACTACAATTGCTCTTTTTATCCCATTAATATCGACATGTCCTACATACAACATAATATGCCCCTTAAGCCAAATAATACTTCCAAACGGAATAGCATGATTCACAATATAAGCCTCTTTGTCTGCATTATTCATTTTAGAAATATCAACAAAATTCCCCCCAAACTGGGCCTGGGCTGCTGAATTTCTTGGTAAAAATACTCCAAATGCCGCGAAACTATCACGTGTAAAAGCACTACAATCCCGATTGCCAAGCAATCCTCCCCAACCATATTTCTGTCCAAGCATGCTATTAATAAATCCAGCCATAGTTTTATGAGTAAAAGGCAATGGGAAATCTGCAAAAAGCGACGGATTAAAGTCTACTTCGCGAATCTGCGCATAATTATTTGCGTCTTTATAAAAGGTAATAAGCTTCTTGTGTCTGCTATCATAGGGGAAAATTTGTCCAATACGCGCATCTAACGCCCACTGCGCATTGAAATAAAGCGGAATGAAATCTTTATTTGGTATCTTATAATCAGTGAACTGCAAAATCACACGCTCTAAATTCCTATCGACAAGAGCAATGGCACGTGTATCTATCCAACCAGAGACATACGGTCCTTGCACATGCGCAAATCTACCATCTTTGCTAAAATGCGTTATCACGACAGGAGTTCCCTCGAATACAAAGCTGTATTGCCATCTGTCAAAAGGGAAATCATTGATATTTTTATAACGAGGTTTATTAGTTGGAACGCCTCGTATAGAGGACGCTTTAATAACAATAGCCTTTTGAGGATTCTTTAAAAAAGAATCAAGATTCATATTGTCTATAATCTCTCGAAACTCCTCTAAAGTATTGGGCATAAGATTCTCCCCTATACCCAATAAAATTGTTATTTTTTTTTCCAGATTAGCAACAGCATTTTCATGTGCTTGACGAAGTTTGTTGTAGTTTTTTGCTTGTTTTTTTGGTGGATTATTCTTAAGTTTTTTCAATTCTTCTGCATAATTTAATGCGTTCTGAAGCGACGGTAAAATATAAAATACATTGGTTTTATCGGTAATAATCTTACTAGGATTCCATACCGCATAGAATTTTTGCAGATATGTTTCCTTGCCGTATTTTTGCATGACATCAAGAGCAAAATTGCTTACATCATTGTCTGTTGTGATGATTGTATTTTTAGAATCCAAAGAAAAGGGGGGGGATTGTGTATTGCTATTGGAGAGAATATGGGGATTAATGCTCTCGGCAAATACGATAATTGGAACAATCACAAATAGAAGCCCCATACATTGGCACATAGCCCTTACTCTCCTTAGATAGCAATGAACGCTCATATTTGTTATATTCATTATTCTCTCCTTGTTTTACCCGCCACTTATGATATATTCAAGCTGCTCTAAACCAATTAACACTTCACTTATATCTCCATTGCATTGGACAAGAATTAAAGGTCGCTTAAGTATCGAAGGATGGGCAATAATCATTTCTTTGCTTATATCCTGCGCATCTGCTATATTGGGGTATTCACTCTTTAGTTTTTTATAAGTCGTGCCTTTTGTATTAATAAGGCAATGTAATCCGCCCTTATTTTGCAAGGCAATATGATTGTCCAGAGATTCTAAAAATGTAAAACTAGGCGGACAATTTTTATAGTCAATAAACTCATATTCTATTTTGTGCTGCGCGAAAAATTCAAAAGCCTTTTTCATGCTATTGCATGTCTTAATGCCATAAACCTTAATATTGACTTGTTGCAATTTCGCCCTCCCTTAATAAAATCACAATGGGGATTCTTTAAAAACTTCCTCTATTAATTGCGCAAATTCCTCTCCTCTGTATTTATAAGAAAGATATTGATCTGTACTAGCGCAAGCTGGTGAAAGCATAACGGCTAAAGGATTCTCTGGAGACGGATCGCAATGTCTTTGCCGTATTCGCGTAAAAATTGCTTGCATAGCCCTCTGCAAAGTACCACAAAAGCAGACTATTATCCCGTATTCCCTACATGTAGAAGCGATATACTGCCCATCCTTACCTATGCTAAAAACTTCTATATTATGCTGTTTGATATGTGGATAAAGCATCTCTAATTGCGCGCCTTTAGAATCTCCTCCAAGTATTAAATAAAGAGTATGATTCTTATAGGATTCTAATGCGGCTAATGTAGCATGCGGATTTGTCCCTTTAGAATCGTTAATAAACAATATCCCATTGTGAACTTTTTCCTGCATTCGATATTCGCCAATTTGATACTCTTTAATACGAGCAACATCGCAAGGTAATTGTGCAAACCTTATGCCCCCCAAACTTACAGCAAAATCAAGCCTGAAAGGCTCTCTGAAAAGCTCTCTATAATCCCTAGTGATTCCAAAATATTCACAAAGATGCAAGGAATCTTGATAAAGAAAGATATTTGCTTTACATGACGCAATAATTTCCGTAGCAAATGGGAGTTGGCAAAGTTCCTGTGGAATAAGCGCGAAGTAACTTTTAGGATGTTCTGTTTTGTTCATAAGCATTAGTACTTTCAACTTATCTTTGATATAGTTTTCATAGCTACCATGCCAACTAATATGATCTTGACTTAATGGCAACAAAATATACAGATTAGGCAACGCAAAATGCGTCCAATGCAAACTAAAAGAGCTTGTTTCAAGCACCCAAATCATCTTGTCTATCTTGGGGACTCTCTTATAGAGCAAAGACTGCGGTAAAACATACTCGTTATTATGTTTCGCATATTCCATAAGCAAAGATAAAGCTGAATGAAAAACGTTCGTTGTATGCTGGTAATCTAAAAGCTCCGTTAAAGGTATCCCGATATTCCCTCCAGCTCTAGCTTTTAGCATAAGGGCAGTCATTTCCGTCGTCGTTGTTTTCCCATTAGTGCCACTAACCCATACGGTATAAGGGGCATCTGTCATAGCACCATTTTGCAGAAGAAAATAAATAAAGTCATATTCGCTAATGATATTTTTAAATAATGCAAGACAAGCAGTTTGAGGGCTAATCCCCGGACTAATAATAGAAATATAAGAGATCCTTTCTACTTGCAGTGTAACATCGTGTAATGGATAATAGTGATTCATAGAATCTAAAGCGCAAGTATCACGAGTAAATTTATCATCATAAATATGGCAAGTAACATTGTAATAGTTAAGCAATTTTACTAAAGCTTGAGTGGTGATTCCATAGCCCAAGATATTCACTATACTATTTTCTCTATGAGTATAAATTGTCTCCATAACGCGCTAACCCTTTAATACAATAAAAGAATAGTAGCATTATAACATTTTGAGCTTTAAATAGTAAAGCTTGTAGTTCTTGTAAGTTTAGAAAACTTTACTCCAAATAACCCCGCAATTTCTAAACTCAAAGATTCTATATCGTCCTTGCCACCTGTAAGCACAAGAGTCTCTAAACAATTATGAGAATCTACATGAATATGTGTTGTGCAAATAATACGTACTTTAGCATTATGTTGGATTTCATTTAGACGTTGGTTTAATCCATTATGATGATGATCGTAAATCACAACAAGCACGGCTAAAAAATCTTTACTATCACTTTCTATTTGCTGCCATTCAGAATCTACAAGCTTTTCGCGTATCATATCACGTATAAGTTCAGAGCGAGAGTGATAAGAATTTTGTGTTATTTTCGAATCTAATTCTTGCAACAAATTCGCAGGCAATGAAACTGAAAACCTTATAACTGTATTTGTATTTTTACTTGCTGGCATACAAACTCCTGATAAAAATTCACGCAATTATACACAAGCTACTAATTGCTAGGAATCTGTCTATCTTCATTGTTTCCTCATATAACTGTCGCTAACTACATATAGTAATAATAAATTGCAATTATGTTTGTAGCTTTTTGTAATTTTTCTCATACTTGGAATGGGAATCTACTCTATGAGATTGCGAAAATAAGCAAAGATAACTTTTCATGTCTACTATTTTTTTTTTTTTTTGTTTAGTTATAATTCGGTAATTTAATTAAAAATATATTTTTCATTATTTAATTAGTATATTTCAAGGAACAAATATAATGCCAAAAAATATTGTAACCAAACTAGCAATTATTGTAAGCACGGCTGTTTCAATTATTATAGCTACGTTAATAGTATGGAATATAAATTTAACAAAAAATACTTCACTAGAATACATATATGAATCACAAAAAAAACAATTAACTACTATTGATTTGCTCCTCCAAAGCTCTAATCACAACGCAAAAAAAGGAGTTGAAGGACTGAAAGCAATAATAGAATCTCTGCCTGATTCAGAGATAGATTCTGAAGAAAAGCTCATCAATAGTGTAGGAATAGTTGCGAATCATATTATTCAAGCCACAAATACAACCGCCACCTACCTCGGGTTATCAACAGGGGAACTCATCAAGAGCGAACAACAAGGGATAAGCAAGGGCGTGCCGTATGTCATAGCTGGGGGACGCAATGATCCTTCATACAATGCAGCAAGCAGACCTTGGTATACAGGTGCTATGAGCTCCAATAAACTCTTTCAAACAAACGTTTATGAGAGTCTGCTTACTAAACAGCTCTGCATTACCTACTCCATGCCTGTCTTTAGGAATGGAAAACCACTCGGTGTAGCCGCTATCGATGTATATTTGGGATCATTGCAAGCAATTTTTGACGAAATTGCTAAAACTGGCTCTTATATTTTTGCTCTTGATTCACAACATATTCCTTTCGTAGCCACAGACCGCAGTATCACAATGAAAGAATCTCCTCTATTCAAAGAGATTGCAAGAATTGCCGAAAGCACAGAAAGTTTTGAAGAATTTACCGTAAATGACAATGGGGCAAAAAAACTTGCACGATGCAAAGTCAATAGAGATTCTGATTTCGCACCCTATATATTATGCTCACTTAGGAATGTTGAGGACATTGAAGCCCCCATTATGCGGATGGGATATTTGCAATTGGCAATGGGCGTTCTTGCGGTTCTATGTATTAGCTGTATGATTTTCTTCACATTGAAATACTACCTACGTCCCATAAATAAAATCTCCAATGGGTTATTGGATTTATTCGCTTTCTTAAATCACGAGAAAAAAACTGTGCAGCCCATACAAGTCAACTCCCATGACGAACTAGGCAATATGGCAGAAGCCATTAATGCCAACATAGAAAAAACACAAAAGAGCCTAGAACAAGATTCTCATGCAGTTTC
>NZ_NXLW01000020.1 GCF_003364265.1 Helicobacter aurati
ACCCTTAACATTTGGTAATGCGGGCAATTGTAGTTCGTTATTAATATTTTTATGCTACAATAAAACAAATGAAAATAAAGGGCTTTATTTGGAATGGATACAATTAAGCGAGCATTTACAAAATAACGCAAAATTATACTATGGAATAGATAATTTCCCCCCGCCAGAAAATACGTGCACTTGGAAATTATTATTTCGAAATAGCGATGATGTAAATAGTTGCATGATTGAAAACGGGGATAATGTGGGCATATATATGATTACAGATTCACAAAATTACGATAACGTACCCGCATTAAATGAACACTTTAATAATACATTACTACAAATTTTAATTATGGATATAAGAGAAAAATTTATCTTTGGTAAGATAGATAAACACATCTATAAATTGCTACCTAATAATGTGCTAGAAACTGAAACGCATAATGTAGCACCAATCCGAGCTACAATCATCACTAAAGAAAATTTAGAAACCGAAATACATAAAAATAATTAAAGGTAAAAACATGGCTAAATATATTCAAGTCCCATTCGCACATGAAGGCGATAAGCTTGCATTTCCATTTAAACCAGATGGCAATTCTCCGATTGATTTTTTAAGAGGTTATAATAAATATTATGAATTACCACCTGACGCAGGCGGTGAGTGGATTAACAGAGAAAATTTTAACTATCTCTTAAATATGATAACCGATACCATTCAACAACTACAAAGGGCTACTACCCGTGATTTAGATTTTGATATTTTACAAAATGGCGGCTATAATGTGGGCGAGGGCTGTCTATTAAATTATAACACGTATTCAAGACAATTAATACAAACACCAACTACTTACAATAACACAGAATCAACATATATTCAAAAGATAAGGGTTATTTCACTTATCCCCAATAATACATTAAACCCATATTCAGAGAGCGCATTATTTGATACATGGCTAATTGATGACGGCAATCAAATAGGGTTCGCATATTTTGATTTTATGAATTTACCTGCACCACCTGGCTACATTAGAGTTAATGCAAGTGATATTCTTACGAAACAATTTAGCATGGTTGAATATAAAAGAATTAGAGAATTATTAAAGACTTCACAGATAGGCGATAAAGTTGGGATATTTGTAAAAGAATCAGACGATACGTTTTCACTTCAAGATATAAGGGGTTATCACCCACGTGTGTGGAGTAACGGCAGCGAGGTAGATTCTAATAGAAGTTTTAACGAACTACAATTGCCCGCATTACCAAATGTTAAGGGTAATTTTAAAATAGCAAATACACAAGGCGGCTTAGATTATCTTAATGGCATTTGTCAAGCTTGGTATAATAGAGGTTATCCTGGCGCAGGTGGTAAAGGCGGCAGTGGTTCTGGTGTTGAAATAAACCTAAGCGCAGGTAATCCTATATACAAAGATAATATTAACGACGTTATCCCCTACAATTTCAATATAAATATATTGGTTAAAATATAAGTATTCTTAGGATAACTCTAAACCTTAAACCTTAATGTCAATATTTAAATTAAAGTTAAAAGGCGTTACGTCGTTGTGATTATCTTTATAGATAGGATTACATAGTTTAGCATTAGTATTAATTAATGTATTCACGGTGTAACCACCAGCACCTAATCTATTGTTAGCTGCCGCTGTTACACTATTACAACCGCTAGCATAGGGCATTTCAGTGGCACGTATTCCACCAACCTGCCCTGTTATGTTTGGTAATGCGGGCAATATAACTATTTATCAAAGCACTAAAATCATTTAAATACTTGACAAATAAGTCTTTTTGTTGTTTATCTAAAGAACATATAACATTTTGTAATTGTAAGAAAGATTGAAGATTATTAAAATTTAATGTATAAATATCTTTAATATCTTTAATATCTTTATGAGTTCATATTTTATTAAGACAATAATACATTTCAGTATTTACCTCTTTAATATCTTGGGATAAAATACAATTTTTGCTACCATCATATAAACTAGTCTTATAAGTATTATTTGTTTTTTGCAAGTCAATAATCATTAATAATACATTAATTTTAGTGTCAGAGAAACAATCAGTGCAATTTATTAACTCGGCTAAATTATTACCTATTTTTTGCCTTAATATCTTGCTATCATTCCTAAAAGATATACCAGCGGCGCATATAATAAATGCGTATCGTTTAGCATTCAAAAGTGATTTCAAGATAAATATATCATCACAAATTCCAGACTTTTTATATTGAAATAGTTTTTTTATATTATCCTTATCATCTTGCGTTAATTCTTTAAATTTTAATGAAAATGGATAATTACACACTACTACATCATTGTCATTTGTGTCTTGATATGTAAAAAACGATTGATTGTAAATTTCGGCATTTGGGAAGTTTTCTTTTAATGTTTGGCAACTATCTTTCTGAATTTCAACAGCCTTTAAATTTTTAATATTTAGGTATTGACAAAGCTGTCCGCTACCTGCGCATATATCAATAACATTTAAAGGGATATCCCCGCAATACTCTTTAACTTTTTCAGCTAAAAATCGCCTTAAATTATCATTTGTGATAAATTCAGCGTATTTTTTCTTAGATTGTTTAATTTCTTGTAATTTTGAATATTCTTTCACTAGTAAATAACCTCCATATCATCATATTTTCTTACTTTATCAACTTTAATACTATATTCTTCAAGTATTGATTTTATTTGTTTTGCTTTGTATCCATAAAATCTAATAAGAATTTTATCCCCTTCTGGTGCAAATACATTACAGCAGTGATTGCTTAATACCTCTAATAATTGTTTTTGTTTATTGCTTGCTTTTTCTGATGAAAATTTCATAACCTAATCATTACTTTTGATATATGTAATTATATACTAATTAAACTTAAAATATACTTAAAATGTTTTTTTTTTAATTTAGATTTTATACTCTTAAGTAGAATAATCTCTGATTGTATTATTTGCTTGGTTGATTAATTCTATTTGTTGGTGTGTAGAATTCTTAGTATTAATTAAAGTGATTTTCTTATTTACACTTTTATTAAAAAGTCTTACGTATGCAAAAAAGTCTTTCAAAGTGTCTTGATTGTCTGATTGTATATTCAACCTTGCTAATTTTAATCCGAGCATAATAAAGGTTAGTTTTGTGGCGTTTCTTTTATCCTTTGTAAATTTTTGTATATGTGGATTGATTGCAATGTTGATTTTATAAAATTCCATTACATAATTAGCAATATCTTTAAAATCCCCATATTCTTTTTTTTTCTCTGAAAGCAATAACTCTATTATTTGTAAATCATACATGATTATTTCTTTTTTTCAAAATCACTACAAAAATCATTCGCACCTATTTCGTTGTATAATAATCTATTATTATATTTAAGATTGCTATTTTCCAAATATTCGCGTTCTTTTTCGTTTAATCTCGAATGATATAAACAAAAATCTTTTTTAGCTCTGTCAAGTCTATTTTCTAATATTCTCAAACTATTTAAATCATTTTCATTAAATCGCTTAATCAATACTTCGGGTGTTAATGCGTATGTATCATTATCATTAATATATTTTTCGCTTAGATTATTTAAAAGTTTTTCTATTGCTTCAGAGGCTTTAACCGCATTAATTGCCGCTTTGATTGTTTCGCACGAATTAATAGATAAATTTAATTCTTTTTTGTATTTACACATGAAATAATTAGCATAATCGTTTGACTTGCGATTTTCTTTTTCGATTTTCATTGTTTCTAAGTCATAGCTTGGATTTGAATAAAGATTATTTGATAGCATAAAAAACATTATCAATACACCAAATGCGAAATAAAATAATTGTTTCATATCAACCCTTCTTTTTCCATTCTCTTAATTAAAAGTTTATCTATTCTTTGTTTTAGACCATTAACTTTAATATCTTTTAGACTTTCATGAAATATACTAATGATTTCAAGATTATATAATGTATTATCTTTAGTTGCTGTTATATATAATCTTTTATTATCTTGGGATTCTACATTGATTATACATTCCTTGTCTTTTAGTATTGTCTTGTAAGTCATGTAAAAATCTTTAATAGGTATATTTTTTTTGTAGTTTGGCATATTTATTTTTTCTTATATTTATCATATTTGTTCTAACTTCGTGATACCGTGAACGTGAACCATATTTTTCAGTATTCAAAGCATCATCGAAATTCCAACCCGCATAAATCCTTTTTCTTAATATTTTATCATTAATACCTTTCTCTTCTAAAATATCTTTAATTAACTTGCCATTATAGGTTTCATTAATATTTATCTTTAAATTATATATTCTTTTAATACCAGTGCCATAAATTCTTTTTTTGCATTCATTTATTATTACCTTAGCTTTTTCTAAATCTTTTTTTTCTAAACAAATGCAAGAGCTTTTTGTAAAATCACAATAATACTCGTAAGTCTGTATTTTTTGTTTTTTCAAAGCATTATAAACTTTTTGTCTAAAAGCACTGCTAGTATTTCCTATCTTAGCAATTAAACTAATTGGGAAATAGTTATCTTTTGTAGTTACTATTATATGATTATACTTACTAACTCTTTTTTTTGTCTTACGCAGTGCCTTTTGTAATATCTTATCGCTTTTGTCTCTTAGCTTTTGTCTCTCAACTTCAGACATATTACTAATTCTTATCTCTGTTTCTATCCTATCTAAATACTCTTTTAAATCCGACATTAAAATATATCCTTACACAATGTTTAACTCTTCGTGAATAGCTGCGGCTAACTTTTTGCCTGCGTCATTATACCCCCACCTAGCTTTATAACCTCTTGTATCCAAATGAACGAATCCTTTAAAAATATTGCTTTCATTAACACTTAAAGCTATCCCAAAAGGTCGTTCATTATATGTTGATATAACGTGTCTATAAACGTCAGCGGTAGGAATATCTTTAATTATGAAATCTACTGCGTCCCCTTGAATATGCCTTGATTTAGGTGCGCCGCCAACTTTTTTATTATGAGTTGGACACCTATAACCACTATTAATTTTTAAAGGTTTATCAAAGTGTTCGCGTATCTCAACTAAGACATCAATTAGTTCATCGCTTGGCATGTTGGGAGGCAACTCACAATTTCCACATTTACATTTAAACTCATCAATTCTAAAATATTTATTTTCTTTCATGGTAAAAGACTCCTAAGTTTAATAAATTTATTATAGCTTTCTTTTACAAAGTTTAATATAAACATATCTTGAGATATGCAAGAGCGTGGAGATATATATTTTATATTGTAGTGTGTTGTATTTTTCAGTATCTCCACGCCTTTACATATCGAATAATAATAAAGGTTTAATAATAAATCTGTTTCATATCTAACATCTTTTATTAAAACATATTCTTTATTATTTAATATAAATTGTTTTTGTTTATATTCGCTTGCATTCATGAACTCGTAAAACTTTGCTATATCATTCATATTATTTTAAAATAGATTGGGATAAGATAAAGTTATCTATACACTTAAATACTTTGAATTTACTACATAATTTAATCCACATTATTAACTCCCAATGTCAAATCTAATAATTCTAATTCCTCTTTTGTTTCACAATTCCTAATTTTACTACAAAGAGTAAGATACTTCGCTTTTAAGATTAAAATATTCTTATTTGTTTTCTCTGATTTAGATAAAATTTTCTCAGCAAGCTCTTTTTTATCTTGGTTTCTCTCTAAGGCTAAAATATCAAGTAAAGGTGTATTAGCGTGGGGGTCTTTAATAAATAAGTTTGACTCACGCTCTTGCTCTTTAAATGTTTCTATCTCTTGATAACTAAAAAGCTTATTCTCTGTTGCAAGTGAATAATTCATTTCCAAGTCATTAAGTTTCTTTTTTTTAATAGAATCTATATCAGGACCCTTTATAATCCCATTTTCTACAATATCCCCAACCTCATTATACTCATCACAAGGGATAAGGTTTAATTCTTTTTCATCCCATTGACTTACTGCGCCTGGTGGATATACACATTTAACTTTTTCATTCTCAATTAATGCGTAATAAGTATTTGGTTTTGCCAATTTCATGATAAAATCCTTAATAGTTTTCTAGGTATTCTTTTAGTTTTTTGGCTTGTTCGCTTTTTCTTAATTTAATTAATGCGTTATTAAATATTATTTTGGCTTCAATTTCTGAAATTCTTAAATTATCACCTATCTCTTTAAAGCTCATAGGATGATTTACTAAAAATTCCCTATCATATAATGCTTTTATAATATCATTGATTTTTTTTGTATTTGATAGTTTCCTTCTTAAATAATCTTTTTCTACTTTTGAAAACGAATTATAGGAATCAATAAACGAACCTCTTTTTCTTCTCATGTAAAAACCTCATAATATATTATTGATATATTCCAAAGAACACATTAATAATATATAAATAGTTATCGACAACCTTACAATAACTACTTAATCGTATATTCAATAAACTACTAGTTTTAATTTATATGTAATGGTTTTTAAGCTTGGATACAAAGCTACCTTTGTAATTACATATATATAATTATACTATTTGTTATCTTAAATAATACTTAATTTATACTTTTTTAAATGATTTTCGCCTCTCTCGAGGCTTATCGTAAGGATCGTGAAATTCATATCGTCTAAAGAAAAAAAGGAGTATAAAATACGTAAGGTTAGAGTCATCGTAGGTGCAATAAACAATATCAAAGGAAAAATGAATACAAAATATTCTAAATCAAGGATTAGATTACTTAGTTAAGAAAAAATAACCTTGCACCTACGATAAAATTATATTATTTAATAACTTAAATTAATCTTAATTATTTTTATTTTCTGAGTTTTCTTGCTTATCTTGTTTTTTTTCGTTTTCTTTATCATGAACAATAACCACTTTATTACTCAAGATTTTTTTAATTATACCTGCGATAACTTCAGTATTATTTAATATAGATACCCATAAAAATGGGCTTATCGAACCTATGATTGTAAGGCATGAATCTCTATTAATTAATATTTCAGTATCTGGTAGTTTAAAACCATTTGCTGGGATTAGCCCACTAAATGAATGCGCTGTAAAACTACCTAGGATAAATATAACGGCAGTCTCCCCAAAGTTGAACCCCCACTTACCACTATTTTTAAATCCTCTTAGCTTTAAAGTTAAAAGACCCATCAGAGACCCAATACCCCCCAATATAAAACCACTATATAAAACTGATTCTATATATGAAACTAAATCATTCATGTAGAGTTACCTTTTTTTTTTTTTTTTTTTGCAACCAACCATATATAAATAAAGGTATTACAATAAAAGGAATGCTAAAAAATAATATAACCATTAAATTCGGTAATGATTGAGAATAAACGTTTCTGTTGTGTATTGTTTGTAAGATACAATTAATCTGTTCCTTTTGTATCTCAACTTGTCTTTTTGCATTCTTTAGGTTTTTGTCTTGTATCTGAAGTAAAACGTTATTGTCAAATCCTAAGCCTCTCTTATCGCTAAATACCTCATCAGATTCTATAATCTTTTTATTTCCCAAGCAATCTTTAATTTTTTGATTATGATTAGTTATTATCTTTGATAATATATAATGTTGTCCGAATGAATGTAGAATACAAAAAGTTATTATAATCCCAAATACCCAAAATATAAAATGCTTGATTGTATTGTTAGCTAAACTACATAATCTAATGTAACGTCTCATCTGATAATTTACCTCTTAGATAATTTTCTATTAATTTTATTGTAGATTCATATCCATAAGATACCACAGCTAAATATCCTTGATTGTTTAAATCTTTTAACCATTGCTCTTGTTCCTTGGTTAATCGACCTTTACTTATATTTAAATCCTTATCTTGATTTACTTTTAATTCAATGAATAACCCGTGATAACCACATCTTGCAACAGGTAGGAATATATCTGGGTAACCCTTTTTCATACCGCTTAATTTAGCATTGTAGCTAGCAAGTTTATTTTTAATAAATATACCATTAAGGCTAGAGTTTAAAAGTTTTAGCTCGGGGTATTTTTTTAAATTATATTCAGCCCAACTGAAAATAGATACTTGGAGCTTATGCTCTCTATTTTGTTTTTTCATATTGATATTATACAATAATTTTTTAAATATAGTTTTCGTTTATAAGTTTATTTAAATTTTCAGTTGATAGCCGATTATTTTGTGGAATGTTAAAATCTTGGTTATCGCTTAAATTATCTATATATACAGCTTCACCTAATGTTTCAGTCATGGCACTTTTTGATACCACATATTTAATCGCCTTAGCTTGGTACATTTCACTTAACCAATCACTATAAGCGGAATATTTACCATTCTTAACGCTATCACTACATTTAGATATTTTATTTAAAGTGTTGGAACTCACAAAATTAATATATGTTTCATTTAGCTTTGTATCCTTGATAATTACTATAACGCCCTTTAAATTGTTTTTAATCCATTCAGAATCTGATTCGTCTCTATTGTCAAAATCTGGGGCAAAATTTAAGACCTCATTGCCATTAACAATCTCAAGTGAATATTTATCACATTTAAATACTATGTAACTTTTTATTGCTAGTTTAGCTCTCTTAGCTAATTCTAACCACCCCTTATAACCTATCATGGTCTCCGCCTCTGTGATGTAAGAATTTGTTATCTTATCTTTCTTTTTGCGGGGGACTATATAAACCTTTCCTAATTGTTTAGATAGCGGCAATTTTAAGCTTGCAATATCTAAAGCACATTTAATAATGCTTTGTACACTACAAGTAATTAAGCTCGCATCCATAGCTATATTTAATAAATTAGCCTTGAATGAATCCGCCTTATCTTTATTGTTATCACACAATGACAATAACCTCGAACATATATCTTTATTTGATAGCAATTCGTTTATTTGTCTTTTTCTTTGTATTAAATCTCCCATAACCTAATCCTTATTTTAATTTATATAATTATATATAATTAAACTTAAAATATACTTAAAATGTGTAAAAAGTATAAAATTTGTATTATTTTTTATCTATCAAGTATCAATAAAATTTTTCATTTTTGATTTAAAATTATCAACTTCTTTTATCTGCTCTTTAATATCTTGCAATTCAAGCAATAATTCCAAAGACCTAACCATAGGCTTACTTATTTTGTTTTTTCTAGCCGCATTAGCAATCGATGACCTACTATAACCCAATATCTCGGATAATTCAACATATCCTACATTAAGCCTTTTGGAAACGATTTTGACTAAATTATCTTTGTTATTTTTCACTTTTATTTTCCTTTTGTCTTATGTTCCCAATGACCTCGAAATCATTAAACTTTAAATTATTTAAAACATCTCTTAGGTATCTTGTCTTATTTTCACCTTTTAAAATAAATCCATAATCAAATAATACTAAATACTCTATATTCTCAAATTTGACAATATCATTAACATAAATTTTATTTCCTATGTTATCTTTTATACCTGTCCATAAATCTAAATCATAGTCTACCTCTTTAACGCTTTTTAAATATTCTTTTGAGATAAAATCAACAAAATAAACTAAATTATCCCCGCCGCCATTAACCTCACTACCTACCAACATTGAATAAGAAAACTCTTTTTTATTCTTATTCCAAACTCTAAATTGTAAATTACTTAGTATCATATTTTATAATCCTCATAATTTGGTGTATAAATTTTCTCATATTGAGTTTCTTTAACCCATTTATTTATATTATTATCCCAATGACCTATCCTAGATTCAATCTCTTTTATTGTTTCGTATAGACAAGGCAAATAATCATATTTGATAACCTTAAATTCTGACGCTATAAATCCAAGCAAAAATTCCAAGCTAACAATACTTTTTAACCTGCCCATATAAATGAAATTAATGCAGTTGAATGGGAAATCATCAAAACTCTTTATAAAAACTTTTTCTATTTCATAGGCATTTAAAATAAAAATTGACATATCACATAATGCGTTAATTTTGTCATGATTGTTTGTTGCCCTTAGATATTCTGTTATTTCCTCCAAGATATTAGGGAGTAAACTTTCTCTTTGTTTTAACATATCAATATGCCTTTCATTACGCCACTTTTTTAATCTCTTATTTGCATTCGTGAAATCTACTAACATAACTTTACCTTTAATTATAAATAAGCTGGTGGTGGTAAATCTTTAATATATATAGGGTTATTAGTCTCATCTATTCCAAACACTTTATAAGGCTTATTATAAATATCTTTATTGTCTAGTATATGTAAAGCTTTGTTTATATCTATGCTGGCTCGATTCATCCACGCATCCGCAGTTAAATTATAACAAGCAACTTGTTTAGTAGATTTTTCTACACATACAAATAAAAAAGTTTCACAATGTAACAACTCTTTATATATAAAAGATTGTATATGATAGCCATAAGCTAAAACTGAATTAGTGAATGCTCTCTCTGAAATATCATTGCAAGTTTTTAAATCAATACATAAATTTATATTGTCTTGTTTAGGGATAAAACAATCAGCCTTGCATTTGAAATCCCTGTGAAATATTTGCCCGAACTCTATGTATTCATGTTTAGAATTGTTATCACTAAAAAACATGTTAAAAGGTGAATCTAACACAGCTTTAGCGCATTCAAACTCTTCACTTGTAACTATATAATCATTTGCATGCTCTGAATAAAAAGCTTCTTTAGCTTCTTTGTTTTTCTTTAATCTCAAATCCCCGAAGTCTTGTAATACAACTACTTTTTGATTTTCTTTAGTGTAAGATAAATCAGATTCTAAGACTAATTTATGAACTTTTTCTCCGAACTCAAAATTTGGACTTTTTGGTTCTTCAATGCCATTAAAGTAGTAGTATGGATTTTTAAGAATTAACTTAATTTTGCTTGCACTTAAAGCCTCGTGATTAAAATAATCTTGACTTGTCATAATCTAACCTTTATATTAAAATTGAAATAATTATACTTTATTTATACTTAACTTTTGCTTAAGTGTTTAATTGTATTCTTAATTTTATTTATTGAATTTTCATTCTTATTTAAATCATGTAGTTTATTGGCGTTATCTAAAGCTTCTTTAAGTAGAGTTAAATATTTTTCATTTTTGATTTCAGATTTAAATTTTTTACCTGTGTCTTCATTATAAAATTCTATAAAAACACTTGAATTATTATCCCCGTAGTTCCAACTATTTACCTTTAATAATTCATTGTTTATTAATAAAGTTTTTCCTATGTTATTATTTATAAAATCTATAATTAACTTTTTATCTGATAGTTTTTCTACATTATTTTTTTCATAATCTATTTTATTGTGTATTTCAGTAACATTGTTTTCTATTTGTTTAATTTCTTGGAATTCTTTAAATTTACACAAAAATCTAATTTCGTTTATTGTCTTGAGATATTTAGCGAAAATTATGTTTACCGAGGTGAATTGGTTTATTTCATTAATTACCTTTTTTAAAATATGGTATCTAAAATATTTATATTGTCTTGAAGATTCTGGCACACCTAAAATATTTTGTAATTTTAAAAAATCAATTCTGAAATCAGAAATGTTTTTACCTAGATTACTTGTTATATAACAATATAATTTAATTGAATATGCAAGCTTTAAATGAATTAACTCAGAATAAAAAATACTTGAAAAATTGTTTTCTTGCTTTGAAATATAAGGGTTAAAATCTTCATGAAATTTATAGATTATTGTCTGGTTTTCATATTCTATAAACTCAAAAAATTTAATTTCTTTTCTCTCATTTCCAATTACACTAAAGGCAACTTTATCTCTTAATTTTTTGATAATCGATTTTATTTGTTGATAAGAGAGAATATTTTCTATCTCAGATGAATTATAAAATTCCTCTCTATCTAAACAATAAACACTATTTTTATCATGACAAAAAACATTAATTTTTGACAGCATCATAAAAAAAAATTTGCACTCTTTATTGCTAATTTTATACTCTAAATTTGCGAAAAAATTTGACAATGTGATTTTGAAATTTTCTTTCATATTTTTAACCTTTAATTTTTTATTAAACTAAATACTTTAAAAAAGTAACTTGTTTTTAAAAATATATGTAAGTATATTATTAAATTTTTCACTTGTCAAGATAATTTTAAACTTTTTATTAAAATCTGTGGAATTTGGCTCATTCTCATTTTCACCACTCTAACTTTTGCGATATTTTAAAGGTCTAATGCGATAATTTAAAAATAATAATGCTAGATTTAAAAATTAAAATACTAAAAAAAAATTAACCCACGTATACATTATAAATAAATTAAAATTAAAATTAAAATGTTAAATATAACGCGCACGCGAGACGTGCGCTATTTTTTCTTTTTAATTCTCATTATTAGCTTACCAACAAAAATTCAATTTTTTGAGTTTTTTGTTTCGTTAGATTTTTAAGATTTTTTAGAAAATTTTGGGGGTTATTTTTTTTGTTTACTTTTGTGTGTTATAGTTTCAGTGTCTTTGTTATCAGAGATTAAATTTTAGTTTTAGCATAAGTGTATTGTTGTAAAGCTAAATTTTGCTGTTTTGTTCTTTTATCGAAGTCGAAACCGAAAGGTTCACTTTTGTATGTTGTTGATTGAATTTAAATCAAAGGTTAGTTTCAATGAATAAAATACAAAATAAAAAGAATTTATCTTTTTCAGTGATACTTTTACATTACACGCCTTTAAACGTGTGTGTAGGTGGAGTTAGGACATGTTGGGATAGCTTCGATAAAGCTTCAAATAAGGCTGATTTAGAGTTAATCGATAGAGTTGGGAATAAGTTTAAGCATAAATCGGTTTTAGAGCATTTAAGCTATTCATTTGAGATTAAAGGCATAAGTAGAGCGTGTTTGATTGAATTAACACGGCATAGAATGGCAAGTTATTCTGTCAAGAGCACAAGATACACACTGAAAGAGTTAAGACAACAAGATAGCTTTTTACCGATTGATAGCGTTAATTTTGATAGAGCTAGTAAGTGGGTAGTTTTTACACAAGACAACGAAACAAATAATGCAATTATTCATTCATTGGAGAAATTAAGGGAATTGCTAGTGAATGGTAAGGCTAACGATGTGGCTAAATATGCTTTACCTGAGGCTTATCGAACTAATCTTTATTTCACTATTAACGCACGTTCATTACAAAACTTTTTTGAATTACGCACCGATAAGAGAGCATTATTTGAGATTAGGAAGTTGGCATTAGCTATTTACTCCAATCTACCACATAGTCATAAGTATTTGTTTAAGGGTAGTGTGAAGTTTGATAAGACAAAAAAAGTAATGTAAAATTTGTATTTTAAGGATTATTTAAGTGTAATTGTAGTATTATTTTCTTATCAGAAGTCAAAGGTTAGATTAATGATAAGTGATACATTTTTACATAATGTTATAATTCCTTATGTTAATGAGTGGGTTACAGACTATATTAAATATTATCATAAGGGATATAATAGAGATTGCATATTATTAGATTTAGAAAACAAAAAAATAGTTATTTTGTTTCATGATAACTACAACAAATTTAATAGTGATTTTGTAGATGGTGTAAAATTATATGTAAATGACAGGATTAATGAAATGAAAAATAATTTTGTATTTAAGTCAAAAATAAATATATCTAGATTAGGTATTAAGATAATATTTATTAATTAAGGATTTTGATATGTCAGAGAAAATAAAAGTAAATAAATCTTTGATATATTTTTCACTTGTGAATAAAGATTGTGATTATAATAATTTTATATATTTCACTAAATACTATCAATTTGTTACAAATGGTAAAATTCTCTTATTGATAAGACAAGATAATCATGAATTGATTTCAGATATAGCAATAAATGCGGAGATGTTATCTTTTGCTTTGATTGGTAGAAAATTAGAATTTGAGTTTAATCGTTTGAACTCGAAATCAACCAGTGAATATATTATGATTGGCAGGTTTAAAGATTTTCAAGATGTAGTTTATAGATATGATTTAATTACAAAAAATAAAGTTTTAAATCTAAAAAATGTTATAGAAAACGATTTTAAGTTTTTATTTACTTATAATATTTGTAATTTATTAGATTATCAATTCACTAATATTATTTTGTTAGATAATATTTTATATCTATATGACAAAGAAAATAATCAGTATGTATTTGAGGATAAAATAAATACTAGTATTGATAATATAGATATTGAATTTAATAGCGAAATATTAAATCACTTATTCCGTGATAATGCATTTTTTTATTTTGACTATGAAAAGAATATTTCAAAGATAGTTCAGGAAAAAGACGATATCGAGTTATATGTAGCTTAATTAGAAAAAAAGGAGAAATAGCAATGAATAAGGTTATATTGTCAGGTAGATTAACTAAAGATGTTAATTTGAGATATATTAATACGGGAATGTCAGTGTGTGATTCTACTATCGCAGTAAATGAAAAAATTAAAAAACAAGATGGCGAGATAAAAGAGAATACGTGCTTTGTAGATATTTCAATCTTTGGGAATAGCGCAGAGATTTTAAGTAAATATTGTGGTAAGGGCAGTAAAATACTTATTGAGGGTAAATTAATGCAGTCAAGCTATGTCAATCAACAAGGAGTTAATATCACAAAAACTTACGTTCTTTGCGAAAAATTCGAATTTATAGATGTTAAAAATAGTGTGGCACAAAATTCTAATACGCAGGATTATTACGAAGCGCAGAAACAATATCAACAAAATAATACTATGAATATACAAAATCAACAAGATATTACTAATCAAGTGAATATCAATCAACAATCACAGCAACACACAATAAATAATAACAGCACAGCTAAACAAGTATTACAACAAATACATCAGAGGGGATTAAACAATAAACAACAGTCAACACAGACACAACAACAATATAACAACGTTAATATAAATCAACAAGAATACGAACAAGAGATACCTTTTTAACTAATGAGAATATTTATCACATCATTATTTTTATTTTTATCCTTAGGTTGCAGTAACAAGACTCAAGTTATCTATAAAGAAGTCAAGATACCTATTAAGTGTAATGTTGATAAGATTTCTAAGCCAGCTTATTCAGATAATTTAATACAAGATTTAAAGAATTTAGCAGTATATACCGAGCTACTAGAAAAAGATTTAAATTTTTGCATAGGTGATAATAATGACTAAAGGGCTAAGTGTAGCATGTATAATATTGTTGATTGGGCTTATAACTATGTTTAAATTGTTTGATAGTGTAAATAAAGAGCTTGCAAGCGAACAATATAAGAATAAACATTTAGAGGGGCTACTAGATAATCAAAATAAAGCGATTGAGAAACTAAAACTTGATTATAAGGTTTATCAAGAGAACAGGAATAAAGAGATAATTGTTACAAAGAATAAATATGATGTTTTAACCACGAAATACAGAGATAAAGTTATACATGTTGAGAGCAATGAATGCAAGGAACTTAAAAAAAAATATTTGATAAGCAAAGATATTCTAAGAGAATTTTACAATGAAAAAGACAAATGAAAAATTCTTAAATAAGAATGCTACACTAGCACTTGAGAGAGAATATAAAAGAGAATTAAAGAAACTACATAAAGAAATTTTTAATATTATTGAATATTGGGTTTTACCTTTATATAAAAAAGACAATTTAATAGCATTAGATTCTTTAACTGAAACGCTTGGTTATTTAGTTGGTGATATTGTAGAATCTAAAAGTATGAGCTATCTAGGGAATTTAACTATTCAAAATATATTTGACAATGAAGTTAGACTTATTGATTCGTATGGGAACGAAATAAAGACTACATTAAGCGATTTAGAAAGAGTTTCAAGCGATAGTCTCACATATTCAAAAAATGACAGTTTCACGGATAGACTTAATAAAGTAAAACATAACATTAACATAATCACAAATAAACGTGCTAAGATTATTACTAATAGACAAATAAGAAAAATGATTAATAGCTTGAATGTTGGCTTTAAAATGGCTTTTGGGATTAAGTTTAAAGATTTTGGATTTAATAAAGATATGAACGAAAAACTTAAACTTATGCAACAAAATAATATAAGTCTTATTAAATCTATCCCAAGCGAAATTTTAGAATCTTTAGACAGCATACTTTATAATTCAAGTGTAGGGGGAGATTTATCACAGATAAAAGAATCATTGCAAAGAATTAAGGGCATATCAAATAGACGTATAGAGACTATTGCAAGAGACCAAACTTCAAAAGGCTTAAATGCTATTTCAACAATCCGAGCTACACAGGCAGGTTTTGAATTTTATAAATGGGTAACGGCAGAGGATGAGAGAGTATCAAAGGAACATAAGCGTTTGAATGGTAAAATATTTAGATATGATACACCGGAGGCTATAATAGATACTTATGGGACAAAGGGACACCCCTCGCAACGTGTTAATTGTAGATGTATCGCAGCACCGATTTATCTTAATGCTAATCAAAAAGTAGAAAAAGTAGGGTTGGGGTATAAAATAGTTGAGATATAAAATTTATACTAAAATTTTTAAAAAGTGTAAAATTTAAGCTTATTTTAAGAAAAACTACATTATACTTACATCATAAATTAAAAGTAAGGATTAGATTATGAAAAAGATTAGTTTTGAGAAAGCAAGAGTTGCAATGCAACAAGGCATAGGTTTATATGTTGAGGATGAAGATTATAAACAACTTAACGATTATATATATTGTAAAAATCGTTTTGTAAGGCACACAATAGACGGCATGACTATAAGAGATTTTTTAAATAAACATGATATACAAATATCTTATAAAACTGTTATGAGTAGAATTTATGCGGGTTGGGACGCAAAAGACGCCTGCTTAACGCCTAGATGTGAGCCTAATCCAATGTATGAATCAACAACAAAACGAACCGCGATGATGCACGGCACTAAAAGAGGAATTATAAAACAAGGGCACAAAAAAGAAAGTGCAATTACAAGTAGTGGCGATATGTATTCAATGAAAAATATAGCGCATTTTCACACAAAAGAAACAGGATTTGAAGAGCATAGGGACAGCGATAATGATTTGTAGCGGAGATATTATAAAGTTAGGTAGGCATACCATTATATGCGCGGATTCTACTGATATACAAACTTATAAAAAATTATTGCAAGACACTAAGGTCGATTTAGTTTTAACAAGCCCGCCATATAACGCAGGAATTCTAGCACCTAAATTGCTTGCAAAAAGTAAAATTTTAGATAATGGATTATATTTAAATAAATATCAAGACAATTTAACAAAGCAAGACTATTATAATTTTTGTATTAATACATTAAATAATATTAGTCATTTTGTAAAAAAAAACATACGATACTTTGGAATGTTTCATACAATAAAAAATCAAGAGACGATTATGGTAATATAATCTTTTCTAAAGATAATGTCTTTAAAGTCCAAGATACTATTATATGGGATAAATGTATATCATTGCCATTTCATAAACCAACTATCTTAAGTAGACGTTGCGAATTTATCTTTGCTATGAGTAAAACTACAAAACAATATCTAACAAATTTTAAAGACGGGTATAAAAACTACATACAAGTTAGTAGTTTTGGAACCCAAAATCGCAAGCATAACTCTTGCTTTCCATTAGAATTATGTAATAAATTATTTAATATGTATTTATCAGAAAAAAGTATTGTATTAGATACATTCATAGGAAGCGGGACAACGTTAATAGCATCCGAATTAAATAACCATGTATGTTTTGGCATAGAAAAAGAGCCAGAATATATAGAATTAACAATTAAACGTTATAATGATTTGATAAATAATTATTCTTTGAGAAACAACAATGAGCGAACTCTATTCGATACCTTATGAACACATAATGACTAAATACCAGACAGGTTTATATAGTGTTGAAGAGCTAGCAAAAGAATATAACGTTCGTAAAAGTGCTATCAATAATTATATAAAAAAACATAATGTAAAGATTATCACCGAAGCACATAATGCAATATCAGATTTTAAGAGAGGTTTCTCTGAAGTATCTAAAATCGCTAATGATGATAATTTACAAATAGTGAACCCGACTTTACTTGTTGATGAAATATTCGATATTGTCAAAAAACAAAATCCCAAGTTCGCAAATGATTTTAATGTTATCTTTGAAAAAGTAGTTAAAGCAAGTAGTAAGATTTTGGACGGTGATGTAGATTCAAAAGATATTAAAAATATCACGAGTGCATTTAGGGATATGAACGATGTTCTCCAAGTGATACCTAAACCCCCAGCCATAGCACAGCAAATAAATATTAACAAAGAGCAAAGAAAAAATAACCACGAGCATAAGCCTTTTAATGTTATGTTGGAAATCGTAGAATGCAATGAACATAAGGATAAGTAGCAAGTTTAAAGATTTATTTAATGGTAAATTATCACTATATAGGATACTATGCTTTTATGGCGGACGTGGTGGCGGTAAAACTGAAGCGATTTCGGATTACGCGCTACTACAATGTATAACAAAATCTAACATTAATTTTTACTGTGCTAGGAATATAAAAGAATCAAAAGACAATTCACTGGTAAATGTTTTTAACACGAAAATTAAACAATATAATTTAAGTGAATTGATATATAGCAAAAGTAGCAATAAAATAAGTTTTAGTAATGGTAGTAATATTATCTTTGTAGGTGTTAGTAAAATCACTGTTGATAATATCCGAAGTGTTTATAATGCAAATTACTTTTGGTTTGAAGAGTGTCATAAGATAGAAAACGAAGTGATGGAAGTGTTAATTCCAAGCGTAAGAGTTAGAGAATTTGAGAATTTTACAAAAGATATTAAAGCACAGATAATACTTACTTTTAACCCGCAAAACAAAACAGATTATGTTTATTCTCAATATGTATTAAATCGGTGTAATAACGATTATTTTAAAACAATCAAGATTAATTATAAAGACAATCCATTTTTTCCCCGTGAAATGGAACTAGACAGGATACAAGATTTAAATACTAAACCTAGACATGTTTACAGACATATATGGGAAGGCGATACAAAGCAAGAGCAAGCTACCTTAATCGATATTACAAAAATAGGAATGTATGACAATGCTATAAAATACAATTACAAAAGAATTTATATAACTATGGATACAGCTTATAATAAAACTACATATTCAGATTATTCTGTGATAGCTTTATTTGGGATGTTAGATAATGAATTACATATTTTAAGAATCATGCGAGGTAAGTGGGAGTTTGGAGAGTTAAGTGAAAACTTAAAATATATGTATAATTATTGCATAGAGACTTATAAGAGAAGTGTAAATGTGATTATTATAGAGGAAAAATCAAGCGGTATTTCTCTTATCCAAGAGTTGAGAAAACTAACAAATTTTAACATTAAATCAGTGAAACCAAATACTGACAAAGTTGCTAGATTACATAAAGTTTTACACTTGATTAATATTCTTAGAATACCATTACAAAAAGATAGCTTAAATTCATGGGTAGATATAACCTTAAATGAATTATCAGAGTTTAGGGGGGATATGAAACACGAACACGACGACATAGTAGATTGTATAGTGTATGGACTTGACTATTATAATAATTACAATTCAAAACCAAATTACGCAGCTTTGTCAAAAAAACTATTTAATTATTAAAATTATGCTATAATAAATACATGAAAACATTCGATTATTTGTTGCAACATATAGATAAACTTATACATCGCAAAAAAGAATTAAATTACACGCCTCTAGTCTATCATGAACAGACTAGTAAAGTGTTTGATTCTTGGATTAATCAAGTTGCGAATATAGGAAGTAATAATGCTTTAATGCAATATAACGAATTTATACTTAAGAGACTTGATTATAGACAATGTGCAGCAATGTCCTTAGACACTTTAATTAATAAAAGTATAATGGCTTTATCCTATGATATGGTTTCACATGGCTACGATTTAATAATTGAATGTGATAACAAAGATTTAGCGATAGATATTAAAAGTAAGTTGAATGAACGCATTAAATATTATGACTTAGACAATGTTATACAAAATCTAATAGTAACGTCTCTTAGGTTTGGCGGCGCATTGCTTTATATTGATATTAATTCAAGATACGAATTACCAATAAGCAACGATTTCGAATGTGCGAGCTTAAACCAATTAAGCGGCTTTTGTGTGGTAGAGCCAGACAACGTAAGCGCGAGTAGAGTTAATACTAACATGCCAATATATAAAAATTATATGAACCCCAGCGAGTGGTTTATAGGTGGTGTTGGTGCAGTTAATTCTACACGTCTTTTACCTTTGGTTTTCTTTGAGATACCTAGCTTAATCAAACCATTATTTAATTATCTAGGCATTTCACTAACTCAATTAATGCAAGATTATACACAAAACGCCGAGACAATACGTAATGCTTTATCTGAATTAATGTTGAGATTTAAAACTGATTATATTAAAACTACTAGTGAAAATATTTCAAGCGAAGAGTATCTAGGTAGGATAAAGTATAATAATGCTACTAAGAATAATTTTAGTACATTGCTATTAAGTGAAAACGAAGAGCTACAAACATTAACAACGTCGGTTGCGGGCTTAGATAATATTACGAGCCAGTGCTATGAATTAGTAGTAGCGGCGAGCGGTATCCCAGCTACACGTTTAATGGGTATTAGCCCGAGAGGTTTTAATGCAACAGGTGAATCTGATTTAATACATTATTACGAACTTATATCACAATACCAATCAAAGGTTAAACCTCTTATGATTGAGTGTATTAAAAAGATTTTAGCCTTTGATTTAAAAATCTTTGATAAAATAACGATAGATATTAGATTTAATGCTATTGGTTATCGCACAGAAAAAGACAAGATAGAGGCTTATAATCTTAAGGCAGATTATTTCTCTAAGCTTACACAAAGCGGTATAATATCAGAATCAGAGGCAGGTAAAGCTATACAAGAGAACGATTTGGACTTAATAAATGTTGATTTTGATAATAAAGACTATGGAATAAATTATGAATAATATTTTTTCAATATCAGAAAATCGTTATATAGATTCCAATGAATTTTTATATATCAAAGATAACGCTATAATGAAGAGCGGCGTGTTTGAATATGTAGGTAATGAAATAGGTTTAAATGATGATAAGATTTATAAAGTGTATCGCCCAAAAGATGAGCTAGAAAAAGTTTATAAGTCTTTTGCAAATAAGCCGATTACTTTGGAACATGAATGGATAAGTATAAAAGACAACCCAGACAGGGTAGTAGGAAATATTGGTAGTAATATTACCTTTGATAAAGATAGCGGTTGTATCATAGCGGACTTATTGACAATCACAAATAAAGACGCTATACAAGATATAATGAACGGCATTCGAGATAAGTTATCGGCAGGCTTTACTCAAGATTTAATAAAAGAGGATGGTACTCATGAAGGAATAGATTATCAATATAAGCAAGTGGTTACAGAGATTAATCACTTGGCATTATGTAAAATTCCAAGAGATAGTAGCTTAATAGTCCATGATAGCAAAAATAAATATAGGGAGGCTTTTAAAATGGGATATAAAAACTTATTAAATTCCTTTAATAGTTTTATGAAAATTAAAGGTATTCATGCGAAAGATTCTATACCTGACGAGGTAATAGAAAAAGTCAAAGAGGCTTTAGAGATTGTAAAAAAAAGCGATTCTGATTTCGAGGGTGGTCATGATGAGAAAATCTTAAAAGTTTTGGAAATATCAGAGAATATACCTTTTGATTTCCAAGATATAGAAACCAATATTGACAAGCAAGTAGAATTTAAAAAGCTTAAAGAATTAAAAGATGATGATATTGAATCGGCTTATGAGATATTGAGAAATATCGCTTATAATCCAACTCAAGATTCAGAAACTGAAAACACAGAAGACAAAACACAAGACGATAATGTTAATCAAGACTTAGAGAGCATAATTAGGTCTGTGATAAGCGAAGAACTTAAAAAAGTGCTTGGTGCTAAAGACTCAGAAGAGCAAGACAAAGAAACCAAAGATTCAGAATGTAAAGATAATGAAACCGAAACTTCAGAAGAAACAAAAGACAATATAGATATTGAAGCTATCAAAGAAGAGATAACTGAAGAGATAAAAGAGCAACTAGAAAAAGACGAGAGCGAATTTATCGAGGCTTATGACAGCGTAAGTAATATAGTTGGCAAATTTAGCCCTTATAATTCCAAAGGCAAGCGTAAAAGCGTGAATGAGATTTACGATTACGGGTTAAAAATGTTATCCTTGCAAAATGGCATTAATGTAGGTAAAGTCAAAGATTCTAAAAGTGCATTTATAGCTTGCTATAAAACACTTGAAAAAACACAAGATAAGATAATGGACAGTAAAAAAGTGAATAACGAAATTAAAACAGATTACGTTATCCCTGGTGAAATAATTAAAGCGAGGAGCTAAATATGAGCAGTATTATAGGTAATGCGCCAGCAGGTGCAAATGGTTACTTTGTAAGAGGATATGAATTACTAGATACTGATTACATTGTAAGCGACAGTGTGGATAATACAAGTCCTGTTGCAATAGGAACTTTTGCTTGCAAGTCAAATAATCCTAATGAATGTGTGGGGCAGAAGGGCGATGGTGAAGTAATTGGATTTATCCCATTTCAAGGATATAAATATAACTTATGTAAAAATGGAAATAGCTTTGAAGCGGGGGATAAAGTGCAAATTGATATAAGCAATTTAGCTATATATGGAATGAATATACAAGACGGCGTTACTTGCAATAAAGACGATTTTATAGGAATTACTAAATCGGATGGGTCATTGGTATTTAATGCTAATAAAGCGCAAGTTTCAAGTGATACAGTCAAATTCACGGGCTACAAAGTCATACAATCAAATAGCGGTAAAGAACCCGGGTTAATCTACATTAAAAGGGCTTAATATGAATCAATCTTTAATTAAATTTTATCAACAAGCTAACCCAAAAGGCTACTTTAATTTTTTAGAGAGACAAAACGTAGGCGCGAGAATCTTGGATGGCGGCTATGCACTTCAGAATGTAGACGTAGGCTTAGGTAGCGCATTATCTCAAGTGAACAATAAAATTATTGATATGGTTTTTCAAAAGCTTAAGATTGAAGAGATAGTCGGGGAACGTGTGAGATTAATGGAATTTTCAAGCGATGATATAGAAACACCTATTATTCAATATGCGGGTGAACCAAGCTCTTATAATGATTTTGTAAATCCTAATTCGCTTGCAATGAATGTAAGAATTTTAAAGACAAAACAAATAAGAGATTCTATAAATATCAGAGTAGGTGATTTAGAAAGCGAGCAGCTTAGTAGAGTTGGTGTAAATGAAATACAAAAAGCTATGGGCGGCGCGTTAAATATTTTACTTGAAGCTTGGAATAAAACCGCATTCTTTGGGACAGGCGGTGAAGATAATAGAGTCTATGGCATCCTAGACTTCCCCGATTTAAGTGAATATGTTACACTTAAGACAAAATTAAGCTCGCCTACCTATGATGATATGTTATCAGATATACAAACACTAATCGGAGAATTACAAACTCAAAATAACCACATAGGGGACGATACTATTATGAAGCTTGCATTAAGCCCCGCATTAAGCGCATTATTGAAATTAGAGGGTAAAATGCAAAAATCTCTTAAAACTTATCTAAAAGAAAATTACCCGAATTTAGAGATAGTCATTAATGTTAATGAGTTTAAGGGTGCATATCAAAATAAAAGCGTTATGTTATTGATAGCTGAGACGCCTGATGATGGTAGCACTGAAAAACGAAGTGTATTACTTCCATATTCAGAGCTTGCATTAATGAGTAGAGTATCTCAAAAAGAAACACATATAAGTCAAAACATAAGCATAGGGCACGGTGGTGCGGTTGTGATTAAACCCCAAAATATAGCGAGGGGTGTTGTAGCGGATGGTAATAGATAATGTTTAAAATAAAGATACTTGATAAAGTCGGGCTAAAAATCCCAACTATCTTAAACACTATCACTTTAAAAGGTAACAAAGAAACTATTTTAAGTGATAGTGAATACCAAGCTATTAAAGATAACCAAATATTTAAAGATATGATTAATAATAAAGTAATCATAATCGAGCATGAAAACATTAAAAATAATGACAATGAAAACACAGATAAAAAGCGTGGACGTCCCAAGCAAGAGAAAGATTAATGCTATACAATGATTTAGTGATTAAATTCGAGCAAGCTAATTTAGAAAAAGAATTGTTTATCAATCGTTTTTCTAAGAATTGTCTTAACAATAAATTTATTGAAAGCGAAAGCGGTTTGATTGCATTAAATTATTATATAGATAATGATACACAGCTAAAACACACTAATTTAATAAAAGTTATCGAGCATTCTCAAGATAACGATTTACTTCACAATATAATTTTCTTTTGTGTTTGTAGTGTTTCATGTGAAACTATAACTGAAAATAATATTGATGATATTTTGAAATTCCAAGATTATATTATTTCACGGATTGAATACTTTCTAGGTATTAATCAGAAACAAGACGATTCAGAGCTTGCAAGTGAATTTAAAAAATTCTTTCCAGAGTTTAAAGACACTAGCACTGAAAGAATAGATTCTTTATATGAGAAATTAAAATGTATATATTCTTTTGTAAGGAATTTAAATAATTGTAGAAATAAGCAAATAGCTTTTTTAATCATAGCGCATTATCTCATAGCCGATAATTTAGGTAGTGTTACAAGTGGGGGTAGCGGCGTAGTAAATAGTGCTAGTATAGGTGGGGTATCAGTATCTCTTAGTCAAGTAACCAATAATTCATATTGGAGCCAGTTTTTTGGGTCTACTAAATACGGGTTAGAATTTTTAACAATTCGTAGCGTTATTGGCAGTGCTACATTAATAAATTAAGGTTTCACATGAAACACAATATAAACATTAAATCACTTGAAAAAGAGCTAAAAAAAGCCTTGAAAAAATCAGATATTAAAGGAATTGAAGCGGGGTTTTTATCAAGTGCTAAATATCAAGACGGCACACAAGTCGCAGCAGTTGCTTATTATAATAACTTTGGAACAGCTAATATCCCAGCACGTCCTTTTTTTAGTAAATGCGTAGCAAAGAATACTAATAAGTGGTTTTTTATGTTAAGTGATATGTTAAAGAAAAATAGAAAAAATGAATTGAATATTAATCAGTGCTTAGATATGTTGGGCAATGTTATTGTAAGTGATATTCAAGAGTCTATCACACAATTAAAAGAGCCCCCAAACAAAGAAAAAACTATTAAAGAAAAAAAATCAACCAACCCACTTATAGATACGGGGTTAATGCGCAAATCAGTTACTTACAGGTTAGTTAAATGAATATCTTAGCAAAAGCAATTTCTCAAGTAGGTTCACTATATCCGAGCAAAATGATAACAATAAGGAATGAGACAAGTGAACTATTTAATGGTATAGATATTAAAAAGAGTGTTGAGATTGTTACGGTAGCAAATATTCAACAATTAAAACCGAGCGAGGTTAAAGCCTTTGAAACTTATACTGATTCTTTTGAGTGCTTGCGATTTTACATTTTAGGTAGTGATATTAAAATAGTTGCAAGTGCGTTAGAGAATAATTTTACAAGTGCAAGCATTATATATAATAATAAAATTTACAAAGTATATTATAGAGAGGATTGGTCTTTAAATGGATGGGTGATAATAGAGGCAGTTTGTCAAGGTGCAGCAAGTGATTAATAAAGCGTTATATTTTTTCTTAAAGGATAAAGTCAAAGATTATCAGTTACGTTATCCCTATCAAGAGTCGCCGATAGATTTAAGGAATGGTTATATTAGTTGGCAATTTGTTAATTCCAATATCTTAAGCACGCAATCAAAGACAAAACAATATGTTAATAACGTGTTGCAAGATTCTCTATATCAACATTTTATAAATCAATATATGATAATATCCGAGAAAATAAATACATTAAATCATACACCTTTTGAATTATTATCAGAGATAAATATACATTTAAACTCCGATAATTTTATACATTTTTGTAGAAACAATAATTTCAATCTTGAAGTGTTGAGAATTGTAGATACTTTAACTAATGATACTTATTTACATGAGAATAAGCAGTGGATTACACGTGCTACAATGACGGTTAACTTTGTTATCTTAGGTCGTGTTGATATATCAAATATTGAGATAGGAAATATTAAAATAGACACTGATTTTATTTAATGGGAGGTTTTCATGAACTCTTTACCTTATAGCTTTTTTGTGAATTTCACGGGTGCAAAATTAAAAGTTGCAAGTAGTATAAGTCGATTAAATGCGATAGTAATTACTAAACCTACACAAATACAAAAAGATATAATCGAATTATATAATGTCGATGATGCAATTTCTTACTATGGCATTAATTCGAATGAAAAAACATTTACAGAGAACTTTTTTAGTTTTCAAAATAAAAATGGAAATTTCCCCGAAATACTTACATTTTATAATTTGTATGAAAATGATATGCCAGCAAGTTTAAAAGGAACTCAACAATTCGATATATCAACACTTAAACAAAAAGGTAGTTTTGGAGTTAATATAGGTGGGGTTGAAAAACAAGTAAAAGTAGACTTAACCGATAAGGTTTCTTTTACTGATATAGCAACTGCCATTCAAACAGCAATTAACGAATTAGGAACTAGCAATGAAACGATTGCCCCGACAGAACCAACTAACACTAATACTGAAATAGTAAAAGATAATGTTAATCAAGATATAAATTCAGAAGTAGAAAACACCGAAGATAATCAAACTAATAATTCAGAAAATGAAGTTGAAAATACAAGCGAAGAGAATACTAATCAACAAGACACTACAATACAAGACAATAATACAGAGAATACTAGCGAGGTATTAGAAACTGAAAATACTACTTCACAAAATGAATCTACTCAATCAAATATGCCCGCTAATGCTGTGTTAGACTCTATTCAAGATGTAAATAATTCGAGCGAAAACAATCAATCAGAAACTAGCAATGAAATAGAAAAACAAGATAGTAGCGAGAGTGTAGAAAATGAATCTATGTCAACTAACACGGATATAAATAACAATGAAAGCGAAGATACGCATGAAAATCAAAATGAAAACGAAATTAATCAAGATGAATCTACACAAGATAATTTAACGCAAGTTATCAATACGGACAATTCTACAATTGAAAATATTAGCGACACCAAAGAAACAGAAAATAGCAATATAAATTTGGAAGTAAAAGAGGATTTAGGATTTAAGAATGCGAAATTTATTTTTAATTCTATCACTAGCGGTTTTGAATTACAAAGCGGGGTTGTTGGTAAAAGTAGCATGGTTGGATATATTACAAGTGGTGCGAGCGATGTTGATTTATCGCCGCTTTTAAAGATGAGAGATATAGACGGAGCTACAATCATACAAGGTAAAGACAAAGAAACATTTATTGAAGCCGTGAATAATATTATTTCAAGTAATGGAGATTTTTATAGTATAAGTGCATTGTTTGATTTAGATAAACAAGATATGCGAGATTTTAGCGCAGCTATATCAGCAACTAAAGGTCGTTATTTGGGTGTGATTGGCAAGCATGATAAACGATTAATAGGAACAGAAAATCCTTTTGCTAGTATTAATGGATATGACGGGATAATCATTAATTTTAATCCACTTGAAACATTAAATCTAAATGAAATTACACAGGGATTTATAGCAAGCTTGGATTTAACACAACCTAATAGTGTTATATCATTAAACTTTATCCCAGCTACAAAGTATGATAGTGAAAACACCATTTATAAACAAAGACAAATAACTAACTTAAACAAAAACCGAGCTAATGGAATCTTTGCGGTCGGTGATTTTGGGGAACGAAACGTTTACTATGGCGAGGGTAAAATATGCGGCGATATTTTCAAGACAGCAAATAGTTATGTTTGGAATAGTTTCGTAAAATTCAATATTGAAAAAGCCATGTTTGGATTTATCTCAAATAGTAATATTGTGGGCGTCCGAAGTCAAACAGATATAAGATTACTACTTGATACAGCAACTAATCAATGCGAAAACTTTGTATCGGCGGGCATTATTATCGCTAATCCAATTTTAACAGGTAGTGAAAAAATAGCCTTGCAAAAAGCTTTAAATGGCAATCAAGATAATTTTACTTCGTGTTTAAATAATGGCTATGTAATTCAATTTATAAAAAATAGTGTAAATGAAATTACTAATTCAGTTACTAGTGAATTTCAATTAATTTATATTATGAATGTAGCTGGGGATAGAGTTAAAATATCAAGTCTATTTATTTAAGGTTTATGATTGTTAAGTAGAAAATTAGAAAAAATAAATGTTGGGATGCCTTATCTTGGTAGTAAGAGAAAAATTTGTTTTAAATTATTTCAGAGAATAAATGAATTAGCACCTAATGCAAAATATTTTTATGATTTATTTGGCGGTGGCGGTTGTATGAGTATCTTAGCCGCGCATAATGGTTATAAGGTAACTTATAATGAACTAAATACTGATTGTTTTTTTTTTAAAATATCTCATGAATAAAAAGAGTATCGAATTTGAAAAATCTTTTTATAATTTTGTTAATCGCAAGGATTTTTTGAGAATCAGTGATTGTAAAGATAGCATTTATAAATATTTTGTGAAATTGGTTTATAGCTATGGAAATTTTTTAGATTGTTATTTATGTAGAAAAGAATTGGATTTATTATTTGAAAATACATATAATTTAGTGATGTTTAACGATAAAAAAAGTTTAGAATATCTAAGCGATTTTTATAACACCACATTACTACAAGATATTTATTTAAATGTTTTATCTCATGTAGATAATTGGAGGGTTAGGAAATTCATATGTCTTGATTTACATAAAAAATTACAAGCATTAAATTTATATAAAAAAAACGATTTATTCGGATATAAAGAATTATTAGAGATAAGACAGGTTGATTTATTTAATATATTAAAACAAAAAGTAAAATTAGATGTTAAAAAAGTTGGAATATCAAGACTTGAAAATTTAAAGATAGTTACGAAAGGTTTTGATTGTCTAAATAGAATTATATTATTAGAGAATATTAAGCCTTATCCAATGATTTTAACAAATAAGAGTTTTCAAGATGTAGAGATAACTACACCGCCAAAAGAAACAATAATATATTTAGACCCGCCTTATTATAATTCAAAAGGTTATATTAATACAATTAACTATAATTTATATTATGATTATGCTTTATATTTATCAAAACAAGGTTATAATGTGTTTTGTAGTGAGTATTATATGCCAGAAGATAAATTTAAGTGTATATTAAGTGTTAATAAAAATAATTTATCAAATAAACCGACAATAGAAAAACTTTACATTCCGATTAAAGAGGTTATAAATGGTTCTTAATAATATAAGTGCGAATGCTTTAAGTATATCAATGTTAGTAGAGGGGTTTCCTGTCGCAGCGGTTGAATATTTTGGGGAGACACCACTTCAGTGGACAGACAGGGAAATAGCGGAGCGATATATTACACCAGATAATAAGCCTGTGGATATAATTAAAAATGCTAGCTATATATGTACTTTATCACTTATGAATAACTCTATCTTAGATAGATTACTAAAACGTGTTTGTGGGGATGAAGTTGGTAGAAAAGGATTTAAATACAAAAGCGCGCCACGTATTCAAATGACGGTTTTAAATCTTGCTATACCAATTCCAGAGGTTTATACTCAAGGAATAGCTACAAGTGTACCAGCGGGCAGTAGTGTGGATAACACTAAATACCAAGATAGCAATTATATTATTGCATTTCACGAAAGAAAATTATAATAGGTGTAATTAATGGAAAATAAAACTTATAAAATAGAAAACTTAAATGTTAAATTCTTACCATTAACAGCAAGGGAGGGCATAAAAGTAACTGAATCTTTGTTGGGGTGTATAAAGAATAATGAAAATGTAGATATTGCTAAATTTAGTAAAGATAGCTTGGAATTAATTATATCTAAGTTGCAAGTAGAAACACAGGACGCTAGCGGCAGCAGTTATAAAAATGTGGGGGATATAGATAGCCTTGCATTATTTTTTAAAAGCCCGCTTGTATCACTTGAAATAGTTACTTATTTCATGGATTACCTATCCCCTTTTTTGAACTCTATCAAAGGATTAAACACTTTGAAACAGATACAAAGATAAAGGTTAAATATCCTTGTAATAGCATAATAGCAAGCTTAGTATTGCAAGGTTGCGGCGATTATGGTAAGGTGTGCGATATGGATTTTTACAATGCCTTAATGACTTATCTAATACATAACCACGCTAACTATGAAGAGTATATGAATCTTAAAATCAATCGCGAAATAAATAAAATTAAAGGTAGATTTTAATGGCAGGCAACGTTTTAAAAGAATTTATAGTTTCTTTTAATGCAAAGATATCGCCTTTAATGGACGGGCTTAAAAAAGCTAGCGGTGGCTTTAATGATTTAGCTAATAATGTAAGCAAGGTAGCGGGGCTCATAGGAGCAGCATTAGGCGGCGCAGTTGCAATAAATGCAGCAGCTAAGATGGGAGAAGAGTTACAAAACTTCGCGGACTTGACAGGGATAGCCGCAGACGATGCTAAAAACTTGGGAGATATTCTAGGTAAATTTGGCGGCAGTGCTAGCGATGCTATGAATGATTTAAAAAATCTTAATACAGCATTTTACCAAGCTACTAAGGGCGAGGGGGCTTTGGTAGACGCCACGTTAGAGTATGGGAAAATAATGTCTAATCAAGGCGGACGCTTACAAAATACAAGACAGGCTATGTCTGAACTCGCCGATAAAATGTCTAAAATGAATAAGCAAGCGGCTTTAGCTTTGGGTCAAAAGTTGGGATTAAGCGACGCTACAATACGTCTTTTAATGCAAGGTAAAAAGGGCGTGGATGATCTTTATAAATCACAAAGTAGCTTAGGAAATATCACTAAAGAAGAGATACAAAGCGGCAAAGATTTTAGCAATATGTTAAAAGATGTGAAATTCTTTTTTGAGAAAATTAGCATGGTTTTACTAAATGCTTTAATGCCAATCATGAAAAAAGTGCATTCAATATTCACAGCATTTATTAAAATACTTAATCGCAATGGTTGGCAAATAGTTAAGATTTTAGGAATAGTTGCGGGGATTCTAGTTGGGATTAAAATCACAATGATAGCAATTAGTGTAGCTTCAAAAGCGATGTTCGCGCCATTTAATCTAGTTATTGTAATTATAATCGCTATTTTATTGGTAATAGATGATATAGTAACTTATTTCAGAGGTGGTAAGTCTTTAATAGGTAAATGGATTGAAAGCAACGAAACTTTAAGGGGTGTTGTTGAAAAATTAAAGGATTTATGGGATTGGATATGTGGAACAGTAGAAACAATAAAAGAATATTTCGAAAATCTTACACTTGATAAATTATTAAGCGATGTTAAAGAGATAGGGGCTAACATAGGTAAGTGGTTCGGTAAAAAAATAGGTTTTATATCAGAGGACGATGTACAAAAAGCCCCAATCTCAAATAAAAACATTAATAATTCAAACACTACAAACAACAACACAAATAATAATAACAATGTATCTATTAATCAAAATATCGTTACAAATAACCCCAAGCAACTCGCAAATGATACTAACAAAGAATTAGCCACAGCTTTAAAGAGTAGTAGCGCAGCGGGGTATTAAATGGGTTTATCTGATACTATATTATTTAAAAATAAGATAGGGGATAAAATTAATGCTATGCTACATAAAGATAGCATTTATAAAATTACGTGTGCGAGTGGAGAACTTCCTTTTTTATGCTTGGAATTAACATTTAATCAAAATTCTGAAGTCCCATTAATGCCATTAGATAATAACTCCGTGATTACTGATAACGTAATAATTGGAAATACGTCCTTGCATTGTAAGCTTAGTGTAAAATATGATGATGTAAGTAAATTCAAAGATTATTTAGAAAAAGGAAATTTAGACAAAAAAGGTTTTAGTATAGTAACGCTTAGCTATACCTATGAGAATATGAGATGGACGAGTGCAAATTATAGCGAGACCACTGATAATGTAAGCGGTGTTATTTATGATTTATCATTTATTGAGATACGTTCAGTTGAAGCTAAGACAGGTTTTATTTCATACACCAAGATTCCTAAAAAACCACAAAATGCGAGCAAGGTACAAAATGGCAAAGTAGACCCAGTTCAACAAATAGAGGACGGGGAATATGAGAGCATTGCGCATTCATTTTTTGGTAGTAAAGAAAATGCAGTACAATATGTTAAAGACGGGATAAAAAATTCAATTCGAGCGTTTTAATGAATATATATAGAATACCTTTAACCACTCTCCCAAATCAGAGTTTTCAAGTTTCAGTAAGTGAATTATCTTTGAATTTAACTATAAGATTAAAGCAATTAAGCAAAATCTTAGTAATGGATTTATATAATGACGACAAAGCAATTTTTTTAGGTATGAATTGTAAGGCTAACTATAATTTAATGGAGCCATTTAATTATAAAATACCTAACTTTGTTTTAATGTTTATTTGTGATAATGAAATTTTTAGTTATTTAGACTTAGGAACAAAAGCGAAATTATTCTATGCTGTTTAAGAGAAAATTAAAACTTACGCTTGAAATTGATAGCGACATAAAAGTATATGAACACACAAGTGAAAAAAATAACATCAAAGTAACCTTTAATGTAAAAAAGGCAGTTGATTCAATAGACATAGCGCAAATATCTATAATCGGACTTAATTTAAAAGATATTCAGAATTTATCTACAAAATTTGATTATGATAATGGCACAGCTAAAATGAATAAAATTATATTGCAAGCCGGGTATGAATCAGATTATGGCATCATTTTTAGCGGGGCTATAATTGAAGCTAAACCTAATCTTGACAACGCAGACTTTGTTTTAGATTTGCAAGCGAGCGCAGGTTATTATAAAGTTACTACCAAGCGCGAACCTATATCAATCAAAGAAGCTAAATTAAGAGATATAGCGCAGACAATCGCAGACGGATACGGCTACACTTTAGATTTCGCTGCTACTGACAAAGTTATAGGTGATTATTCATTTATTGGCAGTGCAAGCCAACAATTTAAACTATTCGCAAAAGACTACAATGTAAAAGCATGGATTGAAAACGGCGTGTTATTTGTCAGTGATAAAAATAAACCAAGTCAAAAACAAGGGATTATGATAAGTAACGATAGCGGGTTAATTGGTAACCCAAAGCCCACGTCGGTTGGTTGTGATTTTGTAACGTTACTAAGACCAAGTATTCAAGTAGGAACGATTTTAACTTGCAAATTTGAAAAATTTCCTATGTTGAATCGCAGCTATGAAGTCGCAGCATTAACACATAGGGGCAGCAACTATGATAATCAGTTTTTTACTGAAATACAGGGATTAAAGGGCTTATAATGAATGATTATACAGGTTATGATATTCAAGATTTAGCAAGCACGCCAGCTATGATTGAAAAATTAATTGACAACCGAGTAAGACAAATTAATACGTGTTTTATTGCTGAGGTAACAGAGATAAATGAAAAATTCGTAAGTGTTATAAATACGAATAAATACATGTTTCAAGGAAAACCAATAGATTATCCCATAATTAACAATGTTTTAGTGTGCTTTCCACACGTAAATAATTGTAAAATATCACTACCACTTGAAGTGGGCGATATAGGGTTGTGTGTTGTAGCACAGGGGGATATAAGTAATTTCAAACAAAGCGGGGGTCGCAGCATTCCAAACAGCGCACGTAAATTTGATATAACAGATTCTATTTTTATCCCATTTTCTTTATTTAACACCAAAGATATACAAGAAAATTTCATGATTGAATATAAAGATGATACAAAGATAATAATTAGTGATGATGGGATAAATATAACACATAAAGACAGCAAAATCGAAATATCAGAGGATAGTGTAAATATTGAATCTAAAAATTCTACATTGAAAAATTCACAGACTGAACCGATAGAGATTAGTAATAGCATGGGGTCGTTATTAAATGTTTGTGAGCACTTAATTAGTATGATGGACTTACTAAGCAATGGCTTAACGGGGGCAAGTAGTAACCCAGCAGCTTATAATGCGGGCAAGCAAGCATTTATTCAACAAATAAAAGGAATTGTAAAATGACAAGTTTCGAGTTGGATTCTAAAAATAATTTAGTGTATGGATATTCATTTTTTGAAGTTGATAACAAAAAAAGAATTTTACAAGACATTAAAACTAAAATAGGGATGATAGTGGGTGAAAATCCCTTTGATAGCGAAGAGGGGTTTGATTTTATAAGTTATATCCAAAATAATACATATAATATACAGAGTAGAATGAAAGAGGAGTGTAAGAAAATTGAAGACGTGCAAGATATATTAATTAATACTGACAATGATGGCAATATTGTTAATTTCCAAATACTTACTCAAGCGGGGGAGACCTTAAATGTCTAGCGAATATCCATTACTAAAAATGACAAATGAGGGGTTAAAATATAGCGACACAGACGAGATTTTAAAGGATGTGAAAGCCGCTTTTAA
Organism: Helicobacter aurati; assembly: GCF_003364265.1. Taxonomy (GTDB): domain Bacteria; phylum Campylobacterota; class Campylobacteria; order Campylobacterales; family Helicobacteraceae; genus Helicobacter_A; species Helicobacter_A aurati. The sequence goes on from NZ_NXLW01000020.1 coordinate 34,648, forward strand.
AGTTGCATTCCCAAATCTAAACGTTGATTCTGTTGATACCCCGCAAGGACAGATAATAGCTTATTTCACAGAAAAAATAGTTGAATGTAGCAATGCTATACTTGAAAATGTGAATAGTAATTTTAATGGTGGTTTTGATTTTACAGAGGATATTAATGCAAAAACATTTTTCGGTGTTAGTAGAAAACCAGCCTCAGCATGCGTAGTTAAAGCCACAATCACAGGAAAACCAAACACTATAATCCCCGCAAATTTTAAGGCTTTAAGTGGGGATTTGGAGTTTATAAATTCAACAGGTGAAACTAGAATTGACAGCTTGGGGTTAAAAGAGATTGAGATGACGTGCCTTAAAAAAGGTGAGTATCAAATTTTAGCTGGGACTTTAACTACAATACTTACCCCGCAATATGGGATAGAAACTATTACAAATAAAGCGGATTCTACTAAAGGAAATGATATAGAGCAGGGATTATGGGGTCGTGCCTTGAGAAGTCAATTTAATCGCGCATTGTCTCTATTTGAGTCTTATATTTCCAATGTTAATAATGTGGCAGGTGTTACTGATTGCGTGGGTTATGATAATTCTACAAATATTAACGTAACATATAAAAACCAAGTTTTTACACCTCATACCGTGGGGGTTGTAGTTGAAGGCGGAGACGCAAAAGAAATCGCAGAAGCACTTTACGCAGTTAGAAATCCTGGTCCAGCTATGCTTGGAGATGTTGAAGTTTTGATTAATGGTAAGTATGATAATCAAAAATACATCATAAAGTTTTCAAGACCAATTTACTTTAACCTTAGATGTAAAATGATTGTATCAGTCGGGCACATGGCTAATGAGAATTATGAAGAGTCTTTGAAAAATCAGATTATAGAGATAATTAAGAAAAATAAAATCAATCAAACAATTTTCACGGATAGCAAGGCATTACAGATAGAGTTACCTTATCATGTGGATTTGGTAGTCTTGAAATTACAGCGGCTTACAATAGATAATATTACTGATGATATAGAAAATCAAGATATAATACAATTAGATTTCAAAGAAAAAGCAGTGTTAGAATATAAAGATATTGAGATAGAAAAATATGTAGAGAATGCAAAGAAAACATAATGGCTACTATTCAAGACCAATTCAGAGGAACGAATATTGAAACTCTTTTAAAAGAGTTAGATAAAGTTATCAATAAGCATTCTATTAATCTTATTTCATTCTTAAATGAGCATGTAAATAATCTTGACACGGCTACAGATTACGGGTTAGATTTATGGGGGAGATTATTAGGATTTCCTAGATATATACCTGTTGAAGCAAGCAGCGGTGAAATAAAATCAAAATATTTTAATTTTTATGAAAATAGCTTTCATAAGTTACAATTCTATAAAAAAGTAGAAAAATTTACTTATACGGCTCTTTCAGATGATTCATATAGAATTATCTTAAAATCACTAACATTAAAACTTACCCAAGATTGTACTTTACCTAAGATTAATGACTTTTGCGAATATTTATTTTCAAATTTTGGCGGGGCATCTTTTATAAGAGATTCTTATGATATGAAATTCGCTACTTATATTTTTAGGTATGAAATCCCAGATTGGTTAAAATATGTAATTGAAAAATATGACATATTACCAAGACCAGCAGGGGTTGGTGCGAGATATTTAGAATCATTAGCTTACTATATAGGTTTTAATGGACAGAGCCGCTATAAAGAGACGGGTCAACGTGATTTTTCCAACTTTTATAAATCCATATTTAAGCCAGTAGATAAAAAAAGATTTATACATAATGCAATCCAAGCTTATAAGCCATTACAATATAATTTATTTTATAATTTTATGCCAGCTATAATTGAGAGACCAGAGCATAAAAAGACTAAGAGAATTTTAAATAAATATGCGGAGTTTATGTATCTTGTAGCGACATTGTTGGTAGACCCCAGCAATTCACAATCAGAGTACGTACTTCAGAATAATACTTATGAAACAGCTTTAAATATATTTTACAATCAAATAATACTATTCTTTGAAACTGACATAAATCGTAATCAAGATTTTAATGAATTATTTGATAAATACAAAAATGCGTTTGATTCTTTAGGTACTATTAGCGGTGCTTATAGCTTTGATAATGTTATAAGACAGATTAATCTATATGCGAATGAACACGAAGGATACAAAGAAAAAGGTTACAATGAAAAAGTGAAAGATGTTATAAGGATTGTAGAAAAAATAATCGAAGACAATCACTTATATACTATTGAAGTAGACAATTCATTCACTAAAGACGACGCAGACAATGAATTTACAGATGATTTAGCTACAATCAGAGATTTATATATGCAAGCTTACGATGTAGCAATAGATAAATCATTCTTACTAATTCAAGACAATTTAACAAAGGAACAAAACGCAGACTTTTTTGTATCCCAACTTGAAGCAGTGATTAACTTTAATGCGGCGAGTGCTAATAATGATATTAGAGAAACTAGAAAAATCATATCACAATACAAAGATAAATTAAGCGAGCTTATACCAAGTAATAATATAAGTAATGATAAATCAGAGGTAAAAGAAAAAACAATAGAGGACGATTTTATAAGTATTATGCTAGCAATCTATAATCATAAAAACTGCCCGAAAGAGTTTGAAGATAATTTTAAAAGCGAAAATGATTTAATAAATTATTGCAATGAGTATATAGAATACATTAAACAACACGACAATTATAAAGAATTAATGACTCAAACAACAGAACAATATAAGCAAGCTTTAGCTAGCCTTGATTATTAAATATTACCAAACATAACAGGGCAGGTTGGTTGGTTTGTTATGCAAGAGAATAATAATAGCGGTGCTTTAATTAACAAAGAGTAGCGGCTTCAGATGTAAGCGGTGGCGGTGGGTTTTCACGGGCTAACGTTATATTTAATGCGAGCAATGTTAATCCTATATACAAAGATAATATTAACGATGTGCGGGGTATAATTTTAATGTTAATATCGTAGTTAAGATTTAGACTTTAATACACACGTTTACACTAAAATTATGCACTGTTACTTCATTATGTCCATCTTTGTAAATCGGTGAATAGCGGCTTAAATCCATAGAAAAACCGTTCGCAGAACCCCAAGGATTAGCATTCCAATTTTTCTTAATATCCGAAACTACATCATTACGTATAGCCCCAGAATATCCAAAATAAGACGCTCCCATACTTGCTTTAGATTCACCCTTAACATTTGGTAATGCGGGCAATTGTAGTTCGTTAAAACTTCTATTAGAATCTACCTCGCTGCCGTTACTCCACACACGTGGGTGATAACCCCTTATATCTTGAAGTGAAAACGTATCGTCTGATTCTTTTACAAATATCCCAACTTTATCGCCTATCTGTGAAGTCTTTAATAATTCTCTAATTCTTTTATATTCAACCATGCTAAATTGTTTCGTAAGAATATCACTTGCATTAACTCTAATGTAGCCAGGTGGTGCAGGTAAATTCATAAAATCAAAATATGCGAACCCTATTTGATTGCCGTCATCAATTAGCCATGTATCAAATAATGCGCTCTCTGAATATGGGTTTAATGTATTATTGGGGATAAGTGAAATAACCCTTATCTTTTGAATATATGTTGATTCTGTGTTATTGTAAGTAGTTGGTGTTTGTATTAATTGTCTTGAATACGTGTTATAATTTAATAGACAGCCCTCGCCCACATTATAGCCGCCATTTTGTAAAATATCAAAATCTAAATCACGGGTAGTAGCCCTTTGTAGTTGTTGAATGGTATCGGTTATCATATTTAAGAGATAGTTAAAATTTTCTCTGTTAATCCACTCACCGCCTGCGTCAGGTGGTAATTCATAATATTTATTATAACCTCTTAAAAAATCAATCGGAGAATTGCCATCTGGTTTAAATGGAAATGCAAGCTTATCGCCTTCATGTGCGAATGGGACTTGAATATATTTAGCCATGTTTTTACCTTTAATTATTTTTATGTATTTCGGTTTCTAAATTTTCTTTAGTGATGATTGTAGCTCGGATTGGTGCTACATTATGCGTTTCAGTTTCTAGCACATTATTAGGTAGCAATTTATAGATGTGTTTATCTATCTTACCAAAGATAAATTTTTCTCTTATATCCATAATTAAAATTTGTAGTAATGTATTATTAAAGTGTTCATTTAATGCGGGTACGTTATCGTAATTTTGTGAATCTGTAATCATATATATGCCCACATTATCCCCGTTTTCAATCATGCAACTATTTACATCATCGCTATTTCGAAATAATAATTTCCAAGTGCACGTATTTTCTGGCGGGGGGAAATTATCTATTCCATAGTATAATTTTGCGTTATTTTGTAAATGCTCGCTTAATTGTATCCATTCCAAATAAAGCCCTTTATTTTCATTTGTTTTATTGTAGCATAAAAATATTAATAACGAACTACAATTGCCCGCATTACCAAATGTTAAGGGT
>NZ_NXLW01000021.1 GCF_003364265.1 Helicobacter aurati
GTTAAGGTTATTTGTATGCGTTTTGGTGATTCAATGAAATGGTTAAAAGGGGGCTTTTCTTTTGGTAAAGGGAGCCGGGAGGGATTAAATTTTCTTTGTAAAAGAGAAAAAGGAGATAATGACAATTTAGAATCTCAAAATGATTCTTGTCATTCTGAAGTCTTGCAAAGCAAGGCTGAAGAATCCCAAGATATAGAATCTCATAAAGATTTAAATTCTGACTATTTCCTCTTCCTCTTTCACAAAGAAAATTTAATCCCTCCCGGCTCCCTTCATGCAAAAGAGAGAAAGACTTTTATATTCAATAAATCAAGATTGGTAGTTTTCAAGCAGAATCTTTCGCAAAGATATAAATCACTTCGGGGTTATTCTTTAGCTTCGAAAGCCCCATGTTGTCTTTAGAGATTCTAAAGATTCTTTATCAATATCTACACAAAGCATACCTTCATCGGCTCGCAATGAATCAATAATATTCTGCCCAAGACTTACAAAACTATGCCCATAAAAATCCCATTCATAACCATCATTAGCAATGACCTTACCAATGCGATTTGCGCGAGCCACGAAACATGAGTTAGTAAAAGCATGTGTGGTAAGTAAAGCCTCCCATCTTGCCTGTGAAGAAAACGTACTAGCAGTAGCTACCAATACAACATCAACATTGGCTCTTTTTAATTCCATCCATAATTCATCAAAATGCGCTTCAAAACCAAATAGCACACCATAACGCAAATTGCCTGCATTAAAGACAAAGGGGAGTTTAAGTAACTTGGAAGTATCGTTGGAGAAAAATGTGGCTTCATTCCAATGTTGATACTGAATCATCCTTTGTTGACTATAAAAATAACTCTTTTTTTTGTTGATAATCGCGATATTTTTATAATATCCCTTATTTTTATACTGAATGATAGGTACAGCGATAGTGTGATTATAAAGAGCGGACAATTCGATAAGAAAATCTAATTTTTGTTTATCCTTGAGCGATTCTGGTGGTTTTGTATGCCAATGAGAGCTAAAAAAAGTATCAAGCACATATTCACCTATAAGCACAATGCTGGCTTCTGGTATTGATTTGAGATAGGTTGTAATGCGATTATTGTCTTTAAGATTCTCAAACTGTAAAATAGCAATGTAATTATTGCAGTCAAATAATATCGGTTCTTTCATTGTATAATATCTTTTAGCTCAAATTCAGCCTGTTCAAGTATTTGGTTAGCCGATGCAATATGTTCCTTAGCTTCTTGGTAAAGCTTGATACCGTCTTTAAGACTAAGCTCATTGCCATTTAGTTTTTCAATAATAGCTTTAATTTTCTCAATGCGTGTCTCAAAATCAGGTTCATCTGCTGTTTGCATGTCCCCTGATAATGTTTGTGCCTGGTGAGCAGATACTTGCATGTCATTCCTTTAAAACATCAATAACTAAAAAGCAATTATATCAATAAAAGCTATATTTAAGCTGAAATGCGATACAATGTTAGTTTTTTATCAGAATATTAAATTAAAGGAGATATTTATGAAAAAAGATATTCATCCAAAATACGTACCATGTAAGGTAACATGTGTAACAAGCGGTAAGCAGATTGAAGTATTAAGCACAAAGCCAGAACTCAAAATAGACATTTCTAGCTTTTGCCATCCTTTTTATACTGGAAGTGATAAAATAGCTGACACCACAGGAAGGGTAGAAAAATTTAGAAAAAAATACCAAAAGAGTTAGAATCACAACATCAAATGTTTGTAATTTACGCTAATCATATTTTGTCAGAATCATTATAAAACCCACATAAATTTGTGATTTCATAATGAATAGTTTTGTATATTTATTAATGCGTTGTCGTATTATTTTGTAAGATTCTATTTCACTCGATTCAAATATGTTGTTATTCGTTCCCACTCCTTTAGGAAACATTGAAGATATTTCACTACGTGTCCTGCAAGCATTTCATCAAGCAGAGATTATTTTATGTGAAGATACACGCGTTACAAAAAAACTGCTTCATCTTCTTGCACAAAAAGCAATTATTCAGCAGTATTTTCCACATATAAATTCTATTAATAAACAATTTATCAGTTTTCATTCCCATAACCAACGAGAATTTCTATCAACTGTTACTCCAAAGTTCTTTAATGCCTTTGTTGTGTGTTGTTCAGACGCTGGAATGCCTTGTATTAATGACCCGGGTGAACTACTTATTGACTATGCGAGAAAAAATCAAATTCAATATGAAGTATTACCCGGCGGAAGTGCTTTCAATTTGGCGTTTGCTTGTTCTGGTTTGCAAGGAGCATTCTGCTTTTTTGGTTTCCTCCCACACAAAATGCAAGAAAGAACACAAAAGCTTAAAAATATTCTTGCCTATCATAAGGACTTTCATCTTATTTTCTACGAGAGTCCTAAAAGACTTAAGGCTTGTTTGCAAGATATATCGCTTATTCTACCAAACGCTATTCTTTATCTCTACAAAGAACTCACTAAGCTTTATCAATGTGAATATAAAGGCAACGCAGAAGCAATTCTCGCAAAACTACCATCTACTATACGTGGTGAATATTGTATTATCATTGCGCAAGATTGTCAGAGCAAGGATTCTCAAAAATTGTGTCTTAGTCAAGAAGATATTCTCTTGTTGCCTACAAACATTAAGCAAAAAGCAAAAATGCTTGCTCAAATTAGTGAATACACACCAAAACAATGGTATGCAAAACTCTTGGAACAACAATCTCATTTTGATAATTAAATATTACTATATTGATTATAAGTAATATTTTGTTATAATGCAAACCACAAACGACATTCATTTTAACGTGTAAGTCGAAGACATAGCACATTCTTGGGGTTGGATATGCGCACACAATGTTCTCTGTTAAACAAATTAATATCGCGATTATTTTGCTTGTTTATCACCTGTTTTTTTGCATCTTTTTCTTATGCGCAGGATATGAAAATTCTAAGAATTGCTGTTTCTCAAAATGTTGGCGCACTCAATCCACAAGGCTATGCGCAAAACCAAATGTACGCACAAAATATGGTTTATGAAGGATTGGTCAAAATAGATTCTAAGGGCAATATTATCCCCTCTCTTGCAACATCATGGGACATAGACAAAACAGGCAGGATTTACACATTCACATTGCGTAAAAATGTTAAATTTTCCAATCAAGAACCGTTTGATGCAATTGCAGCAAAAAAAAATTTTGATTCAATACTTCTCAATCGAGTACGACATTCTTGGAGCAATCTTGCTTTGCTTATAGAAAAAGTGGAAATCCTTAACCCTTACCAAATACAAATTATACTCAAGCAGCCCTATGCTCCAACATTAGCAGAGCTAAGCCTCATTCGTCCTTTTAGATTTATCGCGCCTAGCATGATTCCAAACAACTTAGATTTAGTAAACAATAACCCAATGCAACCTATTGGCACTGGTCCTTATATACTTACTCGTAGCGACTTAGGAAAGGGCGATACATTCACAAAAAACGTAGATTACTGGAATGCAGAGGCTTATCACGGAATCTATTTTGATGTTATCCAAACAAAAATTATTGTTGAACCTAATGCTAAAATTATCGCGCTTAAAACAGGGGCAATAGACATGATTTATGGAGATGATGAGATTCCGATTGAAATCTTTAGGCAAATCACGAAAACCAAAGAATTTCATACTTATCAAAGTCCGGCGATTTTTACAACCGCCCTAGTATTGAATCCAGCAAATAAGATTCTCCAATCTCTATCCATGCGAAAGGCTATTGCCTTAAGTATCGACAAGGATTCCTTAATACGAGCGGTTTATGGGTATCTGCAACAAAAAGCAGATTATTTATTTGCTCCAAATAGACCAGATTCTGACATAACCAAAGAATACAATGATATATTGCCTTTTGATAGTAATCAAGCAAAGAGGATTATACAAGATCTAGGCTATAAAGAAAAACAAGACGGATTCTATTATAAAGACAATCAAAAGCTTAGCCTCACACTGCTCTATGTAGGCAATAACCCTGTGCAAAAAGCAATTGCGGAGATCTTGCAATATCAACTTAAGCAAGTTGGAATCTTCTTGCAGCTTATTCCAAGCGAACAAACAATTTACCACAACAAACAACGAACGGGTAACTTTGATATATGTTTCCATGAAACATGGGGGATTCCTTATGAGCCGCTTATTATGTTAAATTCCATGCGTTATGTTGGACATGTGGATTTTATTGCGCAAAAACCACTTAAAGAAAAGCCTCAAATCGATAAAGAAATAGAATCTGTTCTTATGCTACCACAACATTCTGTAGCCAAACCATTGCACGCATTGCTTCATAAGATTTATGCAACACGTATTTATATCCCACTTACTTATCAGACAAATAAAGCCATTGCAACGAAAGATATTCGCGGCATTAATATGGACATGCGGGCTATTGAGATTCCATTCTGGGAATTTTATAAAGAACACTAAAGACTATAAAGCACGCGATTTGACATCTATTTCAATAAATCTAAGATAAAAACACTTCAATATTTTTTAATGTAAGATAAAGGCTAAAGGGTTATGTTGATTTATCTATTATTGAGAATCCTCTCTATTATTCCAATGTTGCTTGTTGCTTCATTTATTATTTTTGCATTATTACGTTTAAATGGTACTGATCCTGTCGTGCAATATTTGATTAATTCAAATTTACCTCAAACCCCCGAACTTGTAGAATCTTTACGTCATCAATTTGGACTAGATAAACCCGTTATACAGCAGTATATACTATGGTTACAGCATGCGATAACTTTGGATTTTGGCAACTCGTTTATAAGCGGGAGGAATGTTAGTCAAGATTTTATTTATTTTCTCCCAAATACTCTTTTACTTGTGGGCTTCGCCTTTATGCTCACGCTTTGTATCTCTATTCCTTTAGGGATATTCTCTGCGAAATATAAAGACAAGTTACCCGATTTCCTTATCAGGATTGTGTGTTTTATTGGAGTGTGCGTTCCAAATTTTTGGCTGGCTCTTATGTTAATCATTGTTTTTTCATTATATCTAGGTTGGCTGCCTGCATTGGGGCTAGACGATGCGAAATCTTTCATTCTCCCGTGTATTAGTATTGCTCTTATGTCAAGCTGCATTAATACGCGACTCATTCGAACAAATATGCTAGAAATCAAAAAGGAAAGGCACATTCTCTATGCGAAACTACGTGGATTGCCTACAAGAAATATCACTTTCAAACATATTTTTTATAACGCGTCTCTGCCAATTATTACTGCTTTTGGTATGCACATAGGAGAGCTTATCGGAGGAGCGTTATTAATCGAAAACATTTTTGCAATCCCTGGTATCGGGCTGTATAGTTTGCAAGGTATTGCTAATCATGATTATCCCATTATTCAATGTTTTGTTGTTGTGCTGTGTTTAATTTTTATAATTTGTAATCTTCTTGTGGATATATTACTTCTTGTTTTAGATCCTCGTCTAAGACATCAGATAATCAGTCCTCGCTCTTCTTATGGATAAACAAAGAAGTAATCAAAGATTCAAACAAACTCAACAGGCAAGGATTCAAGATGCCCGCACAATTTACATTACAATCTACTAATCCTCAATCACATAAACTGCAGCATAAAAAATTTTCATTATTAGGCAAGCTAGCTCTCTTGGGGATTGTTCTTTTTTTACTCATTATTATTGTAAGTCCTTATTTCTTGCCGTATTCCCCAGATTTACAGGATTTAGATTCTAAGTTTGCACAGCCAAGCATAGAACATATTTTTGGCACAGATTATTTAGGGAGAGATATTGCTACGCGTTTAGTTTATGGAGCAAGAATTTCGCTGTTCTCTGCTTTTTTTATTCTCGCAATTATTCTTTTGCTAGGCATGAGCATTGGGGGAATCTGCGGCTTTATGGGCGGGGTTATAGATAGGTTAGTTATGAGAATTTGTGATATTTTCCTAAGTTTACCTACTATCGTTCTTTCCCTTTTCCTTGTTGGCGTATTGGGAAGTGGATTAGAGAATATTATCCTAGCTATTGCACTTACACATTGGGCGTGGTATGCGCGTATTGTAAGAAGTATCGTTTTGAATCTTAAAAATAAAGAATTTGTTTTATTGTCTCAAACTTTTGGTTTGAATAAATGGCAAAGCTTCAAACGTAATATTTTCATACCCGTTTTTTCACAGTGTATAGTGTTAGCGACTATGGATATAGGACATATCATTTTGCATATCGCTGGACTTTCATTTCTTGGGGTAGGCGTGCAACCACCGCAAGCAGAATGGGGAGTTATGTTAAGCGATTGCAAAGATTATATTTGGAGTAATCCTTCACTATTAATATATCCCGGGGCGGCTTTGTTTATCACGATAGCACTTTTTAATCTTTTAGGAGATAGCTTACGTGATTATTTTGATGTTGATTTAGAATCCTTGCATTAGATTCTAAGAAATGAAGAAATTTTGTGAGATTAACATGACATTAGCAATGCAAAACATTACTCTTCGCGCTAAAGATTCTAGGCATTTACTGAAAAACATTTCCCTTACAATAGAAGGAGGTAAAACCACCGTGTTACTTGGTGCTAGCGGAAGCGGGAAGACACTTAGCCTTTCTGTATTGCAAGGTATGATTCCTCCAAATTTACAGCTTACAAGCGGCGAAATTCTTTTGAATAACAAGCCAATTAACCCAGCGAAAATTAGAGGGAGAATTTTTGCAAGTATTATGCAGAATCCTCGCACTTGTTTTAATCCTCTTTTTACAATGCAATCCCATATTAAAGAGACTTTACACGCATTGCAAAAGCCCTATGATTCTGCAATGATAGAATCCGTTTTGCATGAAGTAGGGTTAGAGTTTGCTATTCTCAATCGTTATGCCTTTGAATTAAGCGGGGGGATGTTGCAACGTGCAATGATTGCGATAGCTTTGCTTGCAGAAGCGAATTTTCTTTTAGCCGATGAACCCACGAATAGCTTAGATTCAGACAATCAGCAAAAGATTCTCAACGTTTTGGATTCTATACAAACAAAGAGAAACATAGGAATCCTACTTATTACCCATGATTTGCACATAGCAATACAAAAGGCAGAACAAATCCTAATTATCCATCATGGAATGATACAAGAAGTCTTACATCCTGCTCTTTTTGATAGCACGGTATTGCATAAGATTCTTATTGAAAAGTTACTCGCTTTGACAACAGCATAAAGGAATACCATGCTCCTTACTCTACAAAATATCTGCTATGACTACCAAAGTATCAGGTTTTTTAGCAAAGCAAAAGGTTTGCGCATCCTTTCTAATATAAATCTTCAAATAGACATTGGAGAATGTGTAGGGATAATGGGGGCAAATGGTTGCGGGAAAAGCACATTAGCGCGTATCATCGCAGGATTGCAAAGGCAAACATCTGGGAAAATATTTCTACATGATGTTTTGGTTAAACCGCAAAGTCTTAGCGGACTGCTACGGCGAGCGCAGCAAGAAGCATTTTATAAACAAGTGCAAATTATTTTTCAAGACCCTATAAGTTCTTTAAACCCTAGATTCACAATCTTGCAAAATTTACAAGAACCTCTGCATTATTTGTTGGATGTTCATAAAAAAGAAGCACAACTAGCACGTATTGTGCCTCTTATGGAATCTCTTGAGCTAGATTCTGCGATTTTGCAAAGTTATCCGGCTATGGTGTCTGGCGGGCAAGCACAAAGAATCTGTCTTATACGCGCGCTTTTAGTAAAGCCTAGTCTGCTAATCCTTGATGAAGCGACTTCTAATCTTGATTACATACTATGTATTAAAATCTTGCGATTTCTCAAAGATTGGCAAAACAATAATGCTTGTGCTTTTTTGTATATCACACATAACGAAGAGTTCGCGTTAAATTTTTGTCAAAGACTGCTTATGATGGGAGAGATTAAAGGGCAAGGAAATGGAATCATTAATGAAAGATTCGTGTAATTACGTTAATACTTTTTGCTCCGCGAAAATGGAATCCTTGTCATTGTAAACCTTGTTTGTAAGATGAAGAATCCCATTTAAATTGTCATTCTGAAGTTTCATAGAAACTGAAGAATCTCAACCTTGTCCTTGTATTGTCATTCTGAAAAAGCATGAAGTACGACTGACTCGTGAGATGTTTCGCTTTCTATGAAAACTCAACATGACAAGGTTAATATTTGTCATTCCTTACCTTGCGAAGCACGACTGAAGAATCCCATAACATAGATTCTAAAAGAGATGTTTCGGTCGCTTTACTTCCTCAACATGACAAAAGAGGCTTGTCATTGTGAAAAAGATTCTAAACCTTGTCATTCTGAATCTGCTTTGCAAGGTGAAGAATCCCAACAATCTCAACTCATTATTCCCCCTCCCTTTGCGGAGGGGGCTAGGGGGTGGGTAAATCCCAAAGCAAAAGAGATGTTTCGGCTTCGCCTCAACATGACAAACAAGATTCTAATTGTCATTCTGAGCATTGCGAAGAATCTCATTTAATAGATTCTTATAGGGATTCTTCAGTTTCTACGAAACTTCAGAATGACAAAGATAAAGATTCTAATTTTATCCCTACGGGAATGTGCAAGTATGGGCGAGAACTTCGTTCGTGCCAGCCGCTAACGCTCAATATGATAAATTTAGATTCTCATGAAATGTTTATTTCTATGGGAATTTACTAGCTCACGCTCCCGCATCGAGCAAGCACCCAACATAATAAAGGAGAAGTGCAACATGACAAGCAGCAACACAATAAGTAAACATTTCCTACTTATGAATCAATAAAATACAAAACTTTATTCAATTTCAGCCATTTGCAAGTTGCATATCCATAGAATTACATCGTATATTCAATAAAAATAAAGCAATAGTTATGGATTTCTTTTCCCATTATCTTGAAAACATACGCGACATTAGTCCGCAAGACAAAGAACACACCCATCGCACGGCATTAGAAAATCTCTTGAAATCCTTGCAAGAAAACCTAGCGCAGAGTAACAAAGCTTTAAATAATCTACGCATCAAACACGAGCCAAACAACGACAAAGAAGGCAGAGGTGCGCCAGATTTTTTGATACAAAATCAAGGCTTGATTATTGGCTATATCGAAAACAAGCGCGTGGGTGCGGATTTAGATTCCATCGTCCAAAGCCCCCAGATTGCAAAATACCTTCAACTTAGTGAAAACATCTTACTTACAGATTATTTACGATTTTGCCTTGTGCGCAAAAGCGAAAAAATAAATGGGGGGGGCAAAACTGCAATCATCCAAGAATGCAGAATCTGCGAACTCTCCCAAATCAAAACTACACTTAAAAACAAATCCCTCTTAGAATCCAAGTTTCAAGAATTAAGCGAACTCTTTAGCCTCTTCTTTAGCCACAATCCAAAGCCAATCAACACCGCCCTAGAGTTTGCCTCTACCCTAGCACAACGTACGCAGATTCTAAAAGACTTCCTAATCCAAACCCAAGAAAACCCCCATATCTCAAGCCTCTATGATACCTTTAAAGAACAGCTGTATAAAGAGCTAGACTTTAGTGAATTTGCTGATAGCTTTGCCCAAACGCTTACTTATAGCCTCTTTCTTGCAAGGCTAAATAATACAAAAAACCAAGAAATCGACCTATTTAATGTTAAGAAATTTATCCCAAAGTCTTTCCCGCTTATCCGAGCAATGAGTGGCTTTTTAGACAACTTAGATGATTTAAAATCCATTAAATGGCTCTTAGAAGAAATCCTTTGTATCATCAATCACATCGATATTTCAAGCATTATTAATGAGCTAAACAAGACAAGCAAAGGCGAGAATGAGACAATAGACTATACCCACAAAGACCCCTATTTGCACTTTTATGAGACTTTTTTAAGCCAGTATGACCCACAAATGCGTGAGATTCGAGGCGTGTATTATACCCCCGCAAGTGTGGTAAATTTCATCATAAATGCCATAGATTCTACTTTGAAAAAAGATTTTCATCTACCAAAGGGCTTAGGAGCAAGTTTAGAAAGCCCAAACATCACACTTTTGGACTTTGCCACAGGCACAGGGACCTTTTTGCTAGAAGCCTTTCGCAAAGCACTAGAATCCACCCCCAAAAACAGCCCAAAATATGCACCCAAAGACCTCTTAAATCGCTTTTTTGGCTTTGAGTTTTTGATTGCCCCTTACACTATCGCCCATCTCAAGCTCTCCCAAAGCTTCAAAGAAGAATTTGACTCTCCCTTGCAAGAGAATGAATCCCTTAATATCCGCCTAACAAATACGCTTTATTCTCGCACCGAAAAAGACGAACTAAACCAAACAAAAAATCTCTTTGCGGGGCTAATAGAACTCGCAGAAGAGTTTAAAGAAGCCCAAAAGATTAAAGAAAATGCGATTCTGATTATCACGGGTAATCCGCCCTATAGTGGTGCGAGTGCAAATAAGGGGCTTTTTGAGGATAATGTTCGCATTAGCTATGGGCTAGAGCCAAGCGAGGCAGCGTTAAGTCAAAAGGAGCAAGATTATATCCGCTTCTATCTACAAGACCCAAATAACGCAGAATACAAAAGAACCTTTAAGCAAATCCTAGAGCGCAAAAAGCTAAAAAATGAGAAAAATCCTAAGTGGTTGCTTGATGATTATGTCAAATTCATTTGCTTTGCAGAGTCTAAGATTAAAGAGCAAAAAAGCGGAATCTTTGCCTTTATTTCTAATAATTCGTTTTTAGATAATCCTACCTTTCGAGGAATGCGCTACTCACTCTTAAGGACTTTTGATAAAATCTATATCCTAGACTTGCATGGCAATGCGAGGAAAAAGGAAATTTCGCCAGATGGCAGCAAGGATGAGAATGTGTTTGATATTATGCAAGGGGTTTCAATCAATATTTTCATAAAAAACGGGCATTCGTCTTCGGATATTCATTTGCAAGATTTAGGAGATTTTGAGAATCCGCAGACCAAAAGTCTAGCCTCATTCTCAAAATTTCCCAAAAACTCACAAAGCAACACAACAAATACTAGAATGCTAGATTCTCTTTGTGATTCTAGTGGAGATTATTCGCTCGCTTCGCTCCCTCAGAATGACAAGATTCAATCGGCTTCGCCTCAACATGACAACCCACCCCTAACCCCCTCCGCAAAGGGAGGGGGGAATCTCTCTTGCCATTCTGAAGTTTCTCTTTGTCAAGCCGACTCCTTCTCTTGTCATTCTGAAGTCTTGCAAAAAAGCGAAGAATCCCATAGTATAGAATCTCAAAGAGATGTTTCGGATTCGCCTCAACATGACAAGGTTGAATCTTGTCATTCTGAGCTTTTGCAAAAAAGCGAAGAATCCCAAAACCTCGCCCAAATTTATCATTATGATCTCTATGGCAAAAGAAAGGATAAATATAACTTCCTCTATGCCAATAGCCTTGATTCTATCCCTTGGACTAAGCTAAAGCCTAAAAATCCCTTTTATCTCTTTATCCCGCAAAATGAAAGTTTGAGGGCAGAATATGATAAGGGCTGGAGTGTAAAGGATATTTTTAGTGTTTATAGCACGGGTATTTGCTCTCAAAGAGATAGTGTTGTCATACATAAAACAAGAGAAAGCATAGAAACATTAATTAAAGATTTTTGCAATAAGTCAAAAGATGAAATTGTTAAAAAATACAATATACAAAAAGATGGCAGGGATTGGCAGATTCAAAGAGCTATTGATTCTGTAAAAAAATCTGAACAAAATAAAACAGGAATTGTTACAAAAATACTTTATAGACCATTTGATAATTACTGGACTTATTTTAATGGGGAATCTCGTGCGTTTATGTCTTATCCCAGAACCGAAGTAATGCAACATTTTTTACAAAGCGAAAATTGCGCCTTACTTGTTTCAAGACAAAGTTCGGCTGTAGGCGATGATGAGATAAACACTATTGCAATTACTAATAAAATGGTAGATATAAATTTTTACCGCAGAGGCGGAGAGCAGGTAATGCCCCTTTACCTCAAAAATACAGAATCTACCAAAGGCAAAAAGATTAAACCTTGTCATACTGAGGGCGAAGCCCGAAGTATCTCACAAGATTCTAAGAGATGTTTATCCCTGCGGGAATTTACTAGCTCACGCTCCCGCATCGCTAACGCTCAACATGACAACCCACCCCCTAACCCCCTCCGCAAGGGAGGGGGGAACAATTTTTGTCATTCTGAAGGAGTGCGTAGCACGACTGAAGAATCTCATTCAATGGATTCTTATAGAGATTCTTCAGTTTCTACGAAACTTCAGAATGACAATATTGAATCAGATTCCCCTCACAACGAAAAGCCACACTGGATAGAAAACTTCACGCCAGAATTTAGAAGCTTTATTGATTCTAAATATAACGAACATTTTAGCCCGGAAGTGATTCTAGGCTATATCTACGCTGTGCTTTTTCATAAAGACTATCGCGAAAAATATATCGATTTTCTCAAAATCGACTTCCCAAAGATTCCTTTTGTGGAATCCAAAGAGAAGTTTTTAGCCTTAAGTGCATTGGGACAAGAGCTAATCGCTGTGCATTTGATGGATGAGGCGCGCGCCACATCAGGCATCAGGCATCAGGCATCAGGCATCAGGCATCAGGCATCAGGCATCAGGCATCAGGCATCAGGCATCAGGCATCAGGCATCAGAAGGGCGAATAATAATGAATTGCAATATTGGGCTAGTTTGTCCAAGACAAATATCGAGTCGAGACTTTACGCACAGCTTCATAGCACATACAATAATGGAGATGTGCTACATTTCCAACAAAACCAAAGAGGGCAATTATCTCTTCCCCCTCTATCTCTACCAAAAGGCGAAATAATGCAAAACATTGGCTTGGTGTGCGATAGGGGCTGCAAACTTCAAAGTATCAATAATATCTTTATCACGCAAAACATTATTGATTTGCATTTAGTAGGCAGTGGAAGCTATGTTTTCCCACTCTATATAAAGGAATAAATGATGAATGAGATTGGCGAGGCATTGTTTAAGGATAGGAACAACAAAAGCTTAAGGATTGAGAAAATTAGCTACAACCAAAAAGAGCAGAGGCTTTTTGTAAATGCTTCGCTTTATTTTGATAATGTAAGCCAAGAAGTGTGGGGGTATAGAATCGGCGGTTATCAGGTTTTGGATAAATACCTAAAAAGCCATAAAGGAGAGGAGATAGATTTTAAATATTTTACGAAAATCATTTTGGCTTTGCATAAGAGCTTGGAGATAGAATCACAAATTGCTAGAGTGGAATTGTGTTAAGAATGCTTTGAATGGAGAAATTCTTTACGCAAGAGAAAGGGAATGATCCTTGTCAAACTGAAATCCCTCTTTGTCAAGCCGACTCCTCCTCTTGTCATTCTGAACCTTGCTTGCAAGGTGAAGAATCTCATCAAGATTCTAAGAGATGTTTATCCCTGCGGGAATTTACTAGCTCACGCTCCCGCATCGCTAACGCTCAACATGACAAAGTTAGATTCAAATGAGATGTTTCGCTTTCTATGAAAGCTCAACATGACAACCCACCCCCTAACCCCCTCCGCAAGGGATGGGGGAACAATTTTTGTCATTCTGAAGGAGTGCAAAGCACGACTGAAGAATCTCATTCAATGGATTCTTATAGAGATTCTTCAGTTTCTACGAAACTTCAGAATGACAATATCAAATCAGATTCCTCTCACAACGAAAAGCCACACTGGGTAGAAAACTTCACCCCTGAATTTAGAGAGTTTATTGATTCTAAATACAATGAGCGTTTTAGCCCTGAAGCGATTCTAGGCTATATCTATGCGGTGCTTTTTCATAAAGACTATCGCGAAAAATATATTGATTTTCTCAAAATCGACTTCCCAAAGATTCCTTATAATCTTATCGCAGAGTGATTGTATGAATACCATCCTTACGACTTTTAAGGGTGTATTGATACAAACCATCAAGCGTAATGCTCAAGCGATAGCTGTTACTTCTTGCATTCACTCGAACATTAGCAAAATATTTTTCTCCTGTTCCAATATTGCCATCATACGCACTCCCTCCATCGCGACTAAAATCAACAATAATAGTCAGCGGCTCTGCTACGATAAAATGCCGAATAATACGGTGTTTAGTGGATTTCACAACGAAGTTCATACCTTCCATATAAAATTCAAAATCATTCAAACTAAAGTATCTTTTAGCGATATTGCGGATAGCTTCTTGTTGAGAAATTTTAATCGGATAATGCCAGTCGATAGATTTGTCAATCTTTAGTTCTTTAGAATCAGTTGTCCCGTCAATATTCTGATAAGTGATTCTTACGTCTCTAATTTCACGTGCATTACTTGGTAGTTGTATGCTTTCAACAGAGAGATATGGCTTATTCTTATTTTTGTGCTGTGCTTGAAAATCTCTTTGATTGGCATTTATCATAAAAGGATTGTCATTAGCATACAAACTGCCAATAAACAAAATATTGAGAATTATCAACATTTGTTTCACTAAAAGCTCCTTGATACATTTTATACTCTTGCTAGCAAAAAAGAGTCCACATTGCAAAAACATTGCAAAATGTCGATTTATTAAATATTTTAAAGGGAAAGAAAGCTATGGATACTATCAAAATGAAACGTAATTTCAGCCTCTCGCGTAGAGAAACTCTCTTGAAAGGGCTTGCGTTAATCGGTGGTGGCGCACTTGCGATGAATTATGCAGATGCACAAACTCATTTAGAGCATAGTAATGATAATGCAGATTATGCGGACAATGACAAAATGGTTTTACCAAAAACTCCAATGAAATTCAAAAGAGACTCTCTTGGGTTGATTGTAGTAAATCCTCAAATAGACTTTTTAAGTCCAAAAGGAGTAGGCTGGAGCATTTACGGAGCGAGTATTAAAGAAAATAAGACGGTAGAGAATATTCTCTTATTGTTGAAAGTCGCTAAGACTTTGCAATTACCAACTTTTGTAACTTACGTCGTATGGAACAAACAAGATTTGGAGAATCTAGGTTTCACTCCTATGAAAAACTTTATACGCGGCACCAAAATGGCTTATACAACAGGAGAAGGACTCGCGCACAATACAATTACTGACACAGGAGCAGATTTTCTTCCTGAATTGAAACCTTTTATTTTGGATAATAAAACCGTACTTACTACACCTCGTAAAGACTTTGGGTTGGCAGGTAGCGATCTTATTATGCAAATGCGCACGAAAGGTATTAAACAAGCTATTCTTTGTGGCATGGATGCAAACACTCATGTAGACTCACATTTACGAACATTGCTTGGTGAGGGATTCGAAGTAGCCGTCGCAAGGGATGCAACAGCAGGAGCAAAATTACCAGAAGGAGACGGGTATTTAGCCGGATTAATTAATTTTCGATTCATGGCAAATGAGCTTCTTTGGACAGCTGACGCAGTCAAAAGAATGCAGCAATCCCAATAGACTTTGATAGATTCTCAAATTTTAAAGTGTAGGTTACGCTAGGTAGTTAGGTGTATTATTTACGTAACTTGGATTTGGTTTGTGATTCTATAACCTGAATGCCATCTGTTAGCCTATCTTGTCCTTTTGCTACAACTAAATCAGAATCTACAAATGCCCCCAATACAACCGCTTGCTTGTCTTGTATGCTCAATGTATTCACAGGTATCGCAACTGCAATGTTATTTCGCACAACAAATACAGTATGTTTTTGTTGATAATAAACAATGCTGTCTCTTGGAACAATAAAGCCACTTACTTTACCATAGGTATTCAGACGTACATCTACTGGCATACCGTCAAAAAAGCCATAATGATTATTCAAACGTATATGTACAGGAAAGGTTTTAGAACGAACATCTGCTTTTGGAATGAGTGCGGAAATGTTACCTCTGTAATTTTTCCCATTAATGGTCAGTGGGACTTGTTGATTTAGTCGAAGATAACCTATTAGATTGCTAGGCACATACACAATAACTTCAATTTGCGTAGTGTTCACCATTAATGCTACTGGGTCGCCTACTCCCAACCATTCTCCTACATTAATGAGTTTATCTAATATCACACCAGAATAAGGAGAAGTAATAACCATTTTTTTGACTTCCTCATGTGATAAATCATAATCTGCTTGTAAGGACAAAATATAGGCTTCTTTGGCTTTTAATTCGAATTCAAGATTCTCATATTGCTGCAAGGCAATAGACTGTGTCTCGAGTAAATTTTTATATCTAGTAAGTTCGTTGTGAATCTTTTGTGCTTGATACTTCGCCTCTTGTAATTTAGCAAATTTTACTTCTAATTCTTTATGAAGAATGTCTGTATTTAAGGCGACTAATTTTTGCCCTTTCGCGATTCTATCGCCCACGTTAAAATACACTTTATCGACTATTCCTTTTTGCTGACTAGCAATCTTGGAACTTTCCTTGTAGTTGAGCGATCCCACAAAAATGCTTTGTTTTTCAAGAGAGCCTTGTGTAATAGGTGTTGTAGCGACCGTGATGGGTTTGGTATATAATACATTGCATAATAATCCGCTACACAAAATAACATTTACACTATACTTTAGAATCGTCATAGATTCTCACAATCCATTGACACACAATCTGTTGCAACACCTTTATCATATAAAGCACAAGATTGAATCATCTTATCAAGCATTTGATGTAATATCATCTTTTCATTGTCGTCAAAAATTTTTTCTGGGCTTTGATGAATACTTGCAAAAGATTGCTGTATTTTTACAAAAAACTCTCTTCCTAATTGTGTTAGTCTCACGACGCGGATTCGTCGGTCATATTCCGCTCTTGTTTTTTCAATATAGCCTTTCATACAGAGAGATTCTACACAACGGCTAATTGTGCCCCTATCCTTACAAATAATTTTTGCTAATTGATTGATATTTAATTCTTTTGCTATTTCTAAAATATGTAAAACTCCAGCTTGCTCAAATCCGATACCAAATTGCTTGAGGTGGTTAATGGCGAATTTTTTAATTTTTCTTGCTGCAAGCATGACATGTGGACCCACTAAAGAACGTGAAAAATCTTCTAGCTCTCTATAAATATGTTCTTGAATAATATACTCTTGTTGATTCTGCATTAACTGCCTCGATAAATCTACTAACGGATATAATACTAAAACTTTTATGATTTTTTAACTATTTATACTTACTTGATAGTATTTCAAACTTGGTATAGCAGGTAATTGCTTTTTCTATAAAGAGGAAAGTCCGAGCTACAGAGACAGGATTCCATTTAACGAATGGCTAGGGTAACCTAAGGGATAGTGCAACAGAAATATACCGCCAAATCTATTAAGCTTTGGTAAGGGTGAAAAGGCAGGGTAAGAGCCTACCGATTTCTTAGCAATAAGAAATGCCATGTAAACCCAATCCGTAGCAAGAATAGCAGGTAAATGTCTCGCTTTTAGCTATTCGCTAGAATGATATTGTGAAATATCATCAAGATAAATAATTACCAGATACAGAACTCGGCTTATAGCTATACCAAGATCTCACAAACATGCAAACAGTATCCCCTTTTTATTTACATTTGTCTATCTATTTTTTGTGTATACTTCATAAATCATAGTTTATTAAGGAGGATTCAATGATACTTTTAAGCGGTCCTTGTGTGATAGAGAATGAAAAAAACCTCTATGCAATAGCCAAAGGATTAGAATCTATTAATCGTGATCCCTCAATAGATTTTTATTTTAAAGCAAGCTTTGATAAGGCAAATCGCACTAGTCTCGAGGGATTTAGAGGACCAGGATTAGATAAAGGATTAATGCTATTGCAAAAAGTCAAAGATGATTTTCATTACAAAATTATTACTGATGTACATGAGAGTTCACAAGTTGCAGACATCGCTATGGTTGCAGATGTGATACAAATCCCAGCTTTTTTATGCAGACAAACCGACCTTATTGTTGAAAGTGCAAAGACAAAAAGTATCGTTAATATCAAAAAGGGACAATTTATGAATCCTGTGGATATGCAATATAGCGTCCTTAAAGCACTTAAAACCAGAGATGAGACACTAAGCGATGAATATATTGCTAATAATTTCTACGCGCTTAATAAGCAACACGGCATTTGGCTTACAGAGAGAGGTAGCAGCTTTGGCTATGGGAATCTAGTCGTAGATATGCGTTCCTTAGTCATTATGAGAAGATTTGCTCCTGTAATTTTTGATGCCACGCATAGCGTGCAAATGCCCGGAGGATTGGGCGGAAAGAGTGGAGGAGATTCTACATTTGTTCCTTATCTTGCGAAAGCAGCGGCTAGTGTGGGTGTCGATGGATTCTTTATGGAAACACATTTTAATCCTAAAGAAGCATTAAGCGATGGCGCAAATATGATAGCCCTAGACAAATTGGCAAACTTAATAGAAATCCTCAAACAATTACACTTCCTATCAAATACACAATGAAATTTTCTCTTAGAATACCAATAAAGCATTGCAATAAGCCACAGGAACAATCACATGACACATAAGGAATATCTTGAAAATGTCGATACGCTCAATCGCTATGCAAAGCATTATTATGAGCTAGATAACCCTATTGCAAGCGATGAAGAATATGACAGACTCTACCAAGAAATTTGCGAATACGAAAAATCTTATCCACAAAATATCAGTCCTCACTCTCCTACGCAGCGCGTAGAGAACGCGCCCTTAGAGAATTTTATAAAAAAAGAGCATAAAACACGTATGTGGAGTTTGGAAGATGTTTTTAATCAACATGACTTGCAAGATTGGTTACAGAAACTTGACAACGCTATTACACGTAATGCAACGCAATCACACCAAGATTCTAAGCAGCACCCTACAAATAATCTCGCGTTCTGCATTTCCCCTAAATATGACGGTATGAGCCTTAATCTTATCTATAAGCATGGACAATTACAACAAGCGATTACACGCGGTGATGGAATACAAGGAGAGGTTGTTACGCAAAATGCGAAAGTTATTGAGAGTATCCCGCAAAATATCACATTCTTAGGCGAGATAGAAGTTCGCGGTGAAGTTGTTATGTCAAAAGATAATTTCAACAAACTCAATAACCAACGTGAAATAGAAAATAAAAGCCTGTTTGCTAATCCAAGAAATGCCGCCGCTGGTAGCATGCGACAATTAGATTCTGCTCTGGTTAGAGAACGTGAATTAGACTTTATTCCGTGGGGCATTGGTTATTATGATGAACAGGAATTACGGCTTTTTCTCTCATGCAATAAAGAATCTTCGAATATGAATACGCTTGGATTCTATGATTTATTGCAGCTATTGCCACAAATGGGTTTTACTAAACATCGCTATTTGCAACAAGTACAAGCACAAGACATAGAATCTGCTTATCAGGAAATACTTGCTAAGAGGGAGAATTTCCCATTTCTACTTGATGGTTTTGTCATTGTGGTAGATGATCTCATCTTACAAAGAGAGCTAGGATTCACACAAAAAGCCCCGCGTTTTGCCTGTGCCTATAAATTCCCAGCACATGAAACAACAATACAAATAGAATCTATTAGCTGGCAAGTAGGCAGAACGGGAGTAATAACTCCTGTGGCAAATTTCACTCCAACTAGCTTAGAAGGAGCTATGATTAGTCGAGCCACCTTACATAATTTTAAAGAAATCGAACGTTCTGATATACGTATTGGCGATCATTGTTTGCTTATTAGAAGTGGTGATGTGATTCCAAAAATCACTAAAGTTTTTAAAGAACGTAGAAATGGCAATGAAACAATCATACCAAAGCCATCACAATGCCCTGCCTGCGAACACACATTGCATTTTGAAGATATTTTTATTTATTGTCAGAATCCAAAATGCTTAGCAAAGCTTAAAGCTTCACTTACTCATTTTACTTCCAAAAAAGCTTTCGATATTGCTGGCTTAGGCGAAAGCATTATTGAATTATTAGTAGATTATAAATTAATTGCCGGAGTAGTGGATATTTACTTCTTGCAAAAAGAAAGCCTCTTGCAACTTCCAAATTTCAAGGAAAAAAGAGCCCAAAACTTGCTTAACGCGATACGAGATTCTATTAATCATCGTGAGTTATGGCGTTTTATTCACGCGCTTGGAATCTTGCATATAGGCGAAGTAGCAAGTAAAAAGCTAGCGCAATTTGGCACAGAGTGTTTTACTATGCCTAAGGAACAAGTGGCAAACATTGACGGTTTTGGGGAGGAATTAGCACAAAGCTTTACTTTATATTGTCAAAATAACAAAGAGTTTATAGAACAGCTTTTAAGTATCACTAAACCCCAAATATCAAATAACAAAAAACCCCAAAAAGCAGATTCTCTTTTGTTTGCAACAGAACTAGCAGTATCTCAAGAGAAATCACAGATGCAGCAAACATTCGCCTATTTGATAGGAAAAACTTGCGTTATTACGGGTACTTTTGCAGTTAATCGTGATTTTTTAAAAAATAGGTTAGAAGAGTTAGGCGCACATGTAAGCTCTAATATCAGTACTAAAACGAATTTTTTACTTGCAGGAGAAAAATCTGGCTCAAAGCTTGCGAAAGCGAAAAAATTCAATATCACAATTCTCACACAAGAAGATATTAAAGAGTTGATACAATTCCCATAAGATAGATATGGGTACTCTTAACTTAATATTTTAACTACGGCAGCAAAGATAGCAAAATCCTGATTTATATTGATTCAAATTAACTCGATCTAAACAGACTTTAGTGCTCTGTTGTTGTATTAATATCTGGATTTAAAATAAAAAGTCATTTTGTATAATTATGCAATAGTTACATTAACTTTACGCATAAGGGTATTTGCCACAGGAGACCATTTCAGCGCGTGTTTGATGAGTTTTTCTCTTTCTTCCTGACTGAAGTCTCCCTCAAGAGTTACTACAATTCGCACATCAGTAAAACCTAACGGCTTATTCTCGTCTAAATCCCCAGTGCCCCAAACGGCGGTAATATTTAAATCCCCTTCTAATTGCACTTCGAGTTTAGAAATGCTTTTATCTTGCGCTACTGCATTCGCATGAATACCAACCGCTATACAACTCCCCAAAGCCGCTAAGAGAGCTTCACTAGGATTTGGTGCAGTGTCATCACCTAATAATGTCGGCGGTTCATCAACAATATAAGGCGGCAATGTGCGAATATAATTTAAATGTCGGAATCTTCCTTCGGCTACAGTTTTGCATTTCAAAGTTTTAATAACGTGAGGGTTTTTTTTCCCTTCATTGGCAAGTGCTTGCAATTTTTCTTTGTCAATAGGTGTTAATCTCACACATGAAGGCGCATTTTGCTCTGTTTGATTATTTGGCATATTATCTCCTTAATAATAAATAAAGCATTATTCTAATATGACAAGGTAAATAATAACACGACTATTATTTGAGCAAAAATCAATATAAATTCTATATTTTATAATTATTATATTATTAAAGTTCTATATAGCATTAAAAGCAATGAAAATAATATACGCTGCTCTCATTTATACATCGCCTTTCATTGTGGAATATCGTCATGGTGTTTTGCTATTGCGAGATATTTCGGGGCTTTAGAATTTAGAATATTATGTAAAATTTGATATATTGAGAGTGTCAAAACAGGAATTTATAGCTTATGGGACACAGACGCGGAGATAAGCATAAATAACATCAATTTGTCCCGTCTCTCATCGCTTTTGCTACTGCAATATTTTTGGAAGGATTGCCATGGTTTTACTTATTGATAATTATGATTCTTTTACATACAACATCTATCAACTCTTAGGGAAGCTAGGACGTCAAGTTCAAGTCATACGCAATGATTGTATTACACTCGAAGAGATACACGCATTGAATCCTACGCATATTATTTTGGGACCTGGTCCAAATGGACCAGAGGATTCATTGATTTGCCTTGATATTATCACGCAACTTGCTGGCAAATATCCTATTCTTGGAATCTGCCTCGGACATGAAGCGATTTTGTATGCTTTTGGTGTTCTAATCACTAATGCAGATTCTATCTTGCATGGCAAAATTTCGCAAATCACACATACGGAAGAAGGAATCTTTGCAAATATCCCACAGGGAATTTCTGTTACACGTTATCATTCTCTAGTGGCAAAAAAAGAAGATATTAACACAGAATTTACTATTACAGCGTACAGCGACGATGGAGAAGTTATGGCAGTAGCACATAAACAATATCCTCTCTATGGTTTGCAATTCCATCCAGAATCAATTGGCACAGAATACGGAGAGAAAATGCTATCAAATTTTCTGAACTACAAGAGACATCACACAACTATTAAAACATTTCTACAAAAGCTTGTGAATTTAGAGAATCTAAGCTTTGCACAAGGCTATGACTTAATGGAGCGAATTGCAGATAATGAGTTAAGCCCAGCACAAATTGCTTCACTGATTACAAGCCTCTCTATTAAAAAACCGAGCAGTCAGGAATTGAGCGCGTTTGCTAGCGTACTTATTGAGAAAGCTCATAAATTCGATATTGCCGATTCAGAACGTATTGATATTGTAGGAACAGGTGGAAGTGCCAAAAAAACTTTCAATGTCTCTAGCACAGTAGCTATTTTACTTGCAAGTATGGGGGTAAAAGTTGTCAAACATGGCAATAGAGGTATCACGAGTAAAAGCGGAAGTGCTGATTTGCTTTCATACTTGGGTATCAATATTGAAATGAGTTTAGAAACTTGCAAAAAATGCTATGAGGAACTCGGGATTGCTTTTTTGTTTGCGCCCAAGATTCATAATGTTTTGGGCTCTGTTCAGAGTGTTCGCAAAGAATTAGGATTCAAAAGTATCTTTAATCTCTTAGGACCGCTTAGCAATCCACTACGTCCTACTTATAGTCTTGTTGGCGTTTCCGATAAAGAATACGGTAACACTATGGCGGAATCTTTGAAGTTGCTTGGCTCAAAGCATGGTATGGTTGTCAGCGGATTAGATGGGATCGATGAATTAAGTATTTGTGCAACCACTCAAATACATGAAGTACGAGAGGGGGAAATCATTCGTTATGAATTTGATCCTAGCCAGTATGGAATCAAAAAAGCCTCTTTTGATGAGGTAAAAGGTGGCGATGTCGCAAGGAATGCGGAAATCACAATGGAGATTCTAAACGGCATTGAAAGTAGTAGAGCTGATTTAGTGGCACTGAATGCTGGTGCTAGTCTCTATCTCTATGGAAAAGCCAACAATATACAATCTGGATTCTTGCAAGCAAAGGAATTTTTAGCAAGTAAGCAAGCATTAAAAACCTTACAAGAATTTCGAGTATTAAGTCAAAATGTAATTCCAGACTCTAAATAACTCCCCTCTCACAACCCAATTATAAAGGATAATTATGAGATTTACATGCGAAGTATTATCATGTAAAGACTTCATTAAAGAACAAAACATTGCAAGCTACAAT
>NZ_NXLW01000022.1 GCF_003364265.1 Helicobacter aurati
CAGAATGTAGAGATAGCCAATCATTCACAAAAGATAAGCAATACAGTAGATACTATTGCAAGCAAGATATTAGATGATGTGAATAAGAAGAAGTTTTAAGGATTTAATAATTTAAAGCAGATAAGCTTGTATTAAGAGGAAGTAAAGTTCTCCTTTCTTCCCGATAAGTCTTAATGCAATGTTTAATTCCCTATGCCCAATTTCAAGAAGATTCTATTCTCTGTCATGTTAAACCTTGCAAGGTGAAGAATCTCCTGATTGTTATATTGATTCTCCTCTTTGTCATGTTGAGCGTTAGCGAAACATCTCATTTGAATCTAACTTTGTCATACTGAACGCATGTGAAACATCTTTGTCATTCTGAAGTTTCGTAGAAACTGAAGAATCTCTATAAGAATCCATTGAGTGAGATTCTACATTTTACAAAGCAGGTTTAGAATGACAAGAATCATTTTGGGATTCTACATTTTGAGATTCTTCAGTCGTACTTCGTGCTTCTTCAGAATGACAATTTATGCTTTTGTCATACTGAGCTTGCATAGCAAGTGAAGTATCTCTTTGAGAATCCATTGAGTGAGATTCTACATTTTACAAAGCAGGTTTAGAATGACAAGGATTAGAATCTTTTTTACAATGACGAGAATCATTGTAATTATTCAATGACTTGGATACTATTCTGCAAGCTTTGTAGGGCTTGTTGCATTTGTAACTTGTTTTGAAATTTGAGAAAAACAATGCCAGCTTTATATCTTGTAGTATCCTGTATTTTCTCACCTATTTTGCCCCAAACTAAAGAATCTACAATAGAAGATTCTATAAGCGCAGAATGTTTGATTCCATTATAGAATCCATTTTTATGTGTCATTAAGCACATTCTCGCTAAAGGCTCTTGAAAATGCAATGTAGGGAAATACGTTTTATTTTTAGTGTTAACAAGGTGATCGCCTATTATCAATCTATTGATAAGCATGTCATTCTTGAAAATATATTGAGGTCGCGAATCTTGAGACAGAATAGATGATTCTGAAATTTTTGTAGGTTCATTAGCATAAATATTGTGTAGTTGTAGATTATTATGCAATGCAATAGCGATTTGCATGTAATCAATGCGGCAAGATTTCGCAATAAACTCTGAATACAAATCTCCTCCTGCTCTACGACAAGCCTCGATAATAAAAGGCTTTTTCTCTCCTCTAGGAGTGGTTGTAAGGATAATTTGTGTATGAAAGATTCCATCTTGTAGATGTAAAATTCTTGCAATCTCTTCAATTTGTTCGACAATTTCTTGGATAAGCGGGCTTGAAAAGGTATCGCTTGTTGTTGTCCCAGAAACAGCGAATGGATTATAGTCGTGGAATTCATTGTCATAAAAGTAAAATATAACTTTTTGTTGTTTCAGCAATACGGTAAATCCGTGATTACTTCCTTCCAGAAATTCTTCTACAATAATCTGTTTATTCCTTGAGCATTCCATTGCTTGTTGAATATTTTCACTTATGTCTGTATTCTTGGATAATGTAACCGAGCTTATTCCTTTGCCTGTTGCAAAATCAGTAGGCTTGATAATAATCTTACAATTTTGAAAGATACGCGGAATATGATAAAGCGCAGATTCTTTGTCCGCAAATCCTTGTGCTTTGGGTGTGGTAAGATTATTTTTTTGTAGAAATTCACGCCATAAATTTTTATGATGTATGGTTTTGGCTGTTTCAAAGCTATCGAATTTTCCTATATGTAAATGCTCTGATATGAAGCTACAAGTAAGTGCGGAAAAATCATCACACGCAGGAAACAGCGCATAAACTTGTTCTTGTTTTGCAATGTCAAGCATTGCCTCTTTATCTGAATAATCACAAAGTATTGTTTTATCTGAATATAAATGTCCCAAGTCATGGGGATTATTTCCGCTTGTAATGACAAAAAACCCCAGCCTTTTTGCTGCCTTTATAGTAGGAATATCAGTAAACTTACCACCAGCAATAAGAATTTTTCGCAATGTTGTAATCTCCTTAATTTTGTTATAGGGAATTTTAACCAAATAATGTTTTAGCATTTATTATTGCTTGTTATTATAAAAATATTTTATTTAGAAGGATTTAGTTATGAAGAATATTGGTAAAACAGTTATAGTTGGTAGTTTATTAAGTTTGATAACAAGCACTTTCTTACATGCGGCTACAATCAATCAAGCGAGTGTGCAAGTAGGATTTGTGGGCTATAAGACACCTTTTATGGCAGATGTAGCGGGAAGCTTCAAAAATATTAAATATACTTTTGGCAAAGATACAAAAACACTCAAAGGGACATTGCAAGGAGCAACTGCTGTGATTGTGCCTACAAGTAGTAATATTACAGACATCGAAGAAGCAACCAATAATATGAACAAAGTATTTTTCCCTGCATTAACTGGCAAAAATACTATTCAAGTAACATTTGTAAAAGTCGTGGAAGGTGATGGAAAAGGGCTTATTAGCGCGCGTATAGCTATTGGCAAAGAATCTTGCATTGTGCCATTAGAATATACAATCGTAGATAATAAACTCATTGCAAAAGGCAAGCTTGATTTGAATAACTTTAGCAATGCTAGTAAGGCGTTACAGGCATTAAGTGCGGCTGCGGCTGGGCATGCTGGAATTTCATGGGCGAATGTAGATATTAGCTTTAGTGCGGAACTTGCCAAGTAGCTGCTGTTGTGCATAGTATCGACATTCTAATAGCCCAATACAAATAGCAATAATATAAATAGCTTTATCACTCAAGGGAATATATGCTACACTCTCACAGAATGCAAAATCATTTGTTTGTGGCAGCAACTAATAATTCCCATAAGATTCAGGAAATTCAAGAAATATTTCATGGAGATATTCTAACTCCTAGAGAAATTGGTATTAAGGATTTCGCTCCTTTAGAAACTGCTTTAACATTTGAGGGCAATGCTACGATAAAGGCGCATGCATTATTGGATAGGATAAAGGAATCTTTTCACACTTTGTGCGCGTTGTTTCCCAATAAAACACGATTGCTTATTCTTGCTGATGATAGTGGATTATGTGTGGATGTACTTGCTGGTTTACCGGGTATTTATTCTGCGAGATATGCGACATTGTGTCAACAGGGTTTATTGCAAGATTCTTGCACAAACGACGTTAAGAATAGGGAAGCATTGAAGCGAGCATTATTACACAAAGGATTTGTTGCAAGTCAAGCGTTTTTTCAATGTTGCATTGCTTATATTATCGTGGAATTAGATTCTATAAGTCAAGATTTATCTCAATGTATACAGGGTGTAACACACGGTACTTGTGATGGTGTAGTAGCAGTTAAAGAATGCGGAGAGTATGGATTTGGCTATGATAGTATGTTTTATAGTGAATACGATAAGGGCTTATTTATGCAATATGCTGTGCCGTTAGATTCTAATGATTCTAATCCTGATTGTATGGCTTATGGGATTCCGATTCAATCTTCCGAATATTTCTTAGAATCATTAAAATGCTCATTTGCTTGTTTGTTGCCGCAGCAAAAAAACGTAATTTCCCATCGTTTTCAAGCACTTTTGCAGTTAAGAAATAACATTGCTGATTTTCTATCTTAGCTCTTTATTAAGAATGTAAGTTTTCAATCATTTTTGTAAAAAGATGGCTAAATGATTGAATGAGTAGCAATACGTTGACGTTAAGTTGTGCTTGCATTACATATCAAGCATGCCGGCAAAGTCATTGTTAATTTTGTACGTGTCTAATATCCCGGCGATTTGTCCTCTGTGATGCGTAGCATGATTGAGTACCGCAAGTATCAAATGCGCTCTAGTTTTATGGAATGTTATGTTTGGAAGTGATAACGTAATGATTTTATTAAAATCATCAATATGATTAATCACCTCAATCATTCTTGTATTTACTCGCTCTTGGAAGCTAACAAAATGTTTAATATCACTTACAATCGATTCAGCAAGAGTAAAATCTGGCTTCATAGAGTTTAGAATCTCCGTTAAATCAGTTGGCTTATATTCTATGTAATTATCGATTTGTGCTAAGAATAATCCAATAGTACCGCAAAGACTATGAGCGGCAGTTTGCATGATGCTGCCATAGTATAATCCGCAATCTTTATAGAGCAATTCCGATTCTAAAGTTTGGAGTAAAGCACTCATTTTTTTGTCTGCATGTTGGTTGTATTTTGCTTGAAGTAGAATTGTTTCTTTCATAATTGTCCTTGTAACTTATTTAGAGACTAAGCATACAAAAATTTACTGTAGATTGAGTTAATGTAAACTTCAACAACGTATTGTTAGAAGTTATACAAATAGTTGATGTTCTTATTTATATGATTGAATGACTTTATCATAATCAATGCCTATATAAAGCCCTTTCGTTCTTGATTGTAGTTTTCGCTAAAAATATTGCGCTTATCCTCAAATCCTTCTATATATTGTAAATTAAAAAAGCCCAAAAATGAATGAATAAAATCATCGCTCATTTGAGGTTTGTGCAAGGCATTTTCTATTAAAGTAATTTGTGTTTGATGATTCGTTTGTGTTTATCTGTTGTGTAAATCATAAATGGGATCTCTACCATAAAATGTGATTTCCCTCCGTGTCCAGCGATACCTCGTGTCTCATAGAGTTCTTCCCCATGGTCACTTAAATAAAAAATAATCGCATTGTCGTTTTGGAAACGTTCGATGATGCTCGCTACAATGAAGTCGTTATATAGTACCGCATTAAGATAGTGACGTTTATTTGCCCTTTGCGCAGGAGTAAGCTTGTATGCTCCTTGAATAGATTCTACGTCTTTGTCTGTGAAATGGGCTTTGTTTGGTGGGTATCTAAATTGATAAAACCAATGAGTTCCTACTAAGTGTATGATGTAAGCTTGTTTTTGTTTTGTATTTTGTTGTTTTATAGAGTCTAAAAGTGGCAATATAGATTCATCATATTTTCCATATTTTGCAAAGGACGCGTTATCGGCCTGCTTGGCGATACTTGTAGCGACACTTTCGTGTGCTGTTGTGCCCGGCTGATTGCTAATCCATGTCGTATTGTAGCCTGCAATCTTTAGAATATCTATTATGTTAAATTGAGAAAACCAAGGAATTGCATTATTCTCATAATTGTTTATAGTTAGGACTTTTTCTAAGGAGGCATTTGTAGAAGTGGCGGGTGAGATGATATTGTCAAATATAAAGAGATTTTTGCTTTTTGCGAATTCAAGAAGGTTTGGTGAGGTTGCTAATGAGAATCCATAAAGACTCATATATCCTCTTTGTGTGCTTTCCCCAAGAATAATTACAATGTATGGTGGTTGCCCCCCTATATTTTGTTGTGTGCTTATGTGCTGCATCTTGGCTATGGAATCTACTTTACTTGTCAAGAATTGTTTATGTGCAACGGTTATACGCATTGCTTGCATCTTTGCCTCTTGGAATGCAACAATGATTCTATAAAGCGCATTGCTATATTTATAATCTCTTACTGTAAAAGCAAAACAAAGTACAGCAAATAAGAAAGCAACCTTGCTTGAAAATGTGAATCTTGGTAGATTGAGCTTATAAATTAAGGCACCGAGCAATAAGAGGATTAATACAAATACAGGGAATGAAGTTTTTGTATCGGTAATTTGCAAGAGATTCACATTAGCATAAAATTGCAAAAATTCTTGCACTTCATTAAGGTTTGTGCTTAAGAATATATCCATAAATAAGGCATTAACAAGAGAGCCAAATTGTGTCAACAATAATAATTAAATAAGAATTATTATTGTATAGAATATTATTAATAGTTTAGTAAGAATTCTTGTTATTTTTTTATTGGGAATGCAGTGTAAAGCAATCCATATAAGCATAAGGAAGCCCACATTAAAGGTGAGAGTTTTAAAAAATATACTAAAAATCTGCGATATTTGTAAGTCAAAATTGATAATAGAAGCATAGAGATAAAGGGCAATATTGGTTAGTAGAAGATAGTAAAACGTTTTATCTAAAGAGGTTTTATGTTGTGTAATGTTGCGTAATATTTTTTGCATCATTTTCCTTTAAGTCCAATTTCCAAAGATTAAATTTATTGAGGATTCTAATATCTTTTTCTTGTGCTTTAGAGTAGCAAAGGCTTTGGTGCGTAAGGGTTGCAGAATTATTTTTCAGATTCTTTAAGGTGAAGTGGATTTTAGAATCCCTTTAAAATAAGCAATTGTTTTTTCCAAGCCTTCTTTAAGTTCTATTGTGGGTTGCCATGAGAGTTCCTTTTTTGCAAGAGTAATGTCTGGTTGTCTCTGCTTCGGGTCGTCTTGCGGTAAAGGCAAAAAAACAAGTTTCGATTGAGATTGCGTCAGGGAAAGTACATTGTTGGCAAGTTCAATCATACTAAATTCATTGGGATTGCCAATATTCACGGGTCCATAGAATCCGTCCCTGCTATCCATAAGCCTTATCATTCCATTAATCAAATCATCGACATAGCAAAAACTTCTCGTTTGTTTGCCTTCACCATAGATTGT
The DNA here is from genome assembly GCF_003364265.1 of Helicobacter aurati. Classification (GTDB taxonomy): domain Bacteria; phylum Campylobacterota; class Campylobacteria; order Campylobacterales; family Helicobacteraceae; genus Helicobacter_A; species Helicobacter_A aurati. The sequence continues at coordinate 6,495 of NZ_NXLW01000022.1, forward strand.
AATATCCTCACCTTTGAGTGCCTGAATGATAAAGTTACTCACCACTCGTCCATCATTTGGGTGCATACGAGGACCATAGGTATTGAAGATTCTCATCACTTTGATATTGAGGTTATGCTGTCTTTGATAGTCAAAGAATAATGTTTCCGCACATCGCTTTCCCTCATCATAACAAGCGCGAATGCCAATAGGATTCACACTGCCTTTATAGGATTCTATTTGCGGATGGATTTCAGGATCGCCATAGACTTCGCTGGTAGAAGCTTGAAGAATCGTCGCCTTTACCCTTTTGGCTAATCCTAGCATATTGATTGCGCCCATTACAGAAGTTTTAGTCGTTTGCACGGGGTCAAATTGATAATGCACAGGACTAGCTGGGCAGGCGAGATTATAAATCTCATCGACTTCTACATAAAGAGGGAAAGTTACATCGTGGCGCATAAATTCAAAGCGAGGGTTTGTAAGTAGATGAGCAATGTTTTGTTTTGTGCCTGTGAAGAGATTATCTACACAAAGCACCTCATCGCCCCTTTCGAGGAGCTTTTCACATAAATGCGAGCCTAAGAAGCCAGCACCGCCTGTTACAAGTATCTTTTTGTTAAGCATTAGGTATTCCTTATTTGGAATCAAAATACGAAGTCGTTATTATAGCATTAATTGTGATTGACGCGATAGTTGCAATCTTTAAAGTTGTTGGTGGACTTTTTATCAAAATGATTTGATTGAAGCAAAAATATACGTGGAATTGTGCCTTTCTTTTAGGATAGGAATAGGGTTATGGTGTTAAAGATTGTTAGTGATTCTATGGATAATGTGCTAGTTTAAAATTAAAAATTAATATTATTTAGATATAATTAGATATAGAGCAAATACAAATAATTTTTTATTATATTTTAGGAGATTGATTTTGGAAAATTTTATGGAGTTTTTAAAGATTTATCTTGATCCTTTGATATTTAGCATTCTGGGCTTTATGGCATTGCTTGTTATTTATTTCAGTATCGAACGTTTATTATTCTATATCCGTGTGAAGTTGGATTCTTATCAGGACGTACGTGAATTAGAAGAGGATGTGAGCAAAAATCTCACTTTACTTTATATTATTTATTCCAATGCGCCGTATGTTGGGCTTTTAGGAACTGTTGTCGGCATTATGGTGGTGTTTTATGAAATGGGTGGAAGTGGTAATATTGATGTAAAAAGCATTACATTGGGTTTGTCTATGGCGTTAAAAGCAACTGCACTTGGGCTTTTGGTGGCTATTCCAACACTTATGATCTATAATATTTTTTTACGTTTAGCGGATAAGAAAATTAATCGTTATAAAATTTATAAGTCAAAAAATATTGAAAAGTAATTTTAAGAAATAAGGAAGAACCATGAAGATTAAACGAGGAGACGGATTAAATATTGTTCCTTTTATTGATGTGATGCTTGTATTATTAGCCCTTGTTTTGTCTATTTCTACATTTATATCGCAAGGCAAAATAAAAGTTGATATTCCCGTTGCAAGTAGTTCTCAACAAGATAAAAACGACGATAAGCCTTTTTTAATCGTTATAGATAATCAGAATAAAATTTACGTTGACGATAAGGAAGTCAGCAAGGATAATTTAGCGAGTCTCATACAGAATATTCCTAATGATAGAATGGTGAGTTTTAAGGGAGATAAGGATTCTAGTTTGGATAGTTTAGTTTTTGTCATTGATCAGCTCACTAAGAAGGGACACGAACATGATAAATTCAGAATTGATACGCAACGTCATTAAAAATTCTAGCACCTATGGTATTTTGTTGTCCGCACTAGGAGGGATTAGCATTTTTCTTTATAGTATTTATAATACAAACATTTTTGTGCATGAAAAAGAAACGGGTGATAATTTTGTAACCATTCAATTGTCTGCTTTCGCTCCCCCAAGTCCAGATCCTATAGCAGAGCAGATTCAAAAGCCCAAGCATAAACCACAACATCGCAAGTATAAAAAACATAAAGAAAGGATAGAAGCTCCGACAAAACCCGTGCCTACTCCATTTCAAGCTATGGAAAAAATACAGCAGGAAACACAAAAAACTAGTGAGCAAATTCATGAATTGCAAGAAACTAAAGAAGTGCCAGTAGCACAAACTGCTACTACCGTGCAATCAAATCCAGATGCACAAGCCCAACAGAATATTCGGACTATACGTTTTTCAGATGGAGTTGATAATGCGTTTTTACGTGCTATACGGTCTGCTGTGGAAAAAAGACATAAATATCCTAATCTTGCGCAGCAAAGAGGCTTTGAAGGTGAAGTTTTAGTAAAGTTTTTGATTGCTACAAACGGTGAAGTCTCTAAGATACAGATTGTAAGAGCTTGCCCTCACGATGTATTAAACAAAGCAGCAATAAAAACAGTGCAAAAAGCTTCAAGAGATTTTCCTAAACCTAACGAAACAACTTATATTGAGATTCCAATCGCCTATACATTAAATAATCATTTTTGATTCTTGTTTGTTAGTTTACAGTAGGGTATCGTAAGGTTTTGACGCTTTTAATATTTAATATAAGGTTATGTTCAATTTTAGTTTTAATTTGAACGGCTTATATTAAGAGTCATTTTATTGATAGATTCGCTTAGTGTAGTTATTTGTTTTATTGGAGATTCCTATTTTTTGAAATAAGTATTTATTGGATTTGCAAGAAATATCTTTAAAGTTCTTTGTTACATTGAATAACAAGTTTAGGAATCTATTCATTAAGAATATAAGGGAGTTTTTAAGTGCTTTTTAAGTTTTTTACGATATAATTTCAGTCTTTGTGAGTTGGGATAAGGCTCGATAGCTCAGTCGGTAGAGCAAAGGACTGAAAATCCTTGTGTCGGCAGTTCGATTCTGCCTCGAGCCACCATTTTAAATATGGTTTTTTACTATTCTCTTTAATGTTGCTGTTTCTTTACTTTGTAGTATGTATTAATAATATTTTTTCATTTTTGTTATAGTATTGAGTCGCACTATTGAACTTGTAGCATGAATTATTCTTTTATAAACTCCTTTATTAAATTTTTTATTTATTGTTTCTCGATAAATAAGCGATAGCTAAGAAATCTAATAGCTTTATCGCAAGCCTTATACCTTAGGCGATTTTACTTTATATTTGTGCTACATTTCGGGCATTGTACAAGAGGCTTACCTTTATAATATAAAGTTAAATCTTAGTTTCCTCATTAGAATTTGCAAGATTCGCACTTAGCTTATTATTTCTCTCCACATGCGCGTTGATAATAAATGATATTGTTTTTCTTTAGTATTGGGCAAAGCTTGGTTTATTTCAAGTTAAGATTCTGTTCAGAAAGAGTTTGCATTGAAATAGCAATTTTCTATGCAAAGTGCCCCAAGAACAACAGATGAAGCCATGCGAATGAAGACATAATTTTCATAACTTATACATAATGGATACAGGAGGTTACGTTATAATTTCGTCATTTATTAGACAAGGAAGGTGAAATGGACATTATGCTGATCTTACAGATAGTGGCGTTATTTGGGGCAATTTTTTAGGGATTCGATTGGGTGGCATGGCAATCGGTTACGCGGGGGATTGGGTGTTCTGATTTTATGTTTAGGGTTAGGTATGCAGCCTGGCGATATTCCGTTTGATGTTATTCTTATTATTATGTCTGTTATTGCGGCTATTGCAGCTATGCAGGTTGCTGGCGGTCTTGATTATATGGTACAAATTGCTGAGAAAATTTTACGTAAAAATCCAAAATATATCAACTACTTAGCTCCCACAGTTACTTATTTTCTTACATTGCTAGCTGGCACTGGACATACAGCATTTTCTGTGATTCCTGTTATTATTGAGGTAGCCAAAGAACAAAACATCAAGCCTTCGGCACCGCTCTCTATTGCTGTGGTTGCTTCTCAAATTGCTATTACAGCTAGCCCTGTAAGCGCAGCGGTAGTGTATATGAGTGGCGCATTAGAAGAATTTGGTTGGAATTATCCAACACTTATTCTTATTTGGATTATTACAACTTTTTCTGCCTGTATGCTCACCGCATTAATTATTAGCAGATTTTTTCCGCTTGATTTAAGCAAGGATAGTGTGTATCAAGAGAGATTGCAAAAAGGGTTAATTGTAAAGCATGCTGATATTGCGTATAGACAGCTACCGAAACAAGCAAAGTTTTCTGTTGTGATATTTTTGGTAGGTGTGTTTTGTGTAGTGTTTTATGCAACAACTATTTCTGATGTTATTCGAAAACCAATGCTTAATTATGTCAATAGCTTTATTCCTAAAGATATGTCAGAGCAATTAGAAACTATTAAAAAAGAGGCATTGAAAAGTATGGCTATGATAGACAATAATCATTCGCAATCACTGCAACATGTCGTATCCTCCGCACTTTCAAACGTGCAAGAAAATTTCCTAGAATCCAAAGACCTATTTACGCAAGATTCTAAGAAAATCAATCAATATATTAAGCATTTAGAATCTACAAAAGAAAAGATCTCACAAGAGTTTGCCTTGATTCCCTCTTCATTGCAAAAGGATTTTGCTGTAACTAGAGATTCTCTGGAATCCAATCTATCGCAGCTAATTGCTAATGCAAGAGATTCTTTAACAAAAGATAATACAGACTTGGCTGTTACACTTGCGAAGTTCGTTAGAAGCTATATTGACCCCGTGCGATTACCAAGAGATGGAGCAATTATTTGTTTTATGCTTGCGATTGCTACATGTATTGTTGTGCTGTGTAAAGTAGAAACAACAAAATTATTAGATACGAATACCTTTAAATCAGGTATGACGGCTTGTATCTGCGTATTGGGTGTAGCATGGCTTGGTAATACCTTTGTGGGAGGCTATAGGGAAGAAATTGGTAATTTGGCAGGTAAGTTAGTCAATGATTATCCGTTCCTTTTGTCTCTCGCGCTTTTTTGCGCAAGCATGCTATTGTATTCACAGGCAGCGATTGCTAAGGCGATTATACCTGTTGTTATCACCGCATTGGGTATTTCTGCTACCAATACCGATTCGTCTTATATCCTAATTGCGAGTTTTGCTGCTGTTTCGGCTTTGTTTGTGCTTCCGACTTATCTTACGCTCTTAGGTGCGGTGCACATGGATGATACGGGTTCTACACGTATTGGTAAGTATATTTTCAATCATAGCTTTATTCTGCCCGGTATCGTTGCTATCGTGCTATCTGTGGATTTTGGGATTTTTGATTACCCCATTATTCATGTAGGGCAACGATTAATATGCGGTACATTTTAGTCTATTGGAATCTAATTTAGGAGGTAAATAATATTTGAGAGTGCCTTTGATGAGTGGGCAATTTATATCCTATTAATACTCTATACCCTCTCGTTTGAGTTGCTCTCGTAAATATCTCATTTGTATATTTTTATCAAAACACCACTTTGGAGCAAGTAAGCTCTCATCATGCGCCCCAGCACTTACTCTTTGCATAATGATATTGGGCGGAATAATTTTTAAAGATCGAATGATCGCCTCACCGTAATCCTCCAATGAGATGGGAGTGTATTGCCCTTTCTTATACATACGCGCTAAAGCCGTGCCCTCAACTACATAGAGAGGGTGAATTTTTAGGGAATCTACCCCATATTGAAGGATGGTTTGCAAAGAATGCAACATCATATCTAATGTTTCATTGGGTAGCCCATAAATAAGGTGTGCACACACTTTGATACCGCGTGCTCTAGTTTCTGCAAAAAGTTCTTTTACTCCTTGCATGGTATGCCCTCGATTAGTAAGAGCCAGAGTGTCCTCATAGATAGATTGGATTCCATACTCTAACCATATTTCTTTGCCTTGTTTGACGAATTCACCTAGAAAATCGAGCAATTGAGAATCTACACAATCAACCCTTGTACCAATACTCATACCTACAACGTCAGGGAAATTTAAAGCCTTTGTGTAAAGTGCCTTAAGAGTGTCAAACGGTGCGTAGGTATTTGTAAAGCTTTGGAAATAGACAAGATACTTAGAGATACCAAATTTATTTTTATGGAATTGGGAATGATAGTTGAATTGTGATTCTAATTCTTTAAGTTGATGTGAGAGAAGGGGATTGTAAGAAAGTGTAGGATTCATAGTAATTTTTGATGTATGCCATTGCATGCTGTGTTGCGATGAGGATTCTGTCTCTTTGGCGGCGAATATTGTTTTGTGAGATTCTAAAGAAGATCCTGTTTGCCCATTTTTCTTTTTCATGGAGAGTGACGGAGAGAAGCTTTCGTTTTTGCAATAAATACATCCACCTTTAGCGACAGTTCCGTCAATATTTGGGCAAGTGAATCCGCTCAATGAGATTGGAATCTTGCGTACTTTTTGTCCAAACCGTTGTTTAAAATATCTTCCAACTGTTAATACAATTTTCACTATGGAATCCTTATAGGGTATTGTTATCTATATCATGTAAATATTTGCCATCAAAGCAGGCTTGGCAATAATGATAGGAATCTTTGCTAACTGCCAATTCCAAACCCTTAAGGGAGAGGAAGCCTAAGTAATCAGCCTGAATGAAATCTTGCACTTCTTGAATGCTTTTGTTTGCGCAAATTAACTCTTTTTTATTTGGTGTGTCCACACCATAAAAGCATGGAGAAATTGTAGGCGGAGCAGAGATTAGCAGTAATATTTCTTTAGCACCAGCCTTACGTAATAATTCTACAATCGCTTTGCTTGTCGTTCCTCTGACTAAGGAATCATCAATAACAATTACCCGTTTGTTGGCAATTATTTCTTTAATAGGGTTGAGTTTTAAACGCACTTTCAACTCTCGCAGTTTTTGTGTTGGTTCAATAAACGTTCTCCCTACATAGTGGTTACGAACCAATCCTAATTCCAAAGGAATCTTGCTTTGTTGGCTATAACCAATAGCCGCGGCTAACCCACTATCTGGTACTGGCAAAACCACATCAGCTTCAAGTTTATGCTCGATAGCTAGTTGTTTGCCAAGATTCTTTCTCACTCCATAAACACTTTTTTCAAAAACAATACTATCTGGACGCGCGAAATAAATATATTCAAAAACGCATGGTCTATGGTTGTCTTGAAAAATCTTAATAGAGATAATTTTGGGTTCCTTTGTATCGTTTTGCTCAAATATTATCAGTTCTCCCGCATCAACATCTCGAATATAACGCGCTCCAATTAAGTCAAATGCGCAAGTTTCACTTGCCACTATATAACCTATCGAACCATTGCTGTTAGTGATTTCACCCAAGCTCAAAGGACGTAATCCAAATTTATCGCGCATAACAAACATTTTAGATCGACTAAGAATAATGAGGCAAAACGCTCCTTCAATTTCGTGCATAACCTGCATAATACGTGTCGTAAGCAATTCTTTCTTATTTCTTGCGATTAAATGAATGATGACCTCTGTATCGAGGTTACTTTGAAATATCGATCCCTCTGCTATAAGTGTTTGTCTTATCGTATGAGCATTTGTTAGATTGCCATTATGTACGACGGCGATTTCGCCTAAATCATAACGTGCAAATATAGGCTGTGAATCATCACTAGAATCTTTTCCAGCAGTTGCATAACGATTATGCCCTATGGCATTCTTGCCCTTGAGTTTTTTGAGCTTTTTTTTAGAAAAAACCTTTGTAACGAGTCCTTGTCCCTTGATAGTTGTGATTTTATTGTTATTGCTTGCACTAATGCCGCTTGCTTCTTGTCCTCTATGCTGCATTGCAAAGAGCGTGTAATACGAGGTAAGAGAAGCATTGTCGCAATTAAATATTCCAACAATGGCGCATTCTTCTTGCATTTTGTCTGTGAGATTTTTTGATTGCGGAGATTGCTTGGCAGAGGTGTTTGTCTGTGGCTCTTTTGAGTACTGCTGCATAAATAGCCTTATCGGGATTTAAGAGCAACATTCTATCACAATGTTTTTAATAGCAAAAAGTTAGAATCCAAATTCCAATAATCTTATTTAGTATGTTTTAGATTCCCATTATATAATATTTGAAAAACTATACAAAAGAGGTAATTTATGAGAGTGTTCCAAAATGGTAAGGTTTTTTGTCAAGATACAGGCAATTATAAAGAAGCAACACTTTGGATAGATTCGGGTAAGATTATCGCAATAGACACAAAGAATCAGCAGCCATCACAAAAAACGTTCGAATCCCTTTGTAAAGACACTCATCTTAGGGCATCGTATAATCAAAATAACGTTGAGATAATTGATTGTCGTGGATTGAGTATTCTTCCTTCGTGTATTGATGTGAATCTTTTTCCTTTGGATAAGAATCTTAATGCCAAAACAATAAAAAGTCTTGCAAAGAAAGCACTTCTAGGAGGCGTTTCAACTATTTTCCTTAATCCCTATACGCAGCCTAGCATTGACAATGAGGCAATGAATGCACTTATTCAAAGCATGGATAATAATGAAGCCATACATATTTTTCCTCTCATAGCTAATCTGATTACAACAAATGATAATAGCCTTTTAAATAATATTGATACATTGCACGCTCTTAATGATAACGCTAGGGCAATTTTTAGCTATTCCTCAATCAGCTCAAATTATTTATATCAAACTATGCAATATGCAAAAATGTTACAGATACCTCTTTGTGTGTTAGCATTTGATGAGAAAATTGAGCAAGGAGTAGCCTATGAGAGTACTTTTGCGCGTGATTTAGGGCTGCCTATGATAACGCCTATCGGGCAGCTTAAAGAAGTGGCTAAAATCAAAGAAATGGCAAAGTTTTTACAGATTCAAGTGATCTTTATGTCTATGAATATTGCTTCTTGTATTGATATGGTTTGTCATGAGAAATATTTACATGCACAAGTAGGATTGCCACATTTGATTTTTAGCGAGAGGGATATTAAAGATTATGATACAAGATATAAGATTTTTCCCCCGTTACTTACGCGTAGTAAAAAAGTAAAGCTAATTAAGCGACTACAAGATGGCAAAGTTGCGTTGCTTACAAGTATGCAGAGTGAGATTTCTGCACATTGCAAGCAAAGAGTGTTTGAATCTGCCGATGCAAGCGTCGATGGATTGGAATATTTTTTTAGTCTCGCTTATACGTCTTTGGTTAAGAGTAAGTTAATTTCTATGGAATATTTGATACAGATTCTTAGTTGCAATGCGGCTAAATTATTAGGACTACAAAAAGGCAAAATAGCTGAAGGCTATGATGCGGATTTCATGATAGTTGATTTAGAATCTGCCTATCGCATTGATAATCCATTAAGTCCTTATCATGCAATGGAAGTTTATGGAAAAATTGCACAAATGATTATTGATGGCAATCCTTATGTAATCTCACTCTAATCTCCTTACATTAATAAATAAACCACTTGCTCATTATTAAGTAATAATAGAAATTTTTTACCAAAATTGGTAAAAAAGTATCATTTTATCAAGAATCTTTTATTAATAATTATGAAAATTCATCTTTGTTTTTTTTGTATATGTTATTAATGAAAATAACAATAAATTATCAACTTATTTTAAAGGATTATTATGAAAATGAGCATCGTCCGAAAGCTACAGATAGGCGTAGTGCTAGTATTTAGCGTTTTATCTGTTATCTTCAGTGTGTTTAATTGGTTTAGCGCGCAAGCAAATTTTATAAAGCACTCTAACCAAAATAAAAAAGCCTTGCTTGACATAACTTTATTACATATTAATAGCTATATCGGCGAGAAGCAAAATGAAATCACAGAATCAGCACTTACTCTTGAACAGAATCCGCAGTTTTTAGAGAGGGAGAATATCTATGATTTCTTGGCTAAAACAGCCCGTATGTCCGGGTTTGATGCCTTTTATATTGCTTATGTAAGTGACGGTCAAGCTATTATGAGTAGAAAAGACGAAAATTATAGTTATCCTAAGATTGTTGTAGGTCAAGACGGTGCCAATTTCGACGTCAACAAAAGGGAATGGTTTCGTAATGCAATTGCATCGGGTAGACAAGGCATTTCAAAGCCCTATATAGACTTTGTAACTGGTGATTTAGCAATTACTTTTTTTGCGCCTATTCGTAAAAATGGGGTAATTGTTGCTGAAATAATAGGAGATTTATATTTACGACAATTTTCTGAAGATATACGAGGATTAAAAGGCTCTGATACTAGTCGCATATTGCTTTTTGAAGATTTATTCTATGTAACGCCTAGTGGCAAATTTATCATGGAAGAATCAGGCAGACCTTATGTTACAAGCTTGAAAGAAGGAATACAAAAGTATGGGGATAGTCCTTTTGAATATTTCTCGCACTTTGATGGTGAATTGCGGTTTGCGGTTTGCGGTAAAGCAAGCATTGGTTGGTTTACTTGCATTACTACTTCACAATCTGATTATAGAGATGAATTGAAACAAATAGCGTTACATGCGCTATTACGACTATTGATAGGAATTGTTGTATTTGCCTTAATGACAAATATATTAGTTAAGTTTCTTTTAAATCCTTTAAAGATATTAGATAAAAATTTGCATCAATTTTTTGAATATCTTACTTATAAGATTCCAAAGTATAAGCCAGATGTTATACAAAGGAATGATGAATTAGGCGATATGTCTGATAAAATCAATAAGAATACGGAGCTAATCACCTATTTGCAAGAACAAGAAAAACTTTTACAAAAAAACTTTAACGAGGTGATACAAGAAGCAAAGCAGGGTAAATTTGGCAAGCAAATCGTTGTTCAATCTAGTAATCCAAATATGATTTCTTTATGTGGTTCTATTAATGAGATGAGTGCTAGTCTTTGTAAGCAAATTACTCCAGATTTATCGCGCATTCTTGAGGTTTTTAAAGAAGCAAATCGGGGTAATTTTCGAAATCGGATTGAAAACCCTATCGGTATGGAAGAAAGTGTCAATATGTTTATTGATAGTGTCGTAGGCATGTTGCAAACGTCACAAAATCTTGCCAATGTTCTGTATACGCAAAGCGATTCGTTAAATGTATCTATGAATAAATTACAAGAGAGCTGCACGCAGCAAGCTATTACACTAGGGCAAACTGCATCTAAGATTGATGATATTGCTAGCTCTATGAACAGTGTGAGCATTAAGAGCGGCGAGGTTATTGCACAAAGTGAAGACATTAAAAATGTAATTGGAATCATTAGAGACATTGCAGACCAAACCAATCTCTTAGCATTAAATGCAGCCATAGAAGCAGCAAGGGCA
>NZ_NXLW01000023.1 GCF_003364265.1 Helicobacter aurati
TACAATCTCACCAAAACAGAGATTAAGATTGTAGAATCTCAATAATATAAGAACACAAATTTTAAATAAAGAGGGTTTATGGAGAGAGTTTATATAAAGTAGTCCCATAAATGGAGGAGTAAACATCCTTATGTAAAACAAAGTAAATTTGATAATACACACCAAAATATTAACTTGCAGTTCATTCCTTCAAAACGATGTTACTATTCCCATATTGTTTGTATATTGATAGAAACCTTATTGTTATTCATCATTGAGCCTTTGATACCAAAATCTTTAATATTTATTTTACCTTTAAGTATAAGCTTGGGCTTGCTGCTATCGACTTGTAAAACACTATCTAATACAACTTCACGTTTTTTGCCATGCAGGCTTAAATCCCCGATAACCTTACCGACAACACCATCATCAGTATGCTTTTGTGGTTCATAGCTTTTCATAATAAAATAGCCCGTCTTGAAATGTTCCTCATCAAAAAAATCTTTTTCTAAAAGATGCGCATCGCGTTTCATATCTCCAGTAAAAATAGAGGCGATTACAACCTCACCCTGTAAAGACTTGATTATTTCGCCTTCCAACTGCAGAGACCCGCTAGCTCTCTTAAACTCGCCTTGCACTCGTAGCAAACCAAATTTTCCAGCAGAAAAACCAATATGAGAATCTTTATACAGATTATATTCACGGCTAAAGCTAATACCACAAAAAACCAGCGCAAAAAGACAATAAAGCTTAATAAAAAGAAAAAATGTTTTCATTATCTAATCCTTAATTATTATGATTAATTTATAAATATTTGTTAAGGGCATTTATTCTAATGAAATTGAGTAAATTGAATAGCAGATTATTTAATTTATGAAAAATTTTTTAAAGCCTATTATTTAGACAAAATAAGCAAACGAACTCTGTGGCAATGTTTCCAAAGGTAAGATGATTATTGATTTCATAATGATTTACTTAAAGTTTACATGTCATTTCGAATTTCCGCAAGAAAGCAATCACTTACACAGAGAACTCGAGTTTAGGAATCCATTTGATGTAATGAAATAGCAAAAACTTTGGATTTTAGAAAAGCCTCTATGTGAGTAAAAGAACATTTATAAATCAAAGGCTTATCCTAATACTTTGCGCAAATGTGTCTTATAATCCGCAATATATTGCTCTACTTTAGGATTCTTTACCACATCATAGCAAGTAAAGCTAGGTAGAGCAGACATTCCTACAAACTCGCATACCTTGTGTAAATGCAAATTCACTCCGTCTATGCCAATACCGCCAAAAAACTCATTTTTATCTTCAAATGCCTCTAGCGGGGCATTCCAAGTCGTGCTAAAGAGATATTTTTTGCTCTTTAATAAGCCACCCTTGCCATAGTTTTTGCTTGGGCTGTCTCTATGACGTCCATCTCCTGTTAGAAATTTACCTGTCCTGACTCCTGCCATAAAGACTTTATCAATATATTCTTTAACAATCCAAGGTTCGCCCATCCACCAGCCTGGAAACTGCCATATTAAAACATCAGAGCTTAGAATCTTTTGTATTTCTTGTGCTTCATTGTAACCTTTATCAATGTGTGTTTCCAGCACATTAAAACCTAAAGATTCTAAAGTCTCTTTTGCTATTTCTTGCAAGGTTTCGCTAAGTTTGCCACCTGATTCATAAAAAGCCTTGCCGCCATTTAGCAGCAGAATTGTTCGCATTCTCATTCCTTAAGAATTAATTTAAGAATCTTATACAAGAATTCTTGATGAAAATTATAAGTCAAACTCTTAAAAAATACAATACGGAAATTAAAGTGTGATACTTACCAAAAAGAGAGTATAATTTCTTAAAATTTAGGAAATAAAAAGAGGAGCTAGAAATGCAAAACACCTGCCCTACACAGCTTTCGCATGATTTATGCTTATCAGATTCGCCCTTTGCCTATACGCTTTCGCTGATTGCTGGGAAATATAAGATGAGTATTCTGTATTGCCTTTTTCGTTTTGATGTCGTAAGGTATAATGAAATGAAACGTTATTTGAATGGAATCTCATTTAAAACCTTGACCAATGCGCTAAAAGAGCTTGAGAATGATGGCTTAATTGAACGTAAAGAATACCCGCAGATTCCACCAAAGGTAGAATATAGCCTTTCTCAAAAAGGGAAGACTTTGATTCCTATTTTGGATTGTATGTGTGAATGGGGCAAGAATAATAAACAAGAAATACAAAAATAAGATTCATTTGTCTATAAGTCAATGATTTTTGATTGATAGAGCCGTATGTTTCTTTGATATGCGCTAAACCTTGCTAGCTTGAATATTAATTATCAAATAGGAAATAAAATTCTTAATGAAATAAAACCACATACACAATAAATATGTGGCAAGAATTTATGAAAATTAAATGAAAATGACACAAAGCTCCTAGAAAAGGAACTATTTATCAAAAGCATTATCTATGCTGTGACAGCACGGTAGAATCTAAAACAACCAAATAGTATTTAAGAATATCCATTTGTTGCTTTGCTTTTATTTGTCATATTGCTCCTCCCTTATCATGTTGAGCCACAGGCGAAGCATCTCTGTTTTGAATCTTTAAGAGATTCTATATTCTGAGATTCTTCGTTTTCTTGCGAAAACTCAGAATGACAAGGTTTGTCATGTTAAAGGCATGTGAAGCATCTCTATTGACCTGATGAGATTCTTCAGCCTTGCTATGCAAGACTTGAGACATGATTGATTAAGCGATGAAAGTATCAAACACTTGAAAGCAAGGGAGCAATAAATGAATATATGAAGTGATTTTCATGCGTTTTGTGTTAGTATATTATTATCAAGAGACAGGGATAGGCAATGGCAACGAGTGAAAATTTCAAAGACTTCGTGCTCGAGATGCTTTATAATGCGTTGCAAGGCGAACAGTATCGTTTCAGTGCGAAGAAAATGTTTGGTGAGTATTGTATCTATGTGCTCGATTCTTCTAGCCCTGTGCCTAAGCCGATTTTTCTACTTTGCGATGAGATTCTCTATGTCAAGCAGCATGAAATTCTTAAGCCTATCTTAGAATCTGCCACTAAGGGATTCCCCTATTCTGGTGCAAAAGAATATTATATCCTCGATGTAGATTCGCCTAGCTTGCTAAAAGAAGTCGTTCTTGTCCTTGCTCCAACTTTACCCATTCCTAAGCCCAAGAAAGCAAAAAAATGACAAAACACTACGAAATGAGACAATATGCAAAAGTTTGATTTTAAAAAGGTTTTTAAAGATTTATATGCACCAAAGCAAACTCCAGCGCGCATTTTTGTGCCCAAGATGTCCTTTATTTCCATATATGGAAAGGGCAACCCAAATGATAGGGAATATCAAGAGGCTTTGAAGATTCTCTATGCCCTTTCTTATGCAATAAAAATGGATAAAGGTAAAAATATTCAAGGCTATTTTGATTATGTCGTGCCTCCTTTGGAATCGCTATGGTGGAACGAAGGAGATATAAAAATCAAAGACAATTTTATATGGCAGGCAATGATTGCCCAGCCAGATTTTGTTACCAAAGATATTTTTGAATGGGCATGTAATGAAGTTTTGCGCAAAAAGAATTTAGATTGTGAGCGGGCATCATTTATTGCATTTGAGGAAGGGTTATGTGTTCAGATGTTGCATGTCGGTTCTTATGATAATGAGCCAAAAAGCATTGAACAAATCGAGGATTTTATCATTCAAGCTTCGCTTCATAACGATATTGGCACAAAGAAAGATGGCTTAATAAGGGCTCATCATGAGATTTATTTGAGTAATCCTAATAATACTATTCCAGAAAAGCTAAAAACGATTATCCGCATTCCTGTGCGAGAACTATCAGAGAAACTCTAATCTATTTGTAAATTATTGAGTATGTCAATCAATGTGATGCTTTCAAGATAGCCTTCTAAGGCTTTTTGCGCCTCTTTAAAATGTGGCTCTAGCAAGGAATGGATATTTTTGCCCAAAGGGCAAAGCTCGTTTGGATTAGTATGGAATCGAAAAAGCTGATTCTCATTTACCGATTGCACGGCATGAAAAATATCAAGCAAACTAATATTTCTTGGGTCCCTTGCAAGCTTGCTCCCGCCGCTGCCTCGTGCTATATTCACGATTCCCGCTACTTTGAGTTGGATAAGAATATTACGTACAATCACGCTATTTGCCCCCACAGAATCTGCTAAAGCCTCACTTGTCATCTTTTTACAATGTTTTTTATTGCATTTTATTTCTAGTTCCTCATCAAAAAATGCCAAACAAAGGCAAATATGGATTGCAACGCTAAAACGTGAAGGGATTTGCATTCTACTCCTTTTCTCTTGTCAACGAATATTTCACACTTGCTACTTGATATTATAGTCAAATTGTGTTATATTTCATTTTGCTTAGTTATAATATAATATATTACATTATATAATCAACTCTCAAAAGGAATGTCTACATGTCTTCTAAGCCTCTTTTGCTTGTCCTTCTGCCTGCTGTTTTTGTTGTGCCAAGCTCGATTTCTGGCACTGCCATTGCCTTGCCCCATATCGCCGAAAATCTCGGGGCAGATTCTGCCTTGTTAGCGTGGGTTGTGAATGCGTTTAATCTCTGTTTTGCGTGTTTTACGCTGATTTGGGGAGCGTTAAGCGATAGGTTTGACGTAAGAGCTTGCTTTGTTGCAGGTGTGGCTCTCTATCTTGTGGGCTCCTTGCTTTCTAGTTTTGCGCCCGCCCTTTTGTGGCTCGATATTGCTCGCGCATGTGCGGGCGTTGGCGGGGCGAGCGTGTTTGCATGCGGCAGTGCCCTTTTGAGACAAAGCTTTGAGGCAGAAAGTCGCGCTAGAGCATTTGCGCTATTTGGCACAACGGCTGGGCTTGGCATTACCTTTGGTCCAACAATCAGTGGAATCTTGATTGATTTTATCTCGTGGCGCGCTATTTTTCTCTTTCATTCTTTTATTTTGGCTCTAGTTCTTTGCTTTGCTGCTAAAGGATTCTATACGTATTCTAAGAATAAGCTAGGTATATCTTCTTTTACAAAGCCTCATTCTTCTATCCCCACACACAAACAGAGAATCTCCCGTTCTTTTGATAGCAAAGGTGCTTTGCTTTTTGTTGCTTTTATGTTAAGTTTGATGCAGCTTATTATGAATCTGCATGCCCTCAAAGAGCCCAAAACTCTTAGTATTACGACTTTGTGTCTTTGCTTATTTTGTTGTTTTGTCTTGCAACAAAAGAGACTTTCTATTAAATATGCTAATTGCCAAGATAATGCTATTCCTCAACCTTTTTTAGATGTTGCTGTCCTGAAAAACACTGCATTTTTAGGTTTTAGCCTTGTAACTGTGGTTGCTGGCTTTAGTTTTGTTGTTTTGCTAACTTATTTCCCAAGCTTTCTTTCGGCTATTTTTGGATTTTCTGCCTTTCAAACGGGGGCTTTTATGCTTGCCTTGACTACTCCTATGTTGTTTTGTCCTCTTGTAGCGGCAAGACTTATAAATAAAGGCATGGATTCTAAGAAATTTGCCCTTGCTATATCTTTAGTGATGAGCTTGGGAATCTTTTTGCTTTTGTTCATTCTTTATTTTTTGAGTGGTTGGATACAAATGGGCATGATTGCATTTGTGCTTTTCATTATCGGCTGTGGTATGGGCTTGCACGCAGGGGCGATTGATGGGCTTGCGCTTAGCAAGGTAGAATCCTCCAAAGCTGGGCTTGCAGCAGGGGTGCTTAACTCGTTTCGCTTGGGCTCTGAAGCCATAGGTGTTGCGCTTTATGCCGCGCTTTGTGTGGCATTTCTAAATCTCTATGCTTTTGCTCATTTTGTGGGGTATGATATAGATTTCATTCATTCCTTTATTTCCATTGTATCAAGTGGAAATCTAAGCTCTCTTGAAGATCGGCTTTACCATCATGCACTTTCTTTTTACAAGCAGGCTACCTTTATAAGTCTCTGGGTTTTGGGGGCTTTGTGTCTTTTTTTAAGCCTCATTATTGGGTTATTGTTGCGCAAGTGAATGGGCTTTTATTTGTCTAGCTGTGATTTAGAGAGATACAAATAATCGAGAAAAGTTCTCAAGAAAATCCATGAAATTGATTTATGGATTTTACGTAACTTCTTAATTTTCTAAATATTCATTCTATTTTCATTTACACTTTAAAATATAATTATTTTAGATTCTTAAATATAGCATAAAGGAGTGATTATGAAAGATGAGATACTTTCAAAGAGCGAGATACTTTCAAAGAGATTGCACAAATGGACGCATCGCCCGCTTTTTATGTTCGCTCTTTTTTCAAGCACATCGATGACGGTGCTAGGTGGTACTGTTGTTGCGGCTTCTCTACCCGATATTGAGAAGCATTTTGCCCATATTGCACATATTGATATTTTATCGAAGCTCATTCTTACTTTGCCTGCATTGTGCGTAATGCTGGTTTCTCCTATTAGCGGCATGCTACTTGATAAATTTGGAAAGGTGAAATTCCTCATTCCCGCAATGTTTCTATGGAGTATTAGTGGCGTTTTGGCTGTTGTGTGGGATAACATTTATTGGATTTTATTGACGCGTGTGTTTTTTGGTTTGGCAACTGCTTTTGTAATGACAGCCGCAAGCACGCTTGTATCAGATTATTATGTGGGTGATGAGAGGCAAAAGGCACTTGGGTTGCAGGGCTTTGCAACTGCTTGTGGGAGTGCATTGTTTATGTGTATTGGCGGGTTTTTGGCAATGTTTGATTGGCATTATCCTTTTTATGTTTATGGTGCGGGAATAGCCTTAGCTGTGCTTGCTATGTTCACGCTCTTTGAGCCTCGTACAAGCAAAAAGGTAAACGTAACACAAAGCACTCCAACCGAGCCGCTTTGTGTTCTCCCCTTTATCCCTATTTATTTTTTTGCCTTTGCAGTAATGGTGGCTTATTTTGTTTCGCCCACACAGATTCCGCATTTTCTTACACATAATCTTGGCAAAAGCGAATTGATCACTGGACTTTGTGTTTCTTCTTCTGCGCTTGCGTATGGAATATCCTCTATGATGTATCCAAAGCTCCATCGATTGCTTAGTGTGAAAATGATTTATGTTCTAGGGTTTGCCTGTATGGGTTGTGGGTTTTTATGTATTTTTTATTGGCACAATTTTTATTCGGTTTTTCTTGGGCTTTTTATTCTGGGCTGTGGCGGCGGGAGCGTGATAGTGAATAACTCTTCGTGCTTGCTTGCGCATACTCCATGGAATCATCGCGGTAAGGTTATGGGGCTTTTAAGCTCGGTTACTTATTTTGGGCAGTTTGTCTCTCCCTTACTTTCACAACCTCTCGTACGTTCTTTTGGAATAGTAAATTTATTTTTGATTGCAGCACTGATGCTATTTGCGCTCTCAATCCTTGCGATAATACGTTCTACCCCTCAATAGAATCATCGCCCTCACAATCATCACACTTATGCGCGCCAATACTTTAGGGGGTTTTCATTTAAGAATCAAGAGAGCGCCTTTAAGCCAATGCTTGAGAGAATAATAAGCAATAAAAAGAAAAGTTTTAAAAAGCTTTTGTCCTCTTTAAAAAACACAATTCCAACTATCACTCCACCCCCAGCACCGATTCCTGTCCATATTGCATAGGCTGTTGCCATAGAGATTTCTTGCATCGCTAAAGAGAGTAAACCAAAACTTAGCATAAAAATAAGAGCTAAGGCTAAAATAAAAATCTTTTTGCCTGTGGTTAGGAGCTGCTTCATAGCAATAATTCCTAGAATCTCTGCACAACCTGCTAAAATCAAAAATACCCAGCTCATGGCGCCTCCTTAGCGATTTCATCAAGTCCTAAATCTTTTGCAAGAGTGTTTGGCGCATTATCATTTGCTTTACTTACAAATTTCAGACCAATCACGCCAATGAGCAATAAGATAATAAAGCTAATTTTAAGTAATGAAAACTTCTCACCAAAGACAAACATTTCAGCTAAAACAACGCCTGCTGTGCCAATGCCTACAAATACCGCATAACATACACCTACTTCAATTTTTTTCATCGCTAAAATTGCGCAACAAAAGGAGATGATAATCCCAATCCCAGTGAGCGCATAGAGTGCAAAATTATCAGCATGTTTCAGCCCACTAACCCAAAAGCATTCCACAATGCCACCAAAAATCACCAAACACCAAGCCATATTTGTATTGATTGCTATTTTTTTCATAAGATTCTCCTAGAATATAAAATAATAAATATTAAAAAGAGAAAGGGTTATAGAGAAGTGGGAATAAAAGGAGATAATAAATTTAATAGAATAATAGCCATAGCATTTATCAAAGAAACCATTAAAACTCCTGTAATCTCAGCATTATAGCATAACAATAGCTTCCTTGAATTACACTTTTAGAAGTTGAGACGTTTTGATACTTTGGGCATCAAAAAACTCCATATAAGGACGACAAAATCGCAACAATAAATATAAGATTTAAAAACCCAAGATACTAGCATTTCGTACTATGATTCAAATAATTTGCGATTCTCAATATAAAATTAATAAAGTTACGAATAATTTGTAATTTATCATCTATCAAAGGATCATTTTATGCTATCTACTATTTTATATGATGTAATTTCCATTGCAATAAAAGCTGGAGAAATAGCACTAAATATTTATCAAAAATGCCACAATCATAGTTGTAAAATTGATCTTCTATTAAAAGAAGATAGTACGCCTATTACACAAGCAGATAGAGAATCCAATGCGTATATTATGGAAAAACTTGCAACATTGTATAGTTACGAAATTTGCTCTGAAGAGGCGATTCTTGAATATGCAAAACGTAAAGATTTAGAATATTATTGGCTGATTGACCCTCTTGATGGGACAAAAGAATTTATAGCTGGCATTGGCGAATGGACAATCAACATTGCTTTAGTGCATAAAAGTGATGTTGTATTGGGCGTTGTTTATGCGCCTTGTCTTGATGAATTGTATTTTGCCGAGCAAGGTTATGGAAGCTTCTATGTAGAGACGTCGGATATACGAAATAATACAGAATCACAAGGATTGCAGATAGCTCTTTTGGAGCAATCTTGCATACGATTACATGGCGGCTCTAACAATCTCTCACAGAATTCTCGAATCATTGCTTGTAGTTCAAGATTCCATGATTCTAAAGCAACAAACGTCTTTATTGAGAAATATAACCTAGAGGTTATTCATTTGGGATCATCATTAAAAATTTGCGCACTTGCTAGTGGTAAAGCAGAAATATATCCTCGTTTTAATGGCACTAAAGAATGGGATACAGCAGCGAGCGATATTATTTTGCGTGAATCGGGCGGTATTATCCTCGACTTTCAAGAGAAAAAACCTCTAACATATAATAAAAAAACATTTGCCAATAACCATTTTGTTGCATTTAATGCAAAACAAATCGGAGGAACTATCTATCAAGACATCTTGAAATATTATTAACGTATAAAATGTTACTTTTCGTATTTTTTTTTTTTTTTTTTTTTTTTTTTTTTTTTTTTTTTTTTTTTTTTTTTTTTTTTTTTTTTTTTTTTTTTTTTTTTTTTTTTAACACTTTCCGAGCCCCCGAGACTAAGGGGAATTCTTTT
>NZ_NXLW01000024.1 GCF_003364265.1 Helicobacter aurati
ATTGTAGCTTGCAATGTTTTGTTCTTTAATGAAGTCTTTACATGATAATACTTCGCATGTAAATCTCATAATTATCCTTTATAATTGGGTTGTGAGAGGAGGGGGTATTATAGATAGAATTTACTTAAGATGTGTTTATTACACTAAAACCAAAGGAATGTTATGCAGTCAATTGTAATTCATAAACAAACATTAGATCAGCAGAGTTGCAAGGACTTTGCCTTGAATGAATATATACTCATGGAAAACGCAGGGAATAATTTTGCTCGCTTTATTGCCAAACAAATCAAGAAGCAGAAAAACAGAAAATCTCAAGTGGTTTTTTTATGCGGAGGAGGAAATAATGGAGCAGATGGCTTGGTTGCCGCGAGGATTCTTACGGCTTTGCATTTAGAGTCGCAAATTACTATTATTATGCTAGATAATCCAAAAACTGCTCTCTGCAAAGCGCAATATGATACTCTGCGACGTCTCAATGCTACTACACACACAAATCCTCTATTTAATATAACAACGTTTGCTTTTTTGCAAGGTGAATTAAATGATGCAACACAAGACAATCACAACACAATCATGTCGCAACTCCTTAAGCTGCAACCAAACGATATATTGCTTGATTGCATTTTTGGCAGTGGATTTGATAATACAACGCGCTCTTTACAGCAGCATGCTTATTACAAACAATTACAACAATGCTTTAGAGATTCACGTGCTTTAAAAATTGCTTGTGATGTACCAAGTGGATTGCCTAATATCTTGGGGCACAATGCGGATATAGAGGATATTATAGGGGATGTTGATTACACGTTATGTATGGGCGTTGCCAATTTGGCTTTATTGGATTCTAGAATCAAAGATGTTGTAGGAAAAATAAAGATTCTACCATTAGGCATTCATCAAAAAAGTTATTGCAATTCTATTGAATCTGATGACAGCCAAGAGAAGACGACTTTTATGCTCTTAGAAAAAAGCGATATGAAATTGCCGCTAAGGACTAGACAAAATAGCAACAAAGGAACTTACGGCACAGGCTATATTCTCGCTGGAGAAATGTTTGGTGCTTCATTATTGAGCGCGAAAGCGGCTTTGCATTTTGGAGTAGGAAAAGTATGTATTTCTCAAGATTTCATTTATCATACAGAATCTCTACAAAAGGATTGTGAAATCATTTATACAAACACTTTGCCAACAATCTGCAATCAACAAGCTACACAACAGGCTTTCGGTATCGGTATGGGATTGGGCTATGATGAAGCGCAATATAGTAAGCTTTTTGCGTGGCTGTATGGACTTTGTAATCTCTCTTATCCAAAGACAGCTAGGCAGGATTCTCTGCAGTTAGAACAGAATCCCAAGAAGAGAATCGCCACTCCTTTTGTTTTTGATGCAGACATTCTTTATCGCAAGGAGTTAATTAACCTCTTACCATTTTTAGAACATGCCGTTCTTACACCTCATCCAAAAGAATTATTAGCATTTATGCAAAATAGCTGTTTAAAAAGTCTTCATCAATACAATTCAATAGATTCTGTATTAAGAAATATGCCTTATATTGCACAGTGTTTAACGCAAGCTTTTCCTAATGTAGTCTTTTTATTAAAGGGTGCGAATACACTTATAGCGCATCAAAATAGAATCTATATTAACACGCAAGGCAGAGCGAATTTAGCAAAAGGAGGAAGTGGAGATATTTTAAGCGGAATGATTGTAAGTCTTCTTGCGCAGGGTTATTCTAGTTTGCAATCAGCCATGCAAGCAAGTCTCGCGCATGCAATAGCTAGTCAAAAGGCATTAAAATCTTATGATAGTTACGCGCTTACTCCAAAAAAACTCCTAAAAATCATTGCAAAACTTTCATAAGCTTTGTGTTGGCAACTTGTTTTGTATTGCAACCTTAGAGTACATATTTGTTATCTATGCTTTGAATACTTGAAATGTATTTCTTTTGCAAAACATCAAAGTGATACAATTTTAAACACCTTATTGTTTTTTGTTACAAAATAGAATATTTTTGTATAAAGATTCATTTTTTTTTATATTATTGACTAGTAAGGCTTGCTGTATTTAGAAAAGAAATAAAGCTCATAAACTTGCTTTTAATCAAGCTCTTCTAAAAGAATATGTAAGGAAAAATATGAGATCATTCAATATATTAATTTGGTTAGTAATAGCCATTGTTGGTGCTGTTTGCTTTTGCGTTTTAGCACTGCACACGGGCGAAAAGATTTCAGCACTTTATTTAGTTGTTGCGGCAGTTTGTATCTATGCCATCGCTTATAGATTCTATAGTAAATTCGTAGCCTATACCGTGTTAGGACTTGATAGCAAAAGAGCTACTCCCGCAGTCATTCATAATGACGGGCAAAACTTCGTCCCAACGCACAAAGCCGTTTGTTTCGGACATCATTTTGCTGCAATTGCCGGTGCTGGTCCCCTTGTAGGTCCTATTCTTGCCGCGCAAATGGGCTATCTTCCCTCAATGATATGGATTCTTGTTGGGGGCTGCTTAGCTGGATCTGTGCATGATTTTGTCGTGCTTTTTATTTCGTCTCGCCGTAACGGTCGCTCACTAGGAGAAATGATAAAAGAAGAAATGGGCAATACGGTAGGAAGACTAGCAATGCTAGCTATCTTTGGAATCATGATTATCATCATTGCGATTCTAGCTATGGTTGTTGTCAAGGCTCTAGCGCATTCTCCATGGGGTACTTTCACCATTGCTATGACTATTCCTATTGCTATTTTTATGGGAATCTATATGCGATTTTTACGACCCGGTAGAGTTGGCGAAACAAGTATCATTGGCTTTATTCTTTTAATGTTTGCACTTTATTATGGACAGGTTATTGCAGAAGATGTAGTTTTAGCAAGCTATTTTCATTTCAAAGAAACCACTCTTGCAGTAATTATTATGGCATACGGATTCATTGCTGCCGTTTTGCCTGTGTGGCTTTTGCTTGCTCCAAGGGATTATTTGAGTACCTTTCTTAAAATTGGCGTTATTGTAGCTATGGCGTTTGCCATTCTAATTGTTGCTCCAGATTTGCAAATGCCAAAATTTACACGTTATATTGATGGCACGGGTCCAGTCTTTGCTGGAGATCTTTTCCCTTTCCTTTTTATTACGATTGCTTGCGGCGCGATAAGTGGATTTCATGCTCTAATTAGCTCGGGGACAACGCCAAAAATGCTTGAAAACGAAACGCATGCAAGACCTGTTGGATACGGCTCTATGCTTATGGAATCTGCGGTTGCTATCATGGCGTTAATTGCTGCGTGTATTTTGCAACCTGGATTATATTTCGCTATTAATTCTCCAGCAATTGCAATTGGGAAAGATGTTGTAAGTGTGGCAGAAACAATTTCTAGCTGGGGATTTGTCATTACTCCGTCAGATATTACAAACCTCGCGCATGATATTGGTGAAAAAACGGTTCTTAGTCGAACGGGTGGCGCGCCAACATTCGCAATAGGACTTGCAATGATTATTTCGCAAGTACCGATATTCCAAGCCGCTTCTATGGCTTTTTGGTATCATTTTGCCATTCTTTTTGAAGCGTTGTTTATCTTAACTGCCGTAGACGCAGGTACTAGAACCTGCCGCTTCATGGTGCAAGATATTCTAGGAAATATCTACAAGCCATTAGGCAACTTAGAATCTATTCCAGCTGGGTTGCTTGCAACGGGTTTATGTGTAGTGTGTTGGGGATATTTCTTGTATCAAGGCACAATTGATCCTAGAGGTGGAATTTATAGTTTATGGCCGCTCTTTGGTGTAAGTAATCAAATGTTAGCGGGTATGGCATTGCTCCTTGTCATGGCTATCTTGTTTAAAATGGGTAAAGGCAGATACGCATGGGTCGTTGCATTGCCAGCGAGCTTTGTGCTTTGTGCAACGTTGTATGCGGGAATCCAAAAGGTATTACCAGCAAACGGAGAGAAGAAACATGATGCTGTAAGTCATGTTGCTTTTGTACAAAATGCAAACATTGCTGTTGCAAAAAAACAAGAACAATTACAAACACTACAAAGCGAGAATCCAAACGACACTGAATCCATACAACAGTTAGAAACTGAAATCCGTGTTACAAAACAATCTATTGTTAACAACACTCTTAACGCGATACTTTGTATATTCTTTATGATTGTAACGGTGATTATACTCTTACAATCTATTCGTATTGCGCTGCAATGTATAGGAGGGAGATGTAGTTATCCACTCAAAGAAGAGCAATATATCTTAGCGAAATGATCTGCCGCTCGTAATGCCTGAACTTGCTTTATTTGGCATTTGATTGCAACTAAGATTTCTCGCCTAACTGCTTTTGAGGGCTAGAAAGTTTTTCATTATCTTTTTTCCCTTTTCTTGTAAGATTGATTCGGGATGAAATTGGATTCCGTAACAAGGATATTGTCTATGACGTAATGCCATGATAATCCCTTCTTCATTGGTTGCTAAGATTTCACAATCTCCCGCGTTTTGTACATGCAGTGAATGGTAAAGTGCTATTTTGAGATTCTGTTTTAACCCCTTAAAGAGTGGATTAGGCACAAAAGAAAGAATAGAAGATTTACCGTGTTTAGGAGTTGTCATCTTGCCTACTTCTCCGCCAAAAGCTTCGGCAATACATTGATGTCCTAAGCAGATTCCAAGTATGGGTATATATGGAGCAAAATATTTAATTGCCTCAAGACAAACACCTGATTCTTTAGGGCTACTAGGACCGGGTGAGATAATTAGATGGGTAAATTTTATACGTTGTATTTCATAGAGATTGCAATCATTAGGTAAAACAATTGGAATCACTCCGAGACATTTAAGCTGATAGACAATATTATAAGTGAAAGAATCATAATTATCGAGAAGCACTAAGCGCATTGCATTTCCTATCCGAGTTTCTAAATGTATGCTAAAGACAATAACCGTTTTATTATTTATACAAACTAAATCATATATTCTACATGTAGGATATTCTACAAAACAAATACATATTGCACAACTTCTTGCGCATAAATACGATACAATTTTTACAAAAACAAGGGGTAATATGCAGCCTTTTCCATACGTAGAATCTCATCTCAACAAAGATCTTTTAGAACGTATATTCACAAGTGCTTCTATTCGTAGATGGAACGATAAAGCTTGTCCGTTGGACTTTGTAGAGCTTGACAAACAAGCGCACAAAATTATTATCGCTTATATGTTTGCAAAAATCGAGGAAGATTTGGGTAAGCCAATACACTATGAATCCTTGATACAAAAATTTTTGTTTGGGTTTTTTGAACGTATAGTGCTTACAGACATTAAACCACCAGTATTTCATAAACTTAAACATTCTCATGGCAAAGAACTTGCACAATATGTTAAACAATGTATACAAAAAGAGGTTGCGGGATATACATTTTTTGACAATATGGAGCATTTTCTTTTAGAAAAAGATTCCTCTTTAGAATCCAGAATTTTACAGGCAGCACATTTTTATGCTTCCAAGTGGGAATTTGACATTATCTATAATTTTAACCCTAAGCTTTATGATGTAGAGATGATTAAAAACACCATTGATTCTCAAAACGAAAGCTTTTACGACTTATCGAGCATGCAGCAACTTATACTTTATCAAGATTTACGCGAATGTGTAGGCATGTTCGGAGAGCTTCGATTCCAAAAAAGATGGAGTCAAACGCCTAGAATACCAGAAACTTCAGTCTTAGGACATACGCTTGTTGTAGCGATTTGCGCTTATTTGTTGAGTATAGATTTAGGGCTTAATGAATCGATGCGTAAAGAGCATTTTTTTGGCGGCTTGTTTCATGATTTACCTGAAATTCTAACGCGTGATATTATTTCTCCTATTAAGTATTCCGTACCCGGTCTTGATAGCTTCATTCATGCAATCGAACAAGAAGAAATGCAAGAAAAAATCCTTAAAAAGCTCCCGCCTTATATTACAAATGATATTATTTATTGGACAGAAAATGAATTTTGCAATCGATTCATAGATTCAGATAATACGGTGCATATAGTAGATGATTGTGAAATATTTTTATCCCAGCACAACGACAAACAAAGGCGCGCAATATGCGGTGATTTATTGAAATTTTGCGATAAACTTAGCGCGTTTTTAGAGGCTAGAATCTCGATTCTACATGGAGTGAGTACAGCCATTTTAAAGAATGGAGCAGATTCTATTTATAGAGATTTGCAGCATAAAACAATAAAAAATGTGCAGCTAGGGAAAATCCTTACAGCCTTTTATGAATGAGAGAAGAGAATCTATAATTTTCATTCTTGCGTTTTTTTTTTTTTTTTTTGTAATAATTACACAACAATCACTAAGTAGGAGCAATCATGGCATTAATAGCATGTAAAGAGTGTGGCAATGAAGTTAGCGATAAAGCATTCAAATGCCAAAATTGTGGTGTAAGACTGAGAAAACCAAAACGAGGATTGTTTGGATTTATGGTTAAATGGGCTTTTATTTTGTTTAATCTCATTATGTTACTATGGGTAATTTTTGTCTTTACTTTTTATAGTAATGGAGCCATTGAATCAACAGATGAAATTGGACAAGTAGCGCATGTTATGGCTGGTGGATTCTGGATAACACTGACGTTTGCAATTTGGGTAATTGCAGATTTTATACTTGGTTTATTTGTCTTTCTTACAAGGCCAAAAGAATAATTATTTTAACAAATCCTTACAGCCTTTTATGAATGAGAGAAGAGAATCTGTCTTCTTGCGTTTTTTTGTATAATTGTAT
Source organism: Helicobacter aurati (assembly GCF_003364265.1). Lineage (GTDB taxonomy): Bacteria > Campylobacterota > Campylobacteria > Campylobacterales > Helicobacteraceae > Helicobacter_A > Helicobacter_A aurati. The sequence goes on from NZ_NXLW01000024.1 coordinate 6,762, forward strand.
AATATTGTTTTATCCTAAAGAGGCATGCAATATCTTCTATAATTCATAATATATATAATATATATAACTCTTAATTTTTCCACTCTCTTACAGCTTTTTATTTTAGTACTTTTCTTTCTTATTATCATTCAATTTATATTTCTTTTTTGCGCGAGACCTCTACTTATTTCTATTCGACTTTTTATCCCCCTATATTCTCTTTGCAACAGCAATATAATCAATGGTTTACTTGGTGTTTTGTATTTACAAAGATTCGAAGTAAGCCATTTACGTGGCTATTTACAACATATTAAGGATAAGAAATGACAAAAGAAGAATTGATAGAAGCAATAGAAGACATCTTAATGATAGACTTGGGTACTTTGGAATTAGATAAGAATCTGAATGAATATGAAGATTGGGATTCTATGGCGCATTTAAGTCTATTAGCACTTTTTGACTCTAAATTGCAAATTAAAATCAAACCCAAAGATATTAGAACGATGCAAACTGCTAGGGACATTCTACTCAAGGCACAAGTATGAATTGTTCTGTATCTCAAGTGGCAATTAGACATACCTGCACAGTGTTGCCTTCTCTCAAAAAACACAATAGGGATAATCCATATTTTGACACTAAGACAAAAAGAAGGCTTATCAAAACCACAGGAGTAGAAACGGTCTATCACTTAGAGAGACATTTTGGCTGCAAAAATGATGAGACACTACTTAATCTCTATATTGATGCTGGAGTGAATACATTAAAAACTGCAAATGGAGTGAAGATTCAGTAGATGCTATCATTGTGGTTTCGCGAAAGCATGAATATAAACTACCTGCTACTGCCTGCATTTTGCAATATAGGCTAGGAATTACACAAGAAGTAGCTGCCTATGATGTTTCACTCGGTTGCAGTGCCTATCCTTATGCTCTTTTTATTGCTATTAAGTGTAAGTCTCGCGATGCTCTACAATGTGCACTTTACTACAAGCCTCTTATATAGACATAAAATAACTTCGAATGAAAGGAATAATTAATGAAAAAACACGTTATTGATTATTGCAGTGAAGAGACTCTGCAATTGGAATTCGAGAATCTTTTTAAGCCGTTTTAGCACATTGCCTGCCATAAATCTGAAATTTTGCAAAATAAAGATTATGTTATATTAGAAATATTTGACTTTCAAGTAATTATCTACAACGACAATGGCAATATTATAGCCTTTAACAATACTTGCCCTCTTATCAAAGAGATTCCCGTTAATGCCTTAAAAAATGTCTTTCGGATTCTAGCAAATTTCATACTTAAAGATATAGCAATCATTGCGCGTTTTCATTCTTTGCTGCGATATGGATTCTCTCTTCAAGAAACATTGCTATATGGTTAAGGTTATTTGTATGCGTTTTGGTGATTCAATGAAATGGTTAAAAGGGGGCTTTTCTTTTGGTAAAGGGAGCCGGGAGGGATTAAATTTTCTTTGT
>NZ_NXLW01000025.1 GCF_003364265.1 Helicobacter aurati
CTAGCATTGGATTACAATATCTGCTTTTAGCTGGCTTCATGCGCATTCTTAGCCCTTCTTTCTTTGCCAAACCTCTTGATTTTCAGATAATTAATATTCATCCTAGCTTCCTCCCTCTACACAAAGGAGCAAATGCCATAGAAAAAAGTTTTCAAGATTCGCATGATTTTGGTGGCGTTACCGTGCATTTTGTGAATGAAGAAGTAGATGGTGGAAGCATTATCCTGCAAGAAAAGCTTTTGAAGATTCCAAATGAAAGCCAAACCTCTTTTGCTAAACGAATCCACGAATTAGAATACAAGCTCTATCCTCAAGCAGTGCTTATGGTGATAAGCCAAAATAAAGACTTAAAAATCACCAATAATGAAAAAGTCTAAGTATAATTTTCAAGTATAGTTCTTTATGATAAGAATAAACTGATAATTGATATATTAGTTTTATAATATCTATTTGTTGTTGATAAAATTTTGCTACAAAAGTTCAAAACATCACAGACTTTGACTATATTTACATAATATTTTTCTTGGTAAAGAGACAAAGTAATGAAAACAAGTATAGAAAAAATCTTAGCACTTCTCAATCGTTATAACACAAGTGTGTCCTATCTCTCGCAAATTATAGGAAAAGACAGGAGGACTCTAACAGGCTGGCTTGAGAAAGGCATTGAGCCTAGTACTGAAGCCAAGAAAAAGATATGTGATTTTTTTCGCTATCCTTATAGTTTATGGGAATGTAACGATAGTGAATTTATGATGATGCTTGAGAGCGTCCCTGCACAAGAAGTAAAAATTATAGACAAAGGCTATGAGGGTAGCTTGCGATATATTTTAGAACAAGAAAAAACGAGCCGTTTTGTTATCCAACCACGATTTCCCGGTCCAGCCTATCGTGATTTTATCGCAAAATCTCCCTACAAAGCTTCAACTTCAGAAGAAGCAAAGCAGCTTCGCATGGAACGAAGTAAAAGAATCCTAGATTATCGATTCATCTCACATGAATGGTATTCTTTAGAATCTCTATTGCGATTTGTTTTCTCACCCATTGGTAATTTCTATACCAAAAAGCAGAAGATTCTTATTTTACAAACCGTTTTTGAAGTATTCTATGACAACTACAATAAACATCTGTACTTATTTGATTCCCATGCAACAAAAGTTTTTGGTATGGATACAATTTACATTTCTATCAACAAAGACAAAGAAATTATGTTTTTTAAAATGCCTATTGATTCGCTCATTGTGGAAGTTTCCAATAAAGCATTAGTCGAAAAAATGTTCAAGCATTTTTCTTCAAAACATTCTACGCCAAATCATATTCCTCCATTTTATTCTCCTCAAATTATCCAAATGATTCTAGAATCCCTACAAAATGACGAAAGTTTGTGTAAGTTCTATCAAAAAATAATGAAAAACACTCCTTATGCTAAACTCTTCGCCAATCAAATAGCCCCTGAAAGTTTATTGCAATGCAAATAACTAAAATACAAATCACTATCTTTGATTTGCTTGCTGCTTAATTGGGTTGAAATGCTTCTATCAAAATATCAGGAGACAGATTATGCTATCAAAAGACATTGTAACTTATTCTCATGTGCGACATGAATTACGTGCATATATGTGCTATCTTTTCACGCAAAATATCAAAAATTTTATGCCAAAGCCAGAATTTACAACAGTGCTTGCAGGATTAAAACGTATCAAAGATGAAATAAAAGATTTTGACGCCATGTATATTTTAGATGGCAATGGCATTCAAATAAGCGATATTCTACAAAGAAAAGACATTATCCCTAACGAATATAAAGATTTCTCACAACGTGCCTATTTCTACGAGGCTTTAGAAGAGCAAAGATGTATTATTACAAACCCCTATCCTTCACGAATCGATGGTAACCTCATAATTACTGCCGCTTACCCAGTCTATAATCAAAAGCGCGAACTGCTTTTTGTAGTCTGTATTGATATTCTTCTACGTGATGCCATCAAAATCAGTTCGCCTAGTTGGTTTTTTGGTGCATTTACACATTTTAGCATCGCTATGTATTTTCTTTTTTCCGTTGCTTTAAGTGTTGTAGCCCTTATGCTAATGATTGAAGGGGTTATTAAATTTTGGTCAAAAGAGCTCTTAGCGTTTAATAATTTTGACATAAAAGATATTTTTGAATCAACGATATTGCTGACACTAGCCTTAGCTATTTTTGATTTAGTAAAAGCTATTTTTGAAGAAGAAGTGTTAGGCAAAAATGCTAGACAAAAAACTTACACCGTGCATAAAACAATGATTCGATTCTTAGGATCTATTGTTATCGCTCTAGCAATAGAAGCCTTAATGCTCGTCTTTAAATTCACCATTTCATCTCCTGAAAAACTATTATATGCCGTATATTTAATTGCTGGTGTTGCTATCCTGCTTATTGCCTTAGCAATTTATGTAAAATTTGCATATGGCGCACAAAACAATAAAGATTAACACGTCCTTTCGCAAAGACGGCGGTTCGATTCTGTGCTATAATAAAGCCAAAGGATACTAATGGATAATTTAGAATCAAATCTCTATCGCGAAAACATTCATTTAGCCCCACTTGCTTTAAGAATAGGTGCTTATTTGATTGATCTATTATTAATGTTTTTGCTTATTAGTATTTTTTTTTCTGATTCACAAAAGCAACAACTCCATCAAGCCTATGAAACAATTCAACAAGTCTACACTTCGGAATATACGACAATACAATTAGATTCTCAAACAGATAACAGCGCGATACTACAAAATCTACGATCTAGTCTTAAAGATTCGCTCAATATCTTGCTGTATTATAAAATGCTCTGCATAGGTTTAGAAATCATTTACAACTTCCTTTTAGTGTATTTCTATGGACAAACGCTCGGACAAATGATTCTGCGAATCAAAATAATTAATATCTCTCATTTTGATAAACCAAACCTGCATCAATGTATGGGGAGAGCCGTGAGCAAATGTTTATTAGGTACAACATTTTATATTAGCTTTGCGATTGGTTTTATTGACAAATGGAGGCGTACGCTTCACGATAAAATAGGCAAAACCATTGTTGTCTCTCAATAGAATTTGTTTATTTGTACTGGTGTGTAGTAGTCTCTTACTTGCAGATACTTCTACACAAAACAATACGTCTCGTTCTATTTTTCACTACAAAGCCCATTCTAGTTGGTTGGATTCTAAACTACAACCCACCCTTAACACTCCTATCGTCTATCAACAACAAACAAAGACAAAACTATCCCCAAAAGACAAGGAAAATCTTACAAAAAATTTGCAACTAGCTGTTGAGAAGCGCGATATAGATAATTCCAAACTGCTTGAAATTCTAGGGCAACAAGTAGAAAGTCGCGATGACTATATAATTATTAGCAAGCACGCCGTCCTTAAAAACAAAGAAGCCTATATTCTCGCAGATAAAATCTACTACAATCCGTCCCGCAAACAAGCTCGTATGATAGGCGACGTTAAGATATACAAAGGAAATAGCCTCTTTGTATATACGCAACAAGCAACCATCTATTTCAATGCAAACTTTAGCATTATTCGCCCTTTTTATGTGCAAGATTCTATTTCTGGAATCTGGACAAATGCCGAAAGTGCAAGTCATCATAAATCCACTTATCGCTTTGCAAAGTCAATGGTATCGGGTTGTGCATTCGTCAGTCCAGCATGGAGAATCGAATCATCTAAAGGCAATTACAATCAATCAAACAATATGTTGTCATTATGGAATCCTCGAATCTATATAGGCGATATTCCCGTATTTTACTTTCCGTATTTACGATTCTCATTAGAGAATAAACGTACTTCAGGTCTCCTCTATCCTACCATTGGTAGCTCTAGCACAGATGGGGTAGTCTATATTCAACCCTATTATCTCGCTTTGCAAAATTTCTGGGATATGACAATAAGCCCGCAAGTGCGAACAAACAGGGGCTATGGTGTTAATTTTCAATTCCGAGCAGTAGATTCTAGCAACGATAAATACATATTAGGTGTACGTTACTTCTATAACAACGATACATACATGCAGCAATTCAACTTATTGAATCAACATATCTATGGTTTTGATTTTAAGCATAGCAAACGTAATGTACTACAAAAATATTTTGGCTTACATTCTCACTTAGACAATGCAATGTATTTTGATATTGTCTATATGAACGACCTTGATTACATGCGATTGGATAATCTACGATACACCCTTAATTCGCCTTTTTATACATCTCGAATCAATCTCTATGCGCAAACAAACACACAATATTTTGGATTAAATCTACGTTATTTTCTCTCACTCAATACCAACAATGATAGTCAAACTTTCCAAAATCTACCTAATTTACAATACCACAAATATCTTAGTACGTTCCTTAGAAAAGAAATCCTCTATTCTATTGATTATCAAATGAAACATGCTTATCGCTCTCAAGGATATTCCTATGTCTCTAACGAATTGGCAATTCCTTTTGGCATGCAATTCTCTCTGCTTAATAAATATCTTTCACTTGGATTTTGGCTACGTGCCTATGCGGGAAATATCTATGCCTATAATACGCAAAATGCCCGTATATACGATACGCCAAATGCCGCTAGTCAGTTAAATGAATCTATGGGAAATTATGCTAACTTGAATTATAAAATTTCACTTAATAGCGATATAGGACGTAGCTATAATAATTTCTTTCACTCTATGCAGACTTCACTCACTTTCTATTCACCCATAGATATAGCAGTTTTTAGCAATGGCAATATTAGTGCTGATATTTTGAGAAATTTTAGCAATCTTAGCCCAGAGATTCAAAATAACATTCAAAATGGCGAGAATATATGGGATCCAACCTACTTAAATAATCTCTATGAATTACGTAAAAGGTTGGAATTGAATCTTTCTAATTACTTCTACAACGCACAAGGTTCAGAGTTATTTTATTGGCGTATCACACAAATTTTCAACTTTAATGACAAGGAATCTCCGCTTAGGTTGCCTATGGAAAACAAATTGGGTACTTCACCCATAAAAGGACTATATTTAAACTTTAGTTTTTTTTATTCATGGCTTTATAATGGTTTCACCGAGTTAGCATTAAGTGCTACTTACAATAAGGGTTATTATGCGGCTTCGATCTCTTATTATCTGAAAAGAGACGATGCACAATGGAGTTTAGATCCTAATACGTTAAGTTATCGACCTATAGATTCTTCTAATTATCTGAATGCGTCTATTCGAGGAGATGTAGGATACTTTGGTTTGGTTGGTAATGTAGCCTATGATTTCCGCTCAAATATACTTGTCAATTTAGGAATAGGAATCTATAAAGATATTCGTTGTTTTGGTATAGGCATTAAAGTAGGTAGCGAGAGAACGCCTATCTTAACGCAGAACAACAATATTAATGTCATTAATAATCTTTATGCAAAAGTAGAATTTAAGTTTGTGCCACTCACTAATTTTGGTTACACATATAGATTACGTCCAATTATTGAAGACAATAATACCAAGTAGCAATGCTATTAACAACTTCCTAAAATGCGTTGCAGTCTATACTACAAACAATAAGATTCTAAGAAGATTTAATATGTTAAAAGACTTTAATGCACCGCTAACTAGAATTCAAAAGATTCATTAAAATAAAAAGCTATGAGATTTCAATCAACAACCTCATACAGCCCTATTATACGGAATAATGACATACTCTATATGATTCTCGCTGGCATACTTCTTTGCCGCATATTCTTGTATCTGACAACTTGTAACAAACACTTTTTTAAGTGTCTTGTTGCGCAGGTTTTTCCTATTTTTCTCTACATATACCGCACAATCACCCATAAAAATGCGCAAATGCTCTTGTTTGACTTGCATATTTTCCCAATTTTTGCATTGTATTAACAGAATTTCTTTGTTTTTAGAGGCAATCAAATCAATACCACCGTCCATTTTCCCCTCATTAATGCCTTTAAAATAGACTTTATAGCCGCTCTCTTCAAAGAATTTACCAATTTGCCTCTCATATCTCTGACCTTTTTGCTTGCAATACCATGTTTTCTTGGCTTGATTATCTTGTGTGTTGAGAACGGTATAATCACTCTGTTTTCTTTTATTTAAAAAGTTGTTTTTCATTTTCTTTATACGGTTACTTAAAAACCATGCAATACACAACGAAACAATCAATGTAATCACTAGATTTTCCATGCCTTACCTCAAACAGAATATCGATACATTACCAGATAAATTGCTCGAGTGTAACACATATACAATTTGCTACCTCTATAAGCTTTTTATTTATCTCTATTTGGATTCTACGATTTTTATCTCCTCATTCGTGAGATTATAGAGCTGATAGACTAAAGAATCAATTTGGGATTCTAAGGTGCTTGTGTCGGGTATTTTGTCATGTTGAGGCTTTGCAAAAGCCGAAACATCTCTTTTAGAGCCCCTTGATTCTTTGCCTAGAGATTCTTCACCTGCTAATGCAGGTTCAGAATGACAATCAGAATCTTGTTTGTCATGTTGAGCTTTCGCAGAAAGCGAAACATCTCTATTATTTTGAAGAGATTCTTCGCTTCGTTCAGAATGACAAGAATCATTGTCATGTTGAGGCTTTGCAAAAGCCGAAACATCTCTTTTAGAATCCATTATTTGAGATTCTTCGGGCACAAAGCCCTCAGTTTGACAAGCCTCTTTGATTGCAAGAATCTCATTCATTCAAAGCAGTGATTCTATCTATGATTTTTTGGCTTGATTTGGTAAGTGGTAAGAAATTATCTAAACAATTCGCTATGGCTACCCACAGAAACACAAGTTAGAATCAAAAGGTTTTCTTGCTTTTGATAAACCAGCAACAAATCAGGCTTAATATGGCATTCTCTAAAGTCTTTAAATTCACCCTTAAGCTTGTGGTCTTGATATTTTTTCTCTAAAGGTTCATCATTGGCTAATTTTTGGACGATACTATCAACTAGTATCTGATTATCTATTGAAAGCTTCTTGTATTGCTTTTTATATCCCTTAAGAATCCTAATCTCATACATTAAGATTCCATTGTTTTTTTGTATTCTTCAAAGTCTTGGCAAACCTCATATTCTCCATTTTTGATTTCTTTAAGGGCTTGTTTCATCAAACATTCTTTTTCTTTTTTAACCTTAACTTTGGCATTATCAAGTTTCGCCATAGACTTGATAGCCTTTTGCAATTCCTTGCTTGCATTTTCAATCACCAAAGTCATCTTTACTCCTTGTGTAGTATCTTCAATATTATACACAAACGAACTTCAAGATTCTACAAGTCTTATCTCCTCATTGGTGAGATTATAGAGCTGATAGACTAAAGAATCAATTTGGGATTCTAAGGTGCTTGTGTCGGGTATTTTGTCATGTTGAGGCTTTGCAAAAGCCGAAACATCTCTTTTAGAGCCCCTTGATTCTTTGCCTAGAGATTCTTCACCTGCTAATGCAGGTTCAGAATGACAATCAGAATCTTGTTTGTCATGTTGAGCTTTC
>NZ_NXLW01000026.1 GCF_003364265.1 Helicobacter aurati
CAACCTCTTTCGCTAATTTAGAGGGCAAACTACAACAATAAATTTATCTAAATAAAACGCAATTAAATCACTACTTATTATATTCTTTATATTCTCAATCACATACATTTCACTTCACATATCAGATTCTTTTCTTTTTAATTGATAATACCTTACAAATATTTACAAGAAATACAATTTGTTACTCCTAGACTTATGGTAAATAAATATAAGAATTGTTTGATTCTTTAGTTTGCATAACATTCTAGGCAATATCTTTTTAATTACTTGGCAATAACCTAAATTAGTTGAAATCTTTTCTATGCAAATGTGCAGTTAATATTTAACAATTCTTTGCGCATTTATTAATAGCCAAACGTTTACAAAGAGAATCGTAGTTTAGCTCAACTAATAAGCATATCATAAATCATTTTAGCTGCAATCTCTTTGTATGTGATGTAAGCAGCACACAATGACACACAACAGCTCTTATAATATAACTAAAAGTTTAAATGCAAACTTTGCAATCTCTAAGTCTACAATATTCTTTTTTCATATAGAACTATTAAACCACAAATAACATCTAGATTGATAAAGAACCTTTACTTGCTATTTTATATCAAAGAAAGAAGAAGGTAATAGGCAAGATTCTATAGGAATATCTCTATCTAAATTCTGTAAAAGCTTATTTAGCAATAACACCAATATCTGCAATATCTATACAAGAATACTAACATGCAATACGTATATTTCATTGGTATTTTCAATAAAATAGCTCTAAAGTTAAATAGCATTAATAGTATTTATTGTAGATAAATAGCCATCTAATTATCAATAGATTCTAAATAATAAAACATGATTAAAAATAAAAAATAAAGGAAATATTTGTAGAAAATAAATTAAGAAGATTCTATTTCCCCTCCCTGCATCGACCTACATTTCCACACCTGAAAGATGCAGTATCATCGGCGAAGAGAAGCTTAACTGCCAGGTTCGGAATGGAGCTGGGTGTTTCCTTCTCTCTATAGACACAAGGAAAAGGGAAATAAAAGCAATACAACTAAGTAATCTGAATAACAAATATTCTCTCTCATCAACAAAGAGAATATTCTGATAGAATCAGAATTCACTATAAGAAATCCATAATCTAAAACGATTTCTTTTCTATGCTCTTATTTCCATTTTCCATTGTTTAAATGATAAATAAAAAGATAAATATCTCTTGCCTTTTATTATCATCTCATTGCAAAAAAGAAATACATTATTAAAAGCCCTTAGTAATTCTACTAATTACACTTATTGCATTATTGCTAGTTAAAGAATCTTTATTCTTGTGATACACTCAATAAGGCAGTAATCCTTAAAAAAATAAGCCAAACGGTCTATTAGTAGTAGTCAGCTAAACACATTACTGTGCTTACACATCTACCCTATCAAGCAGCTAGTCTTGCTGCGACCTTCAGGGAGAGTTCATCTTGGAGTCGGCTTCCCGCTTAGATGCTTTCAGCGGTTATCACATCCACGCGTAGCTACCCAGCGATGCTCTTGGCAGAACAACTGGTACACCAGTGGCGTGTCCATCCCGGTCCTCTCGTACTAGGGACAGCTCTCCTCAACTTTCCTACGCCCACGGCAGATAGGGACCGAACTGTCTCACGACGTTCTGAACCCAGCTCGCGTACCGCTTTAAATGGCGAACAGCCATACCCTTGGGACCTGCTCCAGCCCCAGGATGCGATGAGCCGACATCGAGGTGCCAAACCTCCCCGTCGATGTGAGCTCTTGGGGGAGATCAGCCTGTTATCCCCGGGGTACCTTTTATCCTTTGAGCGATGACCCTTCCACACAGAATCACCGGATCACTATGACCGACTTTCGTCTCTGCTTGACTTGTTTGTCTTACAGTCAGGCTGGCTTATGCCATTACACTCTACAAATGATTTCCAACCATTTTGAGCCAACCTTTGTAAGCCTCCGTTACTTTTTAGGAGGCGACCGCCCCAGTCAAACTACCCACCAGGCATTGTCCTGCTAGAGGATAACTCTAGCCAGTTAGCAGACAGAAACATTAAGGGTGGTATCTCAACGATGGCTCCATCTCCACCAGAGTGAAGATTTCAAAGCCTCCCACCTATCCTGCGCATAATGTTCCCATCGGCAGTACCAAGCTGTAGTAAAGGTCCACGGGGTCTTTCCGTCTTGCCGCGGGTAGGAGGAATTTTCACCTCCACTACAATTTCACTGAATCCCTGGTTGAGACAGCTCCCATCTCGTTACGCCATTCATGCAGGTCGGTATTTAACCGACAAGGAATTTCGCTACCTTAGGACCGTTATAGTTACGGCCGCCGTTTACTCGGGCTTCAATTCAAAGCTTCACCTTGCGGCTAACTAATCCTCTTAACCTTCGAGCACCGGGCAGGCGTCACACCTTATACTTCCTCTTACGAGTTGGCAAAGTGCTGTGTTTTTGGTAAACAGTCGGGAGGGACTCTTTGCTGAGACCACATTGCTGTGGCACACCTTATCGCGAACTTACGGTGTTAGTTTGCAGAGTTCCTTAACCAGAGTTCTTTCACGCGCCTTAGAATACTCATCTCATCTACCTGTGTCGGTTTGCGGTACGGGCAATACAAGCTAAACTTAGAAACTTTTCTTGGCACGACGGCATCAATGGCACTCCCTTTGAGCCGAAGCTCGCAAGAAGCTATTGGAGTTTCGAATACAGAGGCGGATTTGCCAATCCTCCAATCTACGTTCTTAAATTAGGACTTCCATCACCTAACGCCACCTAGCCCTATGCGTCCTTCCATCGCACACTTGTATTGGTATGGGAATATTAACCCATTTTCCATCGACTACCCCTTTCGGACTTGTCTTAGGACCCGACTAACCCTACGATGACGAGCATCGCGTAGGAAACCTTAGATTTTCGGCGAAGGGGATTCTCACCCCTTTTATCGCTACTCATTCCTGCATGCTCACTTCGCATCGCTCCAGCACTCCTTACCGGTATACCTTCAACGCAATACGAACGCTCTTCTACCACTGTGCATCAGCACAATCTACAACTTCGGTGTCTATCTTAGCCCCGTTATATTTTCTGCGCAAAATCACTAGACCAGTGAGCTGTTACGCTATCTTTAAAGGATGGCTGCTTCTAAGCCAACCTCCTGGTTGTCTGAGTAACTTCACATCATTTTCCACTTAGAATAGAACTTTGGGACCTTAGTTGGTAGTCTGGGTTGTTTCCCTCTTGACGATTGATTTTATCACCCACCGCCTGACTCCCAAGATACGGTCATAGGTATTCGCAGTTTGACAGGGGTTGGTACCGCGGTGAGCAGCCCTAGCCCAATCAGAGCTCTACCCCCTATGACTATCACTTGAGGCTATACCTAAATATATTTCGAAGAGAACCAGCTATCACGAAGTTTGTTTGGCCTTTCACCCCTATCCACAGCTCATCCCAGCCCGTTTCAATGGGCACGAGTTCAGTCCTCCGGTGGGTGTTACCCCACTTTCAACTTGGCCATGGATAGATCACTTCGCTTCGGGTCTGCAGCATCTGACTAAACGCCCTTTCAGACTCGCTTTCGCTACGGCTTCGCATGTGCTTAACCTTGCCAGATACCACAACTCGCAGGATCATTATGCAAAAGGCAGTCCATCACCCTTGTAAACAATAGGGCTCTGAATGATTGTAGGCAAATGGTTTCAGGTTCTATTTCACTCCGCTCACTGCGGTTCTTTTCACCTTTCCCTCACGGTACTGGTTCGCTATCGGTGTGATAGTAGTATTTAGGGTTGGAGGGTGGTCCCCCCAGCTTCAGTCCGGGTTTCACGTGCCCTGACCTACTCTGGATACTGCTACCTAACAATCTCTTTTTACATACGGGACTATCACCCTCTATGATATGTCTTTCCAGACATTTCTGCTAAAAGATTGTAATGGATATTGCAGTCCACAACCCCAGTAGCAAGCTACTGGTTTGCCCTGTTCCCTGTTCGCTCGCCGCTACTAAGAGAATCTCGTTTGATTTCTTTTCCTCTAGCTACTGAGATGTTTCACTTCGCTAGGTTTGCTCCATTAAAGGTAATGCGCATCACTACGCATTGGGTTGCCCCATTCGGAAATCTACGGCTCAAAGCTTCTTGACAGCTCCCCGTAGCTTATCGCAGTCTAGTACGTCCTTCATCGCCTCTATCACCCAAGGCATCCACCATTTGCCCTTAAAAGCTTATTTCTTCTAAGGTTACTGCCTTATTGAATGTATATACAAACAATAAACATATCTCGCGTAATTGTAGTTAATTACTATTTTTGTAGGCTATTAACAATAAATTTTCAAAAAACGTTAGACATAAAGTCTAATGCAAAGACTACTCTTTCTAATCCTTGCATTAGACTTCTATTTACTTTACTCTTTGTAAAACGATAAGAGTATAACTTTTTATTTTAAGTGGTGGAGAATAGCGGGATCGAACCGCTGACCTCCTGCGTGCAAAGCAGGCGCTCTCCCAGCTGAGCTAATTCCCCATTGTTTCATGGTGGGCTTAGGAGGACTTGAACCTCCGACCTCACCCTTATCAGGGGTGCGCTCTAACCACCTGAGCTATAAGCCCTCTATTGAATAAAAAAGCTACTCCAGTGCTGATAGATTCTAGAATCTGTTAAATAGTTTCACAAAGCTTCTATAAATACAAAGCAAATAATCTCTGAAAACTAAGCAAGTATCAACCCATAACAATAAAATTATGAGTGCTATAATACACTAAGTGTTAATTACTTATTAAATATAAAGCTATGTTTAATAAATTAAACAATTAAAAATCTCCATTTCATTAAAACTTTATTTACGACTACAATAAGGATAAACTCATCAAATATTTAACTAAGTAGTCAAATATTTTACTTCTCTAGAAAGGAGGTGATCCAACCGCAGGTTCACCTACGGTTACCTTGTTACGACTTCACCCCAGTCGCTGCATCCGCCGTGGGCGGTAGCCAGTTTGGCATTCCGACTTAAGGCGAATACAACTCCCATGGTGTGACGGGCGGTGAGTACAAGACCCGGGAACGTATTCACCGTGACATGGCTGATTCACGATTACTAGCGATTCCAGCTTCATGTAGTCGAGTTGCAGACTACAATCCGAACTGAGAGATGTTTTCAAGATTTGCTCCACCTCGCGGTATTGCGTCTCTTTGTGCACCCCATTGTAGCACGTGTGTAGCCCTAGGCGTAAGGGCCATGATGACTTGACGTCGTCCTCACCTTCCTCCTCCTTACGAAGGCAGTCTCCTTAGAGTGCTCAGCCGAACTGCTAGCAACTAAGGACGAGGGTTGCGCTCGTTGCGGGACTTAACCCAACATCTCACGACACGAGCTGACGACAGCCGTGCAGCACCTGTTTTCAAGCTCCCCGAAAGGCACTCCACTATCTCTAGCAGATTCTATCAATGTCAAGCCTAGGTAAGGTTCTTCGCGTATCTTCGAATTAAACCACATGCTCCACCGCTTGTGCGGGTCCCCGTCTATTCCTTTGAGTTTTAATCTTGCGACCGTACTCCCCAGGCGGAATGCTTAATGCGTTAGCTGCATTACTGCCCTGACAAGCAGGGCAACAACTAGCATTCATCGTTTAGGGCGTGGACTACCAGGGTATCTAATCCTGTTTGCTCCCCACGCTTTCGTGCATGAGCGTCAGTAATGTTCCAGTAGGTCGCCTTCGCAATGAGTATTCCTCTTGATCTCTACGGATTTTACCCCTACACCAAGAATTCCACCTACCTCTCCCATACTCAAGAGTAGCAGTTTCAAATGCAGTTCTATGGTTAAGCCATAGCCTTTCACATCTGACTTACTACCCCGCCTGCGCACTCTTTACGCCCAGTGATTCCGAGTAACGCTTGCACCCTCCGTATTACCGCGGCTGCTGGCACGGAGTTAGCCGGTGCTTATTCGTTAGATACCGTCATTATCTTCTCTAACAAAAGGAGTTTACAATCCGAAAACCTTCATCCTCCACGCGGCGTTGCTGCTTCAGGGTTTCCCCCATTGAGCAATATTCCCTACTGCTGCCTCCCGTAGGAGTCTGGACCGTGTCTCAGTTCCAGTGTGTCCGTTCACCCTCTCAGGCCGGATACCCGTCATAGCCTTGGTGAGCCATTACCTCACCAACAAGCTGATAGGACATAGGCTGATCTCATAGCGAAAAACTTTCCCTCATAAGGAGTATCCAGTATTAATCATCGTTTCCAATGGCTATCCTAGACTATGAGGCACATAACCTATGTATTACTCACCCGTGCGCCACTAATCCACTTCTAGCAAGCTAGAAGCTTCATCGTTCGACTTGCATGTATTAGGCACGCCGCCAGCGTTCACTCTGAGCCAGGATCAAACTCTCCAAAAGTAATATTGGGGAGTTTGAGCCAAAAATAAAATAGATGGCAAAAACTCTCCAAAAGTGTTGGGGAGTTTGACAAACTAAATAAATAGTAAGCAAACTCTCCATAAAAACTAGGCAACAAGAAAATAATGACAAATTACATTTTTTGTTTGCCTAATCTATAAATCATATCTTTATAGTTTTTTATAGTTTAGAGTTTATCCCTAGTCTCATAAAATGTTATCACATATATTGAAACTCTTAAACCTCTCATTATTATGAAATAATATATTTCTTGTATTTCTCACTCTTAGATTATTGCTTCATATCTCTCGATATTTAGAATCACAATATTCTAAAAGGATAATCTACCTCAATAATGGAGTTCTGTTTAAGTTATAGTCGAGTTATAAAAATGACAAAATGATAAAGATTATTTTATTATTTAGAACTTTAAATATTTTATCTATCTTGTAAATTAATACAAGCTTTCACCAAAATAAAGCTAAAGCTCATCAACATTAGTATAAAATAGTCTTGCTTAGTTTTCAAAGATCATTGCTTTAAATACTCTTTAAAGTCAAACAACACTCTTATCAATCAACCAAATACTAACCAAACAACGACTCATTCAGTTATGATTTGTAACGACTTGAGAAACGAAATCATAGTATTATTAAACTTAATTCTTACTTAAATATATAAAAGTTTTTAGAATATTTAGCGTTAGAATTCAAATAAAGAATCTCTTTATGATTATTTTATGATTCTCATTCAAATAACTCTTATTTAGTAGAGGGCAAACATTAATGATAGATAAACAATAGATTACACAAGAAACAGGCGAAACCATTATAGTGCATGTTTTAAGCTATAAAGTTTGATTCATTATAAGAGAATTGCATAAGTTACACAACATAGAATGCAACATGAATAGAGTTTATTGGATTGTTATAGTGAAGAGTTTTAAAGAGATTTGATAAATTATGAAAGTTTATTACTAAGGTGCTTGGCAAAAGTTTGTAGATTCTCTAACTCTAACAAGGAAATTATCACTAAGGGTTGAATAGATATGATATTGTGTTTATAGGGTTTTGATTTTGGT
>NZ_NXLW01000027.1 GCF_003364265.1 Helicobacter aurati
TTATGAAGTTTTGTCGCAAGATTCTCCATATTTGAGCCATTCCCACTTGCCATAACGACAATCGGGATAATTTCTTCTGCTTTGTGTTGATTACAATTTCTATTTTCCATTATTCATCTCCATTGTTTATCTACTATAAAAAGAATATTATCTCAAATCTATCAAGAATTTAGCGCGCTATTTGTAATGATTTGAATGAATAGGAAAATCATTGTAGACATTGAATATCAAGCTCTGAATATCACGCTCTTTTAGCGTTTTGATACGAAAAATTATAAAAAATAAAGATAAAACCTAAAGGCTTAGGCTTATGATAATTTACTCCACACTTTAAAATAGGCTAAAAATTTGAGGGGGCTAGAGCTAGGAATCTTTTTAGCGATTCTTCGATGAGATTTAGCTCTAAATTCTTGGCTATAAATACGAGCTTAGACCTTTTTTCTTTTTTCAAATCCTTAATGTGTGTAGGGGGATGCACCAGATGCCCCACTCCGTTGATATGAATAAGATATTCCTCACCAATATCAACCAGCCCTTTAATCCTTAGAATCTGCGAGCCATAGCGATGTAAAAGCATACTAAGCCAGATGCTAAAAGCACTCCAATCTATAACTTCTTCAAAATAAAGACAAAGGGAATGGATAGAATCTTTATGCGGTGTGGTTGTTGTCTGATTGGTATCAGACACCTCATGCTTGATTTCTAGCAGGTTCTCAAAGCTAAAGAGCTCTTTTCTGATAAGCTTTATGCCATAATGCAAGGAATGAATATAATGTCCTAAAGATTCTATATCTGCATTAAGGTCAACTTTTGTGAATACGATACAATCAGAATGAATGATTTGACTTAGGGCTTCCTCGTTATTTTGAATCTGCGAAAGTCCATTGAGAGAATCAATACATGTAATGATATTGGCAACCTCAAAATGATTAGACAAAAAAGCATCGCTTAGAAATGTAAAGAGAATGGGTGCGGGGCTAGCAAGCCCTGTGGTTTCTATGAGGATTCTGTCTAGTTTCTGCCCATTTTGCTCATATCTATTGAGTAGCTCTTTAAATTTCTCGGATAAATCCTCTCTTTTGTGGCAACACATACAGCCCGAACTGATAACGACCGTCTTTTCTTCGATGAATTCAGAATCAATTAAGATATTATCAAGCCCAATCTCGCCTAGCTCATTCACAACAAGAGCGATATTGGAATCCTTTTGATTCTGCAAAATCTCTCTTAAAAAAGTCGTTTTGCCGCTCCCTAAGAAGCCTGTAATGATATGGACAGGGATTTTAGCCATTTTTTGCTTCTAAAAAACGGAGCAAGCTAGGGTTTAGGGCATCGGGCATTATTTTCTCTAGCTCTTCGACTTTCTGCCACAAATCGCCCAAATCATTCACAATAACATCACGACCTTTTTTATTGCTTAGGATATACTTGCTTCCCTGCCATTCCTTAAGCTTCAAGCCATAAAATTCCAGAATATGATTAAGAATCTTTACTCTCTTCAGACGGCTACGCATTCTTTGTTTCTGCTCTTCCCCTGAAACGATAGAAGTCGTTTCATCTCGCTTGGTGTCGCTCCAGTGAAAAGAGCTCATCATTTCTCCACACAAAACACACATTTAGAATCTCTCATTCCTCTCTATTGCATTAGTTTTATTGTTACAATAATTTCAAGGGCAAAACAATAAGCCCTTAAAGCAATTCTCTATCAGGCTTTTTTAAATTTTTAGGGGTTATTTCTTTCGTGGATTTCTCTTCAAAAAATCATCAGCGATAGTATTGAAATCAACCCACTTCACGCCATCATGTTTATTAATATGCTCAATAATTCGTTCATGCATGAGCAATACTTGCGGACGCCCGCTTACATCAGGGTGGATAGTCATCGCAAAGACGGCATAATCCATTTCTCTATACACCCAATCAAATTGATCTATCCACATTTGTCCTATATCTCTTGGCGATACAAAGCCAAAGCTATTGGGAGATTTTTTGATAAACATCATGGGGGGTAAATCGTCCAAATACCAATTAGCAGGGATTTCAAGCAAATCTGTCTCTTGCCCTCTAACCAAAGGCTTCATCCAATCCTTTGCTTCTGTGCTGTAATCAATTTTTGTCCACTTATCACCCACGCGCACATAATAAGGGCTAAAGTCATTGTGCATCAAGGAATGATCGTATTTAAAACCATGTTTGAGCAAAAGCTCGTTGGTGATATTCGAAAATTCCCACCAAGGCGCCACATAGCCTGTGGGCTTTTTACCGCTTATTTGTTGGATTAATTCAATACTTTTCAACAAAACATCTTCTTCTTGTTTTGCGCTCATAGCAATTGGATTCTCATGGGAATAGCCATGCGCCCCTATTTCATGCCCCGCATCCACAATCATTTTCATTTGGTCAGGAAAAGTCTCAATCGAATGCCCTGGCGCAAACCATGTTGCGGGGAGATTGTATTTCTTAAAAAGCTTTAGGAGTCGTGGAATCCCAATCTCCCCAGCAAAAAGCCCTCTTGAAATATCATCAGGAGAATCTTCGCCACCATAGCTTCCAAGCCAACCTGCCACAGCATCTATATCTACACCATAAGCTACTAAAATTTCTTTTGCCATTTTTATTCCTTATTGTTGGGATTGAACAGATCGATTTGTCGTAAGATTTTCTGTTGCAAATTAAGATTTATATCTTTAAGATAAGGTAAATTTTGTCTTTGAATCCGCACTTCATCTAAGTCAATCTCTTCACAACTAAAGTCCTCATCAAATACGATCTCCTGCAAAACTTCACCTTTAGGATTGATGATTTTTGATTTTCCCGCGAAATATAACTTTTCGTTATTCAACTTCGAGGTTTCACAGCCGCTACGATTTGCCGCAAGCACAAAAAGCCCATTTTCTAGTGCTCTAGCCCTTGTAGCAAGATTCCAAACATAGCTCCTTGCCTCTCCAAAAGCGGCAGGACAACAAAGAATCTCCGCCCCCTGCAAGGCAAGAGCGCGCACACCTTCGGTAAAGCCTATCTCATAGCAAATCTGCAAACCAAGCCTGACACTGAAAGATTCAAATTCAAGCTCAAAGATTGGATATTTCTTTCCTCTTGCGAATCTGTGTTTTTCATTACCCCAAAGATAGATTTTTCTATACTTTCCAACAAAGCCTTTTGGTCCAATAATATACGCCGTATCAAAAATATTTTTTTGTGTTTTTTCCATACTGCACGCAATGATATAGCTGTGATATTGCGCAGCAAGCTCAAATAAAGGTTTTAGGGTAAAAGAGTTGTGGTCTTTAAGAGTAAGGGCATATTCTTTGTCTCTATCTTCAACACAATATCCGCTATCAAAAAGTTCGGGCAAGAGGACAATCCTCGCTCCACTCCCTAAAGCTTCTTGTGTCAAATACAATGCCTTATCTCTATTTTCTTGTATCTGATAGGATAAAGGCGCAAATTGCACTATGGCAACTTTAATTTTTGTATCTTTTGGCATATATTCAATCCTTATTGGCTACATTATAGGATTTTAAAGATTAATCTTTTGCTTTATTTTTGTTAAAACAATGATAGAATGTGTAGGAATGTTACAAATCACAATATAACTTAAGAATATTTTCTATTGTTTATCTGTGAATTAATTTACAAAAGATTCTAACTTTGCGTGGACTAATGTTCCTATCTCTTAGTACTTAATGGTATAAACTTCGTGTTATAGCCTTTCGCATTCTGCTTTTTACGCATTTTCTAAGCAAATATTACCTTAGCCCATTTCTGATTCTTTTAAGAATCACTTTACATTTTGCAAACAAAATTCCTTAAAATATTTGTAAAATGTTCACAAGTCTAAGTTTTTAAATGATAATGCTGATAATTAGCCAAGCATACAGCCATAGTTATAATTTTAAGATACAGACTCATATCATCATCAAGGATTGTCGATGCAAAAGGATTTTGGCAAACTCGGTTTTATTATTGCTGCACTTGGTAGTTCTATTGGGTTGGGGCATATTTGGCGTTTTCCAACTATGGCTGGCACGAGCGGAGGAGCAGCATTTGTTCTATTGTTCCTAGCAATCTCACTTGTTATTGGTTGCGCGATGCTTATTGCTGAAATGCTCATTGGACAACAAGGCAGAAAAAATGTTCCTGATAGCTTCAGGGTTATTACAGGCAATAACAATACTAAATGGCGATTTATGGGTGTCGCTTTGTTTGCAGGACCAATCATTCTTACGTTTTATTGTGTGGTGTTGGGATGGGTGCTTTATTATTCGTGCTATGTAAGCTTTCAGCTCCCGCAAACTTTCACGGAAAGCAAAGAAATATTTAATGCTTTGGTTGTAAGTAACAGGCAACTATTCTATCAGATTCTATGTTTTGCAATCATTCTTTTAGCGACGGCTTATAATATTGCGCACGGTATCAAAGGCATTGAGAGGCTAAACTTTATCTTGATTCCTTTATTGTTTTGTATTTTTTTTGGTTTGTTGCTCTATGCTATATCTCTTCCAAGTTTCAAACAAAGCCTCACATTCATGTTTCAGGCTGACTTCTCTAAAATAGATTCTCATGTATTAACAAATGCTATGGGGCAAGTCTTTTTTTCGCTATCAATTGGGGCTGGAACAATACTGACTTATACTTCACATGCTAATAAAACACAGAATCTTCTGAATGCTTCTCTTGCTATTCTTATACCCGGAATTATTATTTCACTCATGGCTGGGCTGCTTATTTTTACTTTTGTATTTGAATATGGCGATGCAAGCAATGTAAGCGAAGGTCCGGGTCTTATTTTTATAACATTGCCCGTTATGTTCGAAAAATTTGGAGTGTTAGGCAATCTGTTTTCTGTGTTATTTATGGTTGGATTACTCCTTGCTGGAATCTCATCAACCGTTTCTTTGCTTGAACCATGTATTAAATACCTTGTCGATAGAACGAAATATTCACGATCTTCACTCACTTATATGGTAGCATTTGCAATTTTTATAGCAGGTATTTTCATTATCCTCTCTCAAAACGTAGAATATAGTGTTTATTTAACAATATTAGGAAAAAGTTTATTTGATTGGGCTGATTGGTTAAGTGCAAATATATTGCTTACTTGGTGTGGATTTTTTGGTTCATTGTTTGTTGCCTATTTTATTCCACAACAAAAGTTGAGAAAATGGACAAAGCCATATTTCAAGAGTGATGTACTCTTCTTTGCGTGGCTCTATTCATTACGCGTCTTAGCCCCTCTTATGGTATGTGTGATTTTCTCTCATAAAATTTATGAACTATTCTCTACTCAATAAGGAACAATTATGGCTAGAAAACTGCCAAGAACAATAGGGCTTACGAAGAAAAAGCTCCTATTTTCCTCTCCAATTTTGTTTGCGTTAGCGATTCTTGTTGTCTTTGCGAACAGTCCTTCCCCGCAAACTTTTTCAGAATCTAAAGAGTTATTAAGCAAAGCATGGAATAGGCATAACTTCACGCGCGATTTCTATTGTCAAGCCCCTTTCACTATTACAGAGAGTGCGATAACGGTTATTCCTAGTGAATATTACACACCAAGGAAACCGTTAGCAAGTAACAATAAGCCCAATATACGAGCAAGTCGGATTGAATTTGAGCACATTATGCCCGCCCATAATTTTGGCAAACATCTCCCATGTTGGAAAAAAGGCGGACGTAAAGCATGCAAAGAGGATAAAACATTTAATTCTATGGAAGCAGATTTATATAATCTTGTGCCCGCCATAGGTGAAATTAATGCAGACAGGAGTAACTACAAATATGCAGAGGCACCGCGCAATGTAGTCATTGGTGGACAATATGGAAATTGTCCCGTACATACTGACTTTAAAGCCAAAAGATTCTATCCTGCAGATTACTCAAAGGGACTTATTGCAAGAACCTATCTCTACATGAGCAATACATATAACATTAGGTTAAGCGATAGTGAGCTTAAACTAATGCAAGCATGGGACAAAATGTATCCACCCAATGACTATGAAATCCAACGTAATAAAATTATTGAAGAGATTATGTTTTGGCAACGTATAAATGCTCTACGTAAAATTTTCTAATTCCGCCAAGCACAATTTCAGCAATTATTTCTTTTTCAATGTCCCTGTTACGGTTGTGCAAACTTGATTGCATTCTGTCGCACTGCAAACAGTCTTGCATTCTGTGCTAACGAAATTATTTTTTTGTGCATTTTTAGCGCAACCATTCATCAAACCTACAACAAATACACCAGCAAACAATGACCTCATTAAAGAATAAATAAATCGCATAATAATCCTTAGTACAAAACAAACTATCAGCAATAAATATTCCAAATTTATGTTACAATTACAAATAAGGATTAGATTATGAAACCAATATCTCATGACAAGAAACCTATCAAAAATTCGTTTAAATCAGATTCTAAAACAAAACAGCTACAAGAAGAAATCTATTTTTTAGAAGCGCAAATTCTTGACATGTTTGAGGTAATATTCTTTTTTGCAGGATTAGACCCCGAGCATCTCTCTCATGCCCTTGAATATTATACGCAACTTTTAGATAGCCAAGAACAAGACCAACAAGCGGTAAACATAGAAAAATCAGAATCAAAACCAATAGGACCAGCAGCGAAACAAGCAAGAGAATCAAGAACAGACATAGAGATAGCAGAATCAAAAGCAAAATCGGCAAGAGTAGCAGATGAAGAAGAATACACGGCACAGAGTATTATTGCCTTAATTCAAAAGATTCAACGTGATAAGCCAGAATGGTTCAGGCATTAATATACATTAATAAGTGAACATTTATTAGAATCAAGTTACAAAGAATC
>NZ_NXLW01000028.1 GCF_003364265.1 Helicobacter aurati
TTTGGCATTATATTTGTTCCTTGAAATATACTAATTAAATAATGAAAAATATATTTTTAATTAAATTACCGAATTATAACTAAACAAAAAAAAAAAAAATAGTAGACATGAAAAGTTATCTTTGCTTATTTTCGCAATCTCATAGAGTAGATTCCCATTCCAAGCAACAAAAATAATAAAAAAGGCAACATTTCCACAAGAGTATGTAGGCTGTAACGAATGTCCATCGCGTAATTGGCTTGTTGCAAATAGAGCTTCATAAAGTAGGAAATAGGAAGTATGTTGCTCCAAAATGCTGCAAAAGTTTCCATGCTGTTTTGAGGGTAAGTAATCCCAGCGAAAGCAAGCGAAGGAGCGATATAAGCAGCTATCACACTAATGCTTTTTGCGGAATCTTTCAGGATAGATTGTAGGCAAATAACTATGCCAGAGATGGCTATTGCAAATATTAGTAGCCCCAGTAGTATAACGTTTATGTCGCCTTGCATTGGGTATCCCAGTGTCAAGAAAGTATAGAGCATGCTATATCCCCACAGCAATGCAAGTGTTACATTAATTATTAATTTCACTAATATTTCATTGAGATTTTTTGGCATATTGTTAATGAGGTTGAGCATACCAACGGCTACTAATATTTGCCAAATGCAAGGCAGTATAACCGTAAGTAAAAATTGCGCATAGTCATTATTGGGGTTAAAATAAGCCTGAATTGTTGGGATAATCGGCAGTGCTTTTGCTTGTGCGACAATAATATTTGTATCTTTTGCGAGATTAGCTGCTATGGTATTTTTTGCGTTGAAAAGCGTTAGAACTTGTAAAAATGTTGTATTAAGTGCTTTGCCAATTAAGACAAATTGCGCATTATAATAAAGTGCTACACCAGAGCCTATTTTACGTTTGATGTGCGTTTGGAAGTCTTTAGGAATCACTACAACACCATAGATTTTTGCTTGACTTATATCTTCTTTTGCTTCTGATAGAGAATGGTAATATTGGGCAATGTTAAGCGTAGGGGAGCTTTGTGTGAGGAAAATCAATTCTTTGCTAGCCGTGCTTTTATCTTCATCAATGATTCCAATGGGGAGGTTTGTAGGGATACTATGAAAAAAAATACTATAAGCAATACAACCCATAAGTACGGGTAAAACCCCCCAGATGATACAAAAGAAAGGATAAGTTAAGAGGAATCTTTTCATGCTGTTCCCTGTGGTATTGATTGAGACTCTTTGTTTCTAGGCAGATTCTTAAGAGATATGTATTATCTAAATGAACTATGTGACGTATCTTGCGCTGCAGTTTGACTCTTGGTTGGAATTATTGGGGCTGTATTATGATGAATGGTACGCCTTGCACGCCTGCTGCAAGAGTGGAATCCGATAATTCTCTTGCCAATGCCTCATTTTTGGTTTTTCCGTTGTAGTTGGATTCAAAAATCCTCTTAAGAAGTGTAATTTTTTGTTCCCTTGTTTGTGCTTTAGACAATTCCCCGTAGTATGTTGCCGCTCTATTAAACGCATTTTGACCTAGTATCCCAACAATAAGGATTTCTAAATCGCCTCGATTAAGGTAATTATCTAATTGGTGGATTTCTTGTGCGCAATAGGGGCATGTTGTATCTATAATCATGTAGGTTTTTGTTTTACCCTTTGCATTTTTATTAGCTTGTATTTTAAGAATGTGTTTATCGTATTTTTTAAAAAGAGCTAAAACTGCTGCGTCCTTTTTTGTTTTGTTGTATTTTTCTACGTTATCAAGTGCAATTTGTAAGTTATTCTTAGAATCTTCATCCCCTATGCCCTCATTTAAGGGAATGAGGAATTTCCCGTCATTACTAGCGATAGCTGCTAACCTTTCTCCGCTAGGAGATTCAACCACGATGAATGAAACGTCTTTGAATACATGCGCATCACTAGCAATAACTTTAAAGTTCATATTTGTGCGGCTCTTAAGGAGATTCTCTATTCGTTGTTTGTCAAGGCTAAAAGCAGGAGTACAGCATAAAAGAGCGGCAAGAGCGATTTTAGTTGCTAATGGGGGGTTTTTTGATTTGATGGTTTGCAACAAAGGATATAGCATTCAGATTCCTTAATGTGAAGTTAAAAGTGAATTGTAGTATATTTCTATATTGTAAATCTTTTTTGCGAATCTTTTATCTCTTGTGTGGTTATTTTGCTATTACATGATGTTTTGTAGCGGCTTATCTTCTGTCCCTCATTTCAGACAAGAAACTCTACTAGGATTTTTATATAAGTTGAGTATTGTTAAGCCAATATTGCAAGAGAGCTTATAACACAGGGTATGGGTAACTAAAAACAAGGGAATCTAAAGATTAAAAGACGCACCAAACTCCAGCATTATGGTGTAATTATTGTTTGCAGGATATGCGGCAAATTGTCCTTGTTGCAAGGGTATATCAAAAGCCTTGTTGTTGTAGTAGATTCCTTTAAGTTTTGTATAAAAATCTAATTTCTTTTCCCATTTACTATAATAGAGCCTTTCGAGTTGCGCATAAAAGTCCATTTTCTCACCCTTGTCGTTATAGCCTCTCCTAAACATTAATCCAACAGAACACTCAATACGATATCCGTGATTTTGCATTGCAAGCGCACTAGAGCTATTGGCATAGTAACGTTTGCTGATATTATAGGCATATCCCGCACTATATTCTATGCCAATAGCTTTATCAAGCATAAAACGACCAGAAACATCAGCACCTAAAAAGAAACCAGCAGTCAAAAATTCTCTTTCATTAGAATCGATGTTTTGTATGTCAAAATATGTTGCAAAAGAAAGAAGAATGGGGCTTTCTAACGAGCCAAGATTAGTGCCAATATACGCTGCTGAATTTCCAATAATGCTTTTATCGCTTGCTATTGCGCTTGTTTGATTGTCTGTAGTTTGGGCTTTTGCTATTCCTATTGTTCCTTTGGCACCTATGTAGAATTGCTTTGAGTAATATTCTAATTCAGATGAAATATATGCCCCTGCATTTTTAGAGTTTGCCGTGTGAGTGGTGAAAGCCCCATAATATCCACCTATTGCTAGCCTTGGGTCGATACAGTAAGATTCGTTACAACCATATCCCCAAACATCACAAAAAAGAATGAATATTGGGAATATAATCCTATGTATTTTATTAATATTCCGCACTTGATTATGCTTAACGTGGCAATGGTTGTCGTATATTAATTTGCCAATCTCTGCATTTTCCAAATAGAAGACAATTAAATCCCCAACTACCCAATCCAATAATAATTGCGCCCCAAAACGCACCTTTTGTCTCTTTCATTTCTTCAGAATCTAACAGGGCTACTTTGCTTGTTTCAATATTGTTAAATAAGAAATTGGCATCAGCTTGTGAGATTGTTGCTGCTTTATTGGTAGCAGTCATTGATTCAAGATTCTGATTTATTGCTTTTGCCTGCATAAAACTTAAACTTAATACTGAACTTAATATTACACTTGAAACTATACTTGAAATTATCTTTTTCATTATTTTATTCTTTAAAGTTAAAATTAAAATCTAATCTCGAATATCCTAAATATTCTTGATGTTATTATAATATATAACCTAGCTTTTGTTGTAAGTAAGTTTGCATATTTTGCAATAATTATGTTATGAAATAAGGGAAATTGTATCTTATTTAAGAACTTGAGAATACTTAGAATATTTATAATAATTAAAATTCGAGGCAATACCAAATTCAAGCAGCAACATAAAGTTAGCACTCGCAGGATAATTACTAGCTTGAGAATTAATGATTACAGAATCCGAAGCACCTATTTGATAATATATTCCCTTAAATCGTAGATAAAAATCTACTTTATTCTCTGTTTCTAATTGGATAAAATTATTCGCATTTCGTTTATAGAGCATGCCAATAGCAGCCTCAAATCTATGTCCTCCATTAAGAGTAGAGCGATTAGCATAACCATGTCTATCAACATAATGCCCACTAAAGAGATAACTATATCCAGCTTGATATTCTATATCGATATTTTGATGTACCGAAACATGCCCAGCAGCATTGAATCCGATAAAAGGCATGCTCATGCTAAGCTTATGTTCTGTGTTATTCCATGCTAAATCATGCCAATCCACATGCAAAGCTAGAGAAAGTAGAAAGGGCGTCTGTAAAGATCCGAGATTCGCTCCCATAAAATAGCCAAAGGTAATAAAGCCATTGACATCTTTCTTTGTGGTTGTGTCTATGTTACTGGTGATATTTGTGCTGCCTATTCCAAGATTCACGTTCGCAGAAAGAGCGAACCATTTCCAATATTTGCCTAGAGATGCCGCAAAATATCCGCCCACATTGTTAAATTCTGGGTTTGCAGAAAAATCAAATCTATTATAAAAAGTGCCAAGCCCCCATCTTATATCACTACAAGAGGATTCTTTACATTGGTAGGCAGACGCAGGAAAGGAAAAAACAAATAGTACAAGCAATAACCATTTAGACATGTTTGCATTCCATTAGAAATTTACATTTCCTTCATAATAGAAATCTTGTGGATATTTATCACATCTGCCAATACAAGACATTCCCCAGCCGATTAATGAAATTCCTATTGCGGTGAATAATCCAAAGAGAAACTCTCCCTTAGTTTCTTTCATTTCTTCAGAATCTAACAGGGCTACTTTGCTTGTTTCAATATTGTTAAATAAGAAATTGGCATCAGCTTGTGAGATT
>NZ_NXLW01000029.1 GCF_003364265.1 Helicobacter aurati
CCATTTTGCGGTTTTCATTTAGGTTATTTGCCCCCCCCCCCCCTATAAATTCACTCTTATTGCTTAAGCTCTTGACTTCAAAAAGCACTTTTGGAGCGGAATCTTCATAGATTGCCAAATCGATTCTGTCTTTGGTATTGCAGTTGTATTCAAAAGCTTGGATTAAAAAATCTCGCAAAAGATTCTTTTGATATTCCTCTGATTCGTTTGCCCGCTTGGATTGTGCAAGCTGCTTTTGGTAGGATTTAAGTCTATTGTGAAAAGATTCTAAAGTGGCTTGTGTAGGCGGTGAGCCAAAATAATATGTTGCGAGAAAATTCCGTAAAGGCACAAACGTGTAAATCATATTTATCCTTCATGAACATATAAACAACTACTCTCTTAAATTAGTTCTGTGCATTGTCAAGACGTTATTCATCAAAAACAGAATAAAAAGCAGAGAAACAATATAAAATATATACATTAAAACTGAAATCTGTATAATAACAGTACTATCAAGGATTGCTACATGTTACTTTAATACATGTAGTCAAATGTATAGGCAGGTAACTTATGGAATCGACAAACGATTATATATACTATGACTCAAAGCACACTCAAGCATGGTTAGATTCATTAAAAATCGCACTTTTAGAGCAAAATGAAGAAGCGACGTATGAGCTTATACAACATCTTCCATTTGAAATACGTACGACTAACGAAAAGAATCTTGCACAAGATGAAGCACTCTTAGAATATTTACAAACCGCAAAAGAATTGATTGCGCAAAGCATCACACTTTTGGAATCCAAAAAAGAAGAAACCTTGCGACAATTAGAAAAAATACGTAACGCAAAGAAATTTCTATTGCTGTAATTATTCTTTGCCTGATGGATTATATGAGATTCTTCAGTCGCACTTCGTGCTTCTTCAGAATGACAAGGATTAGAATCTTTTTCACAATCACAAGTTGTCATGTTGGGCTTTCATGGAAAGCGAAATATCTTATAAGAATCTCTATCTTTGTCATGCTGAACGCATGTGAAGCATCTCTGTCATGTCTCAAGTTTCCTAGAAACTGAAGAATCCCTATAAGAATTCATTGAATGAGATTCTAAGTTATGAGATTCTTCACCTTGCAAAGCCGGTTTAGAATGGCAATTTCTTTTGTCATACTGAGGCTTTGAAAAGCCGAAGTATCTCTAATAGAATCTTTATGAGATTCTTCGCAATGCTTAAGACATGACAAGGGGAGTGAGATTCTTCACTTTTCTGCAAAAGCTAAGACGACAAAATAGAATCTACAAATCTCCCTATTGCTCTTTGGCAAATTTATGTTTTGTTGCAAAGTAGACAATATAGCACAATGCTATGTAAATCAATGTTCCCCAAATCGCAATACGTTCCTTTTCATCAAAATACACGCCAATCATAGAAATGATACAGCCCAAGATTCCAATGATTTGAATATAAGGAGTAAAAGGCGTTACATAAGCTAAGTCCTCGAGTTTCTTGCCACTTGCAAGATATTGCTTGCGAAAAACATATTGGCAATAACTAATACTAGCCCATACAATCATCATTGTAAAACCGCTTACTGTAATTAGAGATTCCATCATGTGCTCTATGCTTTTATTATTAATATACGCGCTAAGTTCAGGGAAAAATTGCAAACAAATATAAATACCTAACTCAAAGAAAAATGGTAAAAGAGAAAAAAGCATAGTCATTAATAACGCGTAAATAGGAATACCTTTTTTATTTAGTCTTGCAAAAATGCTAGGATACATCTTCTTTTGTGCGAGCCCCCAAACCATTCTTGTACTTGCATATAATCCAGAATTCGCCGTAGAAAACAAAGCAACAACCAAAATAAACCGCATAATATCTGGAATATAAGGCAATTCACCCTCCAAAAAGGGCAATCTAATGACTTGCAACGTAGTTACAAACGGGCTTTCTGTGATTCTCGCGTCATTGCTTGACACAAAAGTAGCAATAATAAACACTGAACCAATGAAAAAGATAATAATGCGCATAAGAGTAGCCCTGATTGCCTTGGGCATCGCATTGCGCGGGTCCTTAGTCTCACCTACGGCTACACCAATAACTTCTGTGCCTGTGAAAGCAAAATTCACGGCTAAAATGGTCATAAAAACGGCGGTTAATCCATTGGGAAACCATGAATTATTATTAGCGGTATAAAAATTAGCAAAAGTGAAAGAAAATCCATGTAGATAAATATTATAAATGATACTAATAGAGCCTAAAATTAAAAATATCATCACTGCAAAAACTTTTATAAAGCTTACAATAAATTCTCCTTCGGCGAAGAGCTTCACCGTAAAAACATTTAAGACAAAAATCGCCACAGCACAAAGCGCAACCCAAACATAAATATTGACATCTGGGAACCACGGGTTTAAAAGAAGCGCGATAGCCGTATATTCCACTGCGACTGTGGCTACCCAATTTAACCAATACATCCAAAAAATCACATATCCCGCGCTTGGACTAATAAATCTATGCGCATAATCCCCGAAACTCCCTGTATGTGGAAACGCACTTGATAACTCACCTAGGGACAACATAACGCTATACACAATAACGCTTGCCACACAATAAGCAATCAATGTCCCTAAAGCTCCTGCTTGATGAATACTTCCGCCACTCCCCACAAAGAGTCCGGTCCCCATCGCGCCACCAAAAGCTATCATAATTAAATGTCGCGTTTGTATTTCACGCATAAATGTATTGTTTTTCATTGCAATCAATCTCCAATGTATTTTAAAATATCTGAATATTCTTTATCACTTTATTAAATTCTCTCAATAAATACACAATAAAAGTTCAGAATATCGTTAGTAATACATTTATATGTTTAAAAAAGTAACAATAATTTCTTATCAAGATTCAACAATAAAAATAGAGCTGTGTTAAAAAACCTTAAAAGATTTGTTAGAATACTTCCAAAATATGGTGAAAAATCTAAGTAGTTTTAATAAAGACTTCTAAGTATTTTGCATCATGTATAAGATTATGTAAGGATTGCCACACTAATACATGGTTGGTTTAGGTTAATTAAAAACCCGTATTGATTTCATTACAAAGGATATATTTTGCATCAAAGTAATAAACTCTCAAGACTCTTCGGCAAGTTTGCCCATAAAAAATTCCCCAAACACCTACAACGAATCATCAATAAAACCTATATCAATCTCTTTAACATTGATCTGCATGAATTTGAAGATTACACGCATTATGAAAGCCTCAATGCTCTGTTTGCACGTACTTTAAAAAAACCAAGAACATTAGAATCAAAACCTTTTAATTTGATTAGTCCTACTGATTCTGTCATTATGGAATCTGGATCTATTACAAACAATACGGCTTTGCAAATTAAAGGAAAAAGTTATCACGTACTTGAATTACTCTATGGATATGGTGCGCAATATAGCAATTATGCAGACAATACACAGCCAACTCATTCCCTGCCGCTTAATCTGGATTCCTATAATTTCCTTAATCTCTATCTCTCCCCTAGGGATTATCACCATTATCATGCGCCTTGTGATTTGGAAATATTAGAAGCTCGTTATTTTAATGGAATGCTATTACCTGTCAATAAAAAATCTTTGTTGAACAATTCTAACCTCTTTGTACACAACGAACGTGTAGTGCTTAAAGTGCGCTTGCGCTATAATGCAAGCATTGCCTACTTCGTTGCGGTAGGAGCATTGAATGTAGGGAAAATATGTTTTAATTTTGATGAAAGGATTCGAAGCAATGCAAAAGAAGGAAACAATATATACACTTACGAAAACCCCTTGCAATATAAAGCGGGAGAAAATTTAGGGCATTTTGAGATGGGTTCAACAGTCGTCTTGATAGCACAAGCACATTGGAGTATTAAAACTCATGATGTTGTAAAAATGGGGCAAGAAATAGGCACTTTGCCCGCTTTGCAAGTCTTATAGATTCTCTATCTAACAAAATCAACACGATTAAAGTAGCGCAAGCAATAGGTATATTGAATCTTTGAGCAGCACTTGAACTTGGGTTTTGATAGAAACCTAGAGAAATATGGATTCTAGTAACATTTCGCATTGTGTATAAGATTATGAGGGGTTTGCCCATACTAACACATAGTTAGTTTGGATTAGTAAGGAAGTACCTGTATTGTTTTATACCCGTATTGGTTTGAGTGCAAGTGGAAACCTGAATTATTAGATTGCGCCCCCATCTGTTGTACTTAACTCATTATTGTCATACTGAGCATTTGAAAAATGCGATGCGGGAGCGGAGCGACTGCACGAACGAAGTTCTTGCCCATACTTGCTCATTCCCGCAGGGATAAACATT
>NZ_NXLW01000002.1 GCF_003364265.1 Helicobacter aurati
TAATCCAAATGCAAAAGGCTTTAAAGAAGGTAATCATACAACGCATTATTCAGTAGTGGATAAATGGGGTAATGCTGTGAGTGTGACGTATACGATTAACAAGAGATATGGCAATGCAGTGGCAATCAATAATGCGGGATTCTTAATGAACGATCAGATGGAGAATTTTTCTATTAAATATGGTTATCCTAACAGACATGGTTTGATAGAAAAAGGCAATAATGCTATCGTACCCAATAAACGTCCCCTAAGCTCTATGAGTCCTACTATTCTCCTTAAAGAGAATCAAGTTTTTATGGTAGTGGGTACTCCAGGAAGCGGAAAGATAGCTACTGTTATTGCTCAAGTGATTTCCAATGTTATCGACCATGGTATGAATCTAGCTCAAGCCGTAGAAGTGCCAAGATTCCATCACCAATGGATGCCAGATGAATTAGAGATAGAATCTTTTGCTTTCAGCAAAGACACACAAAATATTCTTCAAAAAATGGGATATAAAATTGTAGAACTTCCAGATATGGGTGATGTTAATGCCATTATACGAGATATGAAGACAGGTGTTTATTATGGAACGACTGACCCTAGACGTAAAATATAATCAATTGAAATAAGTGTTCTTACATTGAATAAAAGGCTCAATGAAGTCTTATGTGCTTGCTTGATGGATTTTATAAAAAAGTTTAAATTTCAATCAAAAATGCTATAATTTTGTAGAAGCGAGTTTTTAGTTAGGAGTGCGTTAATGCGTATTTTAGTCATACACAATAACAAAGAAACGGTAGAATATTTAAATCGCGAATTATCAAAAAATAGCTATCAAGTTGATATTGCGCGCAATATGAAAGATGGAGAATATCATATTAGTGTGCGTAGTTATGATTTAATTTTATGCGCATGGCAGCTGAATGATACTAAACCTGGTGAAGTTGTTTTTACCGTAAAAGAAAAATATCCTAGAGTCCCAGTTATTGTAACAGGTGAGTATAATATAGGATATGAAGTTGCTTCCTTTAAAGCCGGTGCTGATGATTATCTTGTTGAGCCACTTAATATTGAAGTACTTTTAGCACATATACAAGCAAGACTAAAATTATGGGGGTCTAGTTTGATTGAAATAGGTGATTTAGTCATTATTCCCGATGAGGAACGTATCACTTATAAAGGCAGAGAAGTGGGGGTAAAAGGAAAGCCATTTGAAGTGCTTACTCATCTTGCTAGACAAAAAGACCAAATAGTTTCTAAGGATCAGTTGCTCAATGCTATCTGGGATGAACCGGAATTGGTTACCCCCAATGTCATTGAAGTGGCTATTAATCAAATAAGACAAAAGATGGATAAACCTCTTAATATCAATACGATAGAAACTGTCAGAAGGAGAGGTTATCGTTTTTGCTATCCAAAAAAATAATTTATTTTTTGGATAGCAATTATTAAATGAAATATCGACAGCTAATAAATACCTTGAAAGAATCAAACTTATCGTTTTGCTTATTCTAGTTTGGAATCATTTTTGCTTATATTTATATAAGTTTAATGAAAGGATTTCAATATGCAAGTTTCACAAGGTATTTTATATAAGAGATATGCGCAGGGAGTGCATAATCAGCAGAATGTTGATATGGAACACGGGACAAGAAGTTATTATGTTCCAACTAGTAACGAGGAAAGTTATTTACCTCAAGACGTGTTTGTAAAATCTGATTATTTGCAAAAAATTGAAAATTTGGGGGATTCTATACAAGGGGGGTTTCGTGATGCAGATACTTTTATGTCTATGATAAGTATTTTACGAGGAGAAAGTATTCTTAATAGTCAAGATGTCATTGCTGCAAATTATGTTGCAAGAACGAGTGATGAAATTAATTTCGAGTCTTTTAATAAGATTCTAAAGAATGAAAATTTAAGCATGGAGATGCGTGGGCTTATTAGTCAGCTTGTTAATAAACTATACAATATTAATTATGTACATGCCGGAGTAATGATGGCTTCTTAATAGATTAAAGATATTTGAATAAGAGGTTAGAAAATACAGAAGCTTATGTAGCTTATTTTACTGATTTTTCAATATAACAGGTAATTTCTTGTATGATAACTGGATTTTTTTTACTTACTCTCTCGTTGTTTGGATATAATCTAGGCTTGTAATTGAGTTATGAAAAAGGGGGTGTATGTTGCTTGGGCAAATTATTCATTTGGATAAAGAGCGAAAAGAAGGGCAAGTAGAACAAATTCCAACAAAACGTATTTATCCTTTTTCTTTTAGTGTGTGGGATGGAGAAGAGGAAGATCTGGCTCTCAATATAGAAGTTGAATTTGCTGTAGAAAATAGAGTTGTCTCCAAAATGAAAGTCAAACTTTCGCTAGAAGAATTAGAGGCTATACAAGTAACAAAGTCTGCTGATGATTGTATCAACGAATTTTTTGCTAGAGAAATAAGGATTTTAGCTGAATATCAACAATTTATTGAGGATAGTCCTGAATTGGATTTTATACGTATGCAGAGATTTTTATTTACGGCTTATAATGATCTATGTGATTTAGATTCTTCTTTGGAGAATCAAGAATTAAAAGCAATAAAAAATGAAGTATATTCTCTTTACCGTGATTTCCAAGAATATAACAAAAAAATGCAATACCCTTTACCCTATTGTTTTGAAAAGATATTCCTAGTAAGACAAGTAAACTATACGCACTTAGAGCAATTTGTTGAAGATACAAAAATTGGTATGCAAGGAGCAAAGGCAGAATCTGAACCATTAGGCAGACGCTTGGAGGAAGAAGAACGTAATTTGCGATTAATACCGGATAAGAAAAGTAAGGAATATTTTGAATATGAAAAAGAAGTAAAAGCACTAAGAAGGCGACTTGTTGATTTGATTGATTACATAGCTAAGCAAAAAGATATTATTGCGAAAGAAAGTGCTAGGTTGCAAAGTTTTAAGGAAAGACATTTTCAGAAATTTTCTGAAACTTTTGCACCTATGACAAACAAAATAAAAACTCGTTTTATCAAGTTACTTAATACAAAGGGATATGAATTAGATAAATCTTTATGGCAGAGAGCCAAAACAAATCAGTATGTTAAAAAATTCTTTCGTGACGCCAATATTCATGGTGGTTATAATTCAAGGACATATTTACGTTATTTTTTAAGAGGTTTGGATAAGAATAAAATATCGGGCAAAACAAGAGAACTTTTTACTCTTTTAAAAAGTATGGAAGATAAAAGCGTTAAAAACATTATGATTATCCAAGAGAATGATACGAAGTCTTTTAGGTCAAGACAGCTTATTGAACGTGTAGATTCAGGATTAAAAGTTACTGTTGAGCACAACCCATTTGACGCGTTGGAAAAATTACATGCAAAGCCTCAAGATATTGTTGTAATTGATTCTAAAATTAACGGTTTACATGCTTTTGACTTTGTGCGTGAATACAAAGAGACGCCTAATGCTAAGAATCCTATATTTATTGTTGTTACTCCTCAACAGGTAGAATATAAAGTTGTTGAAGATGGGAGAGCATTAGGAATAGAGTATTTTGTTGTAGCAACAGATTCTGAGGCTTTTTCAGACGCGATTCGTATGGCAATTTAAACTCTCAATAGTTAGAGGTTCATTATGTATGATATTATTTATTCTCCATGGCGTAGCCCCTATTTTGCGATTACTGATGATGAATGTGTTTTCTGTAATATTTCTGAACAAATTATGATAAAAAATGGTTCTTGTAAGGAATCGATAGACAACGTTGTGAATCAAGGATTGGCTAATCCAGATTACTCCTTAGAACAACAAGTTAGAAATATGGGTAAAGAGAAAGAGTTGCATGTCTTTTATAATGATTCGTTATGTTATGCTGTGATGAATCTTTATCCTTATACACCAGGACATTTTATGCTTATCCCACATACTCATGTTGATTCTCCTAGTTTGCTTTCCCAAGAAACATGGTTGCATCTTAGTAAGCTTTCACAAAAGGCTATTGCAATGCTAGAAGAATATGGTGCTGATGGAATCAATATGGGTATAAATATCAAGCAGGCAGCAGGTGCTGGTATCCCTAAGCACTTGCATGTACATTTTGTACCTAGATTTACTGGCGATACAAATTTTATTACTGCAATTGGAAACACTCGAGTATATGGAGTAGAGTTTGCGAGAATTTTTGATAGAATGGTAGAATTGGCAAAGAAATATTTATGCTAATATGTTATTCGTTGAATGTGCAACAAAGCAATCTGTTACTAGATGGTTTGTTGGCACGGAATATTTGTGGTATAAAGTCTTGAATATTATGGAATTTTTAAAAAAAAGTTTATTTATTGTTTTATTTGGCGGATTATTACATGCAAATCAATATGACTATTTACTCTTTAGTCATGTATTAAGTGATGTAGAAAGTGGATTAGAATTACAGGCAGATGTGAATGCAAGAATAAAGGGTATTACTCCACTTTATCAAGCAATAGCAACTAATCAAATCGAAATAGCTTATATTTTAGTTGTTATGGGTGCAGATGTTAATGCTGTAGTGAATGGAGAAACACCATTGCATAAAGCTGCAAAGGTAGGAAATCCTCTTATGGTGGAACTATTAGTTACGGCTGGAGCAAAAGTTAATGCTCAAGATGAGAAGTATGGAAATACCCCGTTGCATTATGCTGCCATTAATGCAGATACTCGTTCTATTAATATTCTAACACAACATAGTGCCGATACGACAATTCAGAATTTTCAAGGACAAAATCCAATACAAATTATTAGTTCAGAAATTATTGCTCCCCCTATTGTATTAGAAGATAATAATCTTGCGGTAAGTGCTAGTAGTTTTAAGTTGGGGTATGGTGCGGTAACTTTTAATGTTCGAAACCTTACCAATCAACCTTTGACAATTTTTTATACAAGATTATATGTTAATGGGCAATTGGTCGCTGTTCAACAAAAACCTTTACTTATCCCTGCCAGTACAACTATTACAGAAGTTAATACTATGTCGATTTCTCCAACTCTTGCAACACTCATTAAGCCTAATAAAGAAGGCATAGTAGATATTAAAGTGGGGTTTAGTATCGATTATCAGGCAGAAGGAAAAATGGAACAAGTTTTTAACAGCAGGGAAATGAGAATGCAGCTATGGAATCCACCCTTACAACGAAAAAATAGCAATAACAAATAATCTAATCCCCCCCATTTTATCCATTGTGTCATTATTATAGTGTATTAGATTATCTATTGAAGATTGTCTATCTTGGAGTTTCTTTGAGTAATGGAATATTTTCCATGCTTTTTAAATCTGGTTGTGTTGGTATTGTAGGGATAGGAGAAGAATCTTGTTCAGACTCTTCTTTTTTATGTTGCGAATCTGGCATGTCTTGCGGAGTTAGTATAGGATCTTGTTTAAAATCTTCTTGAGAGTTTTGCTGTTGGACTTCAGAATCTTGTGGTGAATTGATACTGCTCGTATTG
Source organism: Helicobacter aurati (assembly GCF_003364265.1). Classification (GTDB taxonomy): domain Bacteria; phylum Campylobacterota; class Campylobacteria; order Campylobacterales; family Helicobacteraceae; genus Helicobacter_A; species Helicobacter_A aurati. The sequence goes on from NZ_NXLW01000002.1 coordinate 5,469, forward strand.
TTAGATTCGGAAGTCATAGAATTTGCACCTTGAGCCGTTATACTGTTTGTGTGCTTTGTCTTGATTTCAGATTCAATCGAGCCAGTATGTTCATTAAACGTATTTGCAATATTATTAGCTTCCTTAGAATCAGAAAGGGTATTATTTGCTTCTGTATCGTGATTCGTGTCTGTAGTACCGTGGTGTTTTTGTAGATATTTTCCTTCTAAAGGTGTAACATTTTTAAGTGTATTTTCTTTACCATAACATTCTATTTTTGTTAGATGTTTTTGTTCTCTATATGGATATTCTTGTATAAATTCTTGTGATTGCATCGATACATCTACCGATTGATTGACTTTTAAATTTATCGGAATATTTTTAGTGTAAACTTTTTTAGGTTTTATATAATTGAGTAGCATATTTTTATATTTGGTTATTGCAGGTTTGTCTTCTGTATCATAGAGGATACGATGAGAAATGACACAACCTGCTATATTTCTTTTGCCAATATTTGTGATTGTCGCACTGTATTTGTAGATATCCGAATAACGTAATACGCGATCATAGTGTACTTCAGTATTGATTTTATAAAATATATTTTCCATCAAATAGCGCATAATGAAAGGCAAACAAACAATAGCACTAAAGCCAATAAAGAATAGTGGAATAGATATAATCTTATGTCGAAATGCGATGAAAGATAGAAATATAAGACAAAGTCCAAGTATTAGCAATGCCGCAAATAATATGAGGTCATATACATTCAAGTAGGATAAAAATTCAATTAGTTTTTCTTTCATAATCAAATCTACTTTTTATTTCTGTTACGTTTTTCTTCTATACCACTTATCCCCATACGTCGTTGTAACTCTTGGTAAATCCTATCGGGATGAATTTGTGTTTTAGCTAGAGCTATAAGGACATGGTAAAACAAGTCAGCACATTCATAAATTACTTGTTGCAAATCTCGATCTTTAAATGCAAGACAGAATTCTCCAGATTCTTCAATAACTTTTTTTGCAATCGTATTATCACCGCTATCAAAAAGACTAGCTGTATAGGAAAGTTTTGGGTCATCATGCTGCTTGTCTAATATTGTATGATAAAGTGTATCCATCACATCATATTTCATTAGGGAATATTTTATGGATTCTTGTTTGGTAGAATCTTGATGTATTGTTGTCTCTTGGTTGATTTGCGTAATTTTATTGAAGAAACATGTTATGTTACCAGTATGGCAGGCTACCCCTTCTTGCTGTACTTTTAATAAAATTGCATCTCTATCGCAGTCAAAAAATATCTCTTGAACAATTTGAATATGTCCACTTGTTTCCCCTTTTTTCCAAATTCTCTGCTTGGAGCGTGAGAAATAATGCGCATTGTTAGTTTGAACAGTTTGATACAGTGCTTCTTTATTCATATAGGCTAGCATTAGAATCTGATTGGTTGTATAATCTTGGACAATACAAGGAAGAAGATCCATCTTATCCCAAGCTAACGTTTCGATAATGTTGTATAATGTCTTTGACATCATTAAAGTCCTATATAACCGTTAATCAAGCCAATTACTGGTTGCTTATTGTTGTTCGTTGTTTAGATTTAGAATCTACCCAAATATTAGGAACGGCACCACCTGGAGTTAAAAAGATTTGAGCATCTTTATTTTCTTTCAGGGCATCATTAAATTTTCCCTGTATTTCAACTTGGCGCAATTCAAGCAATCTAGCTGAAAGGCTATCACTAACTAGCCGATTCGCCTCTGCTTGTCCTTTTGCTTCGATAATATTTGCATCGGCTTTTCCTTGTGCTCTTTCTCTGGCAGCATTTGCTTCTTGTTTTGCTCTTTCTGCTTCTTGTTTTGCAGCCTGAACTTGTTCAATTTTCTCTTTGACCAATGGAGGTAAAACAATTTCTCGTAATTGAATCGAATCTAGTTTAACGGGTTTATTGGGAGTTGCATCTAGCTTTCCTTGAAAATTGGCAATAATTGCATTAGCCACTTCATCACGTTTATTTGGCAGATCTTCTGCTGGATAATTTCCGACAACACTACGAACTACATCTAATATTTTTGCATTGATGATTTTTTGTTCCCATGAATAACCATATTCTCTAAAGGTTTGAGGAACTTTGCTTCTATCAAGCTGATATTGGACTGTTAATTCAATTGATACTGGTAATCCGCGCACATCAATCACATCTATTGCTTTACTACGAACAATACTTTGGGCGTTAATACCGCTACCAATTGCGTCTTCGTTTCTTGAAAAGTTCCATGCTCTTACACGTGTGTCAACTGTGATAATATCTTCAATAACAGGAATGAAAAAATGCAAACCAGGATTCAAAGGAATATCCTCATATTTACCCAAATGAACCTTGATACCTACTTCTCCATCATTAACTATCATAAAGGGTTTTGCAAGCAAAAATATCAATATAACTACAACAAAAATAAGTATAACCGTAAGCAATTTCCCACTAGGCATGGGAGGAATCTGCAAGGAATCCATGTTAAATCCTTTATTGTTCCTGTTGTTACCGTTTGTGTTGTTTGGCTTGTTTTGAGGTGTGGTAGAGTCTTGTTTTTTTTGGCTGTTATGCTTATTTCTGTGCTCATTTAAATCAATTGGCATATTTTTCCTTTATTTGTTTGATATATTTTGCTCATAATTCTTAATCCTTATGTTTATTTCCTATTTTGAGGCAATACGAAAATATTTTAGACCCTAACACATTTCTTGTTTATGGATTTGTTTATAGATTGCCTATATCACAATTTACCACAAATATTCTTTCATTCTTTTAATTTATGTACGTCAAAAAATGATTGTACTTCTGTGAGTTGCCCATAACAATTTCAAAAAAGGCATCCTGGATTTTTTTTGTTATTTCGCCTCGGTAACCATTGCCTATGGTTCTAAAGTCAACTTCATAAATTGGTGTAATTTCTGCTGCTGTTCCAGTTAAGAAAGCTTCGTCTGCAATATAGACTTCATCTCGTGTGATTCTTCTTTGTTCAATATCTATTTTTAGGTCTCTTGCGATATGGAAAACCGTATTGTGTGTTATTGATTCTAAAGAATTATCATAAGGAGGGGTTATCAGTTTTCCATTTCGAACTATGAAAAGACATTCCCCGCTTCCTTCGGCAATAAATCCATTATCATCAAGCAATAGAGCCTCTTCGAATCCGCAAGCAATAGCTTCATGCTTTGCCATTTGTGAATTTAGATAATTCGCAACTGCTTTTGCTTTCCCCATGCTGGATTTTACGTTGTTTCGTACAAAAGAGCTAATTTTTGCACGAATTCCTTTTTGCAATGCTTCTTCTCCTAAATAAGCACCCCACTCCCAAGCTGCGATAGCTACTTCCACAGGTGAATGTAAATGATATACGCCCATTGCACCATATCCTAAATAAATAATTGGACGTAAATAAACGTTGCTGTTAAAACATTCTTTGTTAGCTCGTAGAATCTCTATTTGTGCTGTTTGTAACTCTTCTTGTGAGTAGGGGCATTGTATCATAACAATTTTGGCACTTTCTAATAGTCTTTTTGTGTGGGATTCCAATCTAAATATAGCCAATCCTTTTTCTGTCATATAAGCTCTTGTACCTTCAAACACGCCATTACCATAGTGCAATGTATGGCTTAGAATATGTGTGGTTGCATCTTTCCATGGGATAATTTCGCCATTTTTCCAAATATATTTCGCTTCTTTCATAATACAATCCTTAAATTTTACAAAATATTTAAGTGAATTAATTTGTGATTATAACATAAAAGTTAGCAATTGAGATTATAGTGTTTATTGCTTTTTGAGTATCCTAATAGCAAAAATAAAGAGTTTTTGTTTTATGACCCACGAATAACGTTTGATTGTTTAAGAATTGAGTGAATTTTGAGAGAGTAATCTTGGTATAATCTAAAAATAATCTTATACTCACAACTAGGATTAAGGTGTTTTTTATGGATATGGGTAATATTGAAAAAATTGAAAATGCAACTTCTTTCGGCAAAAGAGATATTATAAAAATTGGAATTGTACTTTTATTTTTTATAGTCATTTCAGTTATTGCAATTACTTGTGGGTATCCTGTGAATAGCCCTGTAGTGCTAATCTTTGCTGTTGTAATAGGCGGTTACATGGCATTAAACATTGGTGCTAATGATGTGGCAAATAATGTTGGACCTGCTGTCGGTTCTCATGCTATCACCTTGATTGGTGCAATTGTTATAGCTGCAATCGCGGAGGCATTGGGTGCAATTATTGCTGGAAAAGACGTTGTAGATACAATAAAATCTGGAATCATCGATCCTAATAGCTTACAAGACAATAAAACTTTTATCTGTGTTATGTTGGCATCATTAGCTTCGGGGGCAATTTGGCTACATGTAGCCACTATGATAGGAGCACCTGTCTCTACAACACATTCCCTTGTTGGTGGTGTTCTTGGTGCGGGCATTATGGCTGGGGGATTCAGTGTAGCCAATTGGTCTGCCCTAGGACAAATTATAATAAGCTGGGTTGTCTCTCCTTGTCTTGGCGGTTTTGTTGCAATGCTATTTCTCTTTATGATTAAGCATCTTATTACCTATCAAAGGGATAAGAGAGCTGCAGCTAAAAAAGTTGTTCCTTTCCTTTTGTTTATCATGTCATGGTGTTTCAGCGTGTACCTGGTGCAAAAAACAGGTATTTTCAAGATAGATTTTCAAACTACCTTGTTGGTTGGCTTGGTTATTGCATTGGCTATATTTTTTATCTCTCGTCCCTTTATTATTAATAAAGCAAATACTCTTTCAAATACCAAAGAAGATATAAATGAGCTTTTTACAATGCCACTTGTTTTTTCTGCGGCTTTGTTGAGTTTCGCGCACGGTGCAAATGATGTTGCCAATGCTATTGGACCATTAGCGGGTATTTATGAAGCTATTGCTACTTCAGATGATTCCTTTGGTCGTCAAGCAAATGTACCGTTTTGGATTATGCTTATTGGTGGTTTGGGGATTTCTTTGGGATTGGCACTTTATGGTCCTAGACTCATCAAAACTGTAGGTAGTGAAATTACAGAATTAGACAAAATGCGTGCTTTTTGCGTTGCCATTTCTGCCGCCATAACCGTTTTAATTGCTTCACAGTTAGGGCTTCCTGTCAGTTCTACACATATAGCCATTGGAGCGATTTTTGGTGTTGGTTTTTTACGTGAATATCTTAAGAAACGTTATTATGATATGCAGCAACAAATTGTCAAAGCTCATGTTGGGAAAGATGAAGAAGTAGTGGAAAGATTCCTAACAAAATTTCACCGTGCAAGCATAAGACAAAAAAAGGAAATGTTACAATCATTAAAAAATTTACAATCAAAATCGGAAAAAAGAACAGGCACCCAAGATTTGCCGTTACTGAAAAAGAAAGAACGTAAAATACTCAAAAAAGCTTATAAACATGAATTAGTAAAACGTAGTGCCATTAATCGAATTGTTGCTTCATGGCTTATTACGGTTCCATTTTCCGCTGTATTAGGCGCGATAGGTTACTATCTTGTTGAGAAAATAGGAACGATTATATAATCATAAGTGAAGAACTTTTTGTAAAAAGTTATTTAATCTTGGATTTTTTTGGGTATTTGCATTGAAAATTTGATCGGGAGTAGAATCTACAAGGATTTGAGCACTTTCCATAAAAAGTATCCTGTGTGCTACATTTTTTGCAAAACCCATTTCATGCGTTACTACAAGCATGGTAATCCCTTCTTTAGCTATTTCCTGCATAAGGTTTAATACTTCTCCCACCATTTCAGGATCAAGTGCGCTTGTTGGTTCGTCAAATAGAATCACGTGGGGATTCATACAAAGACTTCTAGCAATTGCTATACGTTGCTTCTGACCTCCAGAAAGCTTGGACGGTTTGGTATTTTCTTTGTCGCTTAACCCTACTCTTTCTAGTAACATGCGAGCTTTTTCTAAGGCTTGTTGTTTTGTCATGAGTTTAGTTGTAATAGGCGCAAGAGTAAGATTCTCTAATACGGTTTTATTATTAAATAGGTTAAAGTGTTGAAAAACCATGCTAACTTTTTGTCGAATCTTATTAATATTTGTTTGGGAATCTATAATGTTTATTCCATTAATATGGATTTCTCCGCTTGTTGGACTTTCAAGAAGATTGAGACAACGTAAAAATGTACTTTTCCCACTTCCACTCGGACCAATAATAGCAACTACTTCTCCTTTTTGAAAACTCACATTAATAGAATCTAACACCTTGAGGGAATGATAATACTTTGAGAGATTAATAACTTTGATGATGTTCGTGTGTGTTCTAGTCATTATTGTCCTTGACTAATCATTCTTATGTAAAAATCTTTCTAATAGTTTTGTACATACAGAAAAAATTTTAACTAAAGTGTAATAAATAACTGCCGCAAAAATGATAGGAGTAGGATTGTATATTGCTGCTTGTAGGATTTTGCTTTGTGATGTCAAATCATTGACACTAATATACCCTACAATTGAAGTTTCTTTAAATAATGCAATAAACTCATTTGCCAAAGAAGGTAAAATATTTTTAATAGCTTGAGGTAAAATAATTTGTCGCATTGTTTGAGAGTAGCTTAATCCCATAGATCTGCCCGCTTCCATTTGTCCTTTATCCACACTTTGGATTCCTGCACGTACAATTTCTGCAATGTAGGCGGAAGAATTTAAACCAAGCGCAAATAATGCTGCATAAAAATTATCACTTAAAGTAGCAAAGATGACATAGGCAAAAATAAGTAACTGCACAACCATTGGTGTTCCACGAAGAATATCAATATATTCATCAATGATAAAGTTTAATATTGTGTTGTTTATCATGCGCAAAAACGCTAATATGAATCCTAAAATTGTACCTATAAATACCCCGCCGGCTGTTAGTAGCAGTGTTACTCCAATACTTTTCAGGATTGCCTGATATTCTTTTGTGGTCAGATGGTGGGGAAAAGTATAATAGATGCCAATACTGATAATAAGACAAAAAATAAAAAGTTTACAATATTTATCCACCATTAACCTCGAGTGAATTTATCAAGAGACTCGAACTTTGTCATTGTCATTTTGCGCCTGCGCTTGATTGCTTGATGTTGTAAAATATAACATATTTATATAAATATGTTATATCGCTTCTTGTGAGAAATGAATTTCTTAATTACAAGAAATAGACAATGCTGAAAGTTTTTATGTTGATTCTGTATAAATTTATAGAGTTTTATAGAATCAATTTTTCTTTAATTTCTTTTCTATGTAACTCTGACTAGGATACATATAGAATGTTTTGAAGCTTGTTTGAATGGTTTCTTTGGAATCAATTGCATAAGATAGAATAGTAATGGGGATATTTTTATCGCTTTCTTTTGAATCGTTGAGGGATTCTTTAGCGCGTAGCAGTACGACAAGTGTTCTTTCGCTTTTTGCTGGAATGACAAATTCTTTATTGTTTGGATAATCTGGGATAAGAATCTCAATGTGATTAGCCATTTCACCTTCTATGGAAAAACCAAAAGCATGTTCTTTGTCATCAATATTCTGTATTAAGAATTTATAGGCATTGTCAACTGCTCCACTTTGACGGACCATATAAAGTTCCGATGTGCGCGTAATATTAAGAAGCATGGTTGTTCGCATATTACTTACAAAGATTAAAGTTATAAAAAATATACTCAATAGGACAATATAGGCAATGGTTTTTGTTCGGAATAATTGGACTTTTGTCTGCTGCAAAGTGGCATTCGATGAGCTCCAATTAATAAGAGATGGCTTACCTAGTGAACTCATTGTGTGCGAACAAGCATCGACGCATTCCAAACAATGAATACATTCGAGTTGTACGCCCTTACGAATATCAATATGTGTAGGGCAAACTTGCACACAACGCATGCAATTGACACACTCATTAGCAGGATTTTGTTTTTTCGGGGTGAGCTTAAGCAATTGTCCTGCAGTATCATAAACTGTCCCACCTCTTTTGCTATCATAGATAGACATCAGTGTGTCATTATCAAAAAATACGGATTGTACTCGCGCATAAGGACACATATAGATGCAAAAAGATTCGGCTATAAAACATACTTCAATTGTCATGAAAATTGCAATAACTAACCAAAAGCCGAGCAATAACGTATGGTTAGAAATATCTGCAATGTAAGGGAAGAAATCTTCGGGCGGGACGAAGAAAAAAAGAAAATCTGCTGCCGCAATCAAGGAAATACAGGAGAACAAAAAGATTCCAAAAGAGTACTTTAGTTTTTTTATTGGAGTATTTAATATTAATTTTTCTTGTTTATTGGTTGTCTTTTTACGTAGTTTTAATAAATATGTTTGAATAACATCGCGATAGATAGATCGAAAAATGGTTTGCGGACAACCCCAACCGCACCATATTCTGCCGCCCATTACGGTAATAAAAAATATGCCAACAAATAGAATCATTAGCATAAATGGTAAGACATAGAACTCTTGTATGTTAAATTCAATGCCCAATAAATGCAATACTTTATGATCGAAAGACAGTAAAAATATATGATTTTGTGATTCTCCAAGGCGAACAAACGGAACAATCAATAATGCAATGGTTAAAAGAGTATAAACTATATGTCTTTTACGTTTAAAATCTTTAATAAAAGAGGTTTTACTAACCAAACTACTATCCATTAATCAGTCCTTAAAACTTATATAATATTAATGTTCATTTTAAAATAAAGCCGTTCTTGTTTTGCATCGAGAGCATGAGTAATAAAATATTGTCATGACTTACATAATTTTGATGTTAAAATTATATTGATATTATTTGGTGTTGTCAATATTTTGAATTGTTAAGAAAATTATAAACGTAGATAATAATTTGCATTAATTAAAAAGGAATTTTATGTTACAAGCAATCAATATTAGTATGCGTTATCCTACCAAAACACTTTTTGAAAATATCACTATTAAACTAGATAAGGGTAAAAGATATGGCTTAATTGGAGCGAATGGAGCGGGCAAATCAACCATGATGAAGATTCTTAGTAAAGAAATTGAAGCAAATAGCGGTGAAATTATTATAGATTCTGGATTGAAACTTGGTGTGCTTAGTCAAAATCAATATGCTTACGAGGATTTAAGCATTAAAGATGTTGTTTTACTTGGCAATAAAAGACTTTATGACGCAATCAAAGAAAAGGAACATTTATATAGCACAGCAGACTTGAGTGATAGTAAAGTCAATCAACAATTAAGTGAATTGGAGATTATTTGTGTTGAAGAAGATCCTATGTATGAGTATGAAGTAGTCATTGAGAAGATTTTGCAAGATTTAGGGTTTCCCCCTATAAAGCACAGTAATCTTATGAAGACACTTACAGGCGGTGATAAATTTAAGATACTCTTAGCTCAAGTGCTTTTTCCAAAGCCGGATATATTATTGCTTGATGAACCGACTAACAATCTTGATTTATATACTATCGCTTGGCTTGAAGAACATTTGAAAAGACATGAAGGTACGCTCGTTACTATATCACATGATAGACATTTTTTAAATGCTGTTTGTACGCATATTCTTGATTTGGATTTTAAAACGTTAAGAGAGTTTAGCGGTAATTATGATGATTGGTATATCGCTTCCACTATTCTTGCAAAACAACAAGAAATGGAGCGCAATAAAAAGCTGAAAGAAAAGGCCGCATTAGAAGATTTTGTCCGTCGTTTTGGTGCAAACGCTAGCAAAGCAAGACAGGCAACAGCAAGACAAAAACAGCTTGATAAATTACAAATAGAATCCTTGCAGCTTTCTAGCAGGAGAGATCCTAGTATTGTTTTTAAATCAAAACGTCAAATTGGTAATGAAGTATTAAATGTTGTAAACATCAGCCATGCTTATGCCGATCATCATGTTTTACAAGATTTAGACTTAACGATTCTACCAAATGATAAGATTGCACTTATTGGCGCAAATGGAGTGGGGAAAAGCACATTATGCAAGATCCTTGCTGAAGATATGAGCCCCAATAAAGGTAATATTACATGGGGAACAACAATACAAATGGCTTATTTCCCGCAGAATACAAGCGAAGCAGTTAGCGGTGAAGTTAGTCTTTATGAATGGTTAAGAACATTTGATAAAAGTGTTGATTCTAACGAAATAAGGACTTCGCTAGGGAGAATGCTTTTTAGTGGAGAGGAACAAGAAAAATATGTCAGCATGTTAAGCGGTGGGGAAAAGCACAGACTTATGCTTTCTAAACTTATGTTATCTGGAGCAAATTTTTTATTGCTTGATGAGCCAACTAATCATCTTGATTTAGAATCCATTATTGCATTGGGTGAGGCACTCTACAACTATAACGGAGGTATTTTGTGCGTAAGTCATGATAGAGAGCTTATTGACTCGTATGCAAATAGAATCTTGTTTATGAAGCAAGGAAAAAACGGCGCAGAGATTATTGATTTTCGTGGTAGCTATGAAGAATTTTTACAACAATATGATTTATAATGTGATGTTTTTGCACGTTAAAGAGCAAATAAGAGTATTATAGAAATATGCTTTGAAATGTTTAACGCTATTTGTTGCGGTGTCTGCCAAGGTAACTTGCAAGAATCTTTATTGCCCCCAATTTCAAAGTAGCTCTGCATGTTGTAATAATAAATTGTGCTACAATATCGCATGTAAGTAATCAGTCATAAGAGGTATTATGAGTTTTATTAGTCTGGAGGCAATTACAAAGACCTACGGTAAAGGTAAAAATTCCTTTCAAGCATTACACGGTGTGAATCTACAGGTACAACAAGGGGAATTTATCGCTCTTATGGGTCCTTCTGGTTCAGGTAAATCTACAATGGCAAATATTTTAGGATGCCTTGATGTTGCTACTACCGGCAAATATCTTTTTAACGGTGTGGATGTATCCGAGCTTACTCGCACTCAACGTTCGCTTTTGCGAAGACATTATATGGGGTTTATTTTTCAGGGATTCAATCTTCTTTCGCGTACATCTGCTCTTGAAAATGTAGAGTTACCTCTTGTATACCGTGGTATGCAAAAGAAGGAGAGACAGAAATTAGCGTTACGTGCGCTGGAAATGGTAGGACTTGAACAATGGGCACATCATAGTAGTTCTGAGTTAAGTGGCGGGCAATGTCAGAGGGTTGCAATTGCTAGGGCTATTGTTATTGAACCTTTGTTTCTCTTAGCAGATGAACCCACAGGTAATCTTGACACAAAACGTAGTAACGAAGTTATGGAAATTATGACGTATCTCAACAAAGAAATGGGCATTACTATTCTCATGGTAACACATGAGCCAGAGATGGCGCAATATGCTCACCGAGAAATTTATTTCTTGGATGGAAATATTCAAAAGGAAATAATTCTGGATTCGGAGTTATATCAAACTAAAACATTATGAATATAAGAACTATTTAATTCATAAGATGCAAAGAAATAATTTTATTATTTGAATTTTCTGTATAGAAATTTTTAAATGGTTTAGGCTTTGTAGGGTTGCATAAAGTTATTTTGATTGTTGGAAAACTTATCACACAAAATTAAGGGGTAGATACCATGAAGCAAGAACAAATAGAAGAAATACATATTGTGTTATGTTGCGATGATAATTATATTAAATATGCAACTACTACGATTTTTAGTATTGTCAATACCGCGGCAATTCATGATGGTTTTGCCTATAATCCAAATAATGTTCACTATTTGGAACGTGTAAGTTGGTATGAAATTTTTAGTGGACATTTTAAAGAGTTGCAATCATTTAGCTTTGTTTATAACGCGCAGAAATACGGGGGGGGGGGGCACTACCTCCACACATAAACAATCCATCTCATAGCTCCTATTTATTAAAAACAAGATTCATATTTCATATTATTTCAGATTATATTGCCTCGTATCATCTTAAAAAACTCCGTTTCTTAGAATCTTTTTTAAACATTTCAATTCAAACACATATTATCGATAGCAATAGTTTCCAGAATCTTGTACCTTGGGGTGAAGGGCAAAACTATACAACTTATTATCGCTTAAAAATTGCCTCATTATTGCCGCAGCATATCGATAAGTGTATTTATTTGGACTGCGATATGATTCTTAATGCAGACATAAGAGAACTATATGCAATCGCCTTGCAAGAACATATCTGTGCCGTTGTAGGCGAAGAAAGAACGTTTGAACAGCCCATGGTAGCATTACCGAACAATGAACACTTCAGTATCAAGACTAAATATAGTTTTAATGCGGGGTTGCTATTGCTTAATCTTAAAAAGTGGAGAGAACACAATATAGAATCTAAACTTTTTGCCTTATTACAAAAAGTTGTGTTAACGGATCAAGATGCGTTAAATATTGTTTTTAATGACAATATTATAATGCTCGATACAAGATGGAATTGTTTCCCAGTTTTATTGCAACAACAACCTTCAACAGCATGGCATCATATATTCAAAGATGAAGCCAATGAAGTATCTAAGCCCACTACTTCATTGACAAGAGCAGAGTATGAGGAAGTTTGCAAGGAGGCTAAAATTATCCATTTTGGAGGACCAAAGCCATGGCAAAAAAAGGCTTATGATTTTCCAGATATTGCTATGTGGAATTTGAAAAGATGGTATTTTCGACTTTGGTGGATAAATGCAGCATGTACACCTTTTTATCGTGATATTTCATGGCATATTTTGGAGCTTGATAAACGTGGAATAAAAAATCGATTGTATGACTTCATAAAATTACCCGACAAGATTCAAAGGTTAGGTAGAAAATATCTTAAAAATTTGATGAAAAATCACAACATAAAAAAAGACAATCCATGATGATATAAGTCAATCAATAAAATCAAAAGTGCCACGAAAGATACATAAGATTCTTTAAATTGGCTATAATATTTGATTATTGGCAATAACGTTTGGAGATACAATATGCTCGAAGAGTTGCGTCCTCATATACAAGATTTACGTAAACGATTAATCATTTCTCTATTATCACTGATAGTTAGTTTTGTAGTGGCTTTCAGTTTTCACGAAACAATAGCAACATGGATGAAGATTCCTTTAGAAAATGCTTTTGTTAATAGTGGGGGTAAGATTATTCAAACTGCTCCAGCAGAATATTTATTTGTCGCCATTAAAATTAGTTTTTTTGCCGCTTTTATTGTGTCAATTCCTATTATTTTTTGGCAATTATGGCTTTTTGTGGCACCTGGGTTATATAAACATGAAAAGAAACTGATTCTTCCTTTTGTTTTTTTTACTTCTTTAATGTTTGCTGCGGGACTTTGTTTTTGTTATTTTGTTGTTTTTCCTTTTCTTATTAAATATGTTATTGCTTTTGGAAGTGATGTTGTAGAAGCAAATATTACAATTAATGAATATTTAGTCTTTTTTGTTCGTATTATGCTGGTTTTTGGTTTTATATTCGAGCTACCTGTTGTAGCGTATTTCTTTGGTAAGATTGGCTTGATTACAGATGAAACACTAAAGAAATATTTTCGTTACGCCGTTGTTATTATATTTATAATAGCTGCCATAGTAACTCCACCTGATGTAGTTTCTCAATTGCTATTAGCCATACCTATGGTGATACTTTATGGTTTTGCTTATTTGATTTTAAAGTTTGTGAATCCCGCGTCTAAATCATCTATTGATACAGAACATTTTGCAGAAGAGACATCAGAAACATCTACAAGGAACGATTCGGAATCATCTGATTTGAAAACGAGTTTTTGATTCAAAACAACGTAAAAAGCGAGTATCAAAAAGTGCAAGCTTCGCTACATTTGCACTTCTACTTCCAAGTTTACTTTTGCGTGGGGAGGAAGTTTATTTTTAAAGTTTTGTAAATCGAATTTAATTCCTTGTGTTGCTGCTTCTTGTATAAGAGCTATTGCCTCATGTACATTATAAGCACTGCCACCTTGATAAGGCTCAAAGATTCTATTTGTAATAGCCAATGCGTAAGAACGTTTTTTGACATGTTCGGAAGAAGCATGTGGGGCAGTGATGTAAGCGAGGCTTTCGATTAAATCTTCATCAAACTTCCAATGATTAAATAAAAAACTAGAGAAACTTAAATGATCCGTTCCAAAGAACTCATTCTCAATAAAAGCAATATTTTGGAAATTATTTTGTCGAATAAGCGCAAGAAATTCTTTGTCTTTATTGTTTTGAATGAGCATACTAGAAAATAGTATCATGCCAAGTCGCAATAACATAACACAAGGAACAATTTGCTGAAATAATTTCTTATCTTCTTCTCCCAGCCAATCTGTCATAAAGTTAACTTCTTCCGTACAATTACGTAAAAACGTGGCAGTATCTAGCCCGTAAGGGGACACATCAATATGAAGATGACCGTTAAGAGAATTAGCAATTGCAATATTTTTGATATTCCCTACCCCCAATAATGCAACCACCTGGTTTATTGTAGAGATTTCTCTTGAAAATCCATAGTAAGGAGAATTTGCCAGACGAAGCAAATCGGCAGTTAATAATGGATCTTTGGAAATTATATTGACTACCTCTTGAATCTGCACTTCAACTCCGGATTTATCAATATAATCCCGTAGCTTCATTACTGTTTCAGGTAATGGTGGCAGATTCTCAATTGTTTTATTTAACAGTTCGTGCATCATAGCTTTAACCCTTATATGGACTTAACATAAATCTTTGTTGATTATAACACAGAATTATTACCAACTTTTTATGAAAAATATCAAAATTGGGAGTAAGGTGAAAATAAAGATAGAACATTTTCTTCCTTTCTTTTACAAGTTAAAGAAAGAAACACCGTGAAATTCAGTTTCATTATGATAACTTACAGCATGGTTGATTCATAGCAACCAGATGATATTACCGCAAAAGATTATTTAATCTTTCTGTTTTGTTTTATAAAACAAGATCGCACTGATGTTTAATTCGAATACAATCATTTTATATTGCGTTATAAACTCAAGAATTGTTGGTTAATTTTATATATTTTTTGCAACGCCAATTTGATAATATATAAATCCCTGTGTTTCCAATTGGTAGTGTTGGTAGATATTACGTCCGTCAAAAATCACAGGGTTATGTAAAAGTTTTTTGATTTCTCCAAAATCTGGACTTCTAAACTCACGCCATTCAGTTAAAAGTACAAGCGCTTCACAATCCTTTATTGCATCATACTTGCTTGATTGCAATTGAATAGAATCTAAATAGTCTTTAAAGTAAAATTGTGCTTGTTGATAGGCTTTTGGATCATAGGCTTTTATTTTTGCTCCTTTTGTAATTAACTCACGCACTACAACCAAAGAGCTAGCCTCGCGCATGTCGTCAGTTTCTGGTTTGAAACTAAGCCCCCATAGCGCAAAACTTTTGTTTGTTAAATCTTCCCCAAAATGTCGCACAATTTTTTGTACCAAAAGCATTTTTTGTGCTGCATTCACGTTTTGTACGGCTTTAAGAATTTGTGCCTCATAGCCATGATCTTGGGCATTCCTTTCTAATGCTCGAACATCTTTAGGGAAACAACTTCCTCCATAACCACAGCCAGGATAAATAAAACTATATCCAATACGAGAATCTGAGCCAATTCCAAGCCGTACATCATTGACGTTTGCTCCTACACGTTCGCAAATCTGACTGATTTCATTAATGAAACTAATTTTTGTTGCAAGCATGGCATTCGCAGCATATTTAGTCATTTCTGCAGATTCTATGCTCATGTGAATCAATCTATCGCTTTTTAGTAAAAATGGTGCGTATAGGGATTTCATTATGTCAAGGGCACGTATAGAATCTGTACCAATTACCACCCTGTCTGGACTCATGAAATCTTTAATAGCTACACCTTCTTTAAGAAATTCCGGATTGCTTACTACATCAAAACTTATACTATGTATATTTTTAGATTGAAGAGGCTCATTATGAGCATTGCTCAAGCGATTTAGTAAGGTAGATTCTATAAGCGTACGTACTTTTTTTGCGCTACCTACAGGCACAGTGCTTTTGTTAACAACTACAAAATAAGTAGTTTCTACAAACATACCAATATCTTTTGCTACACTTTCCACATAAGAAAGATCTGCGCTGCCATCTTCTCCCATAGGCGTACCTACAGCAATAAAAATAACCTCTGCATTCTGTAAGGCTAATTTTTTATCCGCAGTAAAATGTAATGTGTCGAGTGCAGCATTATCTTTAATCATGGATTCAAGACCGGGCTCATAAATAGGAATCCGACCCTTTTGTAGCTGTGTAATTTTATCCAAATCTTTATCAAGGCAAGTTACATGATTGCCCATTTGTGCAAAACATGCCCCAGCCACAAGTCCTACATAACCGCTGCCAACGATAGTGACTTGCATAATATTCTCCTTATTATCTTTTATTTTTGAGTAATGTATTCATAAATTGCTTCAATTTCAGAATCTGTGAGATAGTATTTTGGCATAACACCTCTATTGCTATATAATTTTTTCTTAAATCGAGAGATATCTAATTCCGTAATATCTGGCGCATAGATTTCTTGCAATTTTCCTTTGTGCTTATATTGAGCAAGTTGTTGCCCCTTACCAAATTCTCCATGGCAGGACTTACAACTAATGCCGCGAGGGTTATTGTAAAGCTGCTTACCGTATTCTTGTTGTGTGATGAAGGTTTCTTCTGTGTTTACATCTTCATAATGCGTTATCATAGAATTTGCTGCTACCATAACAATTACTATATTTATAAAAATGACTATAAATATTAACGGTTGTTTTGCATTCTTTAACAATAGTTCTACCTTTTTAAAAAAGTAGCTATTATAGCATTCTTTGCAAAAGTTTGATAAAATACCTGTTTATTTATATACTTTCACAAGGAAGATTCTATGCAAGATAAAGATTATAAAGACACGTTAATCCTCCCTCGAACTGATTTTCCTATGAGAGGCAATCTCCCTCAAAAAGAGCCAGAACGTTATAAAAAATGGCAAGATAGTGCCTATTCCCTTATGAGTCGTAAAAAACAGATTAATGCGAATATAGATTCTATAGAATCTGTACAAGATTCGCAGTTTACACTGCATGATGGTCCGCCTTATGCCAATGGACATTTACACGTGGGGCACGCGCTTAATAAGATTCTCAAAGATTTTATCGTTAAATTGCATTATTTTCGTGGTAAGCAGGTTTTTTTCACGCCTGGTTGGGATTGTCATGGTCTACCGATAGAACAGCAAATTAGCACAGAGTTTGAATCTAAGAATATCCTTCCAAGCAAGCTTGAAATGCGTAAGGCGTGCCGTGCGCATGCTGCAAAATTTATTGAGATTCAGAAAGAAGAATTTATAAACATGGGAATTATAGGAGATTTTGCTAATCCCTATAAAACAATGGATTATCGTTTTGAGGCAAATATTTACCGTGCATTAGTGAAAATTGCCAATCAAGGTTTACTTATCCAAAGAAGCAAACCAATTTTTTGGAGTTGGGCAGCTAGGAGCGCATTAGCGGAAGCAGAAGTAGAATATAGAGATAAGAAGTCGGATTCTATTTATGTGGCTTTTCCTTTAGAATCGCAATCTATTCTTGCATTGAATTTAGAATCATTTTCTACTCATAAACAGCCTTTTATCGCAATATGGACGACTACGCCTTGGACATTACCTAGCAATGTCGCCATTGCTTTTCATCCCGAAGAGCAATATGTGTTAGTAGAAGATGGGGCTATTGTAGCAAAAAAACGGTACGAAGATTTACAAGCAAAAAAAATAATAAACGGTAGAATCCTCTGTGAAATAAATGCTCAAAGATTTGAGAGGCTAAAGGCAATTAATCCACTCAATGGGAGAGAATCCTTGCTGATTTTAGCCAATTATGTAAGTATGCAAGATGGTACTGGTGCTGTGCATAATGCCCCTGGACACGGGGAAGACGATTATTTTTCATGTTTGAAGTATGATTTGCCTGTTATTATGGCTGTTGATGATTCTGGACTATTTGATCACTGCATTATAAAAGAAAGATTGTTTGAATCATCTATTGCAAAGGAGTTCGAAGGTGTACATGTCTTTAAGGCGCAAAAGAGAATTTTAGAGATTCTTCGAGATTCTCAAGCTTTACTCTTTCACGAGGAGATAACACATTCTTATCCTCATTGTTGGCGTACTAATAAGCCTATTATTTTTCGTGCAACTAAACAATGGTTTATTCTTATGGATAAGCCGTATTATCAAGGAAAGACACTACGCGAAATAGCACTCGAGGAAATTGAAAAGACAAGATTCTATCCATCAAACGGTAAGAATCGCATAAAAACAATGGTACAGAATCGTCCAGATTGGTGTATTTCACGTCAGAGAGATTGGGGAGTGCCTTTGGCTTTCTTCTTAGAAAGACAAAGCGGCGAGCCTCTGCTAGATTCGGAAGTAACAAATTATATTGCAGATTTATTTGAAAAACATGGTTGTGATGTCTGGTGGGAAAAAGATATTGTTGATTTACTCCCCCCTGCTTTTAAAGACAAAGCTAATCTTTACACAAAAAACATGCACATTTTAGATGTGTGGTTTGATAGCGGAAGTACGTGGTTTGCAGTGCTTAATTGCGATAATTATGGAGCAAGCACATCTACTACAATGATTGGCAATAAAGAATCTACGAGTTCTACATCTCAATATAATGCTGGTTTTTATCCTAGCTCTATGTACTTAGAGGGTAGCGATCAGCATCGAGGATGGTTTCAAAGCTCATTGCTTATTAGTTGTGCTATCAATTACAAGTCGCCCTTTGCAAGTATTGTTACACATGGATTTACTGTAGATGATAAAAGCGAGAAAATGTCTAAGAGTAAAGGCAATGTTTTATCCCCTAATGTAATTATGCGCAATCATGGAAGCGAAATCATACGTCTATGGGTCGCGCTAAGTGATTATCAAAATGATGTAAAAATTTCGCAGAACATTTTAAAGCAAGTCGCAGAAAATTATCTTAAGATTCGCAACACCATTCGTTTTTTGCTTGCCAACACACAGGGGCTTAGTACATTGGATTTTACAAATCTTAGTCCCATTGATATTTGGATTTTGCACGAAGCAAAAAGAGCTTTTACGCAAATTGAAGAATTTTTTGCTTTGTATGACTTTTCTAAAGGATTCCAGATTCTTAATTCTTTTCTCACGGCTAGCCTTAGTGGCATTTATCTTGATATTTGCAAAGATAGCTTGTATTGTGACAGCAAAAATTCCTCTAAACGTATTGCGATTCAAAGTGTTTTTGGTATATTGGCTAATCATATATTACATTTGCTTGCACCGTTTTTAACTTACACTGTAGATGAAGCATTAGAATATGCTGAACCAATACTTAAAGGAAGCGCGAGCAATGTTTTTGAATTAGAAAAAATATCTATGCCAGACTTAAGTGAGTATCCTTTATTTAAGCAAGAAAACTTTGATATTTTGTTGGAATTACGTGGCATTTTTAATGAACATGTTGATAGGTTAAAAAAGGAGAAAATTATTAAGTCTAGCTTGGAGCTAGAAATTATAGTATCAGATTCATCCAAAAATTCACAAGTACAGATACGTTTTATAGATTTAGTAGCAGATTTTTTAATGGTAAGTTCATGTACTATCGCCGATTCTTCACAGATACAGCAGGAACAATATTTGTTCGAAATTAGTTTGCATAATCAAAAATTCTCTATCATTAAAGCAAAAAAAGAAAAGTGTCTGCGTTGTTGGCAATTTAAGGTAGATGTTCATCTTATCGAATCAGAATATAAAAATACTACACAACTATGCCAGAGGTGCATAGAAGTCTTGAAATAATTTATAAAGAATTTACAGATAAATATCTATCCCTTATATTATCTATCCTTTATTCTAGCCACTCATTTAAACTTCAACGTATTTGATATTTTCCCCCAAGACGCACTTGAATAGGTATAGGTGGACGTTTGAGATTTTTGGCAGACAATTCTACAACTTGTCGCATTGATTCGTCGAGTACTTCATACTTTGTTGAGACAATAATTCGTATGTCTTCAATGTGTCCATCTGGATATAAAGTAAATTCAATAATGCCCTCACCTTGTTGCTTAAGATATGCGGCAAGTTTTGGGTAGCCCATTCTGTCAGCAGTTTGCTGAAATACAGCAAAGTTAATAAAATAACTTTCTGCTAAATAGTCTTTTTGTTCTTTGCTCATACGATAAATATTGTTACCGTATAAACGTTGCAATTCCTCTAGTGCTTGCGATGGAAGTTTTTCTAACTTGACATTTTCTTCCTTTTCCTGAATACTTTGTGTCAGACTCGGTTTTGTAACAATCAGCGGATTGAATTTTTCTTGTGGTAAGTTAAGGGATTCCAAGTCTATGTTAAGATCCGGTGTTTGCTCTGCTTGTCTATTAATTGTTTGTTCTTGTAATTGTGGGGATATTGTTGTTTGCGGTTGAGTGGTACGTTGGTTAGACTTAGGCTGGGTATCTATCTTTGATGGAACTTGTGTTGTAGGAAGTTTTTTTGTTTGCGTTGCGTGTTGTGGTATTTGTTGAGTAGAATTCTGTAATTTTTGCAGTACATTATTCTGTAAAATACCAAGAGAAATGGGTTGCAAAGAAATATGTTTATCTGGTTTGGGTAGCAATATGTAGCACAAGATAATAATACCATGTGCTAGTATAGAAAGTCCTAAAGAGAGCAAAAATCTATCTTTGTAGACTTTGTATTGTCTAGTCATTGCAATTTCCTAATCTTTTAGTAAGAGATTGTTGAAATTCAATGCTTGCGCATGTTCTTGGGTGGTTGTTTCTTTTTTATTTTGATGCTCTGCGTGCATTTCTGGCTGTGATTGAGGAATTTTATCAATAAAAGTGATTCCATGTGGATTGACTCCAAGTATATATTGCATATTATCAAGGTGAACAACAAGAATTTTATTTTTTGAGTCAATAATTTTTACATGCTTAATTGCAATATTAGAAGTACCTATTCCTTTGTTCTGCCGTAGTTTGATAAGATATAACACAAGAATAAGTATTATCATAATAGCTAGCACTGCAAAATAACGCCATGAGCTTATCTCATAATTGTCTGTCAAGGAATCTTGCAAAGGCTCTTGTTTATTTTGCGTATAATTATCGTCTGATGTGGGTTGTATTTGTGAATTTTTCTGATTTTCTTTTGTAACGTTTTGTGCAATTACCGTTTGCGATTCACTATGATGACTAGCAGGAATAATAGTCGTTTTATGGGAGAGCAAATCTTCACTCAATGAATGGATTCCAGCAAAAATAACATAGAGCATACTTCCGTGAATTTCAGTTTTTATATCATAATAAGCATCACTCTTAAGTGCTAAATATACTTCATGATTGGGTCTTGCATTGAGCTCCAATTGTCCTAATGTTGTCTCAAATTTGTGGGGACTATGATTGACAACACCGGGAAAAGTAATGTAAAGCATGTTGTCTTTTTGAATCACTTTTGGAGATAGAGTGTGTATATCTTGTGCGGATTTATCTAAACGAATAGCTAGTAGTAGTGCAACATTATGCCGAGTAGCAAAATCATTGAGCAAAACTTTATCATGCACAACATAAACTTCTTTGATTCTGAGAGTTTTACTGTTTGCTGACAAAAGCGATAGGGACAACAAGTTTACAATAATGAAAAGGGAAAATAACGACGTTTTAAACACAGAACGGGCTTCACAATGGGATTTTTTGTTACAAATATAGTCATTATAATGGGTAAAAGCTCTTGAGAAAAAGTGATTTTTCACTTCTTTCATGTGCGTGGACTTTTAGGTGTTGTCTGCGATTTGTCTTGCAATATAATAGACAATTGCATTGGAATCAAGGATTTCGTTAATACGAATAGCAAGATTACGTTCATAAACCATAACTTCCCCCTTCCCTACTACACGGTCATTAACAAAAATCTCCACACTTGCACCAGCTGGTTTTTGTAAATCGATAATAGAACCTTTTTCATATCGTAAAATGTCGTGAAGAGGAATCTGTGTAGAACCTAAATCTGCACTAAAGAGGACTTTCATATCAAGTAGCCCCTCATAATTACTCATCATATCTTCAAGGTAAGAAGCGAGTTCAATTTCACGAGGAGTATGGACTTGTTTTTTGTCTAAGATATTATATTTATCCTCAATCACATTTTTGCTTGCTTTGTCGTCTGCCATAGTATTCTCCTATCAAGTTGGCTATTTGTAATCCCTGCATTATATAACAAAATTTGCAACTAAAATTATCTCTTAGATATTGCTTTCTTTTTATATTGCCAAGCAACATAAAGTATAGTTATTGCTGCAACTATTGATAATACAATTAAGAGAATATTACGCATTTGCCATTTAATAAATTCCTGTGTGGAATCTTTTTCTCCACCACCGAAAGATTCGGCAATTTCATTGACATTAGTATATCCAATGGAATCTCCGAGCCACCAACCGAATACACTTAAAATACTCACCCATAATCCTGCACCTATAATAGTAAAGAGAGAAAATTTCCATAAGTTCATTCTTGCTAAACCAGCAGGTAGAGAAATATAGTGTCTAACAACAGGAATTAGGCGACCAATGAAAGTGCTTATTTCTCCATGTTTATCGAAAAAAGTTTCAGTTGCAATGAGGCTTTTCTCTCTAATGAAAAAATATTTCCCATATTTAACAATGAAGATTCTACCAATTTTATAAGCAAGGAAATAATTGCATAGTGCTCCTGCCAAACTACCAAGAGTACCAGCGAGAATTACTAGACTCATATTCATTTTGCCCTGCCAAACTAAATAGCCAGCAGGTATCATGACAATTTCACTAGGTAACGGTAGAATACTTGATTCTATGGCCATAAAGAAAAATATACCTAAATATCCTGATTGTTCAATAATATTGAGAATGTAATGTATTATGGTATTAACCATGCTTATCCCTGTCGTTAGTTGTTTGTGAAATTGCATTAAAATTATACTAAAATTTCAATAGGAAACGGTATGACAGAGTTATTTCAGGGCGCGATTAAATTCTATGAGGAGGATTACAATAACGAAAAGAACTTCTTTAAAAGCTTACAAGAAAATAAACCACATACGCTTTTTATTACTTGTGTGGATTCTAGGATTGATCCTAATAGACTCACTCAATCGAAACCGGGCGAACTTTATGTTATACGCAATATAGGCAACATCATACCTCCCTATAAGGTTAATAATGACGGGTTTCTTGCTGTAACTTCATCAATTGAATATTCCATTTGTAAATTAAAAGTGAAAAATATTATTGTATGTGGGCATAGTAATTGTGGAGCATGTGCAATTGTATATGATAAAAATATGCTTAATGAAATGCCGTATGTTAAGAAGTGGCTAGAATTATTGGAACCAACTGTTAAAGAAGTTAAAAACATGAATCCAGAAGACGACAGGAAAAAGACGTGGCTTACAGAATTACAGAATATCCAACAACAATTGCACAATCTTTTAAGTTATCCATTTGTTGAAGAAAAATTTAATCGTGGGGAATTGCATATCTATGGTTGGTATTATAATATTATGAGCGGTCAGATTCTTAACTACAATTTAATTCAAAGAGAATTTAAGCCAATTGTAGGTGATAAACCGCCACTTGAATAATGCAATAGAGGATTAAATACGCGATAGAGAGAATCGCATAATTAAATCGTTAATGTTTATTCCAAACAAAGAATGTTTTTACTTTTTTGCAATCCCTTAGGATAATGCTTTGCAATCCCTTAGGATAACGCTTGTTTTTAGAATCTGTTACGTCTATTACGATATAGCTATCGCTATCTTGGTTAGCTGGACAATATTCTTTTAAGATGCCCCGTATGATTTGTTTATTGAAAAGATATATTTCAATATTCTCACCTATACTATAAAAAAAATGTTTAGGTTCTTTCAATACTCTTTCTACACCTGGAGAACTTACCTCTAAGTGATAGGCGTCTTCATCTTGCAGTTCGACATCCAAAAGGGGTGAAATAAGATTGCTAATAGTCTCACAATCATCGAGTGTTATTCCATTTTTTTTATAAATGGAAATGCGCAATATCCTTGTTGCGTCATCTTTGAGAAAGTCTATCCCGTATAACCCTATTCCTTTAGATTCTATAAGTTTATCTAACTGGTTATACAACGTATCAGATATCATGTTTTACCTTTGTTTTTCTTTCATTGGAGATTTGGGAAAAGAGAACATCAAGTCTATTTTGATGCTGCAAGCTCGAATCAAAGCAAAGCATTAATTTTGGCGCGTTATACCACTTACTGATCCGCAACACATTGGATTGGATAAATGGTTTTGCACGTTTGAATGCTTTTTGTATTTCTTGTCTTTGCGTATCAGTAAGCAAGCTGCTTTCTACAAAGATTTTTGCATTATATTTACCTCTAGAGCATTGTACATTCACAATTTCGAGAGTATTGAGCAGTTCATTATGTAATTCACTAAAAATTTCAGTAAGAATCTCTTTAAGAAATGCTTCCTTTTTTTGTTGCGTTATCTGATTTTGCATGATGTTCCTCTTTATTTTGTGAGTTGAATATAATATCATAACATAAAGATTCCAATTTTTCTTATGCTACAATTCCCTTTTATTTTCAGGCAGAGTTTTACAATTTAGAAAGGATAGCCATGCAAAAATACGCGATTATAAGTGTGAGTGATAAGAGTAATGTTTCGTTCTTTGCGCAAGGATTATCCACGTTGGGATACAAGATTCTAAGCACAGGAGGAACGTTGCAAGCTTTGATAGATGCCAACATTGAAGCAACAGACATTGCTGCTTACACAAATAGTAAGGAGATGTTTAACGGCAGGGTAAAAACACTTCATCCCAAAGTGCATGGCGGAATCTTATTTCGTAGAGAAAACACTCAAGATAGAGAACAAGTCCAAGAGCAAGACATTGTTGCTATTGATGTTGTATGTGTGAACCTCTATCCTTTTCATGAAACTACGCAAAGAAGCGATGATTTTGATGAAATTCTCGAGGATATTGATATAGGCGGTCCTGCTCTCATCCGTTCTGCAGCAAAAAACTTTAAAAGTGTTACTGTTGTGGTTGATCCTAAAGATTACACTAGGGTAATTGAAACATTAAGTAGGCAAGATTCTCATGAATTATTGGAGTTCCGTAAGGAGCTTATGATTAAAGCTTTTAATCATACTGCCCATTATGATTGTGTCATTGCAAATTATATGAATGAGAAGTTTCAAGACGGTTTTGGAGAAAAAAAATTTATTGTTGGCTCTAAAGTTATGCAAACAAACTACGGTGAGAATCCCCATCAGCAAGGTGCACTTTATGAATTTGATGATTTTTATTCTAAATATTTTCATGCAGTTAAGGGGAATATTAGCTTTAATAATCTTTTGGATATTAATGCCGCATTAAAAATTACCAATGCTTTTGGTGATATGCCTTGTGTGTGTATCGTCAAACATGGCAACTCCTGCGGATTTGCAATTAAAGAAAATATTTTGTTGGCTTATAAAAACGCAATGCTCTGCGATAGTGTAAGTGCTTATGGCGGAGTTGTTGCAATTAATGCCGAACTAGATACGGCTTTGGCAGAAGAGATTCTAAAAAGTTATGTTGAAGTTGTCGTGTGTAAGAAAATCCGTAATGATACCCTCGCAATGTTTCAAAAGAAAAAACGTATTAAAATTGTTGTGTGTAACCCCGACATAGAAAAAACACATAGAAATTGGCAGGACTCTTGTTTGCCACTTGATACGTGGAATTTTAAATACATTCAGGGAGGATTTGTTTATCAGCAAAGCGACAGGATAGAATCCGATGAGATAAATAACGCAAAGCTTGTAAGCAACAAAGCAGCAAAGGATTGTCAAAAGTTTGATTTGGAGATTGCCTATAAGTTGGCGGCTTTTACAAAATCAAATTCTGTGGTTTTTGTGAAAGATGGTGTTTTAGTGGCGATTGGTATGGGAATGACAAGTCGTATAGATGCAATGTTAGCAGCGATTAAAAAAGCAGAACAGATGCAATTATCTCTTATAGATTCGAGTCTTGCAAGCGAAGCATTTTTTCCTTTTAAAGACAGTATAGAATTAGCTTCTCGCGTTGGAGTAAGCGCAGTGATTGAACCTGGGGGTAGTATACGCGATAATGAAGTAATAGAAGAGGCAAACAAACGTTCAATAGCTCTTTATTTTTCAGGGAAAAGGCATTTTTTGCATTAAAACGAGGAATGAGTAGATTTATTATATGTATTCCTCTATGCGTAATAGTACATTCTACTTGATTCATGTCATGTACTATTTCAAATATCCTATCATTAAATAATATCAAGAAAGCGCACTTAAACGTAATGCTTCACCAATAGTTTTGCCGCGCAAGTTGATTGTTGGAGACTCTATTGTTACAGAGCTATCTGATACCGA
This sequence comes from Helicobacter aurati, assembly GCF_003364265.1. Lineage (GTDB taxonomy): Bacteria > Campylobacterota > Campylobacteria > Campylobacterales > Helicobacteraceae > Helicobacter_A > Helicobacter_A aurati. The sequence goes on from NZ_NXLW01000002.1 coordinate 31,885, forward strand.
CATGCTTTGTTCTGTCAATTTACGTATTTGCTCCATGCAAGTTTTTATTTCTTCTTTTTTGGCAGAAATATATTCGTTAAATGCTTTAAACTCTTTCTTTTCCAAAAATGCAATAGGATTTTCTATCTCAAAACTTACATTATGTGAATATATAGAAGCAGATAATTGACTATCAAATAATTCTTTATCAATAAACTTTGTATTTGCAATTAAATCTCTAGCTTGTGAAAGTAAGATTTCGCTCATATTGATATTCGCAGGGTTATTTGAATCATCTTCTAGGCTAAATTCAATTTTTGAGACAATAACTTGTAATTTATTTAATTTCGCAGTTAAAACTTGCAAACAACCAATAAGTTCATTTGCCGCTTTAATCCCTTCACCAAAGCGATATATTTGAATCTTGCTTTGTTTTCTTGCATTAAGCATAATATCCTCAATATTGTCCAATCCGTTGAGGTGTTTTTTAAATGTTTGTAACATTTTATCCATAACAAATCCTTCTGTATAAAAATTTATCTATTAAAGCAAATAGTATGCCCAAACAGATATTTGTTGTTATCCTTAACAATTATGAATAAATCGACAAATTATTCTTATCTAATGAGAATAATTGCATGGAAATTATAAAAATATTCAAAATATGTTGATGATAGTGTCAATTACGCTATGTGGGTGCAATGAAATTAGAGAGTTGTGAAATGTAGAGTTGTTGCTAGCAAAGTTATTTGTTTGTGTTCCGTTATAGAATCAAATTTCTTAGAGATATGAACCGGATAAAACAAAACATATAAAATGACTATTTAAACAACGTTTTTGCATTATAAGCTAATAGCTTATTTTGGTGTCGCAATTCCAAAAGTCGATTATATTTTGCATTACGTTCGCCTCTAGCCGGTGCTCCCGTTTTTATTTCTCCTGCATTAACTGCTACTGATAAATCTGCGATAAAGTTATCTTCGCTTTCTCCACTTCTATGGCTAATCACGGTCTTATAGCCATTGGCTTGAGCAAGCCTAATGGTTTCTAAAGTTTGCGTGATTGTACCAATTTGATTGGGCTTAATGAGAATTGCATTGGCAACGTTTTGTGAGATTCCTTTACGTAAAATTGCTGCATTGGTAACAAATAAGTCATCACCAACAAGCTGGATTTTATTGCCTAATTTTTCTGTGAGATAGGTCCATCCATTCCAATCATCCTCACTTAATCCATCTTCAATAGAAACAATTGGATATTTTTCCGTTAATTTTTGATAATAACTCACTAATTCTTTAGAATCCAGCTTAAGATTTTCCCCTTTTAAGTGATAGATTCCATTATTGTATAATTCACTCCCAGCAATATCAAGGGCAATGCCAAACTCCTCCTTTGGTTTATAGCCAGCTTTTTGTATTGCATCAAGTATCAGTACAATAGGCTCTTCATTATTTTTTAAATTTGGCGCAAATCCACCTTCATCTCCTATACTTGTGCTAAATCCTTTGGAATCTAAAATAACTCGCAACTTATGATAGACTTCAACGCTTGCTCGCAATGCCCTTTTAAAGCAATCAAAACCTAATGGCATAATCATGTATTCTTGGAAATCTATTGTATTGTTCGCATGGCTGCCTCCATTAATGATATTAAGCATTGGCACAGGTAAAGTTGCTGCATTAATACCCCCTAAATATTTAAAAAGAGGAATATTTAACGAATGGGCACTAGCCCTAGCTAATGCCATCGAAACACCTAATGTCGCATTGGCACCTAATTTATTGTAGTTTTCCGTGTTATCTACGCTTTTTAACACATCATCTATGCTTGTTTGCCTGTAAGCTTCCATCCCCATAATTTCACGCGAAATAACTTCAGTAATATTTGCACAGGCTCTCAATACGCCTTTACCTAAAAATCTAGATTCATCTTTATCTCTTAATTCTAATGCCTCTCTTTTACCCGTACTAGCACCACTAGGCACAATCGCGCTACCAACACTACCATCACTTAATATCACCTTTGCGCATATTGTAGGATTCCCTCTACTATCTAATACCTCAAACGCATCAAGCTCTTTAATTGTTACCATCATGCTGTCTCCTTTTTAACAAGCGAATGTATCTAGCATTCTAACATACTAAAAGTAATTTTATATATTTTGGTGAGAAATAACACGGTAGGTAATTTCGTAAATAATGTTTTGTTTTATGTATAATTACTATAATTTTTTGAAGTTAAAGGAAAGAATATGCGGTTTTTGGATAATGATAAAATTCTTGAATCTTGCAATTTTCGTCATGCCTGTAAAAGCTTTGATTCTACACAAAAGATAGCAGAGCATGATTTTATGACAATATTAGAATCTGCAAGACTTAGTCCCAGCTCTTTTGGATTAGAGCCGTGGAAGTTTCTTGTTATCCGCGATATGTCGCTTCGAGATAAAATTTATCATAATGCTTGGGGTGGACAAGATAGTTTAAAAAATGGAAGCGAATTTATCATCATTTTGGCACGTAAACATATTGATTTATATCCAAATAGCGAATATGTTTGGCATATTATGCGCAATGTACACAATATACGCGAAGAAGGTTGCAAACTTCGCTCCGAATTTTACGAACGTTTTCAAAAAGATGATTTTGCAATTTACAATGATGAACAAAGAATCTTTGATTGGGCATGCAAACAATGCTATATCGCACTTGCAAACATGATGAATACTGCCGCTCTTTTAGGAATAGATTCATTGCCTATTGAAGGATTCCATCAAAAACATATTGAGCACATCTTGAAAGAAGAAAAGAATATAGACAGCAAACATTTTGGTGTAGCTGTTATGGTTGCATTTGGCTATCGTTTGAAAGAACCCAAACATAGTAAAACTAGGCAAGCATTAGAAGATATTGTGCAATTTCTTTAGAATATTATCATTAAGACATATTTGACAAACACAATATGTAAATGTTAAAATGTGTAAATTATTTTTTCAAATTAAGGTAATAATATGAACATATTGGGATTTCCACGAATTGGAGAAAAAAGGGAGCTAAAAAAGGCGTTAGAATCATTTTGGGCAAAGAAGAGTAGCGAAGAAGAGCTGCTTGTGGTGGCAAAAAAAATGCGGACACTACATTGGGAGTATCAAAAAAATCTACTTTTTGTTACGGTAAATGACTTTAGTTTGTACGATAATATGCTTGATTTGAGTTATATGCTTGGTGCTATCCCACAACGTTTCCAGAATCTTAAAGGATTGGATTTATATTTTGCAATGGCTCGAGGCAATGGAGAAAGTGTTGCCTGTGAAATGACAAAGTGGTTTAATACAAATTATCATTTTGTAGTGCCCGAGTTAAGTAAAGATTTACACTATAAAGTGAATGCAGAAAAAATTATTCAAGAGTATAATGAAGCAAAAGCCTTAGGTTATATTCCTAAAATTAGCCTTATTGGACTTTTTACATACTTTGAATTAGCAAAAATACATGATAACTCCAGCAAGGAAGAAGCTTTTTCTCAACTGAAAAAGGCGTATTTAGAATTGGTAAAATCCCTCACGACGTTAGATGAAGAAATTATTATTGAATTTCATGAACCCATTTTTGTTAAAGGACAGAATCCACTTTTCTCTGAAATTAAAGACGTCTATGACACGATTGTAGATTTTGGTATAAAGGCTATTGTTAGCACTTATTTTGAAGCAAGCAATGAAGCTACAAAAATTTTGGTTGGAACAAAAATTGATGGTTTGGGACTTGATTTTATTTATGGTGAAAATAATCTTACAAGCCTTAAGCTAATTGCTGATGCAGGTAAAAAGCTTTATGCGGGAGTAATTGATGGCAGAAACATTTGGGTAGCAAATTTAGATTCTAAATTACAGCTTCTTGATAGAATAAGTATCATTGTGCCGAAAGATTTAATCCACATTAGTACTTCATGTTCTCTTTTGCATGTGCCATTCAGTAAAGATTCTGAAGTGAAAATGGATTCTGAAATTCTTAGTTGGTTAAGCTTTGCTAGGGAAAAAATAACAGAATTGGAACTTTTGGAGTCTCTCTTTAGAAATGGCATTACAGAATCAAACAGAAAAGCTTATGAGCAAAATCAAGCTGTTAATGCGACACGTAAGAGCTCCAATAAAATTCATGATGTGAAAGTACAACACAGAGTAAGCAATTTAAAAATCAATGTACGTTCGGATACATTTAAAGAGAGAATTAAAATTCAAAGGGAAAAACTAGCCTATCCAAATCTTGCTACTACTACTATTGGTAGTTTCCCTCAAACCCCTGAGTTGCGAATCTTGCGTCAAAAATATAAAAAAGGTGAGATTAATACAAATGAGTATGAAAGTGGTATTAAAGATTACATAAAAGAATGTATCGCCTTTCAAGAACAAATAGGTTTAGATGTCCTCGTACATGGTGAGCCAGAACGAAATGATATGGTAGAGTATTTTGGCGAACAAATGAAAGGATTTGTGTTTAGTCAAAATGGTTGGGTACAAAGTTATGGTAGTCGATGTGTGAAACCGCCGATTATTTATGGTGATACAAGCAGACCGAGTCCTATGACTGTTCGTTGGTCGAGCTTTGCGCAATCGTTAAGTAAAAAAATTGTGAAAGGTATGCTAACAGGACCCGTGACGATTTTAAATTGGTCTTTTGTGCGCGATGATTTACCTAGACACGAAGTTTGCAAGCAACTCGCTTTATGTATTGCAGATGAAATTTCAGATTTACAAGATGCAGGGATAAGAATCATTCAGGTTGACGAAGCTGCGTTTAAAGAAGGGTATCCTTTAAGACAAGAAAATATTAAAGAATATGAAAATTGGGCATTAGAGTGTTTTAAGATTTCTAGTTCTGTTGCGAAGTCTTCCACGCAGATTCACACTCACATGTGTTATAGTGAATTTAATGATATTATTAAGACTATTGAAGCAATGGATGCGGATGTTATTAGCATTGAAACTGCTCGAAGTGGAAATGAATTGCTCAAAATTTTTAAACAAGTAGGCTACTCCAATGAGGTGGGTCCCGGAGTATATGATATTCATAGTCCAAGAATTCCAAGCGTGGATGAAATTTACAAACAAATTAAGCTCTTATTGGAAGTCTTGCCACAAGAACAATTATGGATAAATCCGGATTGTGGATTAAAAACTCGTAAATGGGAAGAAGTGAAGCCTAGTCTTAAAAATATGATTGAGGCAGTAAAAAAAGTACGAGCAGAAATAGATAAATAAATAACCTAGAAAGCTTTGTAGAATACTTATATGTAATTTTCTCTAAACAAGAATTTATTGACTAATTGTGTTAATTGTTAAGGAAGTTAGTTGATTACTTGGAGATTAAACTATTAACGTAACGATTGTAATTTTGTCTTAGTAATTAACAATATGTTGTATTCTGAATAATTTCAAATGTTGATAAGATAAAACTCATAATAACGCTATGAAGAAATTCAATTTCTCTGATTGCGTTGTTATGTGTTATAATAGCCGTTATAATGATTGAGAAATACCTCATAGTTTTCATGTTGCTATTTAATGATTAGGTTGTACATTGAGACATTTTATCCTGCAAAATACAATAAGATTATTTCGAATATTGCTTAGTGTAATTTTATTGATATTAATGTTTGTTCACCAAAGTGCATTTGCTGCAAATGAGCTAAATGTTCCCAATAACCCTGATTTTCAAAAAACGCAAAATGCGCAAAAGAATCTCACTCTTAACGGCGTACCCATCCCTACGGTGGATTTAAGCATTAATCCACCACAGACTCCGACACAGTTAGTAACAACGCTCAATGTTATTGTATTACTTACCTTATTGATATTAGCCCCCTCTCTTCTACTGATGATGACGAGTTTTTTACGTATTATTATTGTATTGGGATTCTTGCGCGTGGCATTAGGTACACAACAATCTCCACCTACGCAAGTTTTAGTATCGCTTGCTTTAATTTTGACATTCTTTATCATGGAGCCAGTTGCAAAAGAATCTTACACCATAGGCATTAAGCCTTATATGGAAGAGAAAATTGGTTATGAAGAAAGCTTTGAGAAAGCAATAAAGCCCTTTAAAAAATTTATGTTAACTAACACGCGTCAAAGTGATATTGCCCTATTCTATAAAATACGTAATGAGAATCCGCCGCAAATGGACAATCTTAATACTCCAGAAGAGTTAGAGAGGCTAATAGATCAAGTTTCGCTGACTGTTATTTTGCCTTCATTTATGATAAGCGAGTTAAAAACTGCCTTTCAAATAGTTTTTTTACTCCTATTGCCTTTCTTGGTAATTGATATGGTAATTGCTTCAATTCTTATGGCTATGGGTATGATGATGCTACCGCCAGTAATGATTTCGTTACCTTTTAAGATTCTAATTTTCGTGTTAGTTGACGGTTTTAACCTTCTAATTTGGAATCTCGTTCGTTCCTTTAATTATGGTTAAAGTTATAAATTTAGAGAAATTCAATGTTATCGCGGCTTTTACCTATTGTTGTTATACCTAAGTGTTTGAAGTACTTCTTTCATAGTCATAATCTTCTGTCAATGAATCTATGCAATGCAACACAACAATCACTACAAATCATCTTAGACTCTCATATAGATTCTCTAAACGTCAATAGTATGTGTAAAAAAATTGATTTAAGCGACAAACTACAATATGGGGATATTATAGAGCCACAGCACATTGTTATTTTTATAGGCGGGTTTTGCGATTCTTTACATCGCACTATGTTTGAGACGTTCTGTGCTTTTATACATTCTTGCTATAATACTTTTTATAAAAAACACAAACGCACTGCTAATAATATCCCTATCGCCCCATGCACTATGTATACTACGTTTAATTGTTATTCTTTTCTGCATTCTTTTCTGCATTCGCTCTTACAATATGGTTTGCAAATTTCCATTATTGCGCATAGTTGGGGAGCAAAGAATATCTTGCGACTATGTTTGCATGAGAATTATGCGATTGATAATTTGCTAACGTTAGACTGTGTTGGACATTTTGCAATTACCCATAGACCAAATCGAATTGTACATTGGGAAAATATATTTATCGAAGAATATTTTGAATTATATCATAGAAGCAATCTTGCCGCCTTGCTTGGTGGTGCCAAAGGCAGTATTGCATTTGCTGATGATAATATACCGATTACCTATCCCGCCAACCATGCTAGTGTGACGTCAATGCTAGAAAAATCTAAGCTTTTCAAAGCTATTCCACAGGAATTAGTACAAATCAAAAAGAATTTATGATTTAATTGAAAAATGTATAATTGCACTTTGGAATCTATTACGAGGAGAAAAGATGTTTTATGAACGTATGCCAAGTATGCAGGAATCTACTCGAAATTATGCAGTAGAATCAAATCCTCGCATGCAGAATTTACATGTTGCGCAAGTTGGACGAAAACTCATTTATAATCCACAATCCAATGAAGTTGTAAATGAACGTCGTATTTTTGGTGGGAATCCTACTGCTATTTTTGAACTTAATAAAATTAAATATCAATGGGCTTATAATACTTGGCGTATAATGCTAGCAAATACTTGGTTTCCCGAAGAAGTTAATATGAATCAAGATAGGCGGGATTATGAATTAAATCTTAGCGCACAAGAGAAACAGGGGTATGATAGAGCTTTAGCGCAATTAATTTTTATGGATTCATTACAAACTAACAATCTCATTGATAATATTAATCCCTATATTACAAGTCCAGAAATCAATCTGGTTCTTGTTCGTCAAGCTTATGAAGAATCTTTACATGCACAAAGCTATGCTGTTATGGTTGATTCTATATCTGCTAACACAGATGATATTTATAATATGTGGCGCAGCGATAAACGTTTAAGGGGTAAAAACGATTATATTGCCAATGTTTATATGGATCTGGCAAAATCCCCCACTGAAATTAATTTACTCAAAGCCATGTATGCTAATCAAATATTGGAGGGTATTTATTTTTATAGTGGATTCAGCTTTTTTTATACATTAGCAAGAAGTGGACGCATGCTCAATAGTGCTCAAATGATACGTTTCATTCAGAGAGATGAAGTAACACATTTGAGTATTTTTCAAAATATGATTAAGAGCCTACAAAATGAAAGGGAGGACCTTTTTACCGCTCAACTAGCAGAAGAAGTGATTGAAATGTTTCGTAAGGCGGTAGATATAGAATCTAGTTGGGGAGAATACATTACGCAAGGGCAAATATTAGGGCTTACTTCACAAATCATTCGTGATTATATTGAATATTTGGCTGATAAACGGTTAAATGCCGTTGGATTGCCTAGAATATACAAAAAAAATAACCCCATCAAATGGGTTGACGATTATGCTCAATTTAACGATCAAAGAACTAATTTCTTTGAGGCAAAAGTTACCAACTATTCAAAAGGGAGATTAAATTTTGATGATTTTTAAAACTCTTTGCACCATACAGTTACAAACAAAGGGAGTGTGGCAGGAAAATCTTGACATATTAGAATCCAAGATTCTAGAATGTCCAGATAATTCGTTTATACTTGGAAGCGAAATGTTTTTGACGGGTTTTGCCTATCAACAAATGGAGCAAGCCTATAATTTTAGTAAATTAGCCACGAAAAAACTACAGGAATTAAGTCATAATAAAACCATCGCAATCACTATGATGGAAAAACAAGGTTTGCAATATCTTAATCTTTTTAAAATTTTTCACGGTGGGAAGATTCTTTATACTCAACCTAAAGTTAAATTATTTGCTTTAGGTGATGAGCATTTATATTTTAAGGCTGGCAAATTAGAAGATATTAAAATTTTTGAGGTTGATGGTATTCCTTGCGCAATTCTTAATTGTTTTGAAATTCGATTTATTGAATTATGGCAAAAAATTAGAGGAGCAAAGATTATCTTTGTGCCTGCTGCTTGGGGCAAAGCAAGGAAGGTACATTTTCAAACAATTACACGTTCTCTCGCTATTATCAATCAAAGTTTTGTTATTGCTAGTTCATGTGGAGGAAAGGGATATGCTAAGGGGAGTTGTATTATTACCCCGTATGGCAATGTTTATAAAAATGATTCTAAAGAAATTATTCAAGCACATGTCAATCTTGCCGAGGCAGACAAAATACGTGCGCATATCAATACTGGAATAACATACTAATGCAATCTCATTATAGTTATCATCTTGTAAAACTACTAAAAGGATTGCCGTTGCATATTGATTCGCGAATCATAGATGCTATAACAAGAACCAATCGCGAAATCTTTGTTCATTCTACAATGAAAAATTATGCTTTCGAGAATCACGCATTGCCAATGAATGACGGACAATGGATTAGCTCACCTAGTACTGTTGCAAAGATGAGTGCCTATCTTCTTGCTTATGATATATCAGATGCTATGTTGCAAAAACCAGATAATGTTTTAGAAATTGGATTAGGTAGCGGCTATCAAGCAGTTGTTCTTTCACATTTGTTTCGTAGAGTTTTTGGCATTGAACGTATAGAATCTCTATTATTTGAAGCAAGAAGACGTATTGCAAGTCTGCAGATACAAAATATCACTACTATGTACGCCGATGGCATGAAAGGATGGGTAGAGCATGCTCCGTATGATAGAATACTTTTATCAGCTTGTGCAAATGAGATTCCGAATATACTTATTGAGCAATTAAATACTAATGCTATTTTAGTAGCACCGCTTTACCGTGATGGCAGACAGGTTATTGTGAGGTTTATCAAAAAAAATGGTATGCTTGTTAAACAAGAGGTGCTTGAGCATTGCCAATTTGTACCAATTCAAGAGGGAATAGCAAAAGGTAACAATATAATTTAATTCTTAACTCATAAACATCATTATATAAATGGCGCATTTATTGCAATATGGCAGTTCCAATGCCCTTTTGTGTAAAAAACTCTAGTAACAAACAATGACGTATTCTTCCATTTAAAATGTGTACGCGCGAAACACCGCCTCTTACGGCTTGGATACAATTTCTAATTTTTGGAATCATTCCTTCGCTAATATTACCATTTGTTATGAGCTCTTCTATCTCGGAGATTCTAAGTTCTGATATAAGGGAATTTTTGTTTGCATAATCGCTATAAACGCCATCAATATCACTTAAAAACACTAACTTTTCTGCACGCATAGATTCGGCTACTGCGCATGCAACATCATCTGCGTTAATATTGTAACTTTGTGATTTACCATTGACATTTCCTATGCCAATTGGAGATATTACAGGAATGAAATCATGCTGTAAAATAGAATCTATAAGTAAAGAATCCACCTTAGTAATTTCCCCTACGAATCCTAATTTTTCTTTGTCTTTGGGTAGAACTTGTAACATGTGCCCATCTTTCCCACTCAAACCGCAAGAGTGTATGCCAAATTCACTTAGTAATCCGACAATCTCTTTGCCAATTTTATTAAGTACCATTTCAGCAATTTCCATAGTTGGTTCATCTGTTATGCGCAATCCATCTTGAAATTTACGTTCAATCCCAGCAATTTTCAACCATTTATCGATCTCTTTCCCACCACCATGCACTATAATGGGTCTAAAGCCAACAGATTTAAGCAGAGCAATGTCTCGAATAAGGCTCTTTTTTAATTCCTCGTTATCCATTGCGCTACCACCATATTTGATGACAACCATTTTTCCACGAAAAAGCTGTATATAAGGCAATGCCTCAATGAGAATTGCTGCTTTTTCTTGCCAAGATTTCATATCCATGCATGCCCCTTATATTCATTTAGAAAATTCAAGAGATTCTATGCGTTATTGAGCTTTTTTGCTATAATAGTGCAGTTTTATCAAATCAACCCAAATACCACTCTTAAGGATTTCTATGAATCATACTAAAAGACATAATGATAGCAAAAAAAATGGGCATATAGGATTAAATATTTGTTCTTTACTTTTGTGTGCTAGTAGCTTGTTTGCAGCAAATGTACAGGCACATACAAATCAATATAGCTATGAAAAGAACGAGAGGGTTAGTGTTAGCAATATTTTAGGGGATTGGCATATAAAGCTTATTGAACGCAAAGGTATTTTATTCTATGTTCCAAGAGAATCTGAAAATACGCAAATTCAAATTAATAACAATCAAATTACAGGTACAGCGGGTTGTAACCATTTTATGGCAGGATATATACCAAGAAGTAATACACAGATCGATATTAGTCACGGGGCGGCAACAAAAAAAATGTGTTCGCCTAAAGTAATGCAATTTGAGGATATTTTTCTACAAATTTTTACAGGATTATTTACTGTCGAACCATCTTTCGATGGCGTTGTTCTTGTGCACGACGATACTAAGGTTTATCTTGTACGTTAATATGAGTGTATCTGCTGTACGTTATATCTTTTAATTTATTGATTTTAGATTCATAGAATAGCAGCCCTTATAATGGGGTAGTTACTCCAAGAGATTATTATATGGTGAATAAGATTTACTGTGCCACACAAGATGGACTTCATGCTAGTATTATTGAAGTACAATCAACTTTTACACGTGGACTACCAGCCTTTAATATTATAGGGTTGGCTTCGAGTTCTATCAAAGAATCACAATACAGAGTTTCAAGCGCACTTACAAATTTAGGTATTGACCTTCCTCCATTGAAGCTCACTATTAATCTCTCTCCTTCTGACATTCCCAAGAGTGGAAGCCAATTCGATTTGCCCATAGCACTATTAATTGCTGCCAGTAAAGAGGTTTTGGTGCTTGATAAGTGGTTTGCCTTTGGTGAAGTGGGGTTAGATGGACATATTAAAAATGTCCCTCTTATTTATCCTATGCTTTTAGATATTGCTTTGCATTTCCCTCATTCTCGAGTGCTATTGCCAAAAGAGGGAGAAAGGTTATTTATTAAAATACCGAATCTTATCATGAATTTTGCTGATGATATTAATGAAGCTATGGCAGTTTTACGCGGGGAACACAATAATAATACATGTATAAAATCAGAAGTAGATTTTGATTTTAGTTTCTTGGAAATTGGAGAAGAAAAGTTCTATTACAACAATGAATTTCCGTATGATTTTAATGAGGTAAAGGAGCAAGATTATGCAATTTATGTAGCTCTTATTAGTGTTTGTGGATTCCATAATATCTTATTTGAAGGTAGTCCTGGTTGTGGGAAAAGTATGATTGTTAAACGTATGCAATATATTTTGCCTCCTCTTACTTTACGCGAGATGATTGAAAGTGTTAAGCTACAAGCCTTTAATCAACAAACATTAGAATACCAACCTAAAAGGAATTTTCGTGCCCCGCACCAAAGTGCCTCTAAATCTAGCATTTTAGGTAGCGTGTCAAATGCAAAAGTGTATCCTGGTGAAATAGCTTTAGCGCATAATGGTATGATATTTTTTGATGAATTACCTTATTTCAAAAGAGATATTTTAGAAGCATTACGTGAGCCTTTGGAGAATAATCAGCTGGCAGTTTCTAGGGTACATTCGAAAATTATTTATGATACTTCATTCTTATTTGCAGCCGCTATGAATCCATGTCCATGCGGCAATCTTCTCTCCACAATTAAGGAGTGTCATTGCAAGGATTCTGATATACGTAATTATCGCAACCATTTGAGTGAACCTTTTTTAGACAGAATTGATTTGTATGTACAGATGCGAGAGCCAGAAATGCAAAAACAACACACGAAAAATCATTTCATCATACCTTTAGATTCTAAGAATATGCAACAAATGGTTTTTAAGGTTTTTAGAAAACAGATAGAAAGGGGACAACGAGACCCTAAAGGCAATATAATCTTTAACGGTAAATTATCAGAATCTGAAGTAGAAAGATTCTGCATTCTTGATCAATCTTCTCAAGCACTTTTAGAACAAGCAAAAAACCGATTTGGATTAAGTTACCGTGGAGAACAAAAAGTAAAAAAAGTTGCAAGAACTTTGGCAGATATGCAAGAAAGCCAATTTATTAAAAGAGAGCATTTACTCGAAGCGTTAAGTTATCGTAAAGTATGAATGTTTAGGCATAAAATTCAATCTCTAAATAATCAATACCCAAACTTGCTCCATAAACATAAAAGAAAGCATTTTTAAGCTTTCCTTATTATGAAAGCTTATATTTGTTTTTGGAATAAAAGAATTAATCTCTATTAGTAAATCCTAAAATTTGTAACAAAGCAGTAAAGACGTTCAATACATCTAAATAAAGTGCCATAGCGGCTACAAGAGGATTATCATAGCGACCGCGAATAATATTTTGTGTATCATAGGCTATATACAGACTAAATACGATCACTACAAAGCTTGCGATAGCAAACTGCAACATCGGACTTTTAAAGAAAAAAACATTTAAAAGCGCAAATACAAATATAACTAAAGCACTATAAAATAAAGCTTTACCCATATTACCTAAATCATGGCTAGTTTTTAGGGCAAATACACTCATAATCCCAAAAATGATCGTGGTCATAGCTAAAGCTTGTGGAACAATCGCAGAATTCTTTATCATAACAAATGCAAGAAGTGGTACAAGTGCTAGCCCGCTAATGAAAGAAAAGGCAGCAAATACAGCAATATTGATACCAGGCTTGTTTTGCACAAAACCTAAAGCAAAAATTAATGCAAGCTCTACAATAAATATCGGAAATTTATATTCAGCAACTAGCGTAGGATTCTGCAATCCCACCAAAGCACCTATGGTAGCTAATAACAAGCTGCCAGCAAAAAATTTATAAGTTGTTTTGACAAAATTAACTAATGCGGTATCTCCTGCATATTCACGTGCGAAAGCCTCGCTATTCTCTCTTTCGTTTTGAGTATAATTTCTATCATAGATTCCCATGTTTTCTCCTAATTGTAAAATTGAGATTGACGGATTCTAACAGAATTTTGTTAATAATTAATATGGGAAAACATGAATCTATTTTTTAGATGTTTGCCCACAATTAGTACACAAGAATAATATTTTAAGAAAAAATCATTTTTAAAATTCGGTTATAATATACTTTTCACGAGATAAGAATGAACAATTTAATAAGGATATTGGGTGAGTAATACTCTACTAAAAGTGGATTCAATTACGAAATCTTATGATGGAATATTAGCCTTGAGCAACGTTGGATTCGAGTTACAGCAAGGAGATATATTTGGGCTTCTAGGAAGAAATGGTGGGGGGAAGACTACACTTATCAAAATCTTGACTTCTACGATTTCAGATTATATAGGTAATGTTACATTTCTGGGTTATGATTTACGAGATAAAAGCAAATTATTGTTTTTCAAATCTCACATTGCCTATTTACCTGACAAGGATTTTCTGTATGGCAATATGAATGGCTTAGAGTGCATAAGGTTTTTTGCAGATTTTTTTGCAGATTTTTCTAAAGATAAAGCATTAGAAATATGCAATCGTTTGGAAATTGTTCCCTCGCAGAAAATTAGCACAATGTCAAAAGGGCAAGCAGAGAAAGTAGGTATAGCCTTAACCTTAGCAAGAAAAAGTACGTTATATATTTTTGATGAACCTTTAGCTGGCGCAGATGTAATTAGCCGTGATGAAATTTTCTTAATGATACAAGAATATTGCAGTAATGCTGCCGTTATTATTGCTACACATTTAATTTCAAGTGTGGAAGCTATTGTTACTAAGGCACTATTTTTAAATAAAAAAACTATGGCTTATGGGGACAAAGAAAGCTTATTGTATGGTTTTACAAGTTTAGAAGACAGTTTTAGATATTATGCAGCCGATCACCAAATAAAACCTACACCAACGGTTCCAGATACAATGCAAGGCTCTATGCAATAAAATATCCCATTTAATTAAGGAAAGGATAAATATGCGCACTTTACAGAGCGATTTTTTATCGCATATTACGAATGGATTAAAAATATGCAAGTATGAGTTTCTTATGTCAAGGATACTTGTTATCTTGGCAATTATTTGCACATTGTTAAATATTTGTTTATTCTTATCCTATAATGCTCAAGCGTCAACTCACAACGAAGTTAGTATTAGTATAATTGTATTATTGCAGATATTCGCTTTTATGGTATTTCTTATTGCCTATTATTTAAGTGCAGCAATTAGTTTTTATCAAGGGGTTTTTGGAAAGAATGCCTATCTCACACACTCATTGCCTATCTTATTAGATTCTATTTTATTTTCTAAGATTCTTGTATTTTTTTTATGGGCTTGCGTCGGCTTAGCTGAATTTTCGTTATTCTGCTTAATACTCAATGATAATAACGATATGATTGGTCGGTTCTTTTTTTATGGTCCTGATTTATTTCATATTTGTATGTTTTGGTTTTGGACAATATTTTCAGAAATTACCTATATTTTTATGATAGCAGCTATTGTTCACCGCAAAAAAACTTATACTATGGTATATGGTATTGTTACTTATTTTGCTATCAAGACACTTTTGTTTATCATTGTCGTTTATATTACAGACTATATGCTTTCCGAACGTTTTAATCCAGACTTTACAATGTTTATTTATGAAGCACTTCTTATTGTATCTAGCGTTTTATATTATTTAGTTTGTCGATGGATAATTAAAAATAAACTTTCATTGTAGAGTTCATAAAGGAAAAATTTTTATTTATTTGTTCTTGATAAACTTTATATATGGGTTGATTAACAGAAGGCATATTAATGAAAATTACGCTTGATACGTTTGTTATTTCTGATACACATTTTGGTCATAAAGGTGTCCTAAAAAAAGAGCCCAGCCGCATAGCTGCACTTAACGAAACGCATTTCAATAACTTTGATGAATTTAGTGTAAATTGTTGGAATCAAGTTGTAAATACACAAGATTCTGTTTTGCATTTGGGTGATTTATTCTTTAATAATGGGTATGAAATTCTACCACGTTTGTATGGCAAAAAAATGCTAATTCTTGGTAATAATGATATAGGAAAATGCGAAAATCTACAAGATTGGAAAGTAATAAAACGTATCAAATTTAAAATTAAAGATAAAAAAGAATATCAAAAAATAATGGAAAAAAAATGGGGGTCCGCACTTAAAAATCCTTATGCAACAGGATTAATTACTGACATAAATAATGTGCGTATCATGTTTAGTCATTTCCCTGTTGGAGAAAGAAAAAAGAATGATAAATATTGGCAGGCAAGAGATATTATAGACTATGCTTATAGTCTCACAGAATCTGAAATTAATATTCATGGACATATCCATTCGCGTGCAAGCAAACAAAAATATTGCTTTAATGCAAGTACAGAAAAACTTGTTTTTAAACCAAAAAAATTACGCGATATTTTACTTGAATGGGCAAATATATAAGAATACTATCCAAAGACTTTTGCTTTATTATTTACGAGCAATTACTTCCATAGGGTTAATATGTTTATCCCCTTGTATAATCTCAAGATTTAGTCTGTCATTTACCCTTCCTATTACATAACCCTGCTTGATGACAAATCCTTTTTTGAGTGTTGGAGGAATCTTATCCAGCATAGAGTAAATCGTATGTAGAGAATTGGCATGTTCGATAATAACAACTTTCTTTAATCCGGGCATTTCTTGGACATGGATAATTTTACCGTCCATAATATTATAAACTTGGGAATCTTCTCCTTTAGGTTTTAGTACGACACCGTTATTGAAGATTCTAATTTTATAAACAGGGTCCAAATAATCGCCAAAAGATTGCTCTAAACTATATGATTTAAGTGGAGCAAGTGTTTTTTTTCCAGTATATTTTATGGTATTAACAGGCTGATAAACACTATCCACTCGAGCCAACTCAAAATTATCAATCGCGGCATTTGTTTCTTGTGTGCTAATTTTTGCCTGATAATCACTTTCTATAACTTTATTTTGTGCTTCAAGAAACTTTTGCGCTTGTTTGGAATCAGTTTGAGCAATTTTCTCTGCTTCAGCTTTTGCCTTTTTCTCTGCTTCAGCTTTTGCTCTTTGTGCTTTTTTACGTTGTTCTTCTTCTTTTTTCTTCCTTTCAAGTTCAAGCTTTGCTAATCGTGCCGCTTCAGCTTTTGCCTTTTTCTCTGCTTCAGCTTTCTTACGAATCTCTTCTTGTGTATTTTTTTTTAGAATATTGAGCTTACTTAGAAGTTGGTCCAGCTCCCTTTTTTGTAAATCAATGGTTTTTAATCTCTGATTATACACTTTGACTTCGTCATGCATGTTTGCAACAAGATTTTTTTGTTTGGCAATCATATTTTGTAAATCCTGGTGTCTATTTTCTTGGTTTGTAATAATTTGCGTTACTTCCTTAATACTATTGTTGGTGTCATTAATTTGTTTGACAATATCATTTTGTTGTTTTTGTAGCAAATTAAGTTTTGCTATCGTATCTTTTTTCAAAAGCGAAAAAGCTTCCTTAGTCATCATATCATGCAGACTCCAAATCTCCTCATCATCAAGCACATACGAATATGTCATATAACGTAGAATGATTTGGGAAAGCTGCTCTTGAGACGAATTCATTTCGTCGTTAAGTTTTAAAAGTCGATTCTCTAATAGTTGCAGTTTTGCTTCTTGTGATTTATTTTGGTCTTTATTATTTTGAATATTCTTCGCTAAATTTTGTATTTCAGAATCTAATTTTTTGACTTGAGCCATATTTTTTGCAATATTTTGCCCCAATGTGCTTAACCTAAGATTAAGATTCGCTCGTTGTTTGTCAATATTTTTTTGCTTGGCTTGTTGATTCTGTATATTCTTATTGATTTCATTGAGATCATTGGCAACACAAAATCCCAATACGTAAACAATCCAAATAGCTATAATGAATAACCTATAATTACTCATGAACGTACCTTTGAGACTATAACGAGGATAACACAAAAACAAGAAGAAAGAAGCCCAGCTATAAATAGCTTCACAAAGTCAAGAGGGATTTGAAAGATATTGAGACTTAACCCTATAGATTCTAAGATCTCTTTAGTAATCTGCAAACTAGCTATATAAAATGTTAGTAAAGCAATAAAAAAACTTGAAAAAAAGGAATCAAGTACCGCGAGCTTAAAGAGACTTCTATTTCTAGTCCATACACTTGCTCCTAAAAAATCCATGACTTCCATTTTATCTTTGCTTACATAACGCCAAATCTCAATTTGCTTTAGCATAAGCATGAAGCTCACAATGCCTAATATGATAGAGAAAGTTATTACACTAAACTTAATAAAACTTAAAAGCATATAATTTTCTGAATGTTGCTTAGAAAAAGTATCTACTGCTAGAATATTTGGATTTTTTTTTAGTACCGCGCTAATAACATTTAACCTTTCTATGCTGGGAAAATATTCTAAACTTAAACTATAAAAATACGGTAATTGCTTGCTTAAATCCAACAATGTACTTTCTTTAATGTCTTTTGTAAGCTTTGCAAGTGAATCTTTTGGATTAAGTGGAGTAAGAGTCTTCGCTTCGATTATTTTATTTTGGATGGATTCCAATGTAATTGGTTTTTTTGCTGTGATTCCAATTGCATATTTTTGCGTAATGAATTGTTCTTGTTTTGCTACTGTACGTTCTAGTATTAAGAGGCACTGCAAACTAAAAAGCATAGTTAAAAGAGGAACCAAAAGTGAAAGATGCTGTTTAAGCGTATTCATTAACTGCTCCTTCTTTAATTTCTATTTTGCGATAACGTAAATTGAGATGTTTTGGAACACGGTGCGTTACAACTACAATCGTAATATTTAACTGCTCATTAGAAGATTTAAGCAATCCCCAAATCATATCGCTTGAATAATCATCAAGATTCCCTGTGGGTTCGTCACATAAAATCAGCCTAGGTCTATGTGCTATTGCGCGTGCCAAGGCTACTCTTTGCTGCTCTCCGCCACTTAATTCCAAAGGATATTTGTTGGCTTTATGTAAAAGACTAATGTGCGATAAAAGTCTTTGAACCTGCATCTTAATTTCTTCTTTAGGGAATTTGTTGATAATCATTGGTAGTGCAATATTTTTTTCAACATTCCATTCTTGTATAAGCTTATAGTCCTGAAAAACAATACCCATCCTTCTGCGCAATAACGTCAAGCGGTGCTTGCTAAGCTTACGCATATTGCAATGCAATACATTAAGTTCCCCCGCATGTAATTCCAAATTACCATAGATGGAACGTAAAAGTGTACTTTTTCCACTACCACTAGCTCCTGATATAAAAATAAAATCTTTAGGATAAATAGAAAAATTCGCATTTTTAATAATTAGACCTGTGCGTTTATACCCTAAACATAGTTGTTTTGCTTGAATAATTGCCTCCATAAATTATCCTTTAACGTCTCGTTGCGCATATATTTTCTGACTAAGAATCTTACATAGGAATTGATGCGCTAAACGATGCGAACGGATGTTAAGCGGACATTTTAAATAGCTTAACATCTGCTGCTCCGCAATCAAATAGGTATTAAAAGGAACATAAAAACTTCCGAAAGTAAGTTGCGCTAAAGAAATTTTGTGTCCCGATTGAGATTGATACAAATCCCCAATGCTAACAAAAAAAGATTTTTCAATCCATTTTTTATTGCAAAACAATGCAAAATCTTCTACTGCATCAGGAAAATGAAAATTTTGAATTTCATCTTGCCTATCAAATTGCAAAGATTGTTTAAAGATATTTAATTCATAAATATCTTTTTGCTTCGCATTCCATCTTTGTTCATATTTACTTATAACTTCCGTGGCATTGTTTTTGTGAATTTCAATATATGTATGATTTGCGCTAAGACATTCATGTATGCAATCTTGGAAATATTCTAAATCATCAGTTCGTACATTAATACTGCCATTGCTTTTGAGAATTCTAAAGCTATGCTCTAAAAAATCACGATTAAACACTCTTCTGTGTTTGGCTTTATTCCACGGTACTGGAAAATGTAAAAAGATTCTTTGTGTAGTGTCGGTTGGAATGATTTGTATGCCCAATCTCGCATCAACATTGCAGATATAAAGATTATTCAAATTATAGATTTCAATGGCGTTCATAACCTGCCTAATAGAAGGCAAATGAATCTCAAAACCTAGGATAGTTTTATCTGGGTTATTTTTTGCTAGTTCTAAAATATGTCTGCCGCTCCCGAAACCTATCTCAATGAAGTCAACCTGCAATTCACGGATATTTGCTAATTCAATCAAGAATCCTGTTTGGAATCCTCGTGTATGTTTTTTTTTTGTGTGATTAAGATTGTGTGTGATTATTCCTAGATCTTTTGAGAGAAAACATAATAACTCTTTTATCTTGACAATATCTGCAATACGTGCGAGTTTATCCACTTTATAAAGATAATCTTTTTGCCTTTGAATACAACGTATAAAAATCATTTCATCTTGATATATAACAGGGAGAATCGAAAGATTGGGGAATGATTCATTATAAAGATAATCTGCAATCTGAAAATCTTGATAGACAACATTGGTTTGCATAAATTTCTTAGAACTGACAAAATGAGGCATATATCTTCTTTGTTTTTAATAAATTCGAGACGTTACTAATTTAAAACTTATGATAAACTACTGATTGTAGCAAAAAAAATGCGAATTTTTATAAAAAACATTATTGCAATTTGCGTATTGTGCGAAAAAATGATTGCTCATATTGAGAAAACTAGAACTAGGATTATCTTTATTTTCTGGTAATTCTGTTATATCAGGTGAAGCATTTGTGTTTAGAGAAAGAGTAACAGTTTGACTTGGTAGAGATTCTATGCCGAATTTATCTACACTTACAACATAATAAGAATACGTTATGTCTTTTTCCATATTTGCATCAATAAAATTTGTATTCATGATTCTATCAAATCGATTGACATGGTTATAATTGTTGCTTTTGCGATAAACAACATAGTATTTCACTCGTTCGTCTTCTATTGGTGTCCACACAATAACTGCCGTGTTATTTTCTATTTTGCTTTCAATAATGTGCGGCGTTTGCGGAGGTGGCAATGTTTGCCCTTTCACTGGAGTTTCTTGCAAAGATGATTCTAATTTATAGCTATCTTGTGCTGTTATCTTATAGAAACGTTCAACCCCATTTTCTTGAATTTTGTCAATATAAGACGGGGAACGTACAAAAGCCAATTTCGTATAATTGCCGCTTTCAGAATCTGCAACCCAAACACTATACCCTATTACATCTTTACTGTCACTCGGATTCCATTCTATCCAAATAGCATGCGGTTTATTGTTTGTTGTTGTAATACCACCAATCATATTCGGAGCAGAACGGGTTTGTCCTATCGCAATTTTACTAGGCAGAGATTTTGCCCCGTCATAACTTTGAGCAATAACTCTATATGTGTATTCCATACCATTCTCAAGGTCATCATCGAAATATTCAACTGACATGCGATTATTAGTAGAACCAATATTAATGAATTTATTTGTTTTGGTATCTTTTCTTTGAACAATATAATTTTTCACTATGGGGTTAGGACTAGGACTCCAAAAGATTTTAATACGTTTTGCATAGTTTTTTGAAGTATAAATAAAGTCTACTGGGTCAATAAATGAAGTTTTAACTCGCAAAGTGTCGCTTTTTTGAGAAACATGCGAATTCTCCCCCACCACTGCAATTGCATATTCATATTCTGTTTGCGGTTGGAGTTTACCGTCATAATAATGTGTAGAAAGAATATTTTTGATAAAAGCAATTTTTTGAAACTGCCCTTTTTTATCTTTACGATAAATAACATATCCACTTAAAAAATCTACATTTCCTTCTGGAACTTTCCATTCAAAACCAATGGATGTTACATCAGGCAAAGCACGAAATGATGTAATTGTCGGCAACTCTGTATCAATTTCATCTTTAATGCCCATCATATTGAAAAAATGCGATGAAGAGCAACCTATGTTGCATATCAATAGCAGAAAAAAAGAAAAATATAAAAAAAACTTCCTATATTTTTCAGTGCAAAAACAATATGTAAAAAAACCAGATAATATTTTATAAGCATTGTGATAGTTATTATAAAAATAATGTCTACAATTATTTGCTTGAATCATTTCGATTACCCCGATAGTCCTATTCAAGATTTTACCATTTACAAACACTCTATGCGCAATGTTTGTTTCCAAATATCAAGAGTTGTCTGTAATTTTTCTTGATAATTACTAAAATTTTGCTCTAAGAATTGTAGCAAATCTTCGGGCATTTTTGCACTAAAAACCTTACCTTGAAAATAAAGCAGTATGGCGTGAAGTAGCATTTTGCTTTCATAATGTTTGCTTAAAGAATTTGGACTATACAATGAATCCCCATAAATATAACGATTGAGTATGTGTAAATGCACGCGTATTTGATGGGTTCTACCGCTAAACAATCGCACACTTATCAATTCATATTTACCGTCATTACTTTGCATAATACTCATGAATTCACTTTTAGAATCCCTTGCTTGTGGGAATCGCCGTTTATCGAGCCTTGCCATTTTTAAACGATTATGTGGGTTTCTGCCCATAAAACATTCTACTACAACACGGTTTTGTTGCAGTGGAGGAGAAATGATACAAATATAAATTCTACCTAATTGTCTTTTTTGCAACATTTCTGCAAAAAACCTATGACTTGCATTATTCTTAGCGATAAGAATCGCTCCACTTGTATCTTTGTCTAATCTATGTACAATGCCACTTCTTTCCTCCCCATTAATAGTAGACAAAGAATATTTGTGAAACTGTAGATATTCACTTAACGTAATATCCTTTATGCTTGGTGCGGGATGAACGGCTAAATTACGTGGTTTATTAAGAATAAGATAATCATTGGTCTCGGAAATGATTTCAATATCAAGATTCTCTAAAATTTCAGAATGATTAGATTCTATTGCTTGCTTTAATGAACGACATAAACTAGGGATAGGTTGTAAAGATTTGCCAGTAAAATTGGCTAAAAATTGTCGCATAAATTCTTGTGAAACATAAATGGAGATTATATCTTTTCTGTAAAGTGCTCTACTTTTTTTAGCCAATATACCGTTAATAAAGACAGAATCACTAACTATCCATTGTATAGCTTGCGAACGAGAAATTCCTAAAATTTGGCATAAAGCCTTGTCTAACCTTGAGAAATTTTGCAATACAGTAAAGTAATAGAGCATTTGTAGATTCGACATTTTCAACTATATTTATTTTTGTAAAACCAAAAAATACCAATACACAAAATAATACCTATGGCATAGCCACTTACCAATGAGTTGGTGATACTTGCTATAAAAAAACTTATTAAACTTACGAAAGCTACCGTACTGGCATAAGGCAATTGCGTAATAAAATGGCTTTGGACAGAGCAACCGGCCCCTGCAGCAGAAAGTATTGTTGTATCTGATATGGGCGAAGAATGATCTCCATACACTGCGCCAGACAGTATTGCCGCCATAATGAAACTAAAGTCTAATTCATGTGCGCCTGCAAGAGTAGCTCCAATAGGCAACATAATAGCAAAAGTACCCCAGCTAGTGCCCGTACAAAATGCAATAAAAGCAGAAATCACAAATGCAACCAAAGGAACAGCAATATGTGGGCTTATGATGCTTGTTTCAAGCCACACTTTAGAAATATTTGCGAGATAGATTCCGCTTTGTAAATCATTTTTAATGATAGGTCCTATACTCCATGCGAGTGTCAAAATTAAAGTGGCAGGCAACATAGAAAGAATGCCTATTTTCACAATAGATACAAAAGAATTAGAAGTAAGATGTCTGTAAGAAATCAAGAAACTTACTGCAAGCGCACAAAATCCCCCCCAAAAAAGCGAAAAACCTGTTTGTGTATTTGCAAGCATTTCAATAAGATTAAAATTTTTTGTTTCGCAATAACCCGTGTAGAAAATAAGAATACCTACAAAAAGAATTAAACTTAGAATCGGGACAATTAATAAGGCGATATGGCTTGGTGTTTTTTGTTGTGATTGTAAGAAATCTCGAACGCCTATATTTTGATTGCGCTTCATTGCGGGTAAATTTATTTGCCAAAAAATCGTAAGCAAAACTGCAAGTAAAGTAAGCCAAGCATAATAATTACCCCAAATACTAGAAAACAAAGTAATGAATTTGTTTTCTTCATCTATTCCTTGCATTAAACCTAAAATATAAGCACCCCAGCTAGAAATTGGCATAAGAATACAAACAGGCGCAGCAGTAGAATCTATGATATAAGCTAATCTCTCTCGTGTAGAATGATTAGCATCATTCAGTGATTTACTAATTTGCCCAACGGTTAGCGCATTAAAGTAATCATCAATAAAAATTACAATGCCAGCAATAAAAGCCAGAAATTCCGAACCTTTCGCAGTTTTTACTTTATCGCGCGCCCACTTAACAAACGCCGATACACCGCCTGAATAGGAAATAACTTGAGTTAAAATACCCAAAATAAACAGGAAACCAAAGACATAAAGATTCGACTGCTCCACCTCTATTCCATCGTTTGTTACGTTATAAAACACTGTGCTAATGCTGTGATAAATATAAAACAAAGTATAGATTAGATTCTGTTCCCAATCAATCTGTATTCCATACAAGATACTACCTGCAAAACCAACCATTATTCCCGACAAACAAATCCCAATAAAAAGAGAAAATACAATACGTCTTGTGATTATCACCAATAGGATAACACACAGAGGAACCGATAAACTTAACACCGAATCAGTATACATAAAGGACTTCCTTAAAGATTTACTCGCTCAAACTTGCTTGATTGTATCTTGAAAGGCTAAATGCTACAAGATATTGGGGTCAAACGGGCTGAAATTCTTGTTCTAATATTCTTCTAGTTTTGATGTTCATATTTAATTTAACAAATCCTATTATAATAATGAATTTTATAAATGTTAAGGAATAATATGGACAATGAAGCTATTGAAATACTGAAGAATTATAATAATTTAGAAAATTTTGGTTACGCGATATTATTTCTATATTCTGTAGGAGGCGGCTATATTGGCATTATAACAGCTGGTGTCTTTTCATCTTTAGGAAAATTTGATTTAAGTCTTAGTATTTTATTGGCAGTTTGCGGCAATATTGTGGGGAGCTCGCTTTTTTGTATTTTTGCTCGCACACAAAAGCAAGAGGTATTTCAATTATTAAAAAAACACAAACGCAAACTTGCCTATTTGCAAATTATGATAAAAAAATATGATTGGATACTTTTTATTGTCAGTAAATTCATACATGGATTTCGCACTTTTGTTCCTTTGGCAGTGGGTATTAGCAAATATAATATTATCAAGTTTCTAAGTATTAATTTTGTTGCATGTATTATTTGGGGGATTAGTCTCGGTCTCTTAGGTTTCTATGCAACGGGTATGTTTTTACCTGTATTAAAAGTTTTATTGCAATACCCTTATATCTTTGCTGTGGCATTTTTGAGCATTATGATTGTATTCATACTCATTGCCTATGTGCGCAAACGATTTACTAAAAGTAATGTTTCAGAATCTAAATCAGTTAAATTATAACGATTAACAAATATCAACGATAACGGTAGGCATTGTTGATTCTTCAATATATCTTTTCGAATTTCTCTTTGACAACTTTCGTGACAAGTCTTAACTGCAAATACTAATCATATCGTTTCCAATAGGTTCGATCAAAAAAATCTGCTTCATTTAATAGTGCTTCAAATGGCTTAAACCGTTCTTTATATCCCATAGATTTATGATTTTTAATCCAGTATCCAGGATAGAAATATTTGAGCCCAAGTTTTTTGGCAAGATTCAACAATAGTAGAATATTTAAAGTTCCTAGACTGAATTTTCCAAAACCATGATCATAAAAAAAGTAATTAGCACTCATCGAATCTTCTACAATATCAAAGTAACTTACTCCGACTAAATGCCCTTCACGGTAGAAGCACATTTCATAACCAAAAAATTCACTGCCGGCAACAAAAGAATTTGTGTATCTTTGTCTATCGATACTATTCATACTCCAACCTTTTTTATGCATCATTTTGTTGTGGTATTGTAAATATAAACATACTCGAGCATCATTAGTTAAGGGTCTTCTAATTTGTATTAGAGTATCAATATTCTTTTTAATAACTTTTTTCATGCTATTTGTCATTATAAATTCTTGAACAAGATAGCGAATAGTAACACATTTATTACAATCTGAACATTTTGGTACAAAGTAATATTCTCCAAAACGGCGATAGCCTCTTGCTAGTAATCCATTGTAAAAATAAGGAGTGCAATCTTTAATGCAAAGATAACGAAATTGACTTTGCAATCCTTCAAAGTATGAACAAGGATGTAATTCAGAGAAAAAATCAAAATATTCCATTTGCCATCCAAACTAACGGAAAAGTTTTATTTTCTTGCAAGTTTTTATTGCAACGAGATAGAAAATTGGAATATCAAAAATACTGATTGCAAATTTTATGAGATAATCAAAAACGAACAGCATAAAAACCTCATAGTATGGCAAAACAAATAAAAAGGCTATGTGAAAGAATATGAAAGTATCAATACATTGCGCAAAACTTGTACTTACTCCGTTACGTAACCACCACAATGATGGAAATTTTTCTTTCAGTTTATAAAATATAAATATATCCAGAAATTGTGAAACAAAAAATGCGCCTATGCTAGCAAATGCTATTCTTATGTCATTAGTTATGCACAGTGATGGAATCAAAGCAAGCAACAAACCAGCCCTAAGCGCGCGCAGCACTTCCTTACGACTATATTTTTCACTAAGTATATCCATAAGGAGGAATGATAGAGGATATATCAGTGCACCGTAAGTAACATACGTGTCCATGATTCTAAAATTTACCAAGAAATTAGAAAAAGTAATAATACAAACGAATAAAAAAATGGCAAGGTAAAAAGTTCTTCTATTCATAGAGGATTCTAATGGTTGATAAGAACTCATAATCTTTCCTTATGTAACTCTGATAGTTTAAGTACAAATTCTATTTCTCCTCTGCTCATACGTAAATCTTTGGCTATTGCTTCGATAGTATAACCATTCTTAAACATATCTAAAATCTGTTTCTCATTTCTTTGCTGTGTCGGAGCGTTAAAATGCCCAAGACTACGTAATCTTTCTTCAAGTATCAGAATCTTATCTTCAAAATAATCTCTATCGCTCTGCAAACCGTGCTGTAATGTATTAATATCGGTTTTTTGTTCGGTAATAAGTTTAAGCAATTCATTATGACGTGTAGAATCTTTTGGTTTTTCAGATTCTATAATCCACTTTTGAATCTTATAAATTTCTTTATTAATGTCTTCTATTGAATGCTCTAACTGAATGATTTTTTTGGAAGATTCTTTTTCTTTCATAATAATATAAAGTAAAATAATAACAATTACTATGATAAAACATATAGCAATGATTACGCTCATCATTTCATAACTTATATTCATTAAGGCTTGTGTCATATTTATCCTTATCTATCAATAAATATCGGATTTACGTGCTTTAAGCATTTCTCGTTCTACACTTACAATATAACTGTCATAGTCTTTTAAATCTCTTTCACCAATTTTTGTTATACGTAAAACATAAGATTGCAAGGCTTCTGCAAAAATAGGAATACAGCGAGCAGGAAAAGTGGGTAAAAATAATCTTGCATAATAGGGCTTCCCTATTTCTAAAGCATTGTTAGGGCATTCTAGTTGCGATTTTTCAATGTTCGCTTTTTCTTCGCTAGAATCATCAATCTTTGAAGAATCCAATTGAGTCTCTTGGGTACTATCATTTAAAGTGTGTTGCATAGTATTTCTGTCCTGTAAGGAATCGCTAGTGTTAGTTTGGTGGGTAGTGATGTTATCATTACACAATACAATAATGCCGTGCCCTAGCTTGAAAGTATATGTAATATGCGCTAAGTCAATATATTTTGTTATATTGCCAGAAAGAAGATTCTCAATATGCTCTAATTTTTTATAAATTTGCACAAGCATTTCACCTAGTACGAGTGTTCCTCCTCCGCATTTGCAATCCCCACTCTTAGTTTTTAAAGAGCTCAACCATTTTTCAATGGAATTATTGTGAACTTGAGTAATAACATGATATTCTTCTAAAGCTTTATCATGAATATTTTCGTCTACAAGCTGTAATTCAATTTGCAATCGTGATTCTACAAGTCGAGTTTGAAATTCCATATTAAAACCTTATTATGCTATCTAAGATAATGAAAAATAGAAATACAAACCCCAAATATCCATTGGTAATAAAAAATGCTTTTGGAATGTTATTAAAATCTCTATTGACTATACTATGTTCATAAACCAACATAACAGCAGCCAACAACAATCCTATAATTGCTAGATGGTAAGTCTGACTACATTTGAGAAACATAGCCCAGCAAAATATTGCACATATATGGGATATTCGAGAAATGTGTAAGGCGTTATTAATACCAAATTTGGCGGGTATAGAATGCAATTTATTTGCTTTATCGTGTTCTATGTCTTGCAAGGAGTAAAGAATATCAAATCCAGCCACCCAAAACAATACTCCACAGCATAAAAATACAGTCCACAGGTGTAAAGAAGCACTAACGGCAATATCTCCAGCAATAGGAGCAAGTCCTAAAGATAATCCCAATATCCAATGTGCTAAGTAAGAAAATCGCTTCATCACACTATAAAATCCTAGGATAATAAGAAAAGGTATAGAGAGCATGAACGCTAAATTATTAATAAAATAACTTACTAAAATAAAAATCAACGCGTTGATAATACAAAAAGACAATAAAGAGACAACAGAAATCCTTCCATCAACGCTTGGACGATTGCTAGTACGCGCATTGGTAATGTCTATATCCCTATCACAAAATCGGTTGAATGCCATAGCGAAGTTTCTTGCACTAATCAATGCGAGAATGCAAAGTAATAATACTTCAAAACCAAAAAATCCGCTAGCATTTACGTCATTTGAGGAAACAATCATAGCAATTAGAATAAAACTTGCACTAAAAACAGTATGTTTAAAGACTACCAGTTCGCTAAGGACTTGTAATTTTTGCCACATTGCTCTTATTATCATAATTTAATGATTCACCACTTTTCTTAAAATATGTTCTATAATCAATACTCAATTTTTGGCATAATTAAGCTAATAAATATAATGTTTTACGGGTTTACTATAACCTAAAATTAATTAAAAATCAAGGCTAATAAATTGGATAAACAATGACACTGCAGTAAATATTACAAATATACAGAATCATCATTTCACGGTAAAACTAAACAACCCTTATACTCTTATACTAAATTTTTATACTATACTTTTACTAAAGCTTAATTAAATATGTAAGGATTTACTATGGCAAAAAGTCTCTATGAAACTCTTAATATTTCGGAAAATGCAAGTAACGATGAAATTAAAAAGGCTTACCGAAAATTAGCAAGGGAATATCATCCTGATGTTAATAAATCACCAGAAGCTGAAGAGAAGTTTAAAGAAATTAATGCTGCTTATGAAATTTTAAGCGATTCAGAAAAAAAATCTCAATATGACCAATATGGAGATGCCATGTTCAATGGACAAAACTTTAGTGATTTTACTCGCAATTATAACACTAGCGATTTAAATGACTTATTTAACTCCATTTTTGGTAAGACTGGCGGTTATAACAGTGCGAAGAATTTTCATTTTGGAGGTTTTGGGGGATATGATGGATTTGCAAGTAATGATATTGATTTAGATATTGAGGCTTCTGTACAAATTCCGCTACAAACAGCAATTTTAGGTGGAAAAGTGAAAATCACACTTAATCACTCGAGTTTTGAGTTAAAGATTCCAGAGGGAATCTGCGATGGCACAAAGCTAAGAGCGAAAGGCAAGGGGAGAAAACTAGGTAATATGACAGGCGATGCTATTATTGCGGTAAAAATCTCTACACATGAAGGTTTTGAAATTGACGGAATCAATCTCATCCAAGATGTCCATGTTCCTTTGAAATTAATGCTTTTTGGAGGAGAGATGACCATTCAAGCCATACAAAAAAAAATCACTATTAAAATTCCAAAAAATGTACAAAACGGCTTAAAAATGCGCGTTGAAAATATGGCTTTCAAGGATAGAAAAAACAATAAACAAGGAAGCTTGTTGCTACGATTATATGTATTATTGCCAAATAGCGACAATTTCAGTAAGGAATTACAAGAACTTATGCAAAAGGAACTTTAAATAGACCTGATGCAATGAAAGCATAAAGTTTTATGTTAAGATTCTAATGTATGCCTAAATTAAGGAGTTGCTTATGGAAGCTGGATACGATGAGCCCGTATTTCCAATCAGTGTTGTAGCGAAGATTCTCGAAATTCATCCGCAAACATTACGACAATACGAAAAGGAAGGTCTAATTGAACCTTCAAGAACGGACGGTAAAATGCGACTTTATTCTCAACGTGATATGGATAAAATCAAAACAATTCTTAAATTAACACGTGACTTAGGTGTGAATCTTGCAGGGGTGGATATTATTTTGCGATTAAAAGAACGTATGGATGAGCTCGACAATCTGAATGACAATTTACGTAGTAATTTGCATAAACAACAAAATGCAACTTCTGGAGATTTAACAATTGCAAAAAGCTCCTATGAAATAGTAATACTCTCTAAAAAGTAGTAAACTACAAGACATGATAAGCAACCTTTACATTATATAATGAAATGAATATTGCATATATTGATAGCACAAGCAATAATATAATTAATTTCACGGCTGCGTAACATACCAAATTCATTGAATGATATGAATACACAAATTATTCAGTTTGATTTTCACAAAAGTTAAGTCTACAATGAGTGTTTCCCCAAACTTTTTGTCGCAATGGCATAATAAATTTTTTGTAAGTCTTTTGTATTATAT
Source organism: Helicobacter aurati (assembly GCF_003364265.1). Lineage (GTDB taxonomy): Bacteria > Campylobacterota > Campylobacteria > Campylobacterales > Helicobacteraceae > Helicobacter_A > Helicobacter_A aurati. The sequence continues at coordinate 62,699 of NZ_NXLW01000002.1, forward strand.
TGAGTGATAGAACAATCTAATTTAGCTTGTGCTTGTAAATTTCGTAGCATATTTTTCGGGAGTTTATCGCTCTTAGTATAGATTTCTAAAATTTGGCATTCTCTATCTGTATGTATAGATTCCAAGAAGCAACGGATTTCCCTATCAATAAGTAAATTTCTATGTCTTGAATCAATTAAATGACAAAACAATTTAATATTGTTACGCAAATGCAAAAATTCTGTAAGACTCTTATCCCATTGTTGTTTTTGCTTTTTATCTACTTTTGCATAACCAAAACCGGGAAAGTCAATAATAACCAAAGGGAATCTATATCGATTAATCTGTTGAGAATGTGCATCTTTATGCTCTATTTCCCAAATTGTTTGAAAAAAATTAATCAATCTTGTTTTGCCTGGTGTGCTAGAACTTTTTGCCAATTTAGCATTAAGAATCTTATTGATAAAAGAGCTTTTTCCTACATTGCTACGACCAAGAATGGCTACTTCTGTATATTGACTAGGAATGGATTCGGTAATATTGCTTGCAGATTTTATAAAGTATGAATGAATAGTACGTATTGCAACATTAGAGAATGTAGAAAGACTTGGGCATGTATTGACATCTTGCATATTATCCTCATTTATTATCAACTTCGAAAATCATAGCACAAAATCAAAAAGAAATAACCTTAATACAAAAGTATTTAAGATTCATAAATTACGACAATATTGCATAGAGATGTGCGTTATGTGTTCATGTTAAATACTCATTTCACTCTTTCATATTTCATTAATGCTAGAATGAAAACATCCAATGCTTTCATTGTCTGAACAGAATGAAATGTTGAGTATTTATAATTATAAAAATGAATACTAAATCTATTACAAAAAATATTAATTTCAAGTAAATGAATTTTCAACAAAACTTAAGTTAAATACTATACAATATTTAATATTTTCTATAAGTTTCGAAAGGAAAAAAATGACTTTAGAACAATACAAACAATATGCCCAGACCAATGAAGAATGGACGCCGGGTTGGGAAGCAATAGATGCAGCATTCGAATCTCTTTATCCACAGCAAAAACCCAAGCATTACGCAACCAATTTAGTTTCTCGCGCAAATCTTGGTGGTGACCAATATTTAGATGGATATAGCATTTATACTTCTTTGCATGATTATTTTCATATCGTTACTTACGGCATGAGTGAACTGTATGTTAATGAGGAATCTTTTGGCGGAGAATGGAGTGGATGGGGATATGAAATGACTTTTAAACTCAACTCAAAAAATCAACAAGACTGTCTATGGGTATTCAATGTGCTAGCTAATCTTGCATTTTTTACTAACACTAAAAAAAATTTTTTACAAAATTTGCAATTTATAGCGGGGGATAATAAGCCATTAGATAGATTGAGTAATTCTTCAATCACTGGAATGATTGTCGTCTATGATACAGAAATACCAAGCATGGATACTCCCCACGGTAGATTGGATTTTTTACAACTAGTAGGTATTACGCAAACAGAATTAGAATACATAGCCAATTTTGAAGATGAGGATATAAGTAAAAAAGAGATACAAAAACTCATCGACCGAATGCAAGATGATAACCCTTATCTTGTAACAGATATGCAAAGAGAGAAAAGTTATGTGTGATTCGATTTACTATGCTATAATAAAATAGTTCTATTACTGGTAAAATAAAAAGTGCAAGAATTGTTAAGTACCTATATTACACACTATTTATTGGTAAAATTACAAATAACATAATATATAGATTCTATTAGGAGACATGATGAATATAGCAAATAATTTTTCAGACGATACATTTACTGCCTTATTAGATTCTGATATTAAAACATGGCTACTTGGCAAGGTCAAAAAAATCGACAGAGGATATTATCCAAAATACATTTTGCGATCTTTAGCAAAAAAAGGATATTTTAATAATAATATTACTACCACAGGTTTACTAAAAGACACAATTCCAGCCCATGATAGAGAAGCAGAAATAAAACAGGGCAATTTTTCGGGATTTCTCATTCAGGCATTACAGAGTATTTCTGCTGTTTCATCAATATGTGGAACAACTGGCTTCTGTCTTTGGTGCCAGCAAGCACTCTCTTGGTATCTCGCAAATAGTCAAAACGTCACGTTGCGAGAAAATATCTTGGCAGCTATTCATGCAGGATACATGCTCGGTGGTACGGGATTATCAAATCCTATTAAATCCTATGCTAATATTGAAAATAACTCCCTAAAAGCATCTATAAATGATAAAGGCTATACTATAAAGGGCACTCTTCCTTGGGTGTCTAACCTCGAATATGGACATATTTTTGCCGCCATTTTTCCCGTAATACACGATACAAAAATATCGTCATTTGTAATGGGGCTTATTCGCTGTGAAGAAGAAAAAGGCATAATGCTAGGCGATAATATTAGCTTTAGTGGTTTGGATGGGAGCGCAACAAAGTCCGTGAGAATTAAAAATTATTTTATGCCACATGATGATTGTCTTGCTAATCCTGCAGAATCTCTCCTAATAAAAATTACTGCTGGATTTATTATCTTGCAAATGGGTATGGCAATGGGCATTATTTCTTCTTGTCTTAACCAAATACATAAAGCTAATCTAACACATGCTTATATTAATAAGTTTCTTAATATTGATCAAGAAGAATTAATACATTCCTATCACACACTTAGCGATAAGGCTTTTTGTCTTGCCAAAACACCCTATCAAAGTAATGATAAAAACTATATGATAGATGTCCTTTCTACTCGATTGGCATTTTCTAAACTTGCGCTCAAAGCTAGCAATGCAGCATGCTTATTTGCGGGAGCTAAAGGCTATATGCGGGATAGTGCAGTTGAGCGATTGCTGCGAGAATCTTACTTTATTGCTATGGTAACTCCTTCAATTAAACATTTACAAAAAGAACTCTATGATATATCGCAAGGAAAAGGTGTTATGAAACAGTGGCATACAAATCTTGCAAGCCGATCCAATACATAAAATTAGAATATGTATTTTAATCTTAGCATTAACCAAAATTGTAAGAATCCCACCAAATTTTACAATCAAAATATTCAGAAACTAAACGATATAGATTCTAACTACAGAATCATCAACCCTCTAACAGCATAACCATATTATAATCTTCCAACATTCCAATAGCTACCGTTTGATAAATACAATCAAATCAGTAACTTATGATAAAACAAAGGCTATAAATTTTTATTTACCTTAACCCATATCAAAGGCAATACAATTACGTTAGTTTATACATCTATACTTATACTACTTAATTGAATCTTTTGGCAATATTCCGTGTTCTATCAATCAAACAAGAAAAAGCAATATTTATACATTAGGTTACAAAATCAGCATAAACAAGCGCACTTCCCCAAGTAAAACCCGCTCCGAATGCATCAAGCAACAATAAATCGCGATTCTTAAATTTACCTTGCGTATAACCAAAATCCAATGCCATAGGAATGCTAGCAGCTGAAGTATTACCGTATTGTTGCACAGTCAAAATAAGTTTATCATTTGATAGTTTTAGTGAACTAGCTATTGCTTGTATGATTCGCAAATTTGCTTGATGTGGAATAAAAAAATCTAGCTCATTTGATGAAATGTGATTTCTCTGCAAAATATCCCTTGCATCCTTACTAATGGTTCGAACTGCCACTTTAAACACTTCATTACCTTTCATTTTAACAAACTGCTCATCTATTTGCCCATCTTCTATAATTCCTTCCAATAAAGCAATATCAGCCTGAAAATGATTCGGGACATTATTATTTCTCGGTGTATAAAGTAAATGTGAAAAATTACCATTTGATGAAATGTGTACATCCTTTATGCCTATTTCATCGCTTTGCCCTATTACACAAGCACCAGCACCATCGCCAAATAATACGCAAGTGCTTCTATCACTAAAATCAAGAACGGTACTTATTTTTTCTGCGCCTATTACTAACACATTACGATATAAACCACTTTCAATATAAGATTTTGCTACCGAAAGACAATAAATAAAACCCGAACAAGCCGCTACAATATCGAAAGCTGGCACATCACTTATTCCTAGCTTTGATGCAATAATACAAGCTGTTGAAGGCATACCAAAAAAATCTGGGCTAATACTCGCACAAAGAAGGACATCGATGTCTTTAGCTTCTAAATTCGCTCTTCGAAGTGCCACTTTCGCAGCTTCTACTCCCAAATCACTACTTTTGATATGACTTGGAGCAAAATAACGTGTCTTAATACCCGTTCTTTGTATAATCCATTCATCACTTGTTTCTAAAAAATTCGTAAAAAAACTATTAGGGATACAATGATTAGGTACATAAGCAGCAACAGATTTCATAGACGCATAAATAGGCATGTTATTCCTTAATTTAGTTTACTATAAGCAATTGAATGGTGGGTAGCACAATTAACAATCATATAAAATACACACCTAGCTACCCTTATCTTGATTATTAAATGCTTCTTGGATAATATCACACACTTGTGTTTCACATCCAACTGCTGCTTGATAAATTGCACATTCCATAGCTCTAGCATTACTTTTACCGTGGCTAATAATCACAGGCTTCTTGACACCAAGTAAAGGTGCTCCACCATATTCTGCATAATCTATCTTGTTGCGTAACGATTGGAAAGCTGGTTTCATAAGCATATAGCCCAATATATTCAGAAAAGACTTCTTAATTTGTTGTTTTAAAATAATATTGATAGAACTAGCCACTCCCTCACTTGCCTTTAATACGAGATTTCCTGCAAAACCATCACAGATAATAACATCTACGCTACCATTAAAAATATCCGAACCTTCAACGTTGCCCTTAAAGAAATCATAGGATTTTAATAGTTTGAAAGCTTCTTTTGTTAATTCGTTACCCTTAGAATCTTCTTCTCCATTGGCAAGTAAGCCAACTCTCGGATTTGCATAGCCTAGAACTTTTTTTGCGTAATGAAATCCCATAATTGCAAAGTCTACTAAGTATTCTGGCTTGCAATCTGTATTTGCACCTGCATCGAGAATCACACTCGGATTAGAAGTAATAGTAGGCATACATGTGCAGATTGCAGGTCGAGAAACTCCCTTAATCCTTCCTATTTGCAAAGTAGCAAGACTCATTGTAGCACCACTATGCCCAGCACTCACACAAGCATCTGCTTCATGTTTCTTCAGAAGCTGCATAGCCTGATAAATTGAAGTGTCAACACGTTTGTTAGCAGTACTAGCAGATTCTGTCATTTGTATAAAATCATTGGCATGAACTATCTGTATTCTTTGTAAAATTGCATCAGATAAATGTTTAGAATCAAGAAAAGATTTCAGTAATGCCTCATTGCCTACTAATAAAGCATAAAACTGCTTATTCTGTAAAGAACTAAGCAAACCATCGACAACAGGTGCTACACCATTGTCTGCACCCATTGCATCTAATGCAATCCGCAACATAATGCCTATCTATTTATAAGTTTGAGTGAATTTATTAATAAAATGTGGAAGTTTCCAACTACCATCTTTATCTTTAATTGGCTGGGCTAAACATACTTTATAATGCGTGCGCCTCTTGGCTGCCCTTGTTTTGCTTACTCTTCTTTTAGGAACTGCCATAATTACTCCTTAACATTATAATCTAGGCGAATAGATTCTATTTCGCTTTTTAACACAAAGTCAAAATCTATAAAACCATCGAAAAATTCTATAACATCCAATGATTCGATAGCTAATGTTTGACTTTGTATATTCCAGATACCATCTGAAAAATACAAAGTCAAATCCTGTTCTATAACTTTATAAAAAGGCTCTCCGCTCTTTACACAGATCAATTCTAATTTTGCATAAAGTTTGCCTTGAAACTTTACTAATTTAGGACTAACCCTCTCAATATTGCCACTTAGAAATGCCTTTTCATGCTCATCTATATACGAAGAATCTACATCAAGTTCGCAATGTATCTCCTTTGGTCCGGAGTAAACTTTTCTAAATGCTATTCTCATAATGTTTCTACATAGAATACTAAGCTAAGTAAAAATCTCATTAACTTTTACCATTAATAAACCCAAAAAGCGAGATTCTATTAAGCAATTCGCATATCATGCACAACACAAAAAAGTAGCAGTAATACGAATAATCTCTAAAAAATTTCAGTTCCCGCAAAGAAGAAAGCAATTTCGATAGAAGCATTTTCTTTAGAATCGCTACCATGTACAGCATTAGCATCAATACTTTCAGCAAAATCAGCTCGAATCGTCCCCTGTTTAGCCTCTTTGGGATTTGTTGCTCCCATTAATTCTCTGTTTTTAGCAACAGCATTCTCACCTTCTAAAACCATAACAAGAATAGGACCGCTCACCATAAAATCCACTAAATCATTAAAAAAAGGGCGATCTTTATGGATAGCATAAAACCTTTTTGCTTCTTCTTTATCAAGCTGCATTTTTTTTGCAGCAGCAATTCTTAAACCATTTTCCTCAAACCGTGAAACTATCTTGCCAATCACGTTCTTTTTTACAGCATCTGGTTTAATGATAGATAGCGTCTGCTCCATTAATAATCCTTAAAATAAACTTGTCAATAACATAATATTATGCAACCCTATTTACTGAGTCTGTCTCATAAATATTTTTGCTAACACAAATGCGTTTAATTAAAAAAGCTATTTTAACATTAAAAGTAAGTAAAATCAAGTGTTTAGTTAGGAAACATTACTAATTAAATCAATTTGGGAATATATCTATTTTGTTATAATTGCAGATTTTATTTAAACAAAGACCACAAGATAACATTCAGCCTAAAGGAATCAAGTATTATGTCTTTTTTTCAAACACATATTCAAAGTGCTATTTATGAGTCTTTCGTTCAGAAAGATTCTGTTTGTTACCAATGCCATGCGGAAAATCTTACATTGCTCAAACCAACAAACGTAAACATGAGTTTGGATTCCTTCCGTTCCAATTGCAAACAAGAATCCATTAAGAAAAATCCACCACAAATTATTGTTTGCACAAGCGACGAAGCCTATCTATGCTATCAAGCCTTAAGTTTTCTGATTAGTCAAAAATATGTGATTTCGAAAGATTCGTTATTGCCTATCTTACTCCCAGATATTCGCGCAAAACCATTTGATAGCATGCAGAGCTTTTATGCAGAATTTCGAGAATTATTTGCACAACTTGCCTTGTGGTATAAGAATGGATGTACTCAAATAATAATTTCTCCCACTCAAACGCTTATGTCGTTTATGCCAAATAAACAATTACTTGATTATTTTGTTATTCATGTGGGAGAGGATATTGCCACACAAGACTATTGCAAAAATTCCTCTACTGCAGTTGCCAATCCGCAAAATGTGCTCCATGAGACATCTAACATACACAAAAGTGCTTTAGAACGATTAATAGAACAGCTTTTATATTACGGTTATGAAAGTGTAGAAATTGTAGAAATGCAAGGCGAATTTTCTCATAGGGGTGATATTATAGATATATTTATTCCCAATACAGATTTGCCTGTGCGCTTAAGCTTCTTTGACACGGAAGTTGAAAGTATTCGCTACTTTGATTATCAAACGCAATTAAGCAAAAAAGAAGAATTAGATTCTATTACTATTTACCCTGCCCTATTTAGTCTTAACGCAAAAGACTATGCGCTTTTAGAATCTAAAATCCAAACAATGGATTCCGTAAATAATAATTCCCAATCTGTCTTAGAAAAAAACGTAAATACTATGGGGTTTTGGTTTCTTAAGGATATTGGAGGAATAAACTTTTTAGAGCATTACTCGACTATCTTTTCTTTGCAGGCATTAATAGAATATCAAGAGAATCTTGAATATATAGATCCTTTATTAATCCCAAACAAAGACAAAATAATAAGAATCTTCAAAGAACCAAGCATATTTCAAGATATGGCAGCCTTACGTTTAAGTAATTTACAAAATACCTTAAAATTACACCGACAGAAACAAATTGCTATCCTAAGTCCTACTAATGCCTTATTAAAAAACGTTCTAAACACTCACGAATTATCCTTTGCCATGGAATCTAAACAAGATTCCATGCAGACTATTATTACTCCTTTTTATTTGCATATCCAATCACAAACACAAATATTTATTAGTTTACAAAAACCACAAAAAATACAAAGAAAAGCAGTTAAATTAGATTTAGATTCTCTAAAAGTTGGGGATTTTGTTGTGCATAATGAATATGGTGTAGGAATCTTTCAATCAATACAACAAGTAAGCATTATGGGCGGATTGAAAGATTTCATTAGTATTGTCTACGCTAATGAAGATAAGTTACTATTGCCAGTAGAAAATCTTAACATGATTGAAAAATACACAGGGTTTGATAATGCTATTGTGAAATTAGATAAATTAGGAAAATCTAGCTTTTTACGATTAAAAGATTCTATCAAAGAAAAACTCTTAGAAATTGCCAACGAAATCATTAAACTACAAGCACAAAGGGAACTTAGTCAAGGAGCTATTATTTCCTTGCAATCTCCACAGAATCTTGTAGCATATAAGAAATTTGAAGAAAGTAGAGGGTTTGAACTTACAAAAGACCAAAGTCTCGCAATACAAGAAAGCCTTAAAGATTTGGCAAGTGGCAAAGTGATGGATAGACTATTAAATGGCGATGTGGGATTTGGCAAAACAGAAGTAGCTATGAACCTTTGTTTTGTAAGTGCTTTAAATGATTTTATAAGTTTTGTTCTCGTGCCCACTACCCTGCTTTGCAATCAGCATTTCGAAAGTTTTAAGGAAAGATTCCAAGCCACACTATTGGCTAATGGAAAGCAAATAGCTATTGCAAAAATTGATAGATTTACTACCGCAAAACAAAAAGAAATTTTGCAAAAGGATTTAGCAGACGGCAAGATTCAGATCGTCATTGGAACACATGCACTTTTTAATTTAGAAGTAAAAAAGCTAGGATTAATAGTGATCGATGAAGAGCATAAATTCGGCGTAAAACAAAAAGAAATATTAAAGCAAAAAAGCCTCAATACGCATGTACTCTCTATGTCTGCCACTCCTATCCCACGCACATTAAATATGGCTTATTCAAAACTCAAAGCAATTAGCCACTTATACACACCGCCCACCTATAAACAAGAAAGTAAAACTTTCGTAAAGCAAAAACAAGATTCCCTTATTAAAGAAATTATTATGCGCGAATTAAGGAGAGGCGGACAAGTCTTTTATATCTATAACAATATTGCAAAAATGCCAAATAGCAAAAGCTATTTACTTGGTTTATTGCCACATTTAAGAATCTTAGTATTACATTCGCAAGTGAATCCCAAAGATATGGAAAAAGGTATGATAGATTTTCTACATAAACAATACGACATATTGCTGTGTACATCTATTGTAGAATCTGGAGTCCATCTCCCCAATGCAAATACCATTATTATTGATAATGCTGACAATTTTGGCATAGCTGATTTACATCAATTACGAGGTAGAGTAGGCAGGGGTAAAACGGTTGGTTTTTGTTATCTTTTAGTCAATGAAATTCCAAATAAAGAAGCGCAGCAAAGACTTCTAGCTCTTGAGAAAAACTCATATTTAGGAAGTGGAGCTAATCTTGCAATGCGAGATTTAGAAATCAGGGGAGGAGGTAATCTATTGGGTCAGGCACAAAGTGGTCATATTAAACATGTAGGATTTGGCATGTATGTGCGTATGCTAGAGGAAACGTTGCATAATCTTTTACAAAGCAACACAGAAAACAATAAAGTGGATTTAAAACTTTCTGTCTCTGCATTTTTAAATGACAATTTGATTACTAGCGAACGTATGCGTTTGGAATTATATAGACGTTTAGCACAAGTGCAAAGCGAATATGAAGTACATGAGATTGAAAATGAGATAGAAGAACGATTTGGTAAATTAGATATATATAGCTTGCAGTTTTTGGAGCTTATTATTATTAAGATTCTTGCTACACAATTACAAATTAAAGCTATCAGCAACATGGCACATAATATTTCATTAGTTTACCATGATAATACAAAGATTGTACTACGTTCTCCAACAAAAGACGATGACGATATTCTCTTGACTATTAAAGAATATTTAAAAGAAATGTTAAAACGTCCCAAAACAAGCCAAGCAATACCAACATAGACAAAATGAAAAGTTAATATACATATCTCTTTTATGATTCTAGAAATATCTGCTCAATTGCAACACATAGCACTCTTTAATAATCCAAGTTACACCATAGATATAGATAATAAAAAACGTCATTATCTATTATATGAATGAAGCAAATTGACTCTAGTAATAAAAACAGATTCTATCGGAATCTAAAACTACCTTAAAACATAAAGAGGTATCTGACTGCAAACAAAGAAAACCCACTACCTAATGCTAAATCAACTCTGTGATTCTTATACATAGTTAAAGAGCCACCTCCATTGCCAGACACGACAAACGATCTCGGATGTACGAAGAATGAATCGTTACTAAAGATATTCAAATACCCTAAAGACAAACCGACAAATACTCCCCATACAAAATTGCTCTGTGGATTAAATTCCAACGTCCAATCTGCTCCAGCTTGAATAAACAATCCGCTATAATTAACATCTCTCAAATACGACGTGTAATTATACTGCAACCAGTTAGCCGATACAAACCCTCTTACTCCGTGTCGAAATGTATGAAACTGCCATTCTTCCGGAAAATAATACTGGTATCCACCCATAATACCTGCACTAAAATTTCCTAAGCCACCTACACCTATTTCTGCTCCTATAAAACCGAATCCATTATCAAATAAATTGTCTTGTGAGTGGTTTGTTGTATTACGTGGTTTTGTATTTTGTGCCTGTTTTACTTCGACATTTTCTTTTTGTGCTTGTGCTGCCTTAGCCATTACAAAATTGCAACTTGTTAATAAAGCAGCACTTACAAAAAATTTGCAATAATTATGTAAATATTTTCTTGATTTTCTATGAATTGTAAAATGCATTTATCAACTCCTAATTTTGTGATAGAGAATCATTATAACATAATTATTTCATATCAATAAAGATATATTAAAAGCATGTGGAATTTGCAACAGAGGGCAAAGAATCCTTTTTGACGTGTTTAGTCTATGAGATTCTAGTAAAATAAGAGTATTTAATCAATATACATTTTAAAAAGTAAAGAGAAACCATGTCAAAAAAAATGATTGCCATTACACAAAGGTTGATTGCGCATGAGCAGTATTTTGAAATAAGAGAAGCATTAAGTAGCGAATGGGGAATCTTATTTAACAAAGGGCATATTTTTGATAGTTTTTTACCACTGCCACTTAGTTATAATATGAATTTTCAAGATTATCTATCTAGTCTTGGAGATAGATTGGCTGGTGTGATTCTTAGCGGAGGGAATGATTTGTCCTGCTGCATGAAAGATTCTGCAGATGATGATACCTATCTCGCACAACAAAAGATATTATCCCAACAACGTGATAGCTATGAAAAAACCATCATTCAATGTTGTATCGCACATAGAATCGCTCTGCTTGGAATCTGCCGTGGCGCGCAAATGATAGCGTGGCACTTTGGAAGCAATATAGAAAGGTGTAAGGATCATGTGGGTTTGCACGAAATTATCTATACACAAGATGCAAGGACATTATCCTATGCGCAAATGCAGAATAAACAGGAGTTTTCGCAGCAATCTTTTGTTGGTAATTCTTTTCATAATTATTGTATTACTAAGTTGGGGAAACAGCTTGTGGCTTTAGCTACGTCAACAGATAATACAATTGAATCCTTTCGACATAAAAAATATCCTATTTTTGGAATCGTGTGGCATATTGAAAGAAAGAATGGTTGGGAAAATAATTGTATTGTACAAGAATGGCTTAATACGATTATAAAACTTCAAAATCCATATAGTAACTAGTAATAAATTCGATTCTAAACATTATATTGTTATTCAATGTAATAATAAAGTAATAAATTGGTTTTTTGTTTTTTCCTACTCGAGAATGCAAAATAGAAATTTTTAGCTATAATTGTAGTTTACAAAATTATTTAGTCTATGTGTTTGAGGAGTTTTTGTGAAGATATTTAGCAAACATTTTCCTTACGTATGCTCTGATTACAAACAAATATATCTTACGAATCATTTTTTTAACAATCAAGTTATTTGTAATATAGGAGCAAATATCGCATATTGTATTCAAACATTCGAATATCTTTTTACCTTTCTACAAAAACATCCTAAGATTGTTATTTATGCAGCTTCTTATATTTATAAAAACCCAGCTTTTGGATATACTAAACAACCAGATTTCTATAATGCCTCTCTTGTCTTATATACCAGTCTTTGTATAAGAAATATCTTTACTCTTTTCTTTTATCTTGAACGTAAATTTGGCAGAATGCGAAAAAGAATATTTAAAAATAGTCCGCGTACCTTAGATATAGATATTATTTTTTACAATAATATGAAGATTCGTTTCAATCATTTATATTTGCCACATCCAGCCTATTCGTACCGAGAAAATATCATGTCCACATTAAAATTTCACTTAGGCTTAAGTATATGAAACTTTATACTTATTCAGGAGAAACTCCTACAGAAGCGTTAAAGAAAGCGCAAAGCGTACATGGTGATGAAGCATTAGTCGTGGAGAATAAAACGATTCGCAAGAAAACATTGACAGAACCTGGTCTCTACGAAATTGTCGTGCAAGTTGATGAAAAAAATATACCAGCTACCTTAAAAGAAGAAACAAAAGATATTGCTATCGCGAGAAATAGCATACAAGAACGATTGGATGGCATTGCTCAAAGAGAATTAGAAAGAAAAAGAGCACAAAAAAATCAGAGTATTTTTGATGACAATATTAGCAAACAGCTAAGTCGTGCAGTGCGTGAGATTTCTGAACTTTCTAATGAAGTCGAAAACGATGACATCAAAGTGGAGTTCAGCAATAAAGTACCGCGTGAAAGAAGTGTGCAAAAATTTCTCCCACAACAAAGTATGCGACCAGTAGAACAACCTATAACGCAAGTAAGCAATACAATTGAAACCCTCAATAAACGTGTTGGTTCTAAGATTCAAGAGAGACAGAATCTGCATCAAGGTGGCAATATCGAAGAATTACGAGGAATCAAGCAAGAGCTTGATAAACTCAATGATAAGGTAAAGCTTATCCAAAACATGGTTTGGGAGGATAGAAGCCCAAGAGGTGAAGGTATTAACATTCCGTATGAGTTTGCAGAAATCTATCGCATTGCTAAGACGAGCGGCATTATCAAGAGTCATCTTGATGCAATTATGAGTCTTAGCCTCGAGCTCATGCCGTTAAAAATGCGCGAAAATTCATTAACAATCAAACGATATTTTAGAGAAGTTCTAAGGAAAATGATATATTGTAGACCAGAAAGCAAGGACATGACAAAAAAAATTATGATGCTTGTCGGTCCAACTGGCGTAGGCAAAACAACCGCTTTAGCAAAGCTTGCCGCAAGATTCTCATTAGAAAAAAAAGCGAAAGTAGGGATTATTACGCTTGATAGCTATCGTATTGGTGCGTTAGATCAACTTGAATGGTATGCCGAACGTATGCGTATCAGCATACAATTAGTAATAGCCCCAGAGGATTTTTTAAAGGCACTTGATTCGTTGCGCTATTGTGATTATATTCTCGTAGATACCGCAGGACGTAGTCAAAATGACGGTGAAAAGATCACACAGATTAAAAAATATTTGCAAAGCGACTATAAAGTTAACACCTCACTTGTTATGAGCGCAACAACGAAATTTGAAGATTTACGTGATATTTATGACGCATTTGGAATCTTGAATCTTGATACCTTAATATTTAGTAAACTCGATGAAAGTCGCGGGCTAGGAAACATTTTTTCTCTCGCTTATGAAACGAAAAAGCCAATTAGTTATTTTTCCATAGGACAAGAAGTTCCTACTGATTTAGTAGTAGCTACCAATGAATCGCTTATTGATTGGCTTTTAGATGGTTTTATTAATCCTAATACACAACATCATTTATAATGATTGTCGCGCAATTATCGCTTCTATTCATTGGATTGGTTAGTAACAACATTATGCAAAATACAGCGGCTTATGTATTGCACTAGAGAATACAAATTATTCAACCTAATCTTATGATAAGATTCTAAAGAATATCACTTAAAGGAATGCTATGACTATTGGAGTTATTGGGGCAATGCAAGAGGAAATTGCTCCGTTACTTGAAAAATACAACAATTATCAAAAAATTATAATTGGCAACAATACTTACTATAAAGTATCCCATAACACACATGAAATTATTATTGCATATAGCAAAATAGGCAAAGTACACGCAGCAATAAGTGCAACAATAATGATTGTAAGGTTTGGCTGTGAAAATATCATTTTTAGCGGAGTCGCTGGCGGACTATCAAAGGACTTACAGGTGGGAGATTTGGTTATAGCAACTAGACTTTGTCAGCACGATGTGGATATTACAGCCTTCGGGCATAAGTTGGGATTTATCCCGGAGGGGAAGCTTTTCTATGAAAGCGATAAGCATTTGCGGCAAATAGCCCATGATATTGGCAGGGAAATGAATCTTGACATTAAGGAGGGTACTATTGCAAGCGGTGATCAATTTATTGCAGATCGTAGCAAAAAGGTTTTTCTTACTCAAGAGTTTAATGCAATTGCGGTAGAGATGGAGGGGGCAAGCGTAGCCTGTGTGTGTGATAATTTCAGAATCCCTTTTTGTATTTTCCGCTCCATTAGTGATGTTGCCGATAAACAAGCCAATAGTAGTTTTGATGATTTTTTACAATCAAGTGCAACAATTAGTGCGAACTTCGTTAGTCGAATACTTGAACGGATTCTTACGTAATTCATATAATTTATCGTAGAAAATCGCTCGAATCTTAAGCTGTGAAAGATTCAACAAGAATGATTCTATCAACCGTGTATTTGACCTAGAGTGAGTGTTCAGTGTTTCAATATTACAATCTTATTTACCAAGTAACCATAAGGAATCATAATGGCAGAACTACTTATTGAGATTCTTACAGAAGAATTGCCCGCTATCCCTTTATTAAAGAATTTCCACTCCTTTCAGGAACAATGGAGAACAATTCTCAAACAATATCGATTGGAAACGGACTTTACATTCTATTATACGCCGAGACGATTGGTTCTCCTGCATAGGGACTTTGCCTGCAAACAAGCAGATTCTCATCTCGCACTTTATGGACCGCCCGTTCAAATCGCCTATAACGATGATAAAACGTTATCAAGAGCATTATTAAGTTTTCTCGCGAAAAACCAACTTACACAAGAACAGCTTACTACAACAATAAAAGACAATAAAGAAGTGGTTTATGTGGAACAAACAATACAGGGCACTGAATCCACAAAGATTCTAGCTGATATGGTAATAGCATGGTTAGAAAGTCTGCATTTCGGGAAAACCATGCGTTGGGGCAACTATCACCAGACTTTTATTCGTCCAATTCGTAATATATGTATTCTTTTTGATGGACAGCTTATTCCCTGTGAGGCTTATGGCATAAAGTCAAGCAATATTATTACCCCGCATAGACAAGCAAAAATTGCTACAAAAACTTCTTACAACACAGAAAATACTCAAGTCAATTTGCAGGCAACAGGCATAGATTCTTATCTCGACATTTTACAAAATCATGGAGTAATAGTGAATCAAAATGAACGTGAGAAAATTATTTTAGAATCACTTTATGCTATTGAGCAAAAACATAATGTAGACATCGAAATCGACAAGCAGCTATTAGCAGAAATTGTAGCTATCACGGAATATCCTACTGCAATGCTAGGACATTTTGATGAAAAATTTTTAGAGATTCCAAAGGAAATGATTATCGCCTCCATGAAAGAAAATCAGCGGTATTTTGCTGTTTATCAACAAAATAAACATGGCGATTCCAATAAATCATTTGCCAATCTTTACGCTGGATTTGTCGTGGTAAGCAATGCTTTCCAAGGCAATTTTGATTTAATTCTAAAAGGCAATGAAAAAGTCCTACGGGCAAGATTAGAAGACGCTCTTTTTTTCTATCATAATGATAAGAAAGCTAATATGAATTTTGGCAGCTTAGAAAATATAGGTTTCATTGAAGGGGCTGGTAATTTACAAGATAAAGTATTGCGCGAAATTAATCTTGTCAAAAAAGTCTTTCATTTTTTGCAGAATCCAAATGTCAATCAACACAATGAATTGTCTTTACTCGTCGACCAACAAGAAAGCGTTATAAAAACACTCCATTATGCAAAGAATGATTTGCTTTCTCAAAGTGTTGGTGAATTTCCAGAGCTTCAAGGGATTATGGGGGCAAATTTTGCAGCATTAATCGGCTTAAACGAAAATGAATGTCTAGGAATAAAAGAACAATATCTTCCACATGGACAAGATTCTGCACTGCCAAGTACTGCTTTCAGTGCGATTGTCAATCTTGTGATCAAACTCGATACCGTTTTTAGCCTTTTTAATCTCAATAAGATTCCAACAGGTTCAAAAGATCCTTTTGCATTAAGACGTCAGACAACTGCCATTCTGAAAATATGCGCGAAATTTAATTGCAATTTTAGAATCTATGATATTTGCAATTTGGCTTTACATGACAAAAATTATCAGCATATTGATCATAAAACGTTTCATAGTTTCATTATAGAACGCGTATATGGAATTTTCAGTGAGATTAACCCTAGCATTGTCCGGGCTGTGTTAGAGCTTGATATAAATATTGGCGAGACTTTCCATAGAATCGTAGCACTAGCTCGCTATTGCGATGGGGTTGATCTGAAAGCCATTACTGCCACTTTTAAACGTGTGGCAAATATTGTGCAAAACCCACAAGATATTTCACAACAAGAGATTAATCCTCATCTCTTTGAAGAAAGCGAAAAAAAGCTTTATGCCAATTTATCAATCTACCAACAGCAAAAACGACAGAAAGTTTTGCATTCTATTCATAATGATTTTTCGCCAAAATCACAAGATTTCCTTAATGAAGCATATATTGCGAGTCTCATGCAACAATTAGAATCTCTTTTTGGATTAAAAGAGTATCTTGATAAGGTTTTTGATGATGTGTTAATTTATTGCGATGATAGAACATTACGTACAAATCGTATTGCTCTTGTTGTTTGTGTGTTTCATGAGTTTTTAGAATTTGGTGATATGCGCCAAATTACCGCCTAAGTATTTCTGAATAATTAGCGCAAGATTCTTAATAGATTGAATCCAAATGCAAATTGCATTTATTGCACGTTGCACTAAGATTAGTTTCAATCCTAACAACAAATATTTGTGCAAGAGAGAACTTTTCTCTCAAAGCCTTACTTACACAATCCCATAGACTAACACATAGATCAACGCATGCCCATAAAGAAGCGAGCGACATAAAGAAGAATCGTCTAATCAAAAACAACCCTTCCCTCAACAAACAAACTTCTACCCTGCCCAATAAGGTATCCATATCCAGCAATAGGATCGCTTGCGTTGCCATTAAAGTAACTATAATAAAACACATCAAAAAGATTTCGCACTCCAGCACTCATAGAGAATTTATGTCGAGCATCAAAGCTATAATGTATCCCTATATCTGTGAGAATATAGCTTGGAATAGTCTTTTGCCCTTCACTTCTTGTAACAACGTTTGGTCGTCCTGTTGTAGTGAAAGATTCAACATCTTTTTGTGTTCCAATGAAGCTATTTTGAATCCAAATTCCAAGTGATTTGAGAGGTTGATAATGAATGGTAAAGGTTGCTTTATAATTAGCGACATAAGGAATCATAAGATTCGAATGCACTCCATTATTTTTCAATACCCTTGCATCAATATAAGTAAAACTTTCACTCAAACGTAACATATCATTGAAGAAAAATTGTTCGGAGAAAAGCTCTATGCCCGCTCGTCCTGTCAAATCATAGTTCCCATAAACTACACCGCCAATAGAGTGCGCATTCCCAATAGTATAAAATTCATTTTGCGTGAGCGTATAGAAAATTGCTGCAGAAAAACTTATCATATCCGCAAAGAAATCCTTAAGTCCAATCTCAAAAGTATGATAATTTTCCTGTTTGAGATTCGTAGGATAGTAAGCACCATTATTGACATTGCTTTGTCTTGTCAGTAGATTGTTTGGACTTGGAGAAAAAAAGCCTTTCTCATATTTGGCATAAACATTCCCAGAATCTAAATATTTGTAATTTGATGTAAGTTCAAAAGCGAAATTATTGACAAAAGTGGTATATTGCCTTTGCTCATTCACTCTACTTGCTATATTGTTAGCTACAGAAATAGTTTGACGATTGGTTACATCAATATCATAAAAGGAATTTTCATAACGACCCCCTGTCGTAAGCGAAAAATTAGACGTGAAGTCGTATTTCTCTATTGCAAAAAGCGCATTGCTCCATTTATTCCCCTGCAATGAAACATATAAAGGATGATTATAGACGAAATTAGGGATTTGTCCAACCATACCGCGTCCATAAATCAGCTGTTCTAAAGTTCGTTTTCCTAATTGATAGAGAGATTCATAGCCAGCAATGAGTCTTCCATTCAAATGTTTCCAATCATATTTTGCAATTAATCCCAATTTTTGGTCATCAAACAGAGAACCACTCTGATCATACGCGACATTATTTAATCCCATATACGAAGCAATCACACCCTTAGAATCCAAATAAGTCAGTCGATTCAAATGATAAAAGGTTGTCACATTAAGCTTATGATTCTCTGCGAATGTACTTTCATAGCTTACATTAACATCAAGTCGCTGTTGTCGATTATGATAATTCCCTAAGCCTTTGGTTTTCCTATCGGATTTCGTAGGGTTTGGCGTAATCTGAAAAGAATTATTTGGAGAAGTTTTAATATCACCATAGAAATAATCAATGCCAAAGGCTAGGCTCGATCTCTGTGTAAAATCATGAATGATTCCGAAGTTTGCTTGCGCGCCTTGAGTTATATCGCCATCACGAGAACCACCTCGTAAAATATAGGCTGCTCCCAATGATAAATGTGTATGCTCCCCGACTTTTGTACCAAATTTTGCATCAGCATTTACATTATTTCCGATAGAGGCAATAATATTTGAATAATTCATGCCCGCGCTAAAGAAAGGCTTATCATAACGTCTTTGCGTTGTAATATTGACTACACCTCCTCTCGTACCATTCCCATACATAACTGCGCCTCCGCCGGGTAAAATATCAATAGATTCTATAATGGTCGGAGAAAATGTATTGATGGGGCTAACGCCATGACTTGAATCAAGCATATTTGTGTATATTCCGTTAACCATTACCTGCACGGAAGTATTCGCTCGATTGCCTTGCCCACGAAGATCCAAATTGCTACCAAGTCCGACATTTGCCAATCCAACAAAAGGCATATAACGGAAAATATCCTCTGCCGAACGATAGCCTTTATTCTGAATCTGCTCCCTCGAAACTGCATAAACATTACGATTAAGATCATCAAAAGTAGTTTGCATAGCACTAACTGCGATAACCTTATCAGCCCGTGCATGCGCTATATCTTCACTTTGCTGCTCATTATTTCTTTTATTTGACATTGCGGAATCCAGATCTGCCTTAGCAATAAGCAAGTCGGATTGTTTCTTGTGCAATGCAATATTGTTTATTGAGCTAGCAGAAAGTGTTTTTGTTTGCAGATTATCGGCATAGCTGAAAGAACCCATCACAGCAGCGCAACATACAGCATTAACGTTAGGAATCATATTTTTTATTTCATTGCCTATATTCCAAATCTTTAGTGGATACAAATATTTTTTTAGTTTCACATCTAACATAGCATATCCTTTCTACATTAATTAAAATAATAATTATATCTATTTAATTTTAAATAAACAAATTATTATTATTTTATTAATATGATTCTACAACGAGATAAAAAGCAATATTGTCTTGTTTTTATGGATTGTATTCTTATAGAAACGAAAGATTATTATCAATAATCAAAACTGCAATGAGAATCTTGCGTCAAAAAGTGATGAGTTTGCAGAATTTGCAGTAACAAAGCTATGTTTTGCTGTATGTAATATGCCTATATGTTATCAACCAAATTTTTAAATTTATCGTAAAATTGAGAATCTCTTTTCTTGTTCAGTGATAAACTACCGCATATTGAGAGTATAAATACAAGTTATTATTATTTTATAAAGATTCTAAAGAATCTTTATCTTAGTAGAATAGGATAAGCTATATAGCTCTGCTACCATTGCAATTTGCCTGTACGATTAGGTTTTTGCAAAATAGCCTTAACATCATCTATGGTTTTAACACTTAACTCCGCTCCCCAAAGTTTATTGATTCTGTTCAATGCCTGATATATGCCTTCATCATCGCAATTTATACTTGCTTGCCGATAATCAGCAAAAGAAGATTCAAGACTTAATAATCTTTGTTTATGCACTGATTCAATAAGCGCAGTAAGCTCCTTGCGTTCATTTATAAGTGCAGGAAGTTTCTCTACAACAAGCGTAGTGATTTCTTCGGCGCGCATTTTTGCCCTGTCCCTTTGAGCAAACATCGTAAATAATACATCAAGAGCCATATCGATGCTACGATGCGTCAAAACAACGACAAAAGCTCCAACCGCAATAGAGAAGAGAGGTGCAAGAATCGTCCCAAAAGGAAGCATGAGTTCGAGCTTTTGCTCAAGCGCGATGACAGGAATAACCCACGCAGCAGAGAAAAGAGACTTTAGAATCATGCTAAGTAACTCACGGATGCTTGTAATTTTTCCACTCACATAATCGCAAATTCCATTGTAGATACTCTTCGCACTTGCTCGAATGTTGTGCCATAATGTCTTGAGCTTTGCAGCAAAAGACTTAAAAATTTGCCCAACGATTCCCATTGCTGTATCTATGATTCCAAATCCCGCACCTCTTGCAAAAACACCCTTGAAAGAATCGATAACTTTTCGCAAAAGCCTTTTGATTCTGTCCATAATCGATGTTTCCGAATCAATTCCTCGATTCGCACACATATCTTTGACTTCCCAAACCACGCCGCTCGCAAATGTCGAAATCGCCGCGACAATCGCACCGCTCGCGCTCGCTTGGAGGACATGCCCGCCTGCGACAATGGCTTGTGTAGCAACCGCCGCAATGCGTGGATTCTCGCACATCAGGCGATTGTAGACATTGTTTGCATTGAGCTTTTCAAGTGCAATCTCTGCCTTGCGCGCCTTTTCTCTGACTTTCGGATCGTCTGAATCCTTGCCTTTGGCAATCATCTTTTCAAGCTCTTCTTTGTGCTTTTTGTAATCGCTAGAAGGCACTTTGAATTTATCGACAGCAGAATCTCCTTCAAGATAGCGGTCTTTGAGCAAATCCTCTGTTTTTTTGACGACTTTTTGCTGTGCGGTTTGTACGACTTCGCCGTTTTTATTCAACGTAACGGTGTCAGTTGTGAAATGATTCTTTGTAGCGAGTTTGCCCAAGTCAGAATCGGGATTGCTAAAGTCCATACTCTCCACTTCGTCAGAATAGTTCGCCCAAATATGCTCGACTTTCGCCCTGTCTTTTGGTTCTAGGTTAGCAGGATTCTTGCCGCTTCGCAGAATCTCTTGCGTCTTTTTGATGTCTGCGAGAGTATCGGTCGTGTAGGTTTTATTCCCCGTATTGAACATCCAACTCCTCGAAAGTCTGCCCAAAATACTTGTCGTTATTTTTGTGCCTATTATACGCTCTCGCTGTATCGTTGGTCATCGTAACACTCGCCCCATACGCTGCATACGTATTAAAGCTAAAAATATTCAACCCCAAACGCGCAAGAGTTTGCGTGCCGATTTCATCTATTACTTCTTCATAGAGTGCTTTTGCCATAATTCCTCACTTTTAATTATTGTGTTAAATTTATTATTCAAGTTATTCAAGAAACTACTCGCCAAAATAACCGCAATCCCTACATTTCTTTTTACCTTTTACTTTGTAGTTATATTGCCAATTCGTTGTAAAGCCGATCTTCTAAGTACTTACCTAGCTGTATTTTTGCCTAATTTCCTCCATAAGTCGCTCACTTTCTTTTTGGTATCTTTTTAATTTTTGTGTCAAAGTGTCCTTATCGTGCATAACTGGCGCATTGATGGCATTTACAACAGTTTCTGCAAATTGAATCATTTTTCTCGCTTCTCTTTGTTCATCCTCATCCCAATATCTTACGGATAATCCATTGACTTCAATAATCGAAACAACTTTATCTAATTGTCTATCTAACTCAGAATCTATCTGTAATAGGGTTCTTATTTTTTCATCTGTTTTATTATAAAGTTTGCGATATACAAGCTCCTGCGCCTCCATCACTTCTGTTAAGGCTTGGATACCCTGATAATATGATCTTGCATCATATTTTTTACGTTCTGCATCAGCCGCAAGAAAAGTGCTAAATACAGCAAGAACAGGTGCCGCAACAAGACCGCCAAGTACCATTGTTCCCCCAGCCATACCTAAGCCTCCAGCAGCCAAGCTTCCACCACCAAACCAAGCCAAAGTTGCGTTAGTTGCTGCTACACCACTTAACGAAGCAATCGCCGTACCTGTGGAGGCAGTTGCGAGTAGTCCAGCAGTACCAAATGCACCAAAGCCAGCCATTGCCCCCGCTACAGTACCCGCAGCAAATCCTCCAAGGGTAGTATTTAAATCCGTAATAGTTCGATGAACTATAATCATCTTGGTATGTGTTTCTTCACCAAGAATATCTTCCCATTCTTGACTCCGCACATCAAGTTTATCAATAATCTTTTTATATCTCTGTAAAGTCGTTTCGGATATTTTTTGCTATCTTTTACCTAGATCTTCAAACTTTTGCTATGCCTTTTCTTCAGCGTATTTGAGACTAGATTCTGCATTGGAATACAAACTTCTAGCTCTATCACTATATTCTTCTGCTTCTTGCTTATCGCTATAAGTGTCATAGCCTTTCTTTGCTGTCCATAGAGCAGCTCCTCCAATAGCCAACAGTGGAAGTAACGGTAATGGCATAATGCTTCCTTTCAATATAAATTATTTATGTTTATTGTAATTTATAGAATCTTCATCAATCAAATATTCTATTATTCCATATTACAAATCTATTTTTATTACACTTTGACATTACAATAAGAATCTAGATTCTCAAATCTTGTGCAACATTTTCTTTTTCTTGTAAAACTCTGCAAGACTGAATATTCAACGAATAAAATTCATCCTTGCTAAAATACTTCGCATACACTCTATCATAGAGTAAATCAACTCTACAAACCTCTGGTCGATTGTCATAAATCCTGCATTGATTGCTTTGTGAGTCTAAGTGCTTGCAGATTCCATTGCCCGCGTCATAAGCCGCAAGCTCTACAATCCCTGCAATATTCTTGCAACACGCTCCGCAAATCGTGCAAGGAAAACTACTATCAAATTTTAATGAGTGCCCTACCCTGATTGGCAAGAGACAACATAGCTTTTGTCCATTCCGAATAAATAACTGCATAAGACGTATTAAGTCCAAAGGCTTGAATCATTTCATCAATTACTCGCCTCTCTTCTTTATGAATGCTATCAAGACGAGAAACATGCTCTGCAAAAACTAATGCCATAGATTCTAAGAGCATAATGCGTTGGCTTTGCGGGTTGGTTACCTTTGCTAATGTTTGAGTAATATTAAAATTATCCTCATTGTTTCTATCATACTTGATGTCTTCTACTTGCATTTCTAGGCAGTAAGTTGCAATAATGCGCTTTTGTGCATCTGAAAAATCATTGTTGCTCCATGCGATATGATGAGCAAATTCCAAAAATATATTTTTTTCTTCTTGATTCAGTAAATTTAAAAACATACATTCTCCTTATTCATAAATATAAAGCCTGCATTTTTACAAAAAAAAGTCAAGAGTCAAGTCAATAAAAGCTAATCATTATTTAATAGTGCCTTCAAAAAACATAATGACTAAATAAAAGCTTGGGAAATGGAAACACAAGCAAAAAATAATAAAATTCCTGCTACAATAAACAATCCGCCCCCTACTAAATCTCAATTGACATAAAAAGGAGAATAATGAAAAAGATTTTGATAAGGATTCTTGGTTTTTGGTTAGGCTTAAGTTACTATGGTGTATTTGCCAATACCAACAATATGTTCTTCCAATCTCTTACTCATAGATTAGAATCTTTAAGTTTAGATTCTAAGCAACATTTTGACGAATCGTTTTCAACCATACTACAAACGTATCTCACAAATTTGTTGCAAATTCTATCAAACAAGGTTGAAGTTGACACTAAGGTTAGTCTAACGTATAGTCCGTTAATCTGCAAAGGAGATAAAAGAATCTTATGCAACCTCCAATCGCTCACGCTAGCGGATAAAAATGACGGCACAGACGTTTTCAAACTACACAACATTCAATTCTTCGTCAATGCGAACAATCCAACAAAAGTGCCGATTAAAATCCAAATAAACAAAATAGAATATCCAGATTCATTAAAGAATCCGCGCATGCATTATTTCTTGCCGATAAGCTATCAATACAGTGGCTACATTATCTATCAAGACAACAAAGCAATATGTCAAGAGACGTATTTATACAAGGGGCAAGAATGGCATGTGCAGATACAACAAACTTATTCGCTTTTTTCTCGATTCTTGGGACAAAACTTCTTCCAAACTTTACATACATTGCTAACAAGCACGCAATTACGCGATGAGTTTGGGGATATATTAGGGGGAACTCTCTCCACGCAAGAACAACTCACAAAGTTTCAAAATATCTATGATATATCCCTTAGTCAATATTCTCTAAACATACACGGTAACATTGCTAAAGCGTTTCATTATTGGAAGAATATGGAAAATACACAACCCGAATCAATGGCAATACAAGAATTGCAAAAATACCTACAAACTGCAAAGAATTTCCTTAATATTCCCAAAGCGGATTATCCGAGCGAACTAGAGGCTTTCAAAGATAGTCCCGCTACAGAAAAGATTCTTTTATTTGCTAACAAAGGATTAGAGACTTTAGAAAGCAACATTAATGGCACAACCAAAGATATAACTTTTAACATGACTGCCAAAACGAAAAATCCTCCATTGGCAATACACTCTCTATCAAAACTTTATACTCTATTCCACACGTCAGCTACTTCCGCTAAAAAGGACGATATAGTAAAAAATATTATAGAATCTTTTTTCTCGTATTATGAAATTGGGATTTCTGACCAAAGAATGATAAGATAATGGCATAAATGACCAATCACGCTCTCTTTTGAATTGATTCTATAATGCCTTTTGTTAAGGAATATTGATGTTAAAAAACAAAAAAATTCTGCTTTTCCTTGGTGGTTCTATTGCTGTCTATAAAAGTCTATTATTAATACGTTCTCTGATAAAAGAAGAAGCGGAAATACGCGTTATAGCTAGCTCTAGTGCGTTAAAATTCATTACGCGATTAAGCATTGAAACGCTTAGCAAAACGGTACTTTTAACCGAAGATAGCGAATGTTGGCATACAGAATCTAACGTATATACCCCCAATCATATCAATTATGCAAAATGGGCAGACATAGCACTCTTTGCCCCAATTACAGCCAATAGCCTCAATAAGCTAGCGCACGGTATAGCTGATAATATTTATCTTTCAAGTGCCTTAGCTCTTCCTGATATTCCAAAATTGCTTGCCCCAAGTGCTAATACTCAAATGTTAGAAAACCCGATTACACAAGCAAGTATACAAACATTGCAACAAAATGGATACACAATAATACCCTCACAAGAAGGCAATCTAGCCTGTGGAGAAATAGGTAATGGGGCTATGGCAGATATTGAAGAAATTACCTTTGCTCTGAAAAAGGCTGTTTATACAAGAGACTTTTGGCGTAATAAAAAAGTACTTATTACAGGAGGTGGCAGCAGTGAAAATATTGATTCAATACGTTGCATTACCAATCATTCAAGTGGGTTACAGGCTTGCAATCTAGCTTTGGCTCTTTATTTTTTGGGAGCAAAAGTTTCATTAATTAGCTCGCAAATCCCGCTAAAAATGCCCAATGATATTACTATCATTAAAGTTTATAGCTCCAAAGATTATCTAGATTCATTACAACAACAAATTGCACAGAACAATACAACACAAGAAAAAATCTATTTATTTATGGCTGCAGCAATTAGCGATTACATTCCCCATAGTAAACAAGGCAAAATAAAAAAAAGAGAGATGGGACCAACTATGTGGCTTGAGCTTTATGAAAATATAGATATTCTCCAAACTCTCAACGAGAAAAACCTTATAAAAATCGCCTTTAAGGCGGAATGTGATACAGATAATGCAAAAAGAAATGCTGTGTCTCTTCTGGATTCTAAGAATTGTGCAATGGTGTGTCTTAATATTATTGCAAATGATAATAAGGCGTTCGGTAGCGAAAATAATACATTGTATGTTCTCCATAAAAAATCCGAAGTAATTAATACGACTCATACAATGCAGCTTGAACAACAAAAATTAGAACGTTTAATCTCTGCATATACAAACATACATCTTAAAGATTCTCACTATGCGAAATATTCTTTAAACTCTACATCTTACAACGAATACCAAATAAGTGGCAATAAATTTACGATAAGTCTTGCATTGGCTATGTATATTGAGTTTTTACATAATGATGATAATTGAATCTTTCTAAGAATTTAAATCAAAGGCACACAATGAATACACTAAAACATCTCGCCGTTGTTATGGATGGCAATAGGCGGTGGGCTAGAAAAAATGGTATTTTAGAGAAAATTGGTTACTTACACGGAGCAAAAACTGTCCAAAAAATCATAGAACTTTGCATAGAAGAAGGTATCACTAACTTAACACTCTTTGCCTTTAGCACAGAGAATTGGCAAAGACCGCAAGAAGAAATCACTTATTTATTCGAACTACTAGAAAAATATTTGGAAAATAATTTGGAACGTTTCATAACCAATGAAGTTCGTTTCCGTGCAATCGGTAATTTGGAACACATTAATAGTAGATTGCGTCAAAAGATTCAAAATGCTGAAAATATGACAAAAAACTGCATGAAATTATGCGTTAATGTGGCTATTTCTTATGGAGCAAAAGATGAAATCGTACGTTCGGTTAAACGTGTCATTGATAAAGGCTTGACTATCAATGAAGAAAACATTCAAGCAAATCTTGATTTAACCCAAGATGTTGATTTGCTTTTACGAGTGGGAAATGCGCAAAGAATCTCCAATTTTTTACTTTGGCAATGCGCCTATGCCGAAATATTTTTTAGCGATACCCTATTTCCAGGCTTAACAAAAAAAGAATGCAAAAAGATTATCAAGGATTTTAAGAAAAGAGAAAGAACTTTTGGCAAATAGCTCTTAGGTAAAGTTCATCATACTATACAGAATCTTTTTTGTCTTTGTGGGTAAGCTTTTTTTGTTTTACTTCATCGAAAATAAAGATAGGCAAGCTTAATTTATAGCGGATTGCGATTACTCGCAATCCGAATCCGAACACCAATGTAATAAGAATAGCAAATGTATTAGGAATAGTTGTATGCACACACAACAAATAATATAAAATACAAGCGACAATGGAAATACTCGCATAAAGCTCCTTTTGAAAAACTAATGGAATCTTATTGCATAAAATATCCCGCAATATCCCTCCTGATACTCCAGTAATAACGCCTGCAATCACGCAAATAATAAATCCAAATTCTTGTCCTAATGCTTTATTGACACCAATAATGCTAAAACAAATCAAACCAAGAGCGTCCAAAAGCAAAAAAAGCTTATCGAATCTCGCAAAAAAATAAGGAATCATTACTGTAAGCATGCTAAAAAAACAAAGTATAATAACATATTCAGGATGTTGCACCCATATCATAGGATGCATATTCAAGACAATATCCCGAATAGTGCCACCACCAATAGCAGTTACAAGAGAAATAAGCAAAACACCAAATAAATCCATACGGTATTTTCCTGCACTTAAAGCACCTGTGATAGCCTCCGAAACAATAGCGATAATATAAAGGATTTGCAATATCATAAGCTACCTTTCATGGGTTCTATATAAACATAAGATAATATCATTGCAAACAATTATATCTTTGTCTAACAAGCATTTTCTCCAAAAAAGTCTGCACTCTTACATGTTTAGGAGAAGAAAAAAATGTTGCTGGTTCACTCTCTTCCATAATTACGCCATCTGCCATAAAAACTATCTTTGTAGCCAGTGCTCTCGCAAAATCTAATTCATGTGTTACAACTAGCATTGTCGTGTGTTTGATATTTACAATTACTGCAAGTACTTCTTCTACGAGTTCAGGATCAAGTGCGCTTGTTGGCTCATCAAATAGAATCACTGAAGGATTAATAGCTAATGCCCGCGCAATTGCTATTCTTTGCTGTTGTCCACCACTCAACTGATAGGGATAACATTTTGCTTTATCTTCCAATCCTACCTGCTGTAACTTTGTCATGGCAATTTCTCTTGCTTGCTGTTTGGGCATATTTTGTACAATGGTGAGACTTTCCATAATATTATCAATGACATTCTTATTAATAAATAAATTATAATGTTGGAAAACCATAGCACTTTTTCTACGCAAAGCAAGCACGTCTTTTTTAGTGTATCTTGCAAAATCAAATGTTACCGAATCGATTTGCACTTTGCCTTTTTGTGCAAACTCAAGAGCGTTAATGCAACGTAAAAATGTACTTTTACCAGATCCACTAGGTCCAATAATAGCAATAATGTCCCCGGTGTTAACATGCAAACTAATGTTTTTTAAAACCTCTGTATTTCCAAAACTTTTATGAATACTTTCTACTCTTAGCATTACAAAACCTTATAGGTAACGTTTTTTGTATCTTTGTGCAATTTTCTCTAACCGAAAAAACAAAGCTTCTAGCACTACGCACATACTCCAATATAACAATGCAGCCATGCAATATGCTTCTAAAAATTTTGAACTCCTTCCTGCTTCTATATCAGCTACACCCATCAATTCGGGTACAGTAATAATAGAACAAAGAGAAGTATTCTTAAGCTGTAAAATAAAAAAATTGAGTAGATTCGGCAAAGTTATCATAACTGCTTGAGGAAGAATAATGCGTTTTAAAACCTGATATTCATTCATTCCAATAGAATAAGCTGCCTCTAGCTGCCCTTTATCAACAGCCAAAATTGCAGAACGAAAAATCTCACACAAATACGCACTTGCATACAGAGAAAAAACAACAAGCGCATAATAAATAGCTTCAATGTTGCTAATATCTATTTGCATATCCAAATTCTTCAAAAAAATAGGAATACCATAATAAAATATTAAAAGTTGCACCAACAAAGGTGTAGCACGAAAAAAGGAAACAAACAATATCACAGCTTGTTTGATAATAGGAATATTATAAATCCGCGCTAATGCCATAAGTAAACCAAGTAAACTACCTACGCAGAACGAAACAAAAGCGATAAAAAAAGTAAGTGGTAGACTAGGAAGCAATACGTTTGCAGTTTGGAAAAAATACATAATATCAAACACATAAGCCCCTTATAATTTCATTTGCTTGATATTACAGATGTCTAAATTATTTGGTTTGATCAACACCAAAATATTTTATAGAAAGCTCTGAAATTTTACCGTCCCGAAGTGCTTGTTCTAAAGCTTCATTTAAAGTTTGTGCTAGCCTTTTAGAATCCTTTCGGAAAATAAAATAGACAGGTATTTTTTCAAAAGCAAAATCTGTAACGGTCAACTGTACATGTTGTGATTTTGCATAATCAGCTGCGCTTGCTGGATCATTTATCATTGCTTGAATCCTGCCATTGCCTAAGTCTGCTACCAATGCAGGAGATGTTTTATAATACATAATAGTGATATTTTGCTCTGGATGTTCTTGTACGTATTTTTCAAGATTTGCTGCATGATTCGAACCTACCGTAACGCCAATTTTAGTATTGTTTAACTCCTTTATGTGCGTAATACGAGAATCTTTACCAAGTATCAACCCACTTACACCATAAAAATAAGGTTGCTTTGAAAAAAGATATTTCTTTTCTCTTTGCTCATTTTTTGCAATTTGATTCGCAACAACGTCAAATTTACCCGAATCTAATCCCGTGAAAATAACATTCCATGGAACAGAGACAATTTGTAATCTAGCATTAGGGATATAGGACATAACTACCTGCAATACCTCATTATCAAAACCTATCGGGTTATTCTTAGAATCCAAATAAGCAAAAGGCTTATAGGCATTTTCACTGCCCGCAACAATAAGATTCTGCTTCTCTTGAGAAAAGAGCGATTCCCCCAAAACAATACTCATCAATAATACGACTAACACTGCTCGTAGTGTTTGTATTTTTTTCATAATTAACCTTTTAAAATATCTAGTTTGATTCAAATTTACTTGCAATACTTTTACTTTTCAATAGACACAGCACCACTTCTAATGATCTCCTTAGGCATAAATATCCCTAAACAATTAATAACATCTGTAATCTTTTGAGTATCGCCATTAACGCTATACACAATGTATTTTTCGCCCCAGCTGACAATTCTACCTCCAGAAGCATTAATAAGCGCGCTAATTGCACCGATTTTCTCATTATTCTCAAATTTTATTAATGCTATTTCTTGTGTGATAATCTCTTCACTTTCTATCACGTTGAGTACGGGAATAAGCTTATGAAGCTGCTTAATAATTTGCTCTAACACTCTTTCATCGCCACGTGTAGCAATTGTGATTCTCGATAGATTATTATCAGGTAAAGGTGCGACTGTAAGGCTATCAATATTATAACCTCTACCCGCAAAAAGCCCCGAAATTCTAGCTAAAACGCTATGTTCATTAATAACGGTTATACAAACAATTTTTTTTTGCATTACGCTTCCTTTATTCCAATATCATTTTATAAAGCGGATTGCCACCTGGGACCATGGGCAATACAATCTCATCTCTATCTATCCATACATTAATTAAACTAGGCTTATCGCTATCTATAGCCATTTGTAAAGCCTCCCTAAGTTCTTGTTTAGTCTGTACCTCTAAGCCTAATGCACCAAAACTTTGTGCCAACAAAACAAAATTAGGTTGATTCAGATTGACATGGGATAATCTTTTTTCATAAAAGAAATCCTGCCATTGTTTCACCATACCCAAATATCCATTATTGAGGACAATATTAATCGTCTTGATACCAGATTCTACACAAGTCATTAATTCTTGAATATTCATTAGTATGCCACCATCACCACTAAAACTAAGAGCAATTTTTTCTTTATTGCCCTCCGCTCTTGCTTCTTCTAATGCCACAAAAACTCCCATATTTGCAGGTAGAGCAAAACCCATTGTCCCAAGACCACCACTTGTAATAAATTGTCTCTTTGCGCTAAAAGGATAGAATTGCGCTACCCACATTTGGTGCTGTCCAACATCAACCGTAACAATAGCTCTTTCACCCAATATTTTGCCTACTTCTTGTATAACCCATTGCGGCTTTAAGGGAGCATTCACTTCATCAGGTATATCGCGAAACGTCAAAGGATGTGTTTCATTCCATTTTTTAAGCTTATGCCACCACATTTCCCTTTCTTTAAGGATATGAGAATCTACCTCTTTATCCTGCAATTCTTTAATGAGTTCTTGTAATACAAGCTTCAAATCACCTACAATAGGATAATTTACGTTGATAATTTTACCAATCGAGCTAGGGTCAACATCAATATGTGCAATTTTTGCAAATTTCGCAAACTCACTAACCTTACCTGTAACTCTGTCATCAAAACGCGCCCCAAGACAAATCAGTAAATCACATTCGCTTGTCGCCATATTCGCGGCATAGGAGCCGTGCATACCCAACATACCTAAAAAATAAGGGCTACCTTGTACTACTCCTCTTGCCATAAGTGTTTCTACGCTAGGAATCTTAGTTATTTCTAAAAGTTTTTGTATCTCCCGATAGCTATTAGAAATTACTGCGCCACCGCCAATATAAAAAAGCGGATTTTTAGATTCTAAAATAGCTGTTGCTAACTTTTTAATCTGCCTTGTATTACCTTTAATGGTTGGTTTATAACTTGCAAGCGCAATGCTATTTGGATAATTAAAAGGAGCTACTTGCGCACTTATATCCTTTGGAATATCTACAAGAACCGGTCCTGGTCTCCCACTTCTTGCAATATAAAATGCTTCCTTTAAAATACGTGGCAATTCCGTAATATCTTTAACAAGATAATTATGTTTTGTACACGGGCGAGAAATGCCTACCGCATCAATCTCTTGGAAAGCATCAGTACCGATTTGTGTAAGAGGAACTTGCCCGCTAATGATCACTAAAGGGATAGAATCACTAAAAGCAGTCGCAATACCTGTTACCGCATTAGTGAATCCTGGTCCCGAAGTAATAATAGCTACGCCTACCTTACCACTAGCTCTTGCATAACCATCTGCAGCATGAATAGCTCCTTGTTCATGTCGAGTAAGAATATGCCGAAAATACTTTTGTTTATAAATTTCATCATAAATATTAAGCACAGCACCACCAGGATAGCCAAATATCACTTTTACGTCTTCTTGATGCAATGCTTCTATGAGCATCTTTGAGCCATTTATAACGGTACTAGTCGTAGAATCAAACCTCTTATCTTGTTGCATAATGAATCCTTAACACAAAAGAATTTCTCTTTCATAAAAACTATTTTCATTGAAAGAAACGAATATTCTGTCAGTGTTGTTATTATATACAATATTTTATTGAGAAAAGATTTTTTTGCTCATTTATTGTTTTATTCTGGGCTATGTGATAGAATACAAACTTTGTAACATAACTACTCAACCAATGAGGAGAACTTTTGAAGCATATTTTACTTATTGTTGACGGTGAAATTGCCTTGTATTTCTTACAAAAAGTTGTGAATGCGTATTACAGCAATAACTTTTATATTGTCTTTTACCAAGACCCTGTCTTTCTTCCTTCGGAGATTCCAAGTACATTTCAATTCTATCAATGTGATTATACTTCTTCGTTTAGACTCAACAATCTTCTAGCCAACAAAGATATTAGTGATGCTTTTATCGTGCTAAAGGATCCTAACGAATCTAATACTGTATATGAATATCTACGAAACAATTATAAAAAGACGCGTATTATAAAAAGTATTTATGATTTAAATTCCAAATACCAACAATTAATGAAACAAGATTCGAATCTTATGTGTATTTCACAAACAAATGCTATATCTCTAAGATTGTTATCTCGCCTGCCAAATGTGCCTGTTATTCCACGCGGTTTTGGATTGGAACAAGGCGAAGTAATGGAAATTGGTGTGCCCAGCGGCAGTGTTTTCGCGCATAGACAAATAGGAACTATTCAACAAATTAACTGGAAAATCATAGGCATTTACAGACATCAAAATTTTATGTTAGCTACTTCCCAATCTATCATTATGCCAGGCGATACACTCTTAGTGGCAGGTAATCCTAATGTTATGCAAACAATCTATCATCGAATCAAATCCGACATGGGGCAATTCCCGCTGCCTTTTGGGAGAGAAATCTATTTAATATTAGACATGTCGTTGCAACGTAGAGAGCAAATGCTTTTTGATTGTAGGGAGGCTATTTATTTGCATAAACATCTAAAGAGCATACGTTTGACGATTAAAATCCTGAATCCCACAAATTTTCAAATTATTCAAGAAATTGATAGCTTGAGCCAAAATGATATTTCTGTGATTGTAGACTATAAAAATTTTGATTTCATTCAAACCGTGCGGAATAAGTTTGGTAAGAAAATTGGATTAATTGTTGTGGGTAGAGAGATTTTTTCTAAAAAAAATTATCGTAAGATTCTATGGCAAAGCAAAATTCCCGTATTTAAAACAGCAAAAAACCCGTTAAGTGCTAATAACTATACAACGGATATAGTAAAAAGCAAACTTTATGAAAAAAATACTCTTCGATATCCTCCGGCAGTTAAGGAAAGTTTGCTAGTAGTTACTGGAGATAGCTATAAAGATTATCATATTTCAACGGTTATTTTTGACATCAGCAAGCAGCTACAACTAAATATAAAAGTTTATGATTTTGAGCCAGACAATCACTTTAGTAATGAAATTGCCGAACACTTTAGTAATATTTCGCGCATCTTTGAGCGCAAGTTCTTTATTGAGCGAACCAATTCACATAATCCGATTCTGTATTTACGCAATCTCAAAACGCCCGTCTTGCAATTCATTCCCTTTAGAGTTAGTATCACCAAAAGTCGAGTCTTAGCCTTTATGAGAGTGCAATTCGAATCTCTAAGCTTTATGGTAGAAAGCAATCCGCAATTCTTTATTCCTATTGTGGAATAAAGAATGAGATATTGGATATTAAACTATTTGTGTTATTTAAATAAAATATCAAAAGCATGTATGCCCAGATCTTTTTTATTAGTTTCCCGCGTACTTATTTGTAAATTCTGTAAAAATTTATTAGATTTCTCATCAAAACCAGCATATTCAAAGCGGTAAGAAAGTGTAATGTTATGTAATTTTAAGACTTCAGAGACAATATAAAGCCCCAAGCCGTAACCAGTAGTTTGAAAATGCTTTCTATCTCTTGAAAAAGGTTGTAGATAGTAAGTAATATCATGCTGTAATGAATGTCCGATATTATATATTGTGATTTGATTTTGCATAACTTCTATACCAATTTGTCTATTTATGCTGTATTTTAATGCGTTATGAATAAGATTCCCTAATGCAATACAAAGCATCGACAGATCGCCATAAATAATAAAAATGGAATCACTTTTAAGAAAAATATTCATTTTCTCATCTTCAAATTTCTTTAGGCTTTCAAGAAGTAAGGTCTCACTCGAAAAACTCTGACAATCGAGCTGCGTATTAAAACTTAAGGCTCTTTCAAATTTAAACATATTATCTGAAATAGCATGTAATTCAGTGATATATTTCCGCAAAGAGTTAATATCTTCTTGATTCAGACGTTGCAATGAAGGCAATCCTATAAGTAGTTTCATTTTCGTAATAGTAGCAGAGAGCTCATGCCCTATTGTTCGTAACACAAACTCACGACTCCTAATGAGAGTGGAAATCCTGCGCATCTTTTCTCTAGTTGGATTGCTTAATTTTTGATCAATAGCAAAATCGCCAGCAACAAAGCCTCGTATAGCTTTGGACAAAAGTAAGTATTGTGTATTGATTTGTCTAAACAAGTAAACGATAATACCAACAAGAATAATCAACACAAAAAGCAAACAAGGAATAACATAAGAATTTAAGGTTTGATGTTTCTCTGTAATAGCTGAAATTTTCTTTCCGTCAACTTCCAATGAAAATCCCTCTATATCTGGCGCTTCAAAAAAGATAAAATGAAAATTTTCTGCTTGATGATTCCTAGTGATTATTGCATTTGTCGGAATATGTACTATTTGATAATAATCATATTTTTCCAATAAAGTCATTATGGCTTCTTCATTATTATCTTTAGTACAAAGAACAATTTCGTTGATTAAAAAAAGTATTTGCTCATAATTCTTTGTAAAATTATGCTTATCTCGATTATTAAATTGATAAATCAGCCATATAATCAATAAGAATCCTATTATACTACTGCAAATAGCATAAAAATTATATTGATTATATTTTTTCATTCATTACTCATATTAGGCAAACAATCAAAGACAAAACTTATAACCAATACCCCAAACAGATTGAATGTATTTAGGCTTTTTTGCCGAATCTCCCAATTTATTACGTAAATTTCTAATATGCGTATCTATGCTTCGTAATCCAGTATCTTCGTGTATAGCATTAATTGTATTTGCTATTCTGTCGCGACTAATTGGCTGCATGCGATTCTCAATTAAAAAAACAAGAATGTCAAACTCCGTATTTGTTAAATCCACAACTTTATTCTGAATCTTCACTACACGACGTTTTGTATCCACGCTAAGACCTCCAAAAACCATTTCTCGGGGTTTTAATCGACGTAAAAGAGCATTGATACGTGCAATTAACTCTGCGGGTTCATAAGGTTTAGCGATATAGTCGTCAGCTCCTTGTTCAAACCCTTGAATCTTGTTGTATATATCATTCCTTGCAGAAGAAATAATAATTGGAGATTGTGTTATTGCGCGTATTTTTTGACATAACTCAAAACCATCCATCTCTGGCAAACACAAATCAAGAATAATCAAATCCAAATTCTCTTTTGTAAGCAATGACAACACCTTACTTGGAGAACTAGAACATATTACTTCAAATTTCGCTTGACTAAGATAGGTTCGCAACAGATTTTGCAATTCAATATCATCTTCAACCAACAAAATTCTTCCCATACTCTACCCTCAATGATATTTTGTTTTGTAATTATATCTTTAAATAAAAACCATTTTACTCTGCACAATGAAATAGAAAAGTCATAGAAAAATATAGAAAAAAATACTAAAGTATATGGAAAATCATTATAGCATTTCCAACTAAAAAACCTTGCTAGTTTAGCAAAAAATCCTTTAATATTTGCAATAGCAAATATTAAAAAAATTAAAAAATTAAATATTTATCAAATAAAGCCGTCTTGTGATAAAATCATACCATCGTGATAACATTAAGGAAAAATAATGGATTATTTAGAAATTGAAGGCGGACATACATTACAAGGCAATGTTAAAATTTCTGGCGCAAAAAATGCGGCTCTTCCTTTATTGGCTCTCTCTCTTTTAGCTAAAAATGAATTTATTTTGCAAAATATACCGCAAGTTAGTGATATTTCTACCTTTATTAAGTTACTTAATATGCTAGGCGCAAAAGTTTCTTTGCCCTCAAGTAATAATACAAATATCATAGAAAAAACTCTGATTTTTAATACGCAGGATGTGCATAATACCAAAGCAATCTATGACATTGTCCGTAAAATGCGTGCTTCTATACTTGTATTGGGACCATTGCTCACACGGTTTGGACATTGCGAAGTAAGCTTGCCCGGGGGTTGTGCAATCGGTGCTCGACCTGTGGATTTACATATCAAATCAT
This sequence comes from Helicobacter aurati, assembly GCF_003364265.1. Classification (GTDB taxonomy): domain Bacteria; phylum Campylobacterota; class Campylobacteria; order Campylobacterales; family Helicobacteraceae; genus Helicobacter_A; species Helicobacter_A aurati. The sequence continues at coordinate 99,794 of NZ_NXLW01000002.1, forward strand.
TGCAGCAATTAGGGGCAGATATAGAAGTCAATGGTGGATACATTATCGCAAAAGCCACAAACAAACTACAAGGCAGAGATATAGTTTTTGACAAAATCACAGTAACAGGAACAAGCAACGTCATCATGGCAGCAGCACTTGCAAAGGGACGAACAAAAATTATCAATGCCGCGAAAGAACCTGAAGTCATACAAGTTTGTCAGGCACTACAAGATGCTGGATTACAAATCAAAGGAATTGGCACTCCAGAAATAGAAATAGAAGGTAGCAATGGTGAATTACTTGATTTCAAACCCATTCATATCATTCCTGATAGAATCGAGGCAGGAACATATCTTTGTGCGGGGGCGATTACCAATTCGCATATTTGCTTACAGAATATCAATATAGAACACACAGAGAGTATTAGTGCAAAACTACGCGAAATAGGCTTTGAGATTCTCTATCGTGACTCGCTAAATAGCCAATCAATTGAAATATTACCTATGTCTCGCCCAGCAAAGGCTTTTAGAATCACCACAACTGAATATCCGGGCTTCCCGACTGATATGCAAGCACAATTCATGGCTTTAAGCACGCAATGCAATGGCTCTAGCTTCATTAAAGAAACTCTCTTTGAAAATCGTTTTATGCATGCTAGTGAGTTACAACGTTTGGGTGCCAACATTACTATTGATGGCAATGTAGCGCAAATTAACGGCAAAAATGAACTCATTGGTGCTGATGTAATGGCGACAGACTTACGAGCATCTTCTGCGTTAGTGCTCGCTGCGCTTGTTGCAAAAGGAATTAGCAGGATTCACAGAATCTATCATTTGGATAGAGGATATGAAAAATTAGAACAAAAATTAAACGCGCTAGGAGCAAAAATCACTAGGCTACAAGAATAACCTCTTGATAGATAATTGTCAAATTCACTGAAGAACTATCTAAGCGCTCTAAGGAATCTTAAGTTGCTTTCAAAATATAGTCAATATAATCTTGTGTTGTCTTGCTTTATTTCTATCTATCAAAATCCTGTATGCTTTTAATTTCTATCTTTAAAATGACGATAATTAAAATCCTTTAAAAGTGTAAATTTATCTTCCTTAATTACACCAAGCTTTGGTAATTCAATGCCATTAAACGTAGTATTTTTCACGATTGTATAATGCATCATATCGCAAAGAGCTACTCTATCTCCAATATGAAGTTCCGTATCGAAACTGTAATCGCCAATAATATCGCCAGCCAAGCAAGTAGGACCACCGAAACGATAGGAATATTTCCCTTTATTTGCGCCCAAATCACTCTCTATATGCAAAGTTGGGGATAGAGTGCTCTTTTGATAGGAAATTTTATAACACATCGGTCGATAAGGCATTTCAAGACAATCAGGAGTATGACAACTCGCACTTATATCTAAAATGGCAATATTTCCTTCGTTATGAATAATATCCACTACAGTGCCAATCAAATCTCCACATTGCCAGCCCACTGCTTCGCCAGGCTCTAAAAATATCTCGATATTATGATATTGATTTTTGAAATTCTTGATTAAAGAAATAAGCAAGTCGCAATTGTAATCTTCTCTTGTTATATGATGTCCACCACCAAAGTTAATCCAACTTGAAAGCTTGATAAATGAATCAAAATACCGTATCACATGGGGAAGAGTGCGAGCTAGAGCTTCAGAATCTTGTTCGCAATGTGTATGAAAATGCAATCCATTAAACTCGGCTGCAAAAAAATCCTGTATAGTTGCATATCCATAGAGCGATGCATAAGATTCTATATCTTTATAAAATTCGCTAGGAATAATACCTAGCCTACTTTTAGAAACACACGGATTATAAATCGGGGGTTGCACTTCGCTATAAAGGGGATTTATACGCAATCCAATTTCAATTTTTTTCTTATTCTCTTTAAGTAAGTGCCTATTTTTAGAATCAATCATCGGTTTGAATCTATGCCACTGTCCAAAAGAATTAAAAATAATATGGGTAGCATACTCTAAAATCTCTTGCATTTGCGATTCTTTATAAGCAGGAGAAAAAACACAAATATCTTTAACGGAATAATAATCCTTACTTCCTATATGCGTAGAATTTTTATCAAAAGATTCTACTTCCTGCCGACACTGCTCTTGCCTTTTAATAATCTCTTCATAAGCCAAACGAGCTTCCCATGCTCCACTGCACGTAGCACCATGAAGATATTTACAAACACTATCAAACTCACGCCAAAAGCTATAACCTTTGAGTGCCACAAGTATTTTGCAATCGCTAGCATGGGCAATTTCATGTAATAATTTTAAATTAAATTCCAAAGCATCGTAATATAAAACATAACAGGGGCTAGGTATAGCAGAAACCAAATCATATAATGAAACGTTACAATGTAGTTTCGATTCGCTCTCATAAGCTTCCAACCCAGTAGAAACACTTAAATCATTGCGGATTCGCTGATTGATTCTATATTGTTTGTTATACCTCGACTGATAACTTTCATTTGTTGGAATATATAACATCTGTTTTAAATAGTCTTGCAAACAAGTCTTTGTCTGTGTAGCTCTATCCTTTTGCACGTTCTACCCTAAATTATATATTCTATTATTTATAACATTAATTCGCGTACTGCCTTTTCAATTTGAATTGGATTAGATTTTGAGATAAATTCATCTGCATTAAGAGAAAGTGCCATTTCTTCATTGCTACTACCACTCATAGAAGAATTAACAACAATAGGCAAATGTTTAGTTCTAGAATCTGTTTTTATTTGCTTAATAACCTCAAATCCGCTTGCTTCTGGCATTTCCAAATCCGTAATAATTAACCCTATATCATTAATATCAGTTCCTTGATCAAAAATATAGTCAAGCAATTGCTGCCCATTGACAAAATCTATATGTGCCACGCCCAATTGATTGAGAATTGCCTGCATTGTTTTAAGAACAGTTGGACTATCATCAGCTAAAAGAATCTTTTTTGAGGAATTAACTTGTTTAACGTTTTGCATTTCTTTATTTTTTTCTTCTTCAATCCACGGGAAAACATCTACAAGCATTTTTTCAATATCTACAACTTGCACAAGCCTTCCATCAAAATACCTTGTTCTGGATACTAATTTACCATTACCGCTACTTCCACCAACGCCTGCACTTTGCTCAATTTCTGTCCACTTCTTATTGAGAATTCTATCAGCTTCATAGATTCTCACACCAATTGTCCATCGTGAAAACTCACATATCATAATAATATCTTCTTCTCCCTTTTCCCTTTGAACCTTGAAAGAACGTAAATCTTTATTGGGCAGTTCCGAATCATAAAAAAACCATTTCCGCATATCAATCAGCGGTATAGTAAGCTCTCGAATAGTAATCAACCCTTCAACGAGAGAATTGCTTTCATGACTTACAATAGTCAATACACCATCATATTTCACTACTTCGCGTATTTTAAAAACATTAACGGCATATAAATCCTTGTTTTTTTCAAGCCGAAAACACAAAAGCTGTAACTCATTATTTTTATATAAACTTGTTACTTGATCGATATTAGACATCGCCATGTTGAAGCCTTTAGTAAAAATTAAGCAAAATCAAAAGTAAATCATAACACAAAATTGGATAATTTATTTCCTAACTTACCGTAAGTCTTCGCACTTAAAAGTCTTTCTTTTAAAAACTGCGCCCATACTTATTTGACAATCTTGACTAATATTTGGCTTCATAAGTGCTAATTTGATTTTTTGCACTAAAGGATAAAGTGAGAAAAGCTTGGAAGCTGTATCGCATAAAGCATCCTCAATTAAACCATACTTTCCCTGACAAAGGATAGTAATTAAGGAATCGCGCACGAGTAAATAATCCAAGAATTCTCCCTCATACCGATAATATAAGGAAGCATTAATTAACAAAGGCTGTTTTTCTTTACGTTCATGAGGCAATATACCAATAATGGTTTCAATCTCTAACGACTGAATATTGAGCTTAATAAACTTAGACATTAACATCATCACACTGAAACGCGAATAAACCCACGAATAAGCGTATAATTATTTCCACCATAGAAATTCACAGCTGGAATAGTATTAAGGGGATTAGTACTTGTTGGGGAAGGATAAGCTGTATTATTATACACACCGACAAAGCTTAAGCCGATTTTCCCGCGTACATAATGCTTCCACAAAGAAAACTCATATTCTCCTTTTGCTTCAAAACTAAAAATATTACCAAATTCTGAAAAAGTACCTCTTACACCAGCTTCTACTTTAAAAAGATGCTTCATACCAATACTCATTGCGGCATAAGGAGTAATTGCTCCTCCCCAAAACATACCAACATTATATTTAAAAGGTGCTTTATGCCCATAATAATCAATGAGCTCTGCTCCACTTGTACTCACACCAATTAACCCAAACTTAACCTTTAGAAATTGATTCCATATCATTTCTTGTTCAGCCCATGCAATTGCGGATAAATCTCGCGCTGTGCCTGCGTTAGAACTCGCGTCAGCCGCACTTTCAAAATTATGACTAGGTGCTGTATTGCCAATAACATAGGTATGTGGAGCTTTATAATATTTGTTATAAGCTACAATATGCAGCTTTGTTTTCATTTCAAGGTCTCGCGTAACGTGATAACCAACTTGTGTTTTAACACCAAATGCGCTAAAAAATCCCGTTACATAAGCATAAGGTTCTAAATAAATATGATGTGGCAACTTAATTTTTGCGTGAAGAAGATATGTACCAAAACTACTTAATTCACTTCGAAAGGGCGTAACATACTCATTTGAAACCATTGCACTCCCATAGGAGGCAGTAGCATGAAGCGAAGTGTATTTAATTCCATCATAGGTAATAGCAAAACCCTGTGAATTAAAAGTATTCCATTCTGCATTAGATCTGTAGCGACCTGCCGTAAAGTGAATGCCATATCGATTGTCAATATAATCAATATATGCAGAATCCAAAAGGAATATTTGCTTAGCATCTTCATAACGTTCGTGCGAGGCATTTTGAATGGTAAGAATAGGAGCGGCAAGCACAAAGCCAATTCCAGCTTTTAGACCTTTTAACCTACCTGTCTCATAATAACCCAAAAAAGTACCATCCAAAATAGTTAATTCATCACCAAAAGCCTGTTGATAAAACAATGAGGCAGATAAATCGTGGTAGCCATTCTTCCAAAAGGCATCGACAAGATTCTGCGCCTCCGTACTTTGATTGTAGCTATGAGGTGTTGCGGAAAAAGCAAAAGTTGAACAAGATACCATGCAGTAAATTGCCATTACCTTTGTTTTATTGAATCGTAAAAACGCAGATAGATTACTTTTTTTAAAAAAAAATGCCATAAAAAACACATACTCAACAAATCTCAACCCGTTCATTGTAAAAAACCTATTCATAGAAATACCCAAATAAATAAATTAAACTAAGATTTATAGCAAAAAGTAATCCAAAATTATAGTCAAGGTGTATTTCTATTAACATAAAATTGCAAAAAAATGTTCTCTAACCTAGTAGAATCATCGTTAGTGTAAAAAGAAATGAACGTTATGATTCCAACAATCCATCAATCTTTGGGAGAGTGATGCCCTGCTGATATTGATACTTTCCTCCCTTATCTCTATAACTTTGCATGCAAGTTTCATCTCCTGTAAAAAAAAGAACTTGCGCTATACCTTCATTAGCATAAATTTTCGCTGGTAACGGTGTTGTATTTGATATTTCAATCGTAATAAAACCTTCAAATTCTGGCTCAAATGGCGTAACATTTACAATAATTCCACAACGCGCATAAGTACTTTTACCAAGACAAATCGCTAAAACATTTTTGGGGATTCTAAAATATTCTATTGTTCTTGCAAGTGCGAAAGAATTAGGAGGAACAATGCAAAATCCTTCCTTATTTGTTTTCACTTCAACAACATTTTTTTCGTGAAAGTCTTTAGGATCTACAATGGTTGCACCAATGTTAGTAAAAATCATAAATTCACAACCTACTCGAATATCATATCCATAACTACTTAGTCCATAACTAATCACACCTCTATTAATTTGTGTTTCAACAAAAGGCGTAATCATAGCATTTTCTAAACTTTGCTGTTTTATCCATGTATCTGATTTAAGCCCCATTTGCTTCCTTAATTATCAACAATAGTAACATTATAGCATGATTCTATGAAAACTTAAGTTAAGCAATTCTAAGCAATTCATGCATCGTCAAAGTGAAAATTCAATGCTTAAAGATTCTTAGCCGCCAAATAGATGTGTGCTTGCCGTATTAGCTCATAACCTACAATAGCAACAACATTAGAAAGATTGAGACAACGACAATCTTTAGCCATAGGAATAGTAAGATATTTGCCTCGAATAAGAGAGAAACAAGATTGGAAACAATCATTTAATCCATTTGTTTCGCTACCAAAATACAAAAAATAATGGAAAGATTTTATACATTGACTGGATTTTTGCATAGCAAAAAAATCCTGCATAAAATAAGAAGTATTGACTTTAGAACTAAAGGCAAAATGCAAAGAAGAAAATGTGGGCTTTGATTCTAATTCATGGGCTAGGGAAAAATATTGAGCATCTAATGCGGCAAAGAAAGCCTTTGTACTTTCATATTCTTTTACATTAAGTTTGTCCCAATAGTCAAGCCCCGCTCTTCTTACAAACTTCGATTCTAAACTAAAGCCTAACGGATGTATAAGATGTAAAGTTGCATTCATCGCAGCACATAGTCTTGCAATGTTACCTGTATTTTGCGGAATCTGTGGATTAACCAAAACAATATGCAAAGCAATAGAATCTTGAGCAAACATAGTTATAAATACTTATTATAAATAGACAAATTTACCTAAAAACAGATTAATCTGAAATCTTTATTGGCTCTTGTCATCCTCTTTTACCTTAGGTTGATTCTGCTTGGCTGAAAGATATTCAGAAAGAAAAGCATAAGCACGTGAAATTTCCTGCAAATCTTTAGCACTTGATTGATTATAGGGTTTAGTAAGATTTTTATGATCAAGAATATGTTGTTGCTTCTCTCGAAACAACGTATCCATAGCATCATTGAGCTGTTTAGAATCAAAATCATCAGTAAGCCCAAGCAATAACAAGGCACGTTGTAAATCCATAGTAGTGGTAGAATCTTTCTCGTTAATCGCCTTAAATTCATCATAGAGCTGATTAAAGTCGTTATTTTCTATTTCTAAAATTGCAGCTACATCGATAATACATTCCTCTTCTTGTTGAGCAAAGTATCCATCTGCATAAGCTAATGCAAACATAAATTCAATAATTTTCACCCTTTTTTTATACTGCCCAATAGTTTCATCACGAAACAACATAGCAAGCTCTTGAATATCTTCACTGCCGGATTCCCGATAAATTTCTAAAAACAAAGATTCTGGTTGCAAGGAATCTTTTGCCATATCTTCAACTATTCCTTCAATAAGCTTTTGTTCTAATAAACAGCTTTTCCCGTCGGCATAGCTCAATCTGCCTAAAATCCTCATTAGAATCCCATATTCAGAAATTTTTAATTTTTCTTTGGGATTTAATATCACTTCTTGAACAGGAATATCTTGCTTTTGTGTAAAAGAAGATTCTGAATCTAATGGCGTAAGTGGATTGCTAAGATAAATTTTGAAACTTTTTACAAGATAAAAAATAATGCCCGCTGCTATAAAAAATAATAAGAATTCCATAGAATTTCCTTTCAGATTTTTAACTTTTTCCTCAACTCTTGTTTACGAGCTTGTTCTGCCTCAAGAGCTTGCTTCTTGAGTGTACGTTTCTCTTCTAATTGCTTTTCTGCGATAAGCCTTCTACGTTCTCTTGCTTCTTGAATTTTCAAGCGATAGGCATCTCTCTCTTTCGGATCTTGATATTTAACAGGTTTCATAAAAAATGCAAACAAGATCATTGCAGACAAAATAACCGCAATAGGAGCTTGTTGTGGACCATTAAGATGATACCATGCAGCACCTATCAAACAAGCAAAAAAAATCTTCAATACGGGAATCATATCTTTCTTCAAACATAAAGATTAAGAAGCTTTTACATTATCCAAAATAAAGCTTGGCTTTATGGCATGCAAATCAAAGGCAGCTTCTTTTGGTTTGTCAAAACAAAGTAGCAATAATTGTGCCAAATGTAATATGGGAATTTCGATTCTATCTCGTTTACAATATTTCGAACAAAGTTTAAAATGTTTATCAAAGATATTAAGCGAAGAATTTGAAAATACACAAAGAAAATCTACACCTAAATCAATTCCAGCATAAAGAATTTCTCCACTTTTTTGGTATGCCATATTTTCGTTAAAGGGTAGCAAATGTGTGTAAGATTGCATACTAAAGGGCATTTCAAATGCCTGTAAACCTATTTGTGCAAAAGTTCTACTCAAACCCTGATATTCACCATTGAGATTGCAATCAAAATGCCTATTAGAATAATAAAGGCAGGTAGAAAAACCCGTATGGCCGTTGCCAATATCTTGTTTGGGTAAAATCAGCGGCATAGCACTACTTCTACTAACAGAGTAAATATTTTTTAATGCGGTGTTATCTGCAAAACCACCATTAGACATAAAACGCAATTTAATATGTTGCTCTATATCCTGCATATATTCTGCAACCATAGTAGGAAAATAAGCTACATATTTATGAAGCATAGAAATATCAATATCGATATTCTGTATTTTCATCTCTTTTACAAGAAAGTCACGTATTGCTTCATTGTTATAAACAAAACTAATTGCACAAATGATATTCGCATACGAATCTTCTTCTAAAGCAAGTAAAATGCAGTTTCTCTTTGCGGCTAACCAAATATTATAAATATTAGCAAAAACGAACTGTTCAATCTTACCTATACGTCCATAATAACCACCATGATATTTAAACTTCTCATTACTATTTAACACTTGCTGCGATATATTAAGTTGCTCTAATACTGCCCGTGAAGCAACCGCAAAAGAACTAGGATGCGTAAAACAATCATAAAGTAAATACATAAAAATCCTTATCAACTTCTTGTTATCAGTATATTAGTAGAGAGTATCAAACCACCATATTCAACTATGCTATTCCTCAAATAAGCTTACTCTAATAACAGCTGTTTGCTAAGCCGTCTTATTGCACATGATTCTTTGCCAATATCTCTTGCATATCAATTGTACCCATATTGCCACTGAATATAGGGCAACGTGAAATAGCATTCTCATCAATTTGTATTTTATTGACACATTGGAATCCGTAATTCATATCGAGCTGTTTACCCAAAAAAACCCATTCGCCTTTATGTACTGGACAACGCGAACTATTAATAAGCTGCGATTGCAATGATTGTATTTCATCATCAATCAAAGGATTTTCAGGGAAAATAAGATTCGCCACAGGGACGTGAGAGAATATACCATTTTCTCTATGGGAAATAAAACGTAAAAGATTTGTTGCTTGCATAGGATGTCTTCCCATAAGCCACTTTATATAAAGTAAAAACCCATCTCCATAATATTCTTCCTCATAACATGTTGCAATGAAATTCATAAGGAGGTACTTTTTTAATTCTTCTCGTTCAGTAGGATAAATAAAATTAGCCATATAAAAAAATCCTTGATACTTCTGAAAAGCTAAATCTAAATCCAGTAACAAATCTTTCTTTACATATCTTTTGCTAAGAGGCTCAATTATCCACGAAACGCCAAATTTCTCTACCAACTGCCCAACAGCTATATCCTCCAATATTGCTATACCGTTAATACGACAATGCACAAAATCCATATCCACGCCAAATTCTTGATAGCCAAATAACTTTTGCGGAATCTTCCGAAAAATATCTTTTAAGGTAGATTCGACGTTACAGTGAATCTCAACCCGTATATAACCATTCTGAAAATCTATTCTTGAATCAAATGAAAACACATCTAAATATAGTTTCATAATCTCATCTCTTTTTAGGAACTTAAAGAATCTTACCTTTATTTTATGAGTTTTGCAATACAAAAATATTGTTTTTCTAAAATTATAAAGATTGCGCTATTATTCGTAGCATTTTTCAAAATATACTGAATCACGGGGCAAGCATGAATGCTGCTTATTTACAACGAGAAACACCAACAAAAATATTTTGCAAATGGCACAAGCTCCATGAAACAAAAGAGACTAATATAGTAAATTTTTTACAAACATGGAGGACTTTTTGTCAAGAAAATGATTCTGCGCAAGCACAGAGAATACAGGTTTTTGGCAATGTTCAAGGTGTAGGATTTCGCCCTTTTGTGTTTGGATTGGCAAAGACGTTGAAACTTCACGGTTTTATCCGAAACTTGCATGATTGCACAGAAATTCTCCTCACTCATCATGCTCTGCCCAAAAACCATAACGACATACTAGAAACATTCCTCTTTTCTCTACTTCTTGCATGCAGACAGGAACATGAAAGAACACGATTAATTAAACATCTTCAATCCATTGACAGAAAAACACATCTCATAGTGCAAAAATGCAATATTATCAGCAAGACACTCTTTCTTCCTATGCGCGCTTGTATTCACGCGTTCTCTATTGAATATTTGCCTATATTTGAGAATCTACATGAATTTCGAATCATAGAATCTCAAAACATCACCACTCAATCTCAAGCCATTCGTGTGAATATACCAACGGATATGGGCATTTGCAAAGAATGCCTTCAGGATATGCGCAATAAGGATTCAAGATTCTTTTCTTATGCTTTCACTGCCTGTATAAATTGCGGAGCAAGATATAGCATTATAGAATCTTTACCATACGATAGAAAACACACTTCTATGAAGAATCTAACACTTTGTGATTCTTGTCAAAATGACTACAACAATCCACACAATAAGAGATTCCATACTGAACCAATAAGTTGCAATACATGCGCTATTCCTATGAGGTATTATCAAATAGCCTATAACCATTCTTTCACGCAAGAAATCTACGGTTTATCTGCACTCCAATCCTTAGCGCAATCTCTTAATGATAATCATATTGCCCTCTATAAAGGACTAGGTGGCTTTGCTTTTCTTGCTAATGCGTATGATAAACAATCATTATCGCTTTTACGTAAAATCAAATCGCGCCCACATAAACCATTCGTTATTATGGCAAATACAGACACATTAAATAAGCTCGCGATATTGAATGATGAATCCCAACAAGTTCTAAATAGCGCAGAATCTCCGATCGTTATCGTCTTAAAAAGCAGGCATTGTAACCTGCCAAAAGAAGTAAGCAACCTTGCGACTATTGGCGTTATGCGTCCATACACTCCTGCGTTATTGCTACTTTTTGAATATCTACCAAAGGATTTTGTGCTTATTTATACTTCTGCTAATAATAAAGGCGAAATGATTGCAAAAGACATATCGGAACTCAACATACAATCTATTCTCTATCAAATGGCACAGCACAGTACGCAACAAGCTAGTCAAAATGCCGCACTAACACAACAAGATTCTACGCAAGATAACATATCGCCATCTCATTCTTATCAAGACAATAATGTCTATCCGAAACTCGCTGTTTTTGAATACGAACGTGAAATCCTCCATAGAATCGACGATAGCATTGTTGTAGGCTGCGATTTAGTCAATCTGGATTCTCACTCGAAAACTAAGCATTCTTTCTCTAATATGTCCCTACAAAATAGCCTTTCATTACGTAGTCTACGTCTTGCTAGAGGTTTCACTCCGCTACATATTGTCAGCAGCAAACTACATTTAAAAGTGCTTAGCGCAAGTTTTGGTGCTATGCAAAAAAGCAGCCTCGCTTTTGGAATCCACGATTCTCTTGTTGTTAGTCCATATCTTGGAGACTTATTTAGCACAAAAAATTGCTTGCATTTTCAAGAAACTTTTTCTTTCTTTGAATCTCTTTACGGCACACCAGAAGTTTTTATCACTGACAAGCATCCACGCTACGCAAGCACTCAAATAGCCCATACTCTCACAAAAAAATACCATCGCAATGGAAAATCTATTCATATTGAAAGTATTTATCACCACCATGCGCATCACAATGCACTTTTGTTAGAATCTGGCTTGCAAGAAGCAATAGGCGTAATCTTTGATGGAAGCGGATTAGGAGATGATGGAAGCATTTGGGGCGGCGAATTTCTCTCTGGAAATCTCAAGAAAATTGAACGCAAATTATTTTTTAAACCTTTTAGAATCCTAGGCGGAGAAAAAAATATCAAAGATTGTCAAAAACTCACATTAAGTTATGCTATGGAAAATCATCTACATGCGATTATAGAATATCTACAAACCGTAATGTCTCGACAAGAATTAACAATACTACAAACTATGTTTAACAACGCGTTAAATGCGCCATATACTAGCTCTGTGGGCAGACTCTTTGACATTGCAGGATTTTTTTGCGGATTAGATTCTATTGATTATGAAGGGCAAAGCGGGGAACTGCTCGCTTCATTATCGGTTGATATTCCACAATTTCACGACATGTCCAATCCATACACTCTTCATTTCCCACAAGGATTCAATAAAGCATCGAAAAAATTATCGCACAAAGCCTTTTTGTTGCGATTTGTTAATTTTTCGCCCTATCCTTACGAAATCACAAAGCAAGGCATTGATATATCTGGATGCTTTCATGCAATGTTTCAAGATTCACTACAAAACAAAAGTAAAAGCGTTATGGCTCTACGTTTCATTGATACCTTGAGTTTTTGCATAAAAGATTCCCTCAAGCTTTTGGGGGCTGATTATGCGCTATTTGGTGGAGGAGTCTTTGCAAATTTTGTCTTGTGCGCAAGAGTAAAACAGCTCTTAGATTCCGTGGGTATTAATAGCTTTTTCCCTCAATTACCATGCAATGATTACAGCATTAGCATTGGGCAATTAGGCTTTGCTTCGCAACTTTGATACAAACTCAATAAAAATCGCTATTGCTTTTAAAATGTGCTATACTTTAGTTTATCTTATTTTAAGGAGACACAATGAGTGTTGCAAGCATTAAAGAACACATGAATAACCATCATATAGAGGAACTCAAAGGATTGGTTCGATTGTATGGCGGATTTGAAGCCAACACAATAAGTTTAACGCATGTTGATTCTCATGGCTTAACAATACAGGCAGATGAAAAAGAAGTTTTTGCTCCATTCCCCGCAAAAACAGAAGAAAAAGATTACAAAAATGCAATTATCGCATTGTGCAGTACAATTCATAAAAAACCAGAAAATATTCAACAAGAAATTGAAGAATTTATGGAATCTTTGAATACCATTCTACTCTCTACTCTTTCTACTGATAATCTGCCAAATATCAGCTATTCCCCATTACTACGTTACAACAAAGAATATTTTCTCTATATCAGTGAAGTTGCTGAACATTATACTAATCTTAAAAATAATCCTGAAAGCTTACAGGTTATGCTCATTGAAGACGAGAGCCAAACTAAAACAATTCTTGCTCGCAAACGACTAATATATAACGCAAGCGCAGAATTTCTACCAAGAGATTCATTCTTTGACGCAGTATACGATGCTTTTGAACAAAGGATGGGCGGTAAATCAGGCGGTATAGGCGCAATACGTGAAATGACTGATTTCCATTTAATAAAACTGCATTTTAAGCAAGGACGTTTTGTTAAGGGTTTTGGGCAAGCGTATAAAATCGCTCAAGACGGCACAATAACGCACGTGGGCGGTGGGAAAGGTGGCATGCCTCATGGTATGCCACATAAAAGATAATTGCTCTCTTTGTTGTGCAAAGTTATATAATATTTTTATTAATTGCTGCCATTAAGCAAAGTTTATTGGCAGATAGTTAGTTTCCTATTTATATAGATAGCATTATTTATTGTTCTGCCACCTTAGATCACGCACGAGAGAATAGGATTCCTCATAGAAAGCAAATAATAGAGTCATTTTAGAATCATTAGAATCGTTTCTTTGATAACTCTAAAGGCTATACACAATCAATCATAAAATTCACAAAAGGCTTGCCATTAATCTAGCACAAGTAAGATTCTATAATAAGAATTATCACAAAAATTTTAGTGTCATGACAAGACTAACGTAATTTACATTGATTTCATCATTGCCTATCTTTCAAGTTATCCATACAGATTCCATTCGAGATAAACAACAAAATATGCTATTGCTATATCTACAATTCTAAAGAAATTGTGATACAGAATATAAAATCAATTCAAAAACTTAATTATTCGAGATTATTTGAGGTATAGAGCAGACTATTTTTAATCTCTGACTTTTATCTCTGTTATTCTGCTACAATATGTCCAACTATCGCTTTTGAATTAATAAAAGCTCTCGCTTCATCACTATTCTGAAAACCACGTAATGCAACACGATATAGCCCTTTATCTGTTTTAATCACATCAACATCATAAGAAGTATTCTGAAACTTCGCATAAATCTCATCTCGGAAACGTTTAGCTCTCTCTTCTTGACTAAATACATTCAAGGAAATCATATAGCGACCTTTTTGCTTTTTCGTATTGCCCAGATTGTCTGTACTGCTAGTATCCGGTGCGGATTGTGCTTTTGAATTATTAATTGGTGTATCCTTTGACATATCCTGCGTGGCGAGTGGTTTTTGAATCTCCGATTCTAATAGGTTTGACATCTCTTTGGGAGAATCTTGAAATTCAGATTCGGATTGTGGTTTGTGCGATTCTGCCTTATTTTGCTGCATTTGCAAGTGATTAGTGGAATCTTTAAGCTTTTGAATCGTGTTATCAATATCAGACATAATAGGCTCAAATGAATCGTTGTTGGCATTTTCATTTTGTACGGCTTGTGTTGCCTCCTGCTTTTGTTCTTCTTTGTTTATCGGAATATTCTTTGAATCTGCCACTGGAGTATCTGAATTATTAGATACATCACGTTGCGTCAATTGGTTAGAATGGCTATTTTGAGCAAGGGGCGCACTTTTAACAAGGTGGGGATTCTGATTGGGTAAAACCATTGATACAATAGGCTCATCTAATGTGTCTTCTATAACCTCTAGTTTATGGGAATCTAAATTGCTACCCTTAGTTTTAGTCTGACTACTAACTTGCTGTTTAGTTTCAGTTGAGTTATCACTATATAAGCGATTCGCATTGGAATCAGCAGCTCCAAGAGACGTGTTGGATGAAAGAGATTCTGGAGGAGTAGAAAGCTGAATAGGTTCAGGAGGTTGAGATTTTATTTCGTCAGACGCTAATATTCTTTGTGACTCGGGCTTACTACTAGATACATGAGAATCTACTTGGGAATCTTGCGCAACAGATATGGTAGCTTTTGGAGTCGCAGGAGATTTCTTAGAATCTTGTGTAATCTTTGTCGCAGATTTGGGATTATTATTTTGCAAATCTCCACCAAACCCTACCACCTCAATCCTTACATTAGCCACTCCTTTGCCTACCATTTGAATATCTCTAGCGGCAACGTTGGACAAATCAATAATTCTTCCTTCCACAAAAGGACCTCTATCATTAATGCGCACCACTGTGCTTTTACCGTTATCCTTGTTAAAGACACTCACAATGGTGTTCATAGGGAGCGTCTTATGTGCAGCAGTATGCGCATGCATATTGTAGGTTTCGCCGTTAGAAGTAGCCTTAGCATGAAAATCTGGACCATACCAACTAGCAATTCCATCAAAAGTATCACCTACTTTTACGGGATGAGGACGGTAGGTTTTTCCGCGTATAGTGTAAGGACGCATAGTTGCTCTTTGTATCGCTTCACTCTCGCGCATGCCCTCCAACAAAGAACGTGTCGGCTGGAAATGTCCGCTCCCAGCCACAGGAGGCGTATAAGTAGCGGCTTGTATATCCTGTTGTCTTTCTCCCCCCGCTTTACTCCCCTTATTTGTTTTCACAATAGCCTGTTGTTTAGTGTCTGATTGCTTAGCCGATCGATTGTCGCTCTCAACGAGCGAAGTATGAAAATTGGAGGTTTGTGTTTGTGTATATTTAGGAGAATATTTCACATCTTTATTTTGATATGAACCTAAAGATTCATAGTCTTTGAAGCTACCTAAACCGCCACCATATCTACTTTCGGGAGCACAACCAAACAAAAAAAAGCCAATCAATCCAATGTTATAAATGCTATATACATATCGCAATGTATCTCCCTTGAAAATCTTAATTGCAAATATTTAACTACTTGTTTTTTTTATTGTTTTCTTTTTGTTATTAATAGAGACAACAGTGGGTCGTATGGGCAGCAAGAGCTTTTGATTAACAGAAAGAAAATCAGATTTAAGAGAATTAATTTCTTTGATTTTTGCCACAGTTAAGCCATTTTTCCTTGCTATTGCAAAAAGCGTATCACCTTTTTTTACTTTATAGGGCAAAAAATATGAGGTAATATCCAAAGAGTTTTTAAAATTCTGACGAAAATAACTAAGCTTTTCGTAGGGAATATAAACTTGATATTCCTTATGTTCTAAGGGAATAAAATCATACTTAAAATGGCGATTATAATTTTTTAATGATTCTAAAGTCATATTAGCGCCTTTAGCTATATTGGCTAAAGAGTTTCCGGCTTTTACATTAACAATAACAAGAGAATCAGCCGCACCTCGATTAAGCATATATTCCTTATCGTCTCTCTTTAATTGATGCGCATTGGAAAAGGCTAATGACATAGACATGATTTTGCGTAAATAATTACGTGTTTCAAGCGGGAGATATTGCTCATCTTCATTTAAGAGAATCTCTATACTATCATCTCCTGCCTGCGCGATTGCGCGATTAAGCCTGCCTAAACCACAATTATACGCCATTGCTGCAAGATACCATTTCCCTGTCGCATTGTATAAATACTGCAAATACTTGATAGCGGCCTGCGTACTTTTAATCGGGTCTTGTCTTTCATCAATATATTCATTAATGAGCAATCCTAATTCTTTTGCCGTAGCGGGCATAAGCTGCCAAATACCCGCCGCCTTTTTTGAGCTCAACGCATGAGATTGAAATTCAGATTCTGCCATAGCGAGAAATAGAAATTCTTGCGGCACATCAGAATCAAAAAGCATTTTACGTAAAATGGGAATAAACTCATACCCTTTATCAAACTGCCTTGTGAGGTATTTCCATCGCATTGTATCAGCTACAATTAATCTCCCTTCACTTGCAAGTGTCAATATATATTCAGTTGGTATGCCAAAAGCGTTAATTGTCTCTTCGTCAAAACGATTGAGTAAATGCGGACTAAAATGAGTGTTCATGCTATATTCATACGACTCTAAGTCATTAGCTTGTTGCAATTCAAAAGCAAAACACACAGAACAACACATTAAAAACTTGCTGCAAGAACTCACAAAAAATCTAACCGCTCTCTTGGCTATCAACACAAAAACATCCTTAATCCACAATAATCATTTAGTAATTCTAAATAAAAAATAATATGCAATCAAAGCAAAAAATATGCAAATTTGATTCCATATCAAGTAAAAAAATACTAAAATTATACAATATTTCTACAAATAATTATCAATAACTATGATTCAAAATGCTATTATTACTCAATACAAAAGACCAAAAGGTAAACCCAATGGACATACACAACGAACAACAAACTACAAACAAAAATTATAGACCCAACGTGGCAGCCATATTGCTTTCTGCGAATTATCCGAGCGTCTGTGAATTTTTTATTGCAGAAAGACTAGATTTAAAAAATGTTTGGCAATTTCCACAAGGCGGTATCGATCCTGGGGAAACACCAAAAGAAACGTTGTATCGCGAATTAGAGGAAGAAATAGGCACAAATGAAATAGAAATTATTGCGGAATATCCCGAATGGCTAAAATATGATTTTCCTTCAACTATCGCTAAAAAAATGTATCCTTTTGACGGACAAATACAAAGATATTTTTTGGTGAAACTCAAAAAAGATTCACTAATCAACATACAAACGGAAAAGCCAGAATTTGCACGTTATGAATTTGTGGATTTTGATACACTCATGCAACGTATTATTAGCTTCAAAAAGCATGTCTATATAAAGGCTCTACAATACTTTAAGAAAGAAGGGTATATTTAATGCTAATTGTCCAAAAATATGGTGGCACAAGCATGGGTAGCACACAAAGAATCCAAAATGTAGCCAATAGAATATCTCATTCTCTCTATGCTCACTCTTCCACAGCTACGCATACATCCAACACAAATGCACAAAATGGCAATAAGTTAGTCGTTGTAGTCTCGGCAATGAGCGGAGTAACGGATGAAATTTTACAACACGCCTATGCTTTCACGCCTACACCTAATGAACGCGACTTGGATATGTCGCTAAGTAGTGGCGAGCAAATGAGTGCTGCATTACTAAGCATTGCCTTAAACGCTAAGGGATTAAAATCTATTGCACTCAATGGCAGACAAGCTGGAATCTTTACTGATTCCAATCATACAAAAGCACGTATACAATATATTGACACATCAAACATTAAAGCTCTACTTAGTGAAGGATACATTGTTGTCGTAACTGGATTCCAAGGCTTAAGCGATAGAGGAGAAATCACTACACTAGGACGAGGCGGAAGTGATTTATCCGCCGTTGCTTTAGCAGGTGCTTTAAAAGCGGATAGCTGTGAAATTTATAGTGATGTCGATGGCGTCTATACTACTGACCCACGTATAGAATCCAAAGCAAAAAAAATAGAACGAATAAGCTATGACGAGATGTTGGAGCTAGCAAGCATGGGTGCTAAAGTCTTACTAACACGTTCTGTCGAACTTGCCAAGAAATGGAATGTGCCCATTTATGCAAAGAGTAGCTTTAGCGAGGATTCTGGAACTTTAATCACCACAGAGGAGAACATTATGGAAAAGCCTATTGTAAGTGGCATAGCCTTAGATAAAAATCAAGCAAGAGTGAGTTTGATTGGCGTACAAGATAAACCAGGTATTGCTGCTGAACTTTTTAGCAAACTTTCAAAAGCAAATATTAATGTGGATATGATAGTACAAACAATTGGCAGGGATTTTAAAACAAATCTTGATTTTACCGTCCCAAAGAATGAATTAGAAAAAGCAAAAATTACACTCAATGAATTTGATTCTAACGCAGATTTAATTGATTATGATAATGAGGTAGCGATTGTTTCTATTGTAGGAGTCGGAATGAAAAGCCATAGCGGTGTCGCTGCAAAAGCCTTTCAAGCAATGGCAAAAGACAATATCAATATTCGCATGATAAGCACAAGCGAAATCAAAATATCAATGTTAATCGATTTGAAATACGCCGAACTAGGCGTTAGGGTGCTACACGCAGCCTATAAGCTCGATCAATAAAGGCAAAACGTGGGACATATCGATGAATGGATGCTATATGCTTTACGTAATAATGCAACGGCACTGAACTGCCCATTACAATGGCTTGAAATTGAAAGGCTTAGCTGGACTCCGTTAGTTATGCGCGCCGTTTCTTTCATTGTAAACGGGGGTACTTTTCTTTTATGCGTAGATTCTCAACGTGAATGGCTACAACGTTATATCCTTAATGCAATAAATAGCACAGAAATACAAAGACCATTTATTCCCATATACGCCCTTGATTCTTCATTAATCAATCTCTTGCATTGCAACGACAATCAAGCTGTGCGCGATATGTTGGATATGTCATATCCACGTTACGCATTTTGGTATATTGGCAAATGCGACAATGTAGTAGCGCAATTTGCCTTAGATATACGAGACTCTTTTTTGTGGATATTTGACGAACCACTAGAACACTCATTTATTCTAAACTCCACAGACAAACATTTGGATTTTAAGCTTTTACAGGCATTTAGAATCTTTGAACATGCCCTTTTTGCTGGAATATGTGGTGAATTTGTAATTGATTCCGAATAAAGTCAATTAAGGCAAAACTTTATAGAGATAACAAAACACATGCAAGATTCCCAAAATATCAACGTAGATTCTACAATTTACCTACATAGCTCACATATTATTCTTACGCATGATTTTGAATCTGAAAAAAATATTCTACGCAACAATATAGAAGCAGAATTTTTAAGAATTTTTGAAGCGCAAGAAATCAAGACAGAAGACGCCCACAATATCATTAAAGAGGCTTACATTACAAGTAGTCAAACAAAAATCCTTGCTGTTTTTGGTTTTTCTTATAATCGTTTCGCGCAAAATGCTCTATTAAAAATCTTAGAAGAGCCTCCAAATCATACCCTTTTTATTTTGTATGCCAACACAAAAAACAAGCTTCTACCTACAATCTTTTCGCGTCTAATTGTTTTGGACAAACGTAAAAAGATTGCTAAAGAATCTTTTCCACTTAACATTACAAAACTTACAGTGCCACTCATTTATGAATACATAAAAGATATAGAAAAGAAAAACTATACAAGTGAGCAAGGCAGAGAAATTGTCTCTGCTATCCTGCACGCAATAGCAATGAGTGATAAAACACTCAATCAATATGAACTCAAACGTTTTGATAATGCAATAGAATCTCTGCATAATAAGCAGGCTGTACATCTTGTTTTATTGCCGCTTTTACTCTCGCTAATACCAAATCTCTAGGATGAACATGCAAATTGAACGTATAAAAAATCTTAATGCCGAAATGCAAAGAATACAGCCCGATAGTGTCGGATATAGCATTATGAAAGATAAAACGCAAATATTAGGCTTTAAAATCTATTCTTTGAGAACTGAAGCCATGCAGATTCTTAAACAAAATGCTCTAAGTCTGGGAGCAGAGTTAGTAACGCCTAGAAATGCCATTTTAGGAAAAGAAAAAAGCTATGATTGCCTGTTACTTGGCACACCAAAATGCCTGAAATTACTTCGCGCGAAAATAGCCAAACAACCATTTGGTTTAAAAACATTAAGTCAAAGCTTGCAGCAATTTCTACAACCACAACACACGTGCAATATGTCAAACTTTTTTCAAACGAAACTAATGAGTATCATTAATGTAGATTCAGAGAGTTTTTATCAACAATATAATGTCGATGAAGCAATAGTAAAAATTCATGAGCATATTGCACTAGGAGCAGACATTATTGATATTGGAGCTGTTAGCACAAGACCTAATGCGAAAATAATCCCTGCAAACATAGAACTGAAACGGTTAGAGCGAATCTTCAAAGAAATCCGTAACCTTACAACACATATACCTTTTAGCATTGACACCTATCACAGCGAAGTCGCGCAAATGGCACTAGACTCTGGATTTAGTATCATTAACGATGTAAGTGGGAAACCTGAAAACATGTTAGAGATTCTGCAAAAAAATCCTCAAGCAACCTATGTTCTTACACATACTAAAGGAACACCCCAAACCATGCAACATTTATGCTCCTATCAGAATCTCATTATAGAAATTGACGCATTTTTTCAAGAAAAACTCAATATGTTGCATGACGCTTATTGTGATAGAGTAATCCTTGATGTCGGGATTGGATTTGCAAAAGATCATCTACAAAATATCGCTCTTATTTCAAAGCTCGCACATTTTAAACATTTTTCTAAGCCACTTTTAATCGGTGCTAGTCATAAAAGTTTCCTGCGAAAAATTACTTCCAATGAGAATAAAAAACAGCTAGAATCTACGCTCCTAACACATTTCTTAGCATTGCAAAATGGTGCAAATATTCTACGCGTTCATGACTTGGCAGCGCATAAAGAAATGCTACACATCTTCCATGCCTTTCAGGTGAATGATACTGATACGCTATAAAAATTACTAATTATCCTAGATAAAGATGGTTCATAAAGTAACTCTTAAAGAAAAATGAAACACCATAATGTTTCAAAATAATTTAACTTAACAAGATAAAATAGATTCCATTTTAACTTTAAAGGAACTATATGTTACATATAAATACTATTGGTAGATTTATGATGATTGGAGTATTCTCCTCTTTGCTTCTCTTAAATGCAAAAGACACGCAAATTCAACTTAAAGAATATGACGCAGAAAAAATAGCCGATGTCTTCTACGCCCTTAATGGCAACCCTAATGACCCTCATAAAAAAATCAACCATGCAAAAGGTTTTTGTACGCGTGGCGAATTTATCCCTGCAAAAAATATTACAAAGAAATTTGATATTCCTCTCCTTGCAGAGAAAAATATCCCAACACAAATTCGTTATTCTTTAGGCGGTGGCAATCCTCAAGCTAGCGATAAATCAAAACCAAGAGGTATAGCTTTAAAAATAGAAGGGAAAAATGATAGCTGGGAAATTGTTGCCCTAAATACTGAAATTAATTTTGCTAAGAATCCTAACGAATTTGGTACATTTTTCGCAATGCAAATACCAAAAAACGGAAAAGTAGATAAGGCGAATATTGCAAAGCTTACAGAAGAAGTAGATTCCTATCGTAACTTTGCAAAATATATGGAAAAAATTGGCATTACAGGAAGTGTAGCTAACACTATGTATCATAGTATTCATACATTTTTCATGAAAGATTCTCGAAGCAAAAAATTCGTTCCCGCTCGCTTTAAATTAGTTCCAGTAGCTGGGGTATCTTATTTAAATCAAGAAGAGTTACGTACAAAAGACGATAATTTCCTAGAAGCTGATTTTAAAAACAAAATCGCTCAAAAACCTATCGAATATAAATTGGTGTTTGTTTTGGCAAACCCTGAAGACAGCATTTATGACACAACAGCGTTATGGAGCGGCAAACATAAAGAAATAGAAGTGGGCACGCTCAAGGTATCAAAATATGACGGAACAGATTGTAATCGCGATGTGTTTATGCCAAACGTTTTGCCTAACGGCATAGGGCAACCACAGGATCCATTATTCGATGTACGTAATGAAACTTATTCAATCACTTTTGGTAGAAGACAATAAGTAATCTAAAATAAGTAATCAATGTATTCTGCATATTCTGTATGAAGTCAAGCACAACAACAATACCATTTATTCCGTGAGCTGTCGTTGATTTATGACGGCTTATCATGCTTAAACACTTTCTATTGTCGCTCTTGAACAGAAAGTGTTTCCATTTGCTTATATAAAATCTCAAACTCTAAATACCACTTCCACGTAGCAACAATATCTGGTCGCATAAGCTTAACACCACTTACTTCATATTGCAAAACCTGATAAAGTTTTTGCATCCACGTTGTGTTTTGCCGCAAAAAAACAAGGATATACTTTTCATTAACTTTATGGGTATCGCATAATCGTTCTCGTACCTGCAGACAATTATGATACTCTTGTGCTGTATTGTGAATCTTTTGTATTAATTCTTGATTGGAAAGAATGTTCTGCAATCTTGATTGATACCTTTTAGCAATGCCGAACTTCATAATATAATCTCTAGTAGTCTGACTTGATTCACTATCGCATAATAAATCCTTACGCGCTCTCGAATCTACAATGCGCACTCTACCTATTTCAAGAAAATCCTGCACACCTTTGCCGCAAACATAAATAATAGGAATATCTAATTCTTGAAAAGTATGCCAATAAGGAAATCCATAGTATAAAAAAGATTCTTTTGAAAAAGATATATCAAAAGCGGAAGCGTCTTGTGGGGGCGGAACTTGTAAAATTTCACATATTTTTTGAAATACACAATGAGAACTTTGACTTGTCATTATCTCCTGCATATCAATATAATAAACTTCTTGCGTAGCATTACGGACTTGCTCTACGCTACTTGTATAACAAAAATGACTGCGAGTTTTTGTCCAGCTGGAGTGTAATTTTAAGAGGAAAAGAAAACAATCAGTAACACAACGTTCTTTTATCCTCTCTATTTCTAAAGCACTATAAGGCAGCACATCGGTTGTGCCCCCCCCCCCGTATCTTAGATAAGGAAGAAAAAAGGCATTCGCGTGGCTTTTTATTACAGAAATTGGATCGCGCACAAGACAAAAGACTGGAACTTTCTTATGTAATTTAGAAAGAATTTTTATTCGCAATGAATCTTGGTAGGATTTATCAAGAGTGATTCCAAACACTTTGCCTTGCTGTTGTTTGCTCACTTCTCGATAATATCTTGCAAAATCGATTCTATGATACACACTTAAATCCATAGGGGCAAGATTACAGATTCTACACATCTCAAGCCATGCGGCATAACCTACTCCATGCGAACCAAGATTAATATAAGAATAATTTTGCGGCAATTTATAGAATTGTGTCCAAAAAGGCTTAACCCAAAGATTCTCGCGCCATTGCGGATTGCTTAATGAATAATACCAATGCTTATTTCTATTAATCAGAATATTAAGCAGCCCCAATATTCCCTCATTTTTGTAGGCGGCAATCAAACCTTTTTTCTCGAGTTTATAAACAATTGCCTGCAACAAACCCTGTTCCCTGACTATACGTAATGTCTGTGATGATTTTCTTGACATAGCTATCCTTAAACAATAAAATAATGAATGGTAACAAAATATTTGCAAGCCCTTAGCATATAAAGATTGCCTCTTATTTTTCATTATAACCCCCTTTGTTTCTTCGCATATTTCATAGTATAATTGAAGCTCACATTCAACAAATCATTAGGGAATATAATGCAAAAAATAAACATGCAAGTTGGGATCTCTATTGTCGTACCTTGTTATAATGAAGAAGTTTCTTTACCTCAATTTTTACAAAAGATTACTCAAACAATGGATTCTATGCAACCATTACTAAGTGTGCATTTCAACAAAGAATCAACGGAGCAAAAACAACTTTATGAACTTATTTTTATTAACGACGGTAGCAAGGATAAAACATTAGAAATATTACAAACAATGCAAAAACAATATAATCAGCATAGAATCAAAATATTTTCTTTTTCGAGGAACTTCGGTAAAGAGGCTGGTATTCTTGCTGGCTTAGAGCAAGCGACAGGTGAAGGAGTAATTCTTCTTGATGCCGATTTACAGGACCCTCCGAGTCTTATTCCGCAAATGATACAAATTTGGCTTAATTCCCAACGGACTATTAAGATTATTTACGCCAAGCGAAGCAATAGACGTGGGGAGAACAAAATTCGGGCAGTATTTAGTGAGTTTTTCTACAAAATTTCTAACTATGTTTCAGAGGTTAAAATAGAATCTGGTGTTCGCGACTTTCGCCTAATGGATAAAGAAGTCGTAGAAGCTCTTTTGCGATTAAAAGAGTATCATAGATTCTCAAAAGCCATGTTTGCGTGGGTTGGATTCCAAAGCAAATGTCTTGAATACGACTATATACCGCATTTTAAAGAAAGCTCGAGCTGGAGTTTTTGGAATCTCTTTAAGTATGCAATTGAAGGAATTGTTAGCTTTAGCACCATGCCGTTGCGTATTGCCTTTATTGTGGGGTTCATTATGAGTATAGTCTCTGGTGGATATGGAATCTACCGCTTTATTTGGACGATTCTCTATGGTAATTTAGTCCCCGGTTACCCTAGCCTTATTTGCATTATTACTTTCATTGGTGGCATGCAGCTGATACTTTTGGGTATCATTGGTGAATATATCGCAAGAATTTATGAGCAAGTCAAATACCGCCCGCATTATATTTTTGAGCAATTAAAACAAACAAAAAGCAAAGATTCTTAATCCAATAATACCAAATATATCCCAGACTCTCCTATGCAAATAGGCAATTCTTTTATAGAACTCAAGTGATTCTGTGTTGCTTGAATAAATAATCTTTATCTCTTCAATTTCACTTTGTTCATTTAACTTTGGAATATTGTAATCATAACTCTCTTGAATACCAAATAAACGCGTAATAGATATGCTCATTATCTCTCAATCATTCATCTAGGGATTTCATTCGAATATTTGAAGAATATCATTAGAATCTGCCAATATTTTGTATTCGAAAATTATAGTTTGTAGTTAAACTTGTGTTTAGCAATCATTCTAATAATAAGCTCGCTTTAGCTACATTACCTACTATACAAGGTAGAGCTTCCCATCTTTTTCGCTACTTTGATTGCATAAGGCAAGCATTGAATCGCTTGATAGTTATATATTACTTTGGAAAGAATAAGAGAAAATAAGAAGCAAATATATACTTCAATCAACAACCAAAATCCTATGTCTGCCAAACTGTAAACTATGAAAATAAAATTTCACACGTTAATATTTTGTAATTACTTACTATTGTCATCCATATTTGAATTTTTAAATAGCGACTTTAGTGCCTCTATATCCAATTTCTTTTCTTCAGGCTTTACATTATTTAATGATTTAGAATCTATTCCACTGGACGAAAAAACGGATTCTATTATGTTACGTTTCGCTTCTTGGTTTTCTAAAACTTGCTCTGATAAATTTTCTCTATCTGGAATTTCAATCAACTCGATTTCATAACCAGTAAGCATACTTGCCAATCTTATATTAAGACCCGATCGACCAATGGCTTTGGATTTTTGCGAACGTAGAACATGTACAACCGCCATAGGTTTGTCTCCCTTTTGTAATTTTTCTTTATTGACAGAAGAATCAGCATGGATCTTGACAGAAACAACCTGTGCAGGCGCAAGCGATTTTGCAATAAATACTTCAGGAATATTTGAATATTCAATGCAATCAATATTTTCACCATGCAATTCTTTGCTTACCGCATTAATGCGCACGCCCTTTGTCCCAACCGCAGAACCTATCGGGTCAATTTTAGGATTATTGGTATAAAGGGCTACTTTTGCTTTCTCTCCTGGTATTCTTGCAATTTTATGAATATGTACTTCACCGTCTTTTATCTCTGGCACTTCCATTTTCAGTAATTCTTCCAAAAATTTAGGCGTGGTTCTTGAAAGTTCAATTCTCATGCCATTTCGATTAATTCCAATATATTTCAAAATAGCACGAATAGTTTGACCATGCTGGAATTGTTCTCCCTTAATGCGATTTTTAAGTGGCAAGATAGCACGATTCTCGCCAATTTCAACAGATGTATTCCCAACATTATCTACCGAAATCACATTCCCCAATACAATACAATGCAAATCTTTTTCGATCCGTTTCAATACCTCCTCTTCGCTGATTCTTTGAACAAGATGGGATATTTCATGAAAGATTTGATTTACCGCATTTCTATTCATAGATTCGAGATTGATTTGGTATTCAAGCTCATCATTGATTTCTACACTATCTACAAGTTCTTTTGCTTGGCTAAGCGGAATATGAGTGGATTCTAAAGATTCATCAAAATCCTCATCGCTGCAAACAATCATTTTCTGCACAAGCTGCAAATCCCTATTTACATTATCTTGATTGACAGCAAAATTCGCTAAATCATCAATCTCTCTTTTTGCCATATTAATCATAGATTCTTTGATAGCTTCTATAACTCTTTCTTTGGGCAAATCATTTTCTGAAGCTATTGCCTCAACTATATCTAAGATTTTTTCCATATAATTAATACCTTGTAGAGTGTTGCAAATATATAAGTATAACAGAAATTTATGCTGTTTAAGAGATTAGAAATTTAAATGCCTTTGCTAAAATAGTATTTTTTCGTTATTATTAAATGCTAAGATTCCATAAAGTTCTTAATTAAAATCTTAATTAAAAGGTTGCCTAATCTAATGAGTATCGCAATTCGCAATAAAAAAGCTTATTATGATTACTTTATCCTTGAGCAACTTGAAGCGGGCATTGTGCTGCAAGGGAGCGAAGTAAAATCACTACGAAATGGTAGAGTAAATCTTAGAGAAAGTTTTGTGCGAATCGTCAATGGAGAAGCTTTTGTGTTTGGTATGCACATAAGCTTCTCGAAGAACACAAATCCTTACTTTAAACCAGATGAAAAAAGAATAAGAAAATTATTGCTCCACAGAAAACAAATTGATAAACTTTCGGGGCAAGTTAGTCAGAAAGGTTTGAGTATCGTGCCCTTGCAGATATACTTTAATAAGAAGGGCAAGGCGAAGATTATCATAGCACTTACAAAAGGAAAAAAAGAATATGATAAACGCGAGATTATAAAACGTAAAGAATTGGAAAAAGAAGCAAGAGCAAACATGAAGGCTTATCGGTAATTGAGGAATTATGTAATGGAAAAAATGACAAATTACGCAACTTACATAGATTATGTGATTTTTGGATTCCTTATATTCTTGAGTTTATTAGTCATTGCGATTGGAATAGAAAGATTATGGTTCTATTCTATTATTCGCTTAAATGATTATCAAGACAAAAGGGAACTCGAGCTAGATTTACACAAACGATTAACTCTTGTTGCAACAATTGGCTCAAATGCGCCATATATTGGATTGTTAGGGACAGTCATTGGAATCATGCTTACTTTTAGCGCGATTGGAGAAAACAATATCCTCGATACGAAAACGATTATGTCCGGACTCGCAATGGCGTTACGTGCTACCGCTTTAGGATTAATAGTAGCAATTCCAAGTATAGTATTTTATAATCTCTTGGTACGCAAAACTGAAGTTATTTTAACAAATTGGGATATTTTTATGAGTCCATCTGAAAAAACAACCTATAATCCAAGACTTGATTATAATGAAGATACAACAATTAATCAGCTAATAAAAGATAAAAAGAATCCCGCCTATACCTATGTAAAAGAAAAAGATTTTGCTTCAAAAATCCATAAAGCACCGAGAATACAAAGGACAGAACCAAAAGCTGGAATGGAATCTTTATAGTTTATAACAAACATGCAAGGTAAGCAAAATAAATGGTCTAAACTAAGGAAAAAACGATCAAACTCTATGGAAGGATGGAAATGAAAAAAATCGACTCTCTTAATCTTGTGCCGTTTATTGATATTATGTTGGTCTTATTGGTTATTGTGCTAGTCAGCGCATCCTTTACAACAAGTTCTCAACTTCCCATACAGATTCCAAAAGTCGATGACAATCCATCTGTTAGTGCAGAATCTAAGCAAGTCCATATCGCTCTCGATAAAGCAGGAAATATCTACATTGATTCTCAAGTTGTGGATAAAGCAAGCCTCTTTAGCTATCTACGTAACTTTGACATCGAAACAAATATTATTCTTAAAGCGGACAAAGACGCTAGCGTCCAACAATTCATAGACGTTATGTCGACATTACAATTTCTAGGATTAACCAAAGTATTTACCGAAGTAGAATCAAACTACTAATACAACCCAACATAAAAGGAAAATTATGCAAAACAATAAAACAAAAGATTCTACAAAAAATAAACTACAAGACTATAAAGCTAGTAACCTTTCCTCTAATAAAACAAAACTTCACCATAATCATACCAACACTCCTAAACCCAACAAAAACAAAACCTCTCCGCATAAGGAAGATAACACAGCGTCTTCTAAACAACAGAACAAATTTCCGCTAGACACTCATCAAGAAAAACATGATTTGGGTATGCAATCCAACACAATTTCCACACAACAAGATAAAAAGAAAGACACATTTTTTGCAAAAGAGTGTATACAAAAATTCGAATTCACTAGCTCTGTGGCAAGTGTTTTTGACGACATGCTTGAACGTTCAATTCCATTTTATTATGAAGTAATTCAATTATCAATTTATTTCATCAAGCAACATTTAGGATATTTTCCTACGCGAGATTCACATGCAGAATCTAAACACGCGCAAACTACGGTTGATTTGACAATGCTTCCAAAACTTATCACAATCTATGATTTGGGAAGTTCAACAGGAAACTTTCTCTTGCAACTTGACGAAGCTTTGAAAGCCATTAAATGGCGTAAATTACGTCTGTATGGCATTGATAATTCGCAGGCTATGATTGCCCATTCTAAATTAAAAGCGCAAGCTTTAAATTCTCGTGCTCAATTTTTTTGCTATGACTTACTGCAATACCACTTTCAATCATGTAACGTCATTGTCGCCCATTACACATTGCAATTTATTCGACCACCACAACGATTACGACTTATAAAAAAAATTTATGAATCATTAGAGAATGGAGGAATATTTATTTTTGCTGAAAAAGTTATTTCGGAAGACAAAGAGCTTGAATCTCAAATGCTTTCTTGCTACTATAATTACAAAGCACAAAAAGGTTACAGTCAAAAAGAAATTTACAAAAAACGAGAAGCATTAGAAAATATTCTTGTCCCATACAGCACACAAGAAAACATTGCTATGCTAAAGCAAGCCGGATTCAATCGTATTGAAATTATGTTTAAATGGGTAAATTTTGCCTTATTCCTAGCAAAAAAAGATTAATTATTGCCTTATCTGCTGCAAGATTCTCTATTCTCTACAATAGCAATAACTTCCCGTAAATCTTTATTGGCTATGCAATGTGTTGCGGATTTTTGCAAAATCTCTTTTGCACAAAAAGCAATTTTTGTTTCTGCATGTGCAAACATCGATAAATCATTTGCGCCATCTCCAACAACTACACATTCTTTAGAATCCACTTCCAAAATACGTTGCAAATTCAATAACATAACGCCTTTAGAATCTCCAAACATCATAGCTCCACCAACCTGTCCAGTAAGCTTATCGTCCACAATATGCAAAATATTGCTAAAAGTTGTATGAAGCCCTAAAATATCTTTAAAATGCTCAGTAACAAGAGAAAATCCACCGCTGAAACACACAACAGTATGCCCCTTTCTTCGTAATTCTTGTACGCATGCGACAGCCCCATTCATAAGGTGAAAATCATGATGAATACTATGGTAAATTGTCTCTAAAGGCATACCTCGCAATAAAGAAACACGTTGAGTAAGGCTTTGAAAAAAGTCTATTTTACCCTGCATAGCCTCATGCGTAATAGAAGAAACTTCTGATTCTTTATTATATCGCCTTGCAAATATATCAATACTTTCCCCATCAAGAAGTGTTGAATCAAAATCAAAGACCACCAACATAGATTTCCTTTTTTCAAAATAGTTTTATCGCAATTATACTTAAGAAACGAAAGAGCATTCTTATTCTTATGATAGAATAGCCATTTATTGAAAAGATTCAATTACCAAAGGAACAATATGCTCGAACGAATTAATGAAATTATCAAAAATATCGAAAACATTCAAGACGAAATCACTATTTCTTTGAGAATGGCAAAACTTACATTAGAGGAATATGTAATGATAAAAAGAGGGAGTGCCGACATGCCAGAAAATCTCAACATGAGCCTCTTTACTATACTTGACGAACATGTTACTGCCTTAAAAAAGGAAATTGATACCTTGAATAAATTAAAACGCGAATGGTTCGTATATTAATCACGCAACAAAAACCCATTGCTTGATACTCAATAGTTTTTCTTTTATCTCAATATCACTGCTGCAATAATTCTTCAGGATTCATTTCGTCATAATGTTTACAATACACTACAAACATCTCTTTCTCTAATTTTTCATACCAATCGGTACCTGCTTCAGGCATAAATGCAGGCATACAAACCACGCGTGCTATATTCTTCTGACTACAAAAAGGATTAGTATCATATATTTTTCTTGTATTCACAAAAACAATAGGTTGCACCCGAAGTCGTAACTTTTCAGCAAGAATCTTGGCACCGGGTTTAAAGGGTAAAAACGTTCTGTTTCCAGGTCCTCTTGTACCTTCAGGAAAAATGACAATAGGACGATTTTGCGCTATTCTCTCTTTCGCTTCGCGCAATAATTGGATGATGCCTTTTTTATCCTCCCTATCAATAAGTATCATTTCAGGAATCTTCACGGAATATCCATAAAATGGAATTTCACCTAACTGCTTCTTTGCTACCCAACAAATATTAAGAGGATGATCGCCCTCAAGACAGATAATATCTGAAGCACTTTGGTGATTTACTACAATGAGCTTTGCCTCTAAATCATATTCTCCTATCTTTTCCATTGTAAATCGATTAAAAGTAAAAAAAAGCTTAGAATATTTTCTTGCGCCTCTTCCATTATTTTTGCGAAAAATCGCCATAAAACAAATAATAGCTGCAAGCCCGATCATAATTGAAAGCGTTGCAACATATCCTCTAAGTTTATTAATATTCATCAATATATGCCTTTAAAATTATCTTACTTGAGTTTTACTAATCCAACCGACTTTTTTAGAATTAATATGAACCTTATAAAAACCGTTTTTCTTATCAATAGCCTGCAATTTGACTGGATTAACAATAGTGAGCAATTCAGTAGAATGTGTTGTTGGTAAAATAAGAACTTTAGTATTAGGAAAAGTCTTAATAGTGTAAGTATTAGAAAAGAATCTATAAATCAATAAACCAAGCAAGACAAGAGCAATAGCTGCAAAAAAGTACGATCTTTGCACGAGTGTTAAGCAAGAAAACATAATAAGTAAAAAGATGATACTAAGATTAATAAAGCCCAGAAATGAATTTTTAGGATTTAAGTCTTCTTTTACATGTTCATCTGCGGCTATGACATTAATATTGTTGGGAATACTAATGTCTTTAAATTCTTTATTGTCAATGTTGAAATAACTGAAATTTATTGATTGCAATGATTTAGGTATCAAAGCAAGCACATTAGCCCTTGCTAAATCGCTACCAAATTTCGTACCTTGTCCAAATTCTTGCTCTTTGACATTGCGTAAAGAAAAATCTTCCAAATTACTATTTTTGCCTTCTAGCTCAATGAGAATCATATTATTTTTATTGTCATACTCTTCAAGAGTATAGTCGATTACTTTAAGGCTACTTGCTATAACGTTGCTAAAAAGAGGATTGCTTGAAAGACTTTGCGCCTGAAATAAAATAGGGAGCGTTTGCATGGAGTCTTGGATATTGTTATTTTGAACATGCACCACTAAAGCCGGAATTGTAACTTTGGTTTTTAGAATCTTAAATGTATAACTGATATTCCAGTATTCACCTTCTTTTTCCCAACCCGTATCTTTTATAAGGGCTACACTCGGATTATTTGCTGGCTCTTGTTGATTCGTGGTATTTAGCTGCTCTAGTGGGGGATTAAACTCCGTATAAACAATTCTCGCGTCATCAAATAACATGACTCGATAAGAAACATTAATATATTGCCCAACATAAAATGTCCCGTTTGTAAAAGAATCAACATCGCTAAGAATCTCAAGCCTTAGAATCTTTGATGGTATATTTGGAGTTAAATCTTGCTGAATCGCTCTTCCATTGTTTTGTTGCTCTTCTTCAATATCCATATTATTAATGACCGCTGATAAGTCCTCTTGTGCATAAGTTACAGACACAAAACATATAGCAAAACATAACAACATGACTAGCTTAAAAAACCGCAAAACAGAGTTTGCGTAGGAATTATGCATCAGCATTCCTTTGATAATTAGTATGTATAGTTAGAGAATAAAACATGAATTATAAGCTTGCTTAGAAAATTGGCAAATTATAGCATATTGTTAAAATCAATACACTACTATAAATCAAAAATTCACTAGAGGTTTTACTATGCCAAATCTCCATAAAATACACAAAATAAAGCTCATTTATTATTTTCTATTTATTCTCTGTTTGACAATATTCAACGGTTGTACAACATTAAACGTTAACCCACAAAATATTGTGAGCTATAACAATGGGATAGCAATTATCCAAAGCAACCACACAACAAGCAAAATGCAATTTGAGATTGCTCAACAGCAAATTGGAGGAATAGATAACGAACCGCTACTGATATATATCACCGGGCAGAATCTTACTAATGAACAGCTCACATTTGACACTAATAATATCACGGTGCAAAATAATAACACGTCTCTTCATGTCTTGAGATTCCAAGAATTACCTAAATATAATCTTAACCTTAGTGATGCACTCTATGCCTATGGTAAAGACATTGAAATAGACAATATACAAATAACTGATCCTTTCTTTTCTTCTGTGTCATATTTCTCTCCTTTTCCGTTATATTTTTCTAGGGGCTTTGGATATAGATTCTATGATTATTCTTTCGCAAGAGTAAATATACAAGCGGCACAAAATGCCCAATTACAAAGAAAGGCAAAGCAGATTCTTATTGCTAACTATTTGCGTAAAAATACCCTTACACAAAGCGATACAAAAGGCGGTTTTATCGCTATCCCCTACGACAGAATGCAATCTGGTGTTTTATTAATAAAGGTTCGTTTAGGATCGGACATACACACTCTGCAAATCAACCTGAATAATGCCAAAACTGCACATAATAAAAACAGGCGATAAATCACACTGACTAAGCCATCTTTTGATTATGCGATGAATAAAAAATAATTTTGATAAAAATCGTAAAAAATATCACCTCAAATGCCGCAGCAATAACAAGAGAATAGTACTCCGAATCCCCAATTGCACCAAAACCCAATCCTATTTTTGCTATTGCAACTAAAAATGTTAGCGGAATACAACCACTTAACGCAAAAAGTGTAGTATTTTTTATACTTTTAAAATAAGAACCAAAAGCCAAATAGGCAGCGATCAAACGAAGTAATAACATGGCAAAAGCAATGGAAATTCCATAAAGAACAATACGATAATCATGCAAAATTGCATTGAGATTCAACGTAGAACCAACATGAATAAAAAAGAGGGGTACAAAAAAACCAAAACCTATATCGTTGAGCTTATGCACCATATCATGTTTATAAGCAAAAAAAGTAGCTACAACCATACCCGCTAAAAATGCGCCCAAAACATCTTCTATGTCCATAAAGGTCGTGATTCCAATTAATACAAAAAAAAGCATGAAACTAAATCTAATGTCTTGATTATAGTTATCGTTAGTTGGCATGAACCACAATTTAATAGTAGGTTTCCACCAAAAAATGATTTTTCCAATACGAAAAAGTAAAATAAAAACTACAACGAAGATTCCAAGTAAAACAAATGACTTATAGAATCCCCAAGAGGAATGAGCATGCTCTTGCGAATAGCCATTCTGCACCATAATAAGAGCAGCAATACTGATTAATTCACCAACAATACCAATTTTTAATGTTACATTAAGCCATTCGTGATTCTTGCCGTAATCTTTCAAGAGAGTTACAATCATGCCTAAACTCATAACAGGAAAGATGGCAATATAAATCCATTTCAACTGAAAAACAAATACAATGATTCCAGCAGAAGCATAGAGAATGATAAAATACAACGCAGCTTTCTTGTAAAAAACCTTACCCAATTTACTAAAACCACGTAAATCAACTTCCATACCAGCTAACAACATTAAATAAAGGAAACTCACATGCGAAACAGTATTGAGAACCATTGAATCTTTAAATAACCCAAAGTAACAAGCTAATGCGCCAAGTATAATTTCGATAACAGCTACAGGCACGCGAGTAAAACGGCTAACATAAGGTGCAACAACAATCAATAACGCAAGAACACTAAATGAAACAAGCTCTGAACTGTACATAATTTTTCCTAGTGAATCATAAATCATTCATTGTAGCAGAAAATAATCCGACTTCACTGTGCATAAAATTGCTCATTCCTACAAGAATCATCTATCTTTAAACAAAAGATTCTATTATTTAGAATCCATAAATGTAAAGTAATCTTGATTGATTGTTGCTTCGCACATTCATCAACAAAACGATAGTGCATCATATAAAAAACTGCACACACAGCCCTTCTTCATTATTACGTTTGCTAAAGAATTGAACTTTCGTGCTGTGAATCTTGGCAATTTGCTGCACAATAAATAATCCAAGTCCTAGCGAGTGTTTATTGCATACCGCATTCTTGCCTTGATAAAACTTTTGAGTAATCATTGGTATTTCTTCATCATCCATTCCATAACCGTCATCAAGCACTTCTATATACTCTTCCGTAATAGAGACTGTTACTTTATAATTTGCGTACTTTAAAGCGTTGAATATAAGGTTACTAAGCATTTGTTCTAACAAGATTCTATCTGCAATGATTTCTCTATGTATGCCTCGCAATATGATTTGCTTCTCTTGATAATCAATTTGCAAAACATGTGTTCTTACATCAGCAATAACCTCTTTACAAAACACAAAAACATCAAATCTCTGCATAGTAACTATTATTGAATTATGAGTGAACCTATCAGTCAGGTTTAGTTTATCCAAAAGAGTAGTGATTTTTTTAGTATAAAACAACACTCTGTGTAACAAATCCTGCTGCATGCTAGGTGCGATTTTTGTATCTAGCTTTTGTAAAGTCTCCACGCTAGCCCGAATAATAGCTAGAGGATTTTTTATTTCATGCGATATGGTAGAGAGTAATTGAATCTTTTTGATATCTTCATCGTCAGAACGTTGCTGATTGTCAGAATTGCGTATTAAAAAAGTAGAAGGGTGTTTTTTTTTTTTTTGATATTGCGGTAAACAAAAATTTTTTAAATCGAAAAACACATGACGGAAAAGCTATTTTCCCAAATCGATTAGTAACATTAAAATTGAACAATCTCCCGATAGGAAAGATAACAGCGCAAATAAATCCCAAGCAATTTAACGCAATAGCTAGTTCCATATATTCATACATAAAAAGAATAATACTTCCAATGAAAAAACAAATACAAAGGACTAACATAATTTATATCCTTCTCCTCGAATAGACCTAATCTTAATATCACTGGTTTCTCTTTCTATTTTTTTACGCAATCTTTTGATAGCTACATTAACGCTATTTTCATGATAGTCTTTCTCATCTCCCCATGCAGCATTAAGCAGAAAGCTTCTAGTCAGAATCTGCCCTCCATTTTGCATAAAACAAGACATAATGCGCGTCTCAAGCGGACTTAGAATAATTTCTAAGTTGTCAACGCAAAGTTCTTTAGTGGAAGTGTTGAGTGTGATTTCTTTATATTTAATAACTTTTTGAAAAATATTTTTATTGTAACGACGTAACACCGCAAGAATACGAGCTATAACCTCCTCAAAATCAAAAGGTTTAACAATATAATCATCGGCATAATATAGCGCAGAAACTTTATCGGTAGACAACGTAAGAGCACTAAGAAAAATAAGTGGTATATCATAACCAGAATCCTTGAGGCTTTTTGCAAAATGTAAACCATCTTCAGTAATGAGATTCTTATCTAAAAGAATGAGTGCTACACGTTCTTTTTGAATAAAACGCCAAGCCGTAGCGGTATTCAAGCAACCAATAACTTCAAAGCCCCTTTTACTCAATGCAGCACTAAGATTAAGCTCCAATAAATCCAGTAAATTCTCTTCATCATCTATACATAAAATCACTTCACCCATTATATGTAACCCCCTGTTTTCATAAAATTTATTTATTATATTATAACCAAGTATTAAAGCATAAAGTTATAAAACTACAATAAATTTTGAATATCAAAAAGTTTAATAAGAATTTTAAGAGAAATATATAGATTCTGAAAATAAGCTATGAAACTTTAAGTATAATTCTTCAAATTTCTTTCTAAGGTTTCAAAGTGAAAAAAATCTTTATCGCTATTTTGGGTGTAGGTACGGTTGGAAAAGCCGTCATAGAAACATTGCAAAACAATCAAGATATTATTACCGCGAGAGCTGGCGCGCAAATTATTCCAAAAATTGCCATAGCACGTAACATAGACAATAAAAATCTCTCCATTCCCTTAAGCACAGATATAAATGAAGCACTCCAAGACAAAGATATAGAAATTATCGTAGAGCTTATGGGAGGCATTGAATTACCCTACTCTATTGCGCTCCAAGCACTGCAACACAATAAAGCCTTTGTAACTGCGAATAAAGCTATGTTAGCTTATCATCGACATGATTTAGAATTAAAAAGCAATGGCATTCCTATTGGATTCGAAGCAAGCGTATGCGGTGGTATTCCTATTATTAGAATCTTACGCGATGGACTATGTGCCAATCACATTCTAAGTATTCGCGGTATCATGAATGGCACAAGTAACTATATTCTTACCCAAATGAGCGAAAAAGCGACAAATTTCGAATCTGCTCTAAAACAAGCTCAAGAATTAGGTTATGCAGAGGCAAATCCTTCTCTTGACATTAATGGCAGTGATAGCGCGCATAAACTTTTGATTCTAGCCTCGCTTGCTTACGGTATTAATACAAAAATAGACGACATTATTGTAGAGGGCATTGAAGGATTAACGTTAGAAGACATTAATTTTGCAAAAGAAAGCGAATATGAAATTAAATTGCTTGGAATAGCCAAAAAAATACAGAATCAATTAGAGCTAAGAGTGCATTTATGTATGATACCAAAAAGCTGTATGCTTGCAAAAGTAAGCGGCGTGATGAATGCAATTAGCGTGATTGGCGATAAAGTCGGCGAAATGCTCTATTACGGAGCTGGGGCTGGAGGAAATGAAACGGCTAGCTCGGTAGTAAGTGATATTATTGAAATTGCGCGAAACAAAGTTTTATCTGACAGCAATATCCCCACGCAATCCACTTCGCCTAATAAACCAATGCTAGGCTATGCTATGTGCGAACACCACAATACGAACCAAAGTATTAAGCTTATACGGAGAGAAGAGATTTCTTGTTGTTATTATATACGGCTGAAAGTCTGCGATAAGCTAGGCGTTTTATCAAATATTGCGCATGTTTTTGCTACACATAACATCTCAATTCAATCTCTTATCCAAAAAAATCCAAAAAACTTAGATTCGCAATATGCCTATCTTTTACTCGCAACCCATATTTGTACAGAATCACAAATACAGCAAGCATTAAACGAACTCGCAACGTTGCAAGACATTATAGAATCACCCTTTATGATTCGCATCGATAACCTATAATCAACTCTGTATTAATCTATGAAAATCTGCAATCCTATGATTCGGGTACTCAATTATTGAGAGCCACAAAATTCACAAAATGTCATTTATTTTTCCTAAAAATTTAGCGAATCTTATATAAATGTTACTATTAGTAATTTTCCTTGATTTGATATTATTCATTTCCATCAATCTCACAAATATTTACAAAATCCTTTCATGATATAAGTATTTTATTGACACATTAAGGACATATCAATGCAAAGACCAGTTTGGAGCTCTCAAATTGCTTACATTCTCACTGTTGCTGGAGCAACTATCGGATTTGGCGCAACATGGCGCTTCCCCTATCTCGTTGGACAAAATGGTGGGGGTGCGTATGTAATTGTTTTTTGTATTGCAATGATTGTTGTTGGAATACCTATGATTCTCGTTGAAAATGCTATTGGTAGAAGAATGCATAAAAACTCTTATGATTGCTTTAGTGGCATTGCTAACGGCAAACCTATTTCACCTCTTTGGAAAATCGTAGGAATAACAGGTTTAATTGGTGCGTTCGGAATCATGTCGTATTATATGGTTATTGGTGGCTGGGTCTTAAATTACATCTACCATACCACCTTTGGGAATCTTTCTCTATCCCATGAACTAAGTGCAAACGTTACAAAAGAATTTTATAGCAACAATGTAGTTAATGCTCCTCTAGCAATTAGTATCGCTACGTTTATTTTCGTAGTGGCAAATTATATCGTGCTAACAAGAGGCGTTATTAACGGTATCGAAAGAGTCGCGAAAATTCTTATGCCTTTATTATTTTTAATTATGATTGGCATGGTAATACGTAATGTTACACTTTCTGGCGCGATGGAAGGAATTACTTATTACCTCACCCCTGATTTTACTAAAATTACTCCACAACTCTTTGTTGCAGTGTTAGGGCAGGTTTTCTTTGCTTTATCTTTAGGATTTGGGGTTATGATTACCCTTTCTTCGCACTTACATAAAGAAGAACAACTGATTAAAACTTCTGTTATCACAGGCATTGTAAACACGTTGATTGCAGTCGTGGCTGGATTTATGATTTTCCCTTCATTATTTACTTTTGGCGTAAGTCCCAATGCTGGACCTAGTTTAGTCTTTGAAAGTTTGCCTATCGTTTTCTCTAAAATGCACGGAGGGACATTCTTTATGGTTGCCTTTTTCTGTCTACTTATGCTTGCTGCTTTTACAACTTCGTTGCCTAATTTTCAAGTTTTAATTGTGGTATTGGAAGAAAAATTTGGTATGAAGAAAAATTTAGCGGTTTTCATTGTGCTTGGCGTTACATTTCTACTTGGTAATATCCCATCAATCCTAGGCGATAATGTCTGGAGCGATATCCACATATTAGGGAAAAGTATTTTTGACGCTTTTGATGATATTAGTGCTACTATATTTTTTATTTTTACTTCACTAGGTTGTGCATTATTCGTAGGTTGGATACTTAAAGACGAAGCAAAAAAAGAAATTCTTAATGGAAGTGAAAAATATGCTAAGATAATTGATATATGGTTTTACTATGTAAAATATATTATTCCTTTTATCATTCTAGTTATCTTTATAAGTAGTTTTTATGAAAAATTTATCAAATAATTTGTAAACACACGGAGATTCTAATCCTAATATTCTAACTTGTTTGATTTTATAATTTAATTTCTAGCATCCATCGAGGAGATGTCATGACAAATACATTAGAGGTACAAACCTTAAGCTTTCCTATATTCGCAACGTTTGGACTATACGCCCTAATTATGATAGGAATTGGTTTTTATTTTTGGAGAAAAACAAAAGACCCAGAACAATTCTTCCTTGGCGGCAGAGATATGGGGCCAACCGTGAGTGCGTTAAGTGCAGGCGCGTCAGATATGAGTAGCTGGCTACTTATGGGCTTACCAGGTGCTTTATATATAGCAGGATTATTAAATGCTTGGATTGCTATTGGATTAAGCGTTGGCATGTTTATCAATTGGATACTTGTAGCTAAAAGGCTAAGAATCTATACCGAAGTAGTGGATAATTCCATCACGATTCCAGACTATTTCGAAACAAGATTCTCCGATGATACGCATATTTTACGTTTGATTTCGGCTATTGTCATTCTTATCTTCTTTGTCTTTTATATCTCTTCGGGTCTTATTGCAGGGGCAAAGCTCTTTGAGCAAACCTTTGCTATTGATTATCAAATCTCGTTAATGATTGGAGCAGGAATTATTGTAGTATATACATTTTTTGGCGGATATCTTGCAGTATGTTGGACTGATTTACTGCAGGGAATCTTAATGATGCTAGCACTCATTGTTGTTCCTATTGTGATGCTTTCACATATTGGGGGATTGCATGAGGCAAATCAGCTCATTCATCAAAGCGATACAACACATAATGAACAAGTGGCAAAAACACAGCAATACCTTGATACAGATTTCAAGACAATTTTAGAAGAAAGTAGACACAACAAAGAAAATCTATTAATAAATTTACCTATGCTAATAGAATCTCTTAAAACGTTTAGCGAAATAAGTATTCCTGAAACACAAGAAAGCTTTAAGAATCTTGCGGTTCAAGCAGAATCTTTGCATAACTCACTAAAAACAGAAAAAACATCACAACAGTTACACAAAGATATACAGGCTTTCTTTACCAATATAGATTCTACAATCACAAAGGCATTGATAGAAAAAGAGCATTTCTCATTTTTTCATGGCGTTACTCTCCTTAGTATTCTCTCCGCAGTAGCTTGGGGATTTGGCTATTTTGGACAACCACATATTATTGTGCGCTTTATGTCTATTCGCTCCACTAAAGATATTCCGAAAGCCACTGTAATTGGCATGTCGTGGATGATTATAAGCTTATGCGGAGCATGCTTTGTAGGTATGCTTGGTTTAGCTTATGTAACAAAGTTCAACCTCTCATTTAACGATCCAGAAAAAATCTTTATTGTAATGTCCCAAACACTCTTTAATCCTTGGGTTACAGGCATATTGCTTTCTGCTCTACTTGCAGCAATTATGAGTACGGCAAGTAGTCAATTGCTTGTTTCAGCCTCCACGGTAGCTGAGGATTTTTATAAAAAAATACTCAAAAGTGATGCTACTCCTAAGCAAGTTATGTTTTTTAGTCGTGCAAGTGTCTTGATCGTGTCGTTTGTAGCATTTTTTATTTCCACCAATAAAGATTCTAGCATTCTTAGCATTGTTGCTTATGCTTGGGCTGGCTTTGGCGCATCTTTTGGAAGCGTTATTCTTTTTTCACTCTTTTGGAGACGTATGACTCGCATGGGAGCAGTTGCTGGTATGGTAACAGGAGCAGTGGTGGTTGTTTTGCATAATAACTTTTTTTATAAATATTTCCCAATTTATGAAATCATTCCGGGATTCCTGTGTGCAAGCATTGCTATTATCCTTGTGAGCCTCTTACAACCCGTACGACAAGGAACAAAAGAAGCATTTGATAAAATGATAAAAGAAATACATGAAGGTAATATCTAATCTTTATTCAATATCTTTAATATCTAACTTGACAATGTAATGTTTGTGGGAAAGTAATATTTGTAGGAAAACTTCTGAATACATTTCATTCGTAATTTTCATGTTTTCTTTCGATTCTGTAATCAAGAAAGAAAGTTTATCTTGTTATAACAGAATCAATCTAGCAACAACCCTATCTCTGATAGTTTATTCTAAAAAATATTTAGTCGTGCTTTTATGGAGATTTCTTTTACTAGTAGCGCGAGTAGAATAATCGATTCTACCCTTAGAAAAATCAATCAGATCTTGCACGGTTGCGACATGATTTGGAAGACTCAACATGCAAATATTATAAACTTGCATTGCAGTAAAAGCATCGGCTAGTGCCCTATGGCTAATTAATGTATTAATCCCTAATGCCGTATTGAGATAAGATAGAGCATGTTTTTTTGATGGAATAACTCTGCGGCTAAGTTCGACGGTACATAATCTTGGATTAAAAAGAGGTGGAATACTATAATACAACATACTATCTGAAAGAAAATAATAATCAAAAGTAACATTATGTGCTACAAAAACACAGTCAGATAAAAAAGCTCGAAAATCTCTAAGAGCCTTATCAATATTTGTAGCATTTTCTAACATTTGTGCATTTATACCTGTTAATTGCGTAATTTCATCTGGTACAAAAGGACTATGTATCAAAGTCTCAAATATATCACAAATCTTCCCATCTTGTGCAATAATAGCACCTATCTCAATAACCTGCCCATGCTCAATATTGGCGGAAGTCGTTTCAATATCTACAAAACAAAATCTTCCCTTACTTAAATCAACACTCTTAGTGTTCAAGCCAACATATTCTAAATCCGTAGAATCCTGTCTAAAAATTTCTCGTGTAAGCGGCGCGTGTAAGGCAAGAAGAATCTCAAAAAAACATTCATAAGATAATTCACGATACTCTGGAAAATATCCATGTATCAGATTGCAAAACTGCTCCAAAGGCAAGGGGATATGTGCTAAAGATTCAAAGTGTTGAATATAATCACAAGTTTTCATTGTATATTCCAAATAAATTGAATGATTATACAGCAAGATTAAGAATTTCCATAAATCCTCAAGATCAAAACACCTAAAAATCAAAAGATAATTTTGCTATAATTGACTTCATTAAATAAATTTTAGATTCTAAATCTGGGGATTCCTATGCGTGTCATTGAGCCTGAAAGCAAACAAGGAACGTTACTATTAATCATTATAACTTTAGTTTTTTCCTACTTTGGTTGGTACATACTAGCTAGCATAAGTCTGTTGGTTTTGCTTTTTTGGTTATTGCTTTGTAGTTCTAAGATCATCATTCCTACCAACCCGCAGGGTATTATTTCACCAATTAATGGAAAGGTTACACAACTCAAACAAGAAAAAGATTCTATAACAATAGACATAGCAACAAAATGGAATGCACGAGTCTATGCTCCTAGTGATTTAAATGATATTACTCTATCACATACAAATGGATTCTACTTTATCACTAACAACCCTACTGCAACCAAACTTAGTGCAAACGATAAACTAGAGGCGACTATTCTACTCGAACAGGACTATTGCTATCTTACAATGTATCTTTTTCCACGTTGTTTTAAATTTTGCACTCTCCATACAAATGGTGATAAAGCGTTGTTTTTAGATAAAATCGGATTCCTCAATATAGGAAAAATCCGTATAACCCTCAATGGGAAAAATTTACAGCCCTCTATAAAAGAAGGAGATAGCGTTAAGGCTGGGATTTCAACAATCATTACTAAACAACAATCTCAAGATAATTAAAATTATTCTGTTTTTCTATTACTCAATAACAATAAAAGTAATATTACCTAGCCTAAACATTACTAAGGATATTCACTGTGCTATTCTACATTTGCAAACGACTTCTACTGATTATCCCAACGTTATTTGGTATCATTGCGATTAATTTTTTTATCATTCAACTTGCCCCAGGCGGACCCATAGAACAAATAAGCGCAAAGTTTAGCAATACAACAGGGAATGAAAGCAATATTGGTAGCGTTCATCTTGCTAGTTATCAAGGTTCACGCGGACTAGATTCTGAACTTATAGAACAACTACGTAAAGAATACGGATTCGATAAACCTCTTATGCAAAGATTTTGGCTTGTGGTAGAGAATTTTGTCAAACTGGATTTCGGCACAAGCTTTTATCGTGAGGCAAAAGTCATTGACATTATCAAAGAAAAAATGCCCACTTCCATTTCTCTTGGTGTTTTTAGTACAATTATTATTTATCTTATTAGCATTCCGCTAGGCATTGCAAAGGCTTGTAAGGACGGAACAAGCTTTGATACATTTACAAGTTCATTATTAGCGATAGGCTATGCTATCCCCTCTTTTCTCTTTGCTATTTTATTAATTATGCTATTTTGTGGTGGCAGTTTTTGGGACATTCTACCGATGAAAGGGCTAGTTAGTGAAAACTTTGAAGAATTATCTTTTGCTGATAAGATTTTAGATTACTTACAACATCTTATTTTACCATTAGTGTGTATCTGTATAGGTGGATTTGCT
This sequence comes from Helicobacter aurati, assembly GCF_003364265.1. GTDB lineage: Bacteria > Campylobacterota > Campylobacteria > Campylobacterales > Helicobacteraceae > Helicobacter_A > Helicobacter_A aurati. The sequence goes on from NZ_NXLW01000002.1 coordinate 144,461, forward strand.
AGCCTTACGTTGTTGGTGAAAAACTCATTCTTAGACGAAATTAGCAAAACTTATGTTGTGCTTGCTATGGCAAAAGGCGCAAGCAATGCGTCTATTCTCTATGGGCATGTTTTTCGCAATGCCTGTTTGCTTTTAGTCTCTCTTTTCCCTGCAACATTTATTGGTATGTTTTTTAGCTCCAATCTTTTAATAGAAATCGTTTTTAGTCTGGACGGTTTAGGTTTATTGGGGTACGATAGTATTATTTCGCGTGATTATCCTGTAATATTTGGTACGCTTTTTATTTTTACATTAATAGGGCTAATTGTCAACATTATCAGCGATATACTATATATGATAATTGACCCTCGAATTACATTTGATAAAGCATATTAATAAAGTTTCACTACAATATCAGCCACTCCCTTAGCTGTCCAGAGAAGATAATGAATAAAAAAACTTTAACACAAGACAATCACAACTCACAGTCATCGATGTATTTATCACACATACAGAAAGATGGATTTAATTTTACTTTCAATCCTAACAAATGTTTAGAATGTGGCGGTAAGTGCTGTTATGGTGAAAGTGGTTATATATTCCTAAGTATTGACGAAATGATGGCAATAGCACAATTCTTGAATATTCCTTTTGAAGATATGTGCCTACAATATATCAAAAAAATAGGCTACCGTTTTTCTTTAATAGAAAAGGCATGCAAAGATACAAAAATGGGAATGAGCTGTATATTTTTTAATGAGGATTCAATGCAATGCAATATCTATCCTGTACGTCCCAAACAATGTCAAAGCTTTCCATTTTGGAATATGTATAAGGAACATCACAGCAACAAAAAAGAAAACCAACAAGAACTCGTCAAAAGATGTATTGGCGTTATTCTATGAAAGGATTCTCGCACAAACCCTTAAAGGATTCTTATGTACACAAATAACCTTTCCACAAATAACTCCTCTTGGCTACCAGCAACCTGCCTATTAATTATATTCCTTGCACTAAGCAATCAAACTATATGCGCGCAAACAACAACCAATAATAAAATAGCGCAAGATAGCGCGATGATTAAAGCGGCAGATTTATGGATAAATGGTCAATATGTAGAAGCGAAAAAAATCTATGCAGAGCTTTTTGCAGAAACAAAAGATTTACATTTCCTAAAACAAATGGCTTTAATACAAAATGAAGCAGGAAACTTTGAGAATGCTCTACATCTTGCAATGCAATACCAAGCCCAAAGTCATGACACAGATGATGTTGACATTAATGCTATCATTGCTGAAGGACACATACGCAAAGGAGAATACAATCTGGCTGCTATATTGCTAGAAAAAATCATCACAACAAACCCCAATATTCAATTTCATTATATTTTAGGTAATTTATATTTACAAGAACAGCAATTTGATAAGGCATTACAACATTTTCTAATAGTTTATAACGATGCTATGAGTAGCGGGAGCAAAATAAAACAAGAAGTACTCTACCAAATTGTTACTATTTATTTTAACAAACAAGAAATACAAAAGGCATTACACTATCTCAACAATTTTATTGCAGGCAACGAATCTCTTACAAACCTACAAAATTTCATCGCTCTGTATACAAAGATAAATCAAATCGATGCATTGCAAGATAGCCTAACGAAAAGATTCATAAATTCCCAAAATATAGACAACGCTAGATTGCTTGTTAGTTTCCTAGTGCAATTCCAAAAATACCAAGAAGCCATTCTATTTTTACAGAAAAATCAAATGATTTTAGGACAAGATGCCAAAGAAATGCTTATGCAAGTATATTCGGCTAACAATCAATTTCAAGAAGCCTTTATTATTGCAAAAGAATTATATGAAGATACCAAGATAAAGAGTTTCTTAGGCTTAAGTGCCGTCTATCAATATGAAACCTTAGAATCTAAAAACCAACACACATTGACTCCTATTATCAAATCTCTCAAAGAAGTAATTACCTATCGCAATAAAAAGCTGGCGGGCAATAATCAAAAACCAAATAAAGAAGACGCATTTTTTTACAACTTCTTAGGTTATCTCTTGATTGATTATGATATTGATTTACACACGGGAATGCAATATGTAAGCCTTGCTGTATCCATTGAACCAGATTCAAGCGAATATTTAGATAGTCTTGCTTGGGGATTCTATAAAAGTGGAGATTGTCAAAAGGCACGCGAAACTTTCAATCTCATTACGGAAACTCAAATACAAAATATAGAAGAACTCCAAAAGCATAGAGAAATAATTTTTCAATGCAAATAACAAAATGGAGAATGATATGCCTACCAAATCTCCTTATAACATAGTGATTGCACTCGACTCGTTTAAAGGTTCGCTAGATTCACTACAAGCCTGTAAGGCATTGCATAAAGGATTGCAACATGCCTTTATAAAACAAAATACCCCCCTTCATTGCACTATTTTGCCTATAAGCGATGGTGGTGATGGCTTACTTACTGCATTGATTAGTGCATTTTACTCACAAAATAGAGACAATCCTCACACATTGCAAGAAGTTCTTGTTACAGGACCTTATGGAGAAAAAATTCAAGCACAATACCTCCTCCATAACGATGAGGCAATTTTAGAAATGGCTCAAAGCACAGGGCTAACACTCACTCCTCCGCATAAAAGACGTGCAATCCATGCTTCAAGCTATGGATTGGGCGAAATGATGTTAGATGCATACACAAAGGGAGCAAAAAAAATCATTTTGGGCGTAGGAGGTAGTGCCACAAATGATGGCGGTGCGGGATGCTTGCAAGCACTTGGTATAGAATTTTATGATAATCAAGGGAGAATACTCGCACAAAGCATAAGCCCAAAAGACTTCAATAGCATTAAAAAAATTTCTGGCGTGATAAAACCTAACGATTTGCAAATAGAGATTCTATGCGATGTAGAAAATACCTTGCTAGGAAGCAATGGCGCAACCTATATCTATGGAACGCAAAAGGGAATACTTCAAGGGGATTTAGAATTCTTAGAATCACAACTCACTTATTTTGCAGATGTGATTGAAGCACACACAGGAAAAAAGTTACGTCATATTCCTAAAAGTGGTGCAGCTGGGGGGATAGTTTTTGGACTTTCCTCCTTTTGCTCAACAACGATACAAAATGGCGCCAAACGTGTCTTAGAGCTAATTAGGGCAGATGAAATAATACAAAATGCGGATTTAGTTATCACAGGGGAGGGTTGCCTTGATAAACAAAGCAGCTTTGGAAAAGCTCCTATTGGAATAGCACAAAAAGCCTTTGAACTAGGCACAAATGTCATTGGCGTAGCTGGGACACTTGGAAAGGGTTATTTAGAATTGCACAAGCATCATTTGCAAGCGATGTTTTCTATTGTTAATGCTCCTATGTCATTGCAAGAAGCTATGGAAAATGGCGAAGAGCTTTTGAAAAATTTCGGTCAGCAACTTGGCGGAATCTTGCTATTGCAGAATCAGTAACTTCCAATGATTCTATCAAATAATGAATTTATGTGATACAAACAAGATTCTATAATTTCTCCACAAATAGCCTATATTATGCGTAATCAAACATCAACGAACCAAGGGGTAAAAATAGCAACGTTTAATTTCTCCATTAAACCATACAGCAAGGATACAAAATGCCTTTATAGCTTAAATATAACTTAAATATATACTCTTTGCAGTCTATATCCAATCAAGAAAAATATTGTTTGCTCCACATTGCTTAATAGAATCTCTTAATTTTTTTATTTTAGAATCACTATCCATAAAAAATCTTTCATGAGTTTCGCAAGCAATGAAATCAATATGTTTGTAAAGCTGCTTTTGCAATAGAGATTCTATAATTTCAAATTCCGCACCCTCAACATCTAGTTTAAGAAAATAGATTCTCTGATACTTTGGCAAAATTTGTTGCTCAATAATCTCGCTTAAATCTACCACTTGCACGCAAAAGGTCTTTTGAGTAGAATCAACACTTTCTACAATGCGATTCCCCTGTGATAAAATCCCGCCGCAATCCATCAAAAATTCAGTTGTATAATAGCGATTAGAGACAGCAGCTTGATTGAGAATAACATGCGGATTATCATTGTATTTGGATTTTAAAATATTATAAAGGTAAATGTTTGGTTCAAAAGCGTAGGAAATTCCACCACAAAACAAGATAATATCAGTAATTAGCCCCGCGTGTGTGCCGCAATCAATACAAATTGGTAAATTATTGTCGGTATTTTCACTTGTTGTATGAATATTCTTCATACCTGTGGAATACGAAGTACTAGGCTTGCCCCCCCCCCCCCGTCATTAATCAAATTACTTACACTGTCAATATTAACATTGCCTCTAGTGGCAGAAAACATTCTGTAAAAAATATGACGATGTTGCACAGGAACATGCGCATTCGCAAGCATGAGTTCAAGCCTACCTAATCCATTATTATCGCAGATTTCATTTACAACGCAAGCTAACTTAGATTCTACCCTTGCTAATGAATCTCTTAATTCACGAATATGTTTGCGTCTAGCAGGCATAGAATCACGCAATTTTTTAAATATATTGCCCATTACTTCTCCTTAATCATACAATCAAAATTTCAATAACTTCTTTATAATTAAGGCTTTTAAGACTGAAACTCTTTGAGCAATAATTTCTGCGTGTCCATAATGCCTATACCTTTATCTAACATATCTTGCGCAATTTTTTGTGCTTTATCAAGAGAGTGCATAGCAGCAGTGCCACATTGGTAAATATTGAGTTCTGGAATCTGCTCTTTGCTTGTCAAGCGTAAAATATCACGCATACTCGCTTCCCAAGCATTTTTTACTTGATATTCACAAGGATTCCCGATCACACTCATATAAAACCCCGTACGACAACCCATAGGTGAAATATCAATAATTTCCGTCCTCGAATCATTAAGATGTTCACGCATAAACCCAGCAAAAAGATGTTCCATTGTATGGATTCCTTCCTCATCTAAAATCTCAATATTGGGTCTGCAAAAGCGTAAATCATAGACGCTAATCTTATCCCCGCATGGTGTTTGCATAATCTTTGCAAGCCGCACTGCTGGCGCAGGCATAATAGTGTGATCAACCTTAAAACTATCAAGTAGTGGCATAACAACTCCTCTTTATTTATATAGAAAATTAAAATATATTATATCGAATTTATAACCACAATCCTATGCCATTTATCTAAGGAATAACACACGCAAATCCGACAAATATGCTACTTTAAGTAACAACTACAATCTATAAAAACAAAAATATGCAAATGAAACATAAATTGTTAGTTTTTTTTTTTTTTTAGAATTTTGATTAATTAGGTATTTGCATAGCAAGTACTTAAATTCACTCTAATAGGAGAAATTATGAAATTTTGGTTTTTTACATTATCTACTTCTATCGCATTGGCTTCTGTATTTAGTGGATGCTCTAAAATAGCTGCTACAAAAATGGAAAAGAATGTGCAATATGTTATGCAATTTAATAGCAATGACTTTATTATCGGCAATATAATCAGTTCGGAAATGCCCTACTCTAACAATCCTAACATAGAGGCATTACTACTCAATCAAGCCATCAAAGAGCATAAATGCGATACAATCCTGCTGCCACGTTATGAAGTGATTAAAAAGACACTAGGTAAAGATATTATCAGAATCACTGGTAGAGCAGCGACATTCAAAACAAAATGAGAGAATAATCTTTCTTTAGGATTGTTGGAGGTTGTTTGCATTTTCATATTGTAGCATTCAGTTAATGCGCTACAAATTCTGAATAGCCTCAAAATCTCTCAAAAAGTTCGATAAAAAGGCTATTCTTATAATCCTCTCATAAACTTTAACAATAAATCAAGTAAATCTCTTAACAAATAGGGAATCTTCTACAATAATCCTCATACATCTGTTTTAAACCATCTTCAAGGGAAACTTGCGGTATAAATCCCAAGCTTTCAAGCATACTTGAATCCATAAGTTTCTGCATGGTACCATCGGGCTTGCTTGAATCATACAAAATCTCTCCTTCAAATCCCACAATACGTTTGATTAATTCTGCAAGTTCTTGGATACTCACATCACTGCCATAGCCCACATTAATATGCGTATTTCTTATCTCTGAATCTGCCACATTAAGCTTTTTAAGAGATAAAATATCAGCAAAATCCACATGCTGCATAATATGGATACTCGCATTAGCCATATCACTACTATGTAGAAATTCTCTTCGAGGCTTACCACTTCCCCATACTCCTACAGCTTTGTCGCTAATTAACAATGTATCAAGGATATTTTGCGCTTCTTTAGCAGTTTGCGCGCAGTCTCGTCGCACATCTTGCAAAGCCGCTTGTGTATTGCCTTGCGATAAAAGTTTTGCCAAGTGCATTTTTCGTATAAGTGCTGGAATCACATGCGAATGAAAAAGATTGAAATTGTCATTGCTACCGTAAAGATTAGTAGGCATCAGACAAAGAAAGTTTGTTCCATACTGTAAATTAAAGCTTTCACACATTTTCATGCCTGCAATTTTTGCGATAGCATACGGTTCATTAGTGTATTCTAACGGACTTGTCAAAAGATAATCTTCTTTGATAGGTTGCCTAGTCTCTTTAGGATAAATACAAGAACTTCCTAAAAATATAAGCTTTTTTACTTGATACTTATATGCACTAAAAATAACATTATTTTGAATGGCTAGATTCTGATAAATAAAATCCGCACGATAAGTAGTATTTGCAAGAATGCCACCAACTTTAGCAGCCGCCAAAAAGACGAACTCTGGTTGGTGTAATGCAAAAAAATTCTCTACACAGACTAAATTACTCAAATCTAATTCATCTTTTGTGTGCGTAAGAATATTTTGGAATCCTTGCTCATGTAATGATTTAACAATCGCATTCCCTACCAATCCTTTGTGCCCAGCCACAAAAATCTTAGAATCTTTTTGGAGATTAGAATGTCGCTGTTTTATTTGTGATGTCATAAATATGCCTTTGTAATATAAATGTAATGATATGATATGTAAAATATATGGCTTGAATGATATTTCCATTGCCACGTGGTTTTAAGCGAAGCCGAACTCCTCGTTTTCTATAAGTATTGTATAATACACTAAAGACGAGGGAATAAATGTACAAACAAGCGCGAACCACATCTCTTATTATTCATATATTATTCGTTGGATTCTACATAATTTATAGTAGTATGAGTGATATTTATCAGTTTTTACCGCCATTGTTAGGTATTCTCTTTGTTATTTTCCATAAACATTCCAATGACGAGCAGCTCTTTGTATCCTTATTGGTATTCTTGTGTTTAACATTTTATGAGCTGCATAAATCTTTAACTTTCGGTATTATGCCTATTGTATTTTGTATTACATACTTTTTTATAGCCAAACGCCTCGAAGCTCTCTTTAGTAATAATTTCTTGTTTATGATTCTTTACACAGCGGCTATCTATCTCATCTATTATGCAGGTACAATATTATGCAATGTCTTATTTGGTATTCCTGCTCTACGTCTTTCTTCTCTTTTTGCATACTATCTCATAATTGATTGCGCGCTAGCGTTAGCCTATAACTACTTTATTGTGAAAGAATAATAATGAAAAAAACGCCTATTACCTTCAAAGTTATTTATGTTGTTTTTGCAATTGTTTTCGCTATTATCTTAATAAAGCTTTATATACTATCAATAGCAAAACACCAATACTATTCCAAACTTTCGCTTGACAACACTCTCAAGACAGAGATTCTCGTTCCAGTAAGAGGACAAATTCTAGACCGCAATAACGAGCCGCTTGCGATTAATGATTTAGGATTCACACTTGCACTAAAAAATAAACTAAAAAAATCAGAATACCACGAAGAAATTGATTTTATTGCCTCTTATATAGTGGATGTAAACAGAGAATCATTAATAGAAAAATACGAAAAATTCAGCAACCATTACAGACGTACGCCCGTGCATTTAATAGACTTTATCCCCTACGCGCAAATGCAAATTATTTATAGTGCTATTTTGCAACGTAAAAATATTATCATTACTCCTACAACTAGAAGATTCTACCCAAACAATAGCTCTGCATCGCATATCATTGGATATATAGGCGCAAGCGATGCAAGGGATAGAGAGATAGAACCGGTTTCAAAATATACCAAAGTCATTGGCAAGCAAGGCTTAGAAAAACAATACAATTCATTTCTACAAGGACAACTAGGCTATCGCAAAATTCAAGTCAATAGCCTCAATCAACAAGTACAACTCATTGAAGAGAATCAGCCCACAAGCAACAACAACATTAAAACAAATCTGGATATGCGACTGCAAGAAGAGCTAGATTCTGTCTTTCATAATCTCGAAGGTGCTGCAATTATTATGAATGCAAACAACGGCGAAATCTTAGCTGCTGGAAGCTATCCTGAATACAATATTAATGATTTTATAGGTGGCATCTCGCATGCAAAATACCATGCTCTTCTCACTAATCCCTATCGACCGCTCATTAATAAGCTCATTAATGGACAATATCCGCCAGGATCTATTGTAAAAATGGGTATGGCATTGGCTTTTTTGGAATTTGCAGATATTACAGAATCCACCGTCATTCCTACACCACCTTTCATTGATATTAATGGGCATAAATTTCGGGACTGGAAAATGGGTGGACATGGTAGTGCTGATGTCTACAAAGCGATTCGAGAAAGTGTTGATGTTTATTTCTATAAACTCTCAAGGACTATTGGGATTGAAAATATGGCGACAGTTATGTCAAAAATGGGGTTTGGACAAAAAACAGGTATAGACTTACCATACGAAAATGCAGGTATCTTCCCCACACCTGAATGGAAAATAAAATCCTATTCGCAACAATGGTATGCGGGGGATACAATTGTTGCCTCAATAGGGCAAGGATCATTTCTTAGTACTCCAATGCAAATTGCACGTTATACTGCACTGCTTGCATCTGGCAAGTTAGTAACGCCACACTTTGTGAAAGAATTAGGAAGAAATCCCATTGAAATAAAAACCCAAGATGTGCTTTCAGATTTTGAGAAATCCAAGCTACCTGCCTTACGTTTAGGTATGTATCAAGTTTGCTCCGATCCCACTGGGACAGCCTACCGCGCTACACAAGGAAGCAAAGTAAAGATTGCCTGCAAAACAGGTACTGCGCAAGTAGTAAAAATCTCTCAAGATACCGTTAGACGTAAAAAGGAAACAGATATGGACTATTGGCATCGTTCACAGAGCTGGATAACTGCTTTTATCCCCTATGATAAACCCCAATATGTCATCACAATACTGATTGAGCACGGAGGTGGAGGTAGCAGAGGTGGTCCTCTTTTGGTGCAGCTCACTAACAAAATGCAAGAATTAGGTTATATTAAATAATTTGTTAGATTGTTTCTTCTTATCGTTGTCTAATAGTTTTAAAATTAAGAATCGCTACAATATATACAATGAAAGCTGGAAAAATCATAAAACCAACAATGAAACTTACTGTCGCACGATAATCTACTACATTGCTAAATTTAAGCAAACACACTCCAACCATACAACAAACTATTAAGCAGTAGAAACTAGAAATAAATAAATAATTTCCACTGACTTGTGTGAACCCATTAAGATATTTAAATACAAGAAATAAAAAAAACAAGGCGCATAGAAGTATCACTAATGAATTAAATTGATACGACTGCAAACAATAGAATAGGCAGCCTACGATCATCATAGCAAGATAATAACTACACAGCAAGCTTTTTGCCACTTTATCTACAAACCACAAACCTGCTGCAAAAATACTATGCCCAACCATAGAAATGAAAAAAAATAGGTGGTATGAAATAACTCTAATCGAAAAAACTTCAACAAGAGAAGCAATAATATTTATTGTAATTCCAATAATAAAGAGTAATCTAATAGATTTGATACTCATAAAAATTTCCTGAAAACGTAATAAGAAAATTACAACCCATACAATCTACATTACAAAATGAAGCGGGCTAAATCTACATTATCAACTAAATCTTGTAACTTATCTTCTACCATTTCTTGAGTAATAACAACCTTTTGCCCCGCATAGTCCTCTGCACAAAAGCTAATATCTTCCAATACACGTTCAATAGTAGTATGCAATCTTCGAGCACCTATATCTTCAGTTTTCTCATTAGCATGATACGAAAGCCTACTAAGAGCCTTTAATGCAGAATCTTCAAATTCAAGTGTGATATTTTCCACAGAAAGTAATGCTTGATATTGGCGAATAATGGAATTTTTTGTTCGGGTAAGAATCTGGTAAAGAGATTCTTCATTAAGAGTTTGTAATTCGACACGTAAGGGAAACCTACCTTGTAATTCTGGAATCAAATCACTAGGTTTACTAAAATGAAAAGCACCCGCTGCAATAAACAAAATATGATCGGTACGAATTTGCCCATAACGTGTATGCACTATACTACCTTCAACAATAGGCAATAAGTCTCTTTGTACACCTTCCTTACTAGGATCTTGCTTGCTAGAATCTTTAGAAGAAACAGCAACTTTATCTATTTCATCGATAAATATAATACCGCTTTGTTCGGCTAATTTCAAAGCCTCTGCCTTGATAGCTTCAGAATCTAAAACGGCATTTTGCGCCTCAACTTGCAAAGATTCTTTAGCTTCCTTAATAGTAAGTTCTCGTTTTACTTTATCGTTTTTAGCACTCAAAGCTTTCATAAGTGATTCTTGAACCTTAATCAATTCGCTAGGCAATCCATCATCAACTTTTGTTTCTTGCTTGGCAATATCAATGGTGATTTTTACTGAATCCATTTTGCCATCAGCAACCTTTTGCTTCATTCTTTCAAAACTCTCATTGTATTCTTGCTTCTTCTCATCACTTACACTTGACGGAAGCGGTGGCAAGAGCCTTTGAGTGATTTTTGTAAGGATATAATCTTGTATGCTTGCATAAGATTCTTCTTTTTTCTTATTTTGCAAGAGATTGATGCTCGCACTCACTAAATCACGGACCATAGATTCTACATCTCGACCCACAAACCCCACTTCGGTATATTTACTAGCTTCTACCTTTACAAAAGGCAACCCCATAATCTTTGCCATGCGTCTCGCGATTTCTGTTTTTCCTACCCCTGTTGAGCCTATCATAAGAATATTTTTAGGCGTTACTTCTTCTTGCATATCCACTGGTAATTGTAATCTACGATAACGATTTCGCAAAGCTATAGCGACGAATCTCTTTGCATCGTGCTGCCCAATAATATATTCATCAAGGTAGGCAACAATTTCACGTGGTGTTTGAGCAAATAAAACATCATTCATTGTGTAATCTCCAAAATTTTAATATTCGTATTAGTATAAATGCAAATTTCTCCTGCAATTTGCAATGATTGCAAAACTAAATCTCTTGGTTGCATATCTGCGAACCTCTCAAGGGCTCTAGCTGCACTCAAAGCAAAATTACCTCCACTACCAATAGCCGCAATTTTGCCATCCTCTGGCTCTAATACATCTCCTGTGCCGCTTAAAATATAAATATGTTGCGAATCTAAAACAACCATCATTGCTTCTAATTTGCGCAAATATTTATCCTTACGCCACTCATTACTAAACTCCAAAACAGATTTAAGCAAATCGCCCTTTTTCCCCTCAAGAATCCTTTCAAAAATATCAAAAAGACTAAAGGCATCGGCTGTACTACCAGCAAAACCACTGAGAATCTTCCCTCCATACAAAGAACGAATTTTATTAGCATTACCTTTCATAATGCAATTACCAAAACTTACCTGTCCATCTCCACCTATTACTCCATAGGGCTTGTTGTTCTTTGTGCCAACATAGCCAAGTATTGTTGTTGCATGAAACATGAGTTATATCCTTCAAAGATTGCACTTATAAGTGTTAAATATGAAAAATCAGAAGATGTATTATAGCTTATAATTAAAAATAAAAAGAGCAAAGCAAAGTAACAGAAATCCCCCATTCTACCAATGAATATTGTTTATCTATTGCCTAATTATTGCAAAGACAATAGCAATATCAAACTCTTTATTCATCAAACGATTTACGTGTAATACCATTCTATTGCAACTTATTACCATCTATAACTCCGGCTATCATCATAGATTGCTAGCTAGAATCTACAAATATTTCCTTTGCTTTTATCGGGTCTTTACATACAAATAAACTAGATAAATTATCAAACATTGCAATTATTATGAGGTTTCACCCATAATATTTCGCTCAATTAATCCGTAGGGTAGATTGAGTGATTCTCTAATTGCTTTCTCAAAATTTCTCTGCTCTCCCCTATCGCGTTCGTGATCAAACCCTAATAAATGCAAAAAAGCATGAATGAATAAAATAGAAAGTTCCGCATAGAGATTGTGCTTTAGGGCTTTTGCTTGAAGAAGTACTTCATCCGTATTAATAATAATACTGCCCAAACATTGCATTGGAATGGAATGCGCTGTGCCATCAATAGCAACGGGGCACAAGACAAAATCATAATCCGCCGTAATAAACTCATAAGGATTCCAAGGTAATATTTGAAGCGGAAAGCTCAACACGTCAGTGCTGTAATCCTTCTTTAAATACTCATAGTTAATATCTCGTATGTCCGCACTATCCACAAAAAGAAGTTCAATAAAAAGGCTGTGAATAAACTTATCAGTTGATATGACAGAATCTTGACAAAATGAATGAATGAGATTGCAAAAATTCACAAAAATATATTTCGCAAGAAAAACAAAATACGTTGTACTTTCCCTACTTGAACTCTCAATTCTATAAGGAATCTGCTGTAAATTTCTCTGAAACTCTTCCCATGATTCTAGTGTCTTTGCACTCTGTAAAAATCCTGAAGAATCAACAATATCTATTTGCATATTTTTACTTCGCACTCGAGCATGATTCCAAAATGTTCATACACTCTTTCTTTTGCCAAACCAATAAGCGCAATAGCATCATCAAAGTTAGCATGTCCAAGATTCACCAGAAAATTAGCATGACTAGTGCTAAAAGCAATGTCTCGAATAGCAAACCCCTTTAATCCAACAGATTCTAATAGCCTACCTGCATAGTTGTTTGGAGGATTCTTAAAACAACTCCCACAACTTGGTTTGTGAGGATGAAATTTTCGCATAGCAGAAAAAGAATGTAGTAATGCTTTTCTAAAACCTTGCTGCTTATGAAATCTTGCCGCAAAAATAATTCCCTTAGAATCTCTTCCTCTATAATGTAATCCCAAATGCTCTACATCTATCCATTGACCATTAATATTGAGTTGCGCTAAAGTATCTTTGATTTCATAATCTTTCATACCTGCATTCATATTGCATAATGCCCCCACAACTCCTGGTAGATCCTTAAGAAATTCAAGCCCACGTATATCATATTTCTTAAAATAAAGAAACGCCTGCAAACTATTGACACTAGCACCCATTTCGATATACTCGCCTATATCCGAAATATAATTAAAACTTTCTCCCAACATTGCAAGATTACTTACATTTGGTGATACTAATAAATTATTTGCTCTACCTATCACATACAACGTGTCATTTTTATACCTCACACAAGAAGCTAAATCTACAAAGTTCAGAAGAGAACAAGCTAAAGGTACATGCAAAGTTAAGTTATTAAGTATTTGCACCTTGTTGTGACACGAATAAGAGGGTAATTTTGAAGTAAATGTGTGGGGTTGATATTCTACAAATTCTGCGCCAACATCATGTCTTTCAATAACAAAAACGGCAGTTTTTGCTCCGATTCTAATGCTTGAATACCGCGTAAAATCTATCTCTTTCACCTCCATAATGTCCCACTATATTGAGATTAGGATATTATCTTTGGTATCATGTTAATAACTAGCTTTGTAAAATCCATAAGCATATTAAGCATCCAAGGCATTGTAAAAATAATCATCGCGATAACAGCTAATATCTTTGGCACAAAAGATAATGTCATTTCATTAATTTGCGTTGTTGCCTGAAAAATACTAATTAAAAGCCCCATAATTAACGCAACAAATAAGACAGGTAGAGACAAAAATAAAGTAATTTTGTAAGTTTGAATTGCAAGAGACATGAGTTGCTGTTCCATTCTCGTCCTTGTATTGTATATTTGTGTATTGCATGAAAGAGGAATCATTATAACTTTTTTGCCCTTAGAATCTCTTTAAAGCTCAATGAAATCTAATAATAATTCATTGATAATCAAACACTATGTGCTGCTTGAAAAACCTATAACGAATCTTTTGTTTCCGACGTATTGGTAGCAAAAGGGGGTTCTATAAGAATCCTTCCTGCTTGTTCATTATAATATTTGCGCCATTTATTTTGAAACTCAATATTCTCACTCGAGAAGTAGTCAATCCAAGCCTCTTCGCAAGTATGTTTATCAACAAATACAAGGTTTGGTCTATGTATTGTAAAACCATTTTTCATATTTGCTTTTATGCAATAAATCTGCCCATCCATAGGGGTAAAAAGGAGATAAGAAGTAGATTCTGTATGAGCACTAATGGCAACAGGATGTCCAGCCCAAATATCTGCAAAAAAAGTTCGTCCTACTGTAAGATATCCCAATGAATCTTGATAATTTTGGTAGTTTGGTCTACCTTTTTTGTTTTTTTTAGGCTCATATTCTATGCGCAAAGTATATCCCAAATAAGAACCTATAGGACTTTTATCGCGATACACATACACTCTTGACTTACCTGCGGGAGGATCTTGCAAGACATAACTTCCATCGCTAAGAAACCCTATTTTTTTACTTTCTTGCAAGGTAAGCAATTGTCTATTAACGCTACAAGCCACACAGAAAAACATAAAACACACAAGAATGCCGTATCGCGCAATATAAAAATATTGTTTCATCATTTACTTCTTGCCATGTTGATTAAGCGTTTCATAAATTTTTTGCGAGAGTTCATCAAAAAGCACCTCAATTTGACCGCTTAATTCTGGATTTGTATTTCTAAGCAATTCACGCATTTTCTCTTGCTTAATAGATTCTATAAGGGCATTCTGCGCCCTTTGTTCTTGGTATATCAAAGATTGTTGTATGGTATTTTGTCTGCTTATTATGTTTCTTTCATTCTGATTGATATGCTGTAAATCTTGTTGAAAAATACTGACTTGCTTGGCATTTACATGGCTGTAAAAATCATGAAGCTGTGCAAACATTTCGTAAACGCTGCAAGGCGTATATAAATCTCTACCAATCATGCACACGGGCAAATGGGTATATTTTTTCTCCAAATTCACAACATCAGTAATGATAAAATCAGCCTTATCTAATGTATTTAAATGCCCCTTAAGATAAAACCCCAAAGAGATAGACAAAAAAATATTGTGGCAATGTAAATAAATACCAACATCTCCATCTTTTTTAAAGTCTTGTGGTTGTAACTCAAACATATATACCCTTAAAGAAATTTAATAAATTACTTTTGTAAGATATAACCCACAGGCTGGAACTAGAGAGCGCACACATCTACTATCCTCCAAATCTAACACATTATTAATTTGTTCTCTTATATCATCTAATGAAGTTTTTTGCAAACTTACATAAATGGCAGCTTGCATCATTAACCTTACTTGAGAACGTAAAAAACCATTCGCTCCAATATGCGCAACAAGACAATGAATATTATGAATCTTGGCAGGAAAAAGATTGGCTTTTAGAATCTCACGCGTAAAATGCCTCGTCTCACTTCCATTCTTTTTAAAAAGAGAAAAATCATGTTCCCCCCTAAATTGTTTCAGTGCTTGTTGCAATAATTCTACATTTCCGTATTGTACTTTTGCAATATAATGCGTGTAAAAAGGCAAGATTTCTTCTCGGGTAAAAATATATTTATAATAACGTGCCTTTGCATGTAAGCTCGCATGAAAATCCAAACAAACCTCATAAATTTTTCTTATCCTCACAAAAGGATATAATCTATCATTAAGCAATTTTTGCATCTTTGACAATGACATATAAAGTATTGCATGAAAATTAATAACCTGATAAGTTGCATGTACCCCCTTATCTGTCCTCCCACTACCTATAATATGTGTAAAAATTCCAATACATTTTAAGGCATTTTCAAAGAAACCCGTCACAGTCGGATACACTTGCGAATCTTGAGTCTTTTGTCTTGCAAAACCATAAAATTTTGAACCATCATAAGCGATAATACAAGCAATATTCTTATATAACATGGAATCCATAACATATCTCAATAGTACTTTTTAACATAGAGAGCATAATAACATTTTCCTATAAAAAACCAAAGAAAAGGAAGCAATAAGCAAGCTAATTGTAATTTTATGGAGAGAATATACATACTTAATAAATAAAACCCTCCACTGCCTAAAACATAGAAATAAGCAAAGTTTTTTTGGAATCTTGGATTGCGTATGCCAAAAAACAACACAAAAAATATACTAGCGAGTGGAAAAAATGAAATAGCAAGAGCTTGCACTAACGCACGCAGACGACCAAATTCTCCTTGCAATGCTGGAAGCCAATATTCATAAATATCATCTGAACTCAAACTAGAATTTGGAAGAATACTCCGAACAACCATTGAATCAAAATGTATCTTTTGTAGCGATTCGTTATTATTTAAATAGGAATCACCGTCATACAATAGTAACTCTAAAATTCCATCCTGATTGAGTATTTCCCCTTGTTTCGCAATAATAAGTCCTTTTTTAGATTCTGCAACATCATTAGAATACAACACTAAACCCTTATACAAATTCTTCTCTTTACTATCAACATAAATTAACCATTCACCAATTTTTTGCCCAAAATCACCAGGTTTGAGGTTAATATCTATGGTGTTTTTTTTGTAGGCAATAAAATCACGATAAGCATTTTTCGCTAAAGGCACCATAATAAGAGAAAACATAAGGAGAATAGAGGTTACCATAATACATAAAGGCAATAAGATTTTTATAATCTTAGAAGGACTAATGCCCAATGAAAAAAATACGAGCATTTCAGAATCATAAGAAAGCCTACTCAATCCCAATATGCAAGCTGCATAGAAAGTGATGGCTATTACAAAAAAGATATTGCCAGGTATGCCATAAAAATACAATAACATTAAATCTGATACGGTAATTTTAATACCATTTGTCAATACTGCAATATTTAGAAGAAGAACAATGGAAGAAATAAAAAAGAGTACGAAAAAAAAGGGGAAAAACATTTCTCCTATTGCTTGTAAAATATATTTTTTAAGCAACATGGAATAAGCTCACAAGAATGAATCCCAAAAATAAAAAGGGCACAAAAGGAATCTTTATTTCAGCAATATGCAGAGGACGAGTATTAAATGATATTAAACGACATTTATATTTTGTAAGTATGGAAATTACAAAAGTAGATAAAATGCCTAAAACTGAAGAAACAACAAGAGATTGGGCTACTATACTGTATTCCTCCTCAAAAAACGAAGAGAGCAATACTATCATAGACGAACACACCCAAATATCTCCTTCTCCCATGAGTTGTTTTGCGCTGATACAATGTATTAAGAAAAAAAACAAATAAACAATACCTAACATAGCAAGCGGATATAAAGTAATCCATCCAACATGTAAATAATATAATGCGCAACTTGCAACAAAAAAACATACAAGCAAAATATTGGGCACACAAAAAAACTCAAAATCCATTATGCTTAACGCGTACCATAATACCAAACAAAATACACAAAGAGAAAAGGTAGCAAGATAGTGCTCAACAACCATAGCAAGCAAATTGATTTCTAAGGTAAAAGCATCACGAATCTGCTTATTGTCTATTTCATTCTGAAAAACATTAGCATGGATAATGAGATAAAAACTCAATAACACAAGAAAAAGTATTATACAAACATGTAAAAATAACTTTACCAAATCAACAAAAGAACATTTAAAGCAATAACTATCTCGAACATTTTTTGTTACTACAAGAGTTTCTTCATTTACATAACTATTACATTTTGATTCATGCGTAGACGATACCAAATCCGCCGAATCACTATTAAATATTGAATCACCAGATTGACAGAAAGATTCTTTTTCTTCAGTCTTAGCGAGTAATCTATGAGAGCGCACGAAAACCGCAGAGTGTAAAATCTTTCTAAAAAAATACATAATAAGCAACCAAAAAATGATAGCCGCCATTGTGATAATGATAAAAATTGCAAGCGGTTGCAGACTAATTCCTAAACTTGCAATATCTTTTAGCATTAATCTCGCTCTACATTTCACCCTACTTAATGCAACGAATTGCATTAAACTTGAGTATCAAATCCTATCTTTAATATTAAGTGATTTAATAGTAGTAATATAAATATCATATTTTTTACGTTTAAGATAACGAAGCAAACTTTTTCTTTGTCCCACCAATTTTAAAAGCCCCAAGCGACTCGAATGGTCTTTGGGATTCTGTTTTAAATGTTCTGTAAGATTTGTAATCCTATGTGTTAAAAGTGCAATTTGCACTTCACTTGAACCTGTATCTTTGGTATCTCTTGCAAATTTAGTAATAATTTCTTGCTTATTTGTTGTACTTATAGCCATAATAATCTCCTAAAAACATTCGTTAATGACAAAATAAAGCCTGTATTTTAACATACTTTTTTAATATTTTTGGTAGAATTACAAGTATATTTATTCAAAAAACTAAGGATTACTACTAATGGCTATAGCAAGTAATGACAAGCAAAAAAGCGGTGTCATGCAAAAAGCTTTTCCTTTTTTAAAATTAGTTGGCAAATCTAAAGACTTAGGTGTCGTTGTCTTTATTATTGCTATCTTAGCCGTTATCATTATCCCCTTGCCTTCCATTGCGTTAGATTTTTTACTCGCTATTTCTATTGCTCTCTCCTTGTTGATTATCCTTATTGCACTCTACATTAATAAGCCTATGGACTTTTCTACTTTTCCTACTCTTTTGCTCTTTGTAACAGCCTATCGTCTCGCATTGAATGTTGCAACCACAAGAATGATATTAAGCGAAGGAAGCAAAGGCACAGATCATGTAAGTCTAATTGTGAAAGCGTTTGGGGAATTTGTAGCAAGTGGGAATTATGTTATAGGGATCATTATATTTATAATTCTTGTGATTGTGAATCTTCTTGTGATTACCAATGGTTCTACGAGAGTTACAGAAGTACGAGCAAGATTCGCCCTTGATGCAATGCCTGGTAAACAAATGGCAATTGATGCGGATATGAATGCGGGGTTAATTGATGAAAAGGAAGCAAAAAATCGGCGCGAACAATTAGCACAAGAGGCAGATTTCTATGGTGCTATGGATGGTGCAAGTAAATTTGTGAAGGGTGACGCTATTGCAGCCATTATTATTACAATTGTGAATATCGTTGGTGGATTTGCAATTGGTGTCTTTCAAGATAAAATGACAATGACTGATGCCGCGGAAACTTTCACTATTCTTACCATTGGTGATGGAATTGTAGGGCAGATTCCAGCCCTTATTGTTGCTACGGCTACTGGTATTGTAGCAACACGAACCACAAAAGGCGAAGAAGAAAACTTTGCAAATAGCCTTGTAAAACAACTAACAGAAAAATCAAAAACATTGATTATTGTAGGGTTTGTACTCTTTATCTTTGCGCTTGCCCCTAGTTTCCCAGCATACCCGCTTATGCTTGTATCAATGGTTTTTTGGCTTGCTGCATGGCTTATTAACAAGGACAATGAACAATCTGCTTTCTCTCAAATTACTAAACTACTTAGTGGTTTTGGTAAAGCAAAAACGCAAGATAAAGCAAAACAGCCAAGCTCTAAAGAAAAAATTGCGATTCAAGAACAAGCACCTAAAAGAGTCCCAAAAACACAAGAAGAAATCAAAAAAGAAGAAGAAAAAGCTATCAATGAAGTACTAAAAGTGGAATTCCTAGAATTACATTTAGGTTATCATCTTATACGTTTGGCTGCTGCAGAACAAGGTGGCGACTTATTAGAAAGAGTACGTGGAATCCGTAAGAAAATTGCGAGAGATTATGGCTTTTTGATGCCCCAAATTCGCATGACAGATGATCCAGGAATTGGTCCTACAACCTACCAATTCTTTCTAAAAGGCATAGAAATAGGCAATGGTGAAGTCATGCCTGATAAATTTTTAGCAATGAATACAGGTATGGTTACAAAAGAGATAGATGGAATACCTACCAAAGAACCTGCTTTTGGTATGGACGGTATGTGGATAGATTCCAACCTTAAAGAAGATGCAATCATTCAAGGATATACAGTGATTGATCCTGCTACTGTAATTGCTACGCATATGGGTGAATTAGTCAAGAAATATGCTGAAGAATTTATCACTAAAGACGAAGTGAAAAAACTCATGGATAGACTCGAAAGCGAATACCCAACTGCCATTGAAGAAGCCAAAAAAGTCCCCTCAAGCGTTATTCGCAGTGTTTTGCAAGCACTATTACATGAAGGTATTCCAATCAAGGATATGCTTACTATCTTAGAAACAATCACAGATATAGCTCCTATCGTGCAAAATGATATTCCCATTATTGTGGAACATGTACGTGCCAAACTTGCCCGAGTTATTACAAATGTTTTTAAAGCTGAAGATGGAAATTTCAAGTTTTTAACATTCTCCGATGCGTCTACTGAATTTTTAAAGAGCAAATTAAAAGATCAACATGGTAATAAAATCTTACTGCTCAATACAACAGAAATGCAAAAACTCATTGATTCGGTGAGACAAGAAAGCCTAAAGCTCGTTCAAAGAAACATTGCTCCTGTGGTATTGGTTGTAGATTCTAACATCAGAGCCTCATTGAGTTTGCAACTCGAGCAATTTGGTGTAGATTCTGTAGTGGTTTTAAGTCATGCAGAAATTGATCCTAATACTTCATTTGAAGTTATGGGAATTATTGACATACCCTTTCATTAATAGCTAATTTGCCTTAGTTAATTAGTCGGATTTAGTCAAATTTGGAATCTGCGAATCAATCTTTCAATAAATTCGCTTCTCTCTTTTAGAATTTTCAGAATGTTATCAATCAATTGTTGAGAAAATGGGCTATAAACTAAAGTATAGAAGTCGTTATCTGCATTCGCAATAAATTGCCTTTTATTTGTAGCTACATTAATTACGATGTTGTACAGAATCTATATGAATATTATAAAAAGTTATTGGTTATTCTAGCTGTCATAAACTTATAAAATCATCTATCGCATAATGCAGCAAACCTCTGCCATTTGGATTCTAATTCTGCTTGTGCGCTACGTAACTCTTCACTTAATCTTTCTACCCCATATCGCCGGTATTCTTCGGGTGTTGCCAATCGATGTTCCAATAATGCTACGGCACGCTCTAATTCCTCTATTTGAGATTCTATATTATCATATTCTAGTTGGTCTTTGTAACTTAATTTCTTGGATTGTTTCCTAATAGAATCTTGCGATTTATCGCAAGTAGTTTGTCGTGTATTTTTCACATTAACAGAATTTACTTTTATTTCATCATTATATACACAAGTGAGTTCTTTGAGTTCATTGTATTGATCAATAATTTCGCTATAACTTTTATGTGAAATAAAATGTGTGGGCTCATTCTTTGTAGAATCTTGCGCCCTAAGAACCAATAATCTTTGGGCAATTTTGTCAACAAAATAACGGTCATGGCTAACAAATATCACTGCACCTTTATAACGTTGTAAATATTCCTCTACGATATTCATCGTAACAATATCTAAATCATTCGTTGGCTCGTCTAATATCAGGCAATCATATTGTTTCGTAAAGAGTAGGGCTAAAGCGACACGAGATTTTTCACCGCCGCTAAGTAATCCTATCTTTTTCTCCAATTCACTTTGAGGAAATAAAAACTGCTTCAAATATCCGTATACATGTATGTTTTTTCCATCAATAGTGATTGTATCTCCACCATTTGGGCAAAAAGTCTCAATAAGCGTCTTAGAATCTTGCAACATCTTTTTATGCTGATCAAAATAACCTATTCGTATTGGCGACTTTATAAGTTTGCCTGTAATGGTAATGGCTGCATTGGTAAGCTGTTGATCTTGATATTCCCCCAATAAAGCCTTAAGGAATGTGCTTTTGCCACTGCCATTTCTACCCACAACACCTATTTTCTCACCTTGTGAAATAACCAGATTCAATGTGTTAATAAGTATTGTATCATTGGATCGTATTGTAAAATCCCGCAATTCAAAGAGAATCTTTTTATTGTTCTTAGGATCCTCTTGTGCAAGATTGTTAAAAGTTCTTTCAAGGGTTTGTGTAATATTGCGTATAGATGATGGCATAGACTTTACTTTCGCGCGAAGTGCCAAAAGTCTCTCCTTGCGACCTTCATTCCTCTTGCGTCTTGCTTGCACGCCTCGCTGTAACCACTGCTCTTCGCTCTTTAGAATCTTTTTAAGTATTTCTTGCTCTTTTTGAGCACTATGTAACATTTGCTGCTTGATTTGCAGATATCCCAGATAAGCACCTTCCGTATGGGATGGCTTTATAAAATTACTAAGATTCCCATTTTCAAGTTCAATAATTCGAGTCGCAACTTTATCAATAAAATATCTATCATGACTAATAAAAATAACAGTGCTCGATATTTTGCATAACACTTGCTCCAAAAACTCTACCATTTCTACATCTA
Source organism: Helicobacter aurati (assembly GCF_003364265.1). GTDB lineage: Bacteria > Campylobacterota > Campylobacteria > Campylobacterales > Helicobacteraceae > Helicobacter_A > Helicobacter_A aurati. The sequence continues at coordinate 167,111 of NZ_NXLW01000002.1, forward strand.
AATGGTTAGTAGGCTCATCAAGGATAATAACATCAGCATTTTGCAACAAAATACAAGCAAGAGCAACACGTTTTTGCTCACCTCCACTAAGAGATACGCTTAATCGATTTTTATAATCCGTTATAGCAAAATTCTGCATAATGTATTGTATTTTGGATTCCAAATCCCAACCATCATGCTGTGTGATATAACTATACAATCTATCATATTCTTGTCGTAATGTGGTGTTATCTAAAAAACCTTGAATATTTGCAATTTGCATCCATCTATCATGTGCATTTTTTAAAGCACTAAGACTAGATTCTATGCTTTGCCACACAGTATGGTTTGTATTAAACGACAGATGTTGTGGTAAAACAGCAATTTGAAGATCGTTTTTTGCCATTCTTTGTCCGACATCTTGCTGAACAGAAGAATCTATGATTTTAAGAAGTGTGCTTTTGCCACTGCCATTTCTACCAATAAGTGCTATTCTCTCTTTCTCTTTAAGAGTTAAAGCAATGTTGTTTAATAAAACTTTATCACCATATCGTTTAGAGACTCCAAGTAAGCTAAGAAGTGTCATTAATATATCCCTTTTGATGAAGTATCTATTGCGGCTAGCAGCAATTATAGAAAGACATAAGATTCTAAGAATCAAAGAAAACTACAATTAATTGTTTGCATTGCAAAACAAATAACCCACCACAATGATAACACCCAATGCAATACCTAGAATATAAGCAATAGGGTAAAACACTTGATAATAAATTAATAAAGCAAAACCTAGAAGCATAATGATAAAAGCCAAAATTCTTATCCAAGAAAAACTGAGTTCAAAACCTAAACTAACTTTAGATATATTAAGGAATGTTAACATTTTTTTATAATGTTGTTTTTTAGGATGTAGTTTCTCCCTATATGCAGTAGAATTATCCGGAAATTCTATAGATTCTTGTTCTATATCATGTTGAGCTTGTGTAATCTTTTGAGATATTTTTTTACCAATAGAATACATTGAAGCAGCCATAGTAAGAATATAAGAAAAAGTTGCGGCTATTAAAGAATAGAGCCATTGTGGCTTATATACTGCAACAACCAATAACAATACAAGCAATAATATCACGGCAATAAAAAAGATTTTTTTACAACTTTTTAGCATCAACTTTCCATTCAAAATATGATTGACATTAACATTACTACAACACACGATGTTATATATTTACTTTAAGAATTTTATAATAAATTAGTAAAATATGTTATAATAATAGCCTTATAATCTTACTAAATAAGGAATGCTATGCAAGCAATATTTAAGAACGGAGGCAAGCAATACAAGGCGCAAGTGGGTGATATTTTACTACTTGATAAATTAAGTCTTGAGCCAAAGTCTAAGCTAGAAATTTGTGAAGTTTTAGCTATATTAGATGATTCATTAGAAAATCAGATTGAGATAGGTTCTCCTTTCGTAGCAAATGCAAAAGTAGAATTGGAAGTTATTAACGAAGGTAGAAGTAAAAAGGTTATTATCTTTAAGAAAAGGCGGCGAAAGGATAGTAAAACAAAAAGAGGCTTTAGACGTGATTTTACACGAGTAAAAGTTACTAATATTATCAAATAAGGAATAATTATGGCACATAAAAAAGGGCAAGGCAGCACACAAAATAACAGGGATTCCGCAGGAAGGCGATTGGGAGTAAAGAAATTTGGTTCAGAATTTGTCAGAGCTGGAAACATCATTGTTCGACAAAGGGGTACTCAAGTACACGCCGGAGAAAATGTTGGTATAGGCAAGGACCACACACTTTATGCGTTAGTTGATGGTATCGTGCATTTTAAACAAAAGGATAAATATAGGAAGAAAGTGTCCATTATCCCCAACAATCCTGCATAACTCTTACTTAAGATTCTAATTTGCATAACTCATTGGCTTATGCAAATCATGCCAAGCATTTCTACTGCAATATGCTTATCACAAGTAATTGTTACGGTTTGACTAACCACGTATACAACTAAATAACTGAAGTTTAGATTCCATAAATTCACAAATACCAAAATGCAATAATAGATTTCTATTGTCGTATAAAAATATTTTTGACATTCTCAAAATTAAAACTTATCCTTAATACCTTGACATTCCTAAATTGCAGTGTTTTAATTAAAACAAATGTTCAAAAAAATTATTACAAAGTTGCACAATTATTACAATATCTACACAATATTCTATGTTGATATTTTAACAATCATAATATGGAACTACTTTTGCTTTCATGCAAAAGAAGACTTAAGTCTTCTTGTCTTGTGTCTATAACATTGATGTTATAGACTTCTTAAGATTATCAGATAATAACTTTAAGAAATCTATAACCATTACGATACAAAACACTATGAATCTAATTTACTGCGCGATAAGTCAATAAAATTACAAAGATACTTATACTAAGGGTATTCCTCCAACATCAATACCATCCATATCAATCGTTGTCGTATTGTTAATTGACATTTCTGTAATTTTTTCTTCTTCCATATCTTCAAAAAGCGTGAATTCTTTATGAAACAGTATTTTAATTGATTCTCCTGCAGCCCCACTTCTATTTTTAGCAACTATTAATTCTACTTCCTCAATAGGCGGAGCAACAAATATTTCTGGTATTTCTATATTCTCGCCTTGTTGTTTCTTCTTTAATGCTGTTTTTTTGTTGTTTTTGGATTCCCTTTCCTTGTAATGCGCTTCTCGATAAAGAAAAAGAATAATATCAGCGTCTTGTTCAATTGAACCACTTTCACGTAAATCAGACATAATAGGTTTCTTATCCTCTCTATTCTCAGGAGAACGATTAAGCTGTGATAATGCAATAATAGGAACGTTAAGCTCTCGGGCTAAAAGCTTTAGTCCTCTTGATATTTCACTAACAATCTTATATCTATCATTATTGCCCATTGTTGTTTGATTCATAAGCTGCAAATAATCAATCATAATGATACTAACACTACTATCTTTTGCAAATAGCTTACGCAATTTAGTTTGCAATGACGTAAGTGTAAGTACTGAACCGTCATCAATGTAGAGGTTCCTTTTTTCGCATAAATCCTGTGCTACAACACTAAGCTTACTCCACTCCGCATCGCTTAAAGAACCCGAACGCATATTCTGCAATGGAATTCTTCCTTTTGCCGCAAACATTCTCAACATAAGTTGTTCGGCAGGCATTTCAAGGCTAAATATCGCAACACCCTTACCACTACTAATAATTTTTAATGTCATACTTAATATAAGTGCGGTTTTCCCTATACCAGGACGTGCCCCAATAATAATAAGTTCGCCCGTATTAAATCCTGTTGTAAGGCTGTTTAAACGACTGAATCCTGTATCAACACCCCTAATTGCACCTTGCAGCCCTTTGATTTCCTCTATCATAGACATTGTCGATAGCACTACTTCTTCACTTGAACGAAAATCACTTGAAACATTTTGCATGCTTAAGGCGTAAATTCTCTTTTCTACTTCTTTGAGTGTTTCAAAAGCTTGTGATCCCACCTTAAGGCTTGAATCTCGAATAAAACTTGCTAATGAAAACAATGTTCTATTAACAGAGGCATTTTTTATTTGTTGCACATAAGAATCTATATCTGCAATCGGAGACTCCGCAATAATCGCACTGATGTCATCAAGGGTTATAGCAGGCATGTCTTTTTGCATTTCCAAACATACAATTTCAGGAGTAAAGACTGTATTGGCTTTTTGTAGCAATTCAAATGCTTTAAACATATTAATATGTAAGGGAGTCGTAAAATCTTTATGAGAAAGATTACTAGAAATTTCATCGAACTTCTCTTGGTCAAAGAAGATAGCAGAAAGAATGATCTTTTCTATCTTAACAATCACATCGTCCATATCGCTCCTTAAGAATTACCGTGAAGCTTCTAAAATAATTTTTATCCATACTGTATCGCCAAGTAATTCCTTTGGAGTGTCATCAGCAATATGGAAATCAAAACGATTGATTGTACCAAAAAGCTCAATGCCAAGAACATTATCTCCATAACTCACATAGCAATTACAATCAGAATCGTTAGATACGCGCATCATGGGGTGAGTAAGTGGATTATTAATTGCAGAATCGAACTGCGCTACTCTATTTGTCGATGCTACATCTTGCTTCTTTTGAAATTGTGTTGCTTGATTCGAACTCTTATTCAAAAGGGGGTTATGCAAAATATTCTGCGACGCGGTATTGGATCTATCTAAGTTTGGATTGCGAATTGGTCCTGTGATATGTGCCGTGAATACAATTTCTCGAGTAATATTATTAATTGTTAATCTAGCTCGTAACGTATTTTTCTGAAAAGAAAGAGATTCTAGCAAAGCAATATCTTGTGAGAAAAACTTAGAATCTTGTAAGTCAAGATCTCTTGCTGTATTAAAAGTATTGATACTTTTAATTAAAACTTTTCCTTGTAACTTTCTAATCTCTCCTTGCTCAAATACAAGCATGCCTTCAAATTCTTCAAAGACTCCAATTGTATCGGCTACACTCAAATGCTTTATCCCAAAACTTACACTAGAGTGCAATCTATCAATAATGTATTCATTGTCATTATTGGTATTTTGTTTTGCAAAAGCAAGCTGCCCGAATGCAAAGATCAACAATAAGATATATTGATAGAATCGTCTCATCATAGAATCTTAAGAAATATTTTTAAAGAGTGTATTAAGCGCAATAAGCACATTGCTTTCAATAAAAGGCACAAGCTCTTTCTCGGAAAGCTCTGATTTACTACCAAAATCAGCAATTGTAGTAGACTTTAAATGTAAATTCGCAGTTTGTTTGCCAGTAATCGTAGTTAAACCACCCTGTTGAGTAGGAATCAACATAATGGCAGTGATATCAAGCCCAAATGAATTATCATGCTTATCTTGGATAAATCCAGATTGAGCATGTGAAGTTTGGGTGGAGTGAATTTTAATACGCATATTGGCATTGCTTTGATCGGATTTCTTAAAACAACTTTTTGTCAATGCTTTTTTTGCAGTTTTTTCGACCAGCTCACTCATATCACCTTCAACTTCAAAAGTAACACTCCCGTAAGGTTTGTAAGATTCGCATTTGCTTGTTTCTTGTTGTATTTCCTGTTGTTGAGACATACAACCAGCCATAGCAGCTACTAATAGTCCTGTGCATGCCACAACAAAAACGTGCATTATAATGCTATATAGCCTTAACATACTTATCTCCTTAAACATAATTTCGTACCATCACCAAGTGATTTATAGATTTTACAACAAAATTGAAAATCTAACGCGATGGGATTTTAACTACAAACAATAAAATACTTAAATTTAAGTTCTTTAGAAATTATAGGCAATACGCGTCATGAGATAACTTCTATCAAATATTGCCCTGCTAGCATTATTCCGCATGGTTTCTTCTGTTATCCATAGTTCATTTTTTACTACACTAGTGTAGTAATTCAGTATTAATCCCAATGTGAAATATTCTGCAATATCCATATCGCAAAAGAAACTCAAAGAATACTCATCACTACTAGGCGAATAAGTATAGCGACCGTTGATCCCCAATGACACAGATTGCAACAAGGTTGTTAGATTATCGTATTGCATTTTAGTAAAGAACATCGCACTAAGCGCATCTGGCGCAACAGAAGCATTCAAGGATGCCCCTGTAACATAAACGCTATTATCCCATATATCAATACCTAACGGATTGCCAAACATTGCCATACGCGCATTGGCATTACCAATATTTTTATACATTGCAATTCCGATAAAATATTTTTCAAATAGGGTAATATCTTCACGCAACAAGATACTCGCAGTAAAGCCATCGGCACTACGAATATCAGTAAAAAATCCTTGTTCATTTGCTAATTCTCGATGAATAGGGAAAATTGCCGTAAATTTTGTAGCCGCAAGAACATTGCTAGAATCTCCAAAAGTAAATTCCACATTTACACCGGGTGCGACAAATTCTTGAATTCCGTAGTAAGTATAAATCGAAGCTCTAAAATCTGCACTTTGATAGCCAAATTCCGCATTAAGCAATCCATTTGTAAAATACGTACGACTAAAATCATTCAACCATCCTTGACCTACAAGCGCATAGGTACTAGAACCAAAAACCTTAAAGTAATAATTGTCCGCAAAATGAAACGTGACGATACCGCCCTCTGCATAGCTATCATACCAATCATCATCCTCTTGTAAAAATCTACCCAATTTAAGCGTCAATAAAGGACTCTTATAGGCAATAAAAGCATTATGAATGAAATAGTTGTGTGTATTAAGATTTGTTGCTTGTTGATTTGCTAAATACCCCGGATACGCACCTATATAATTAAAGCCAAGTGCCCCGTTAGAATCATTGCGTGTAGAATCATAAGCCAATCCTGCCCCTACTGCACCAATAACAAAACTAAAATCTTTATAATCATACCCCAAGCTAAGTTCACCTAAGAAATACCCATAGCTATTACTGGGAACTCGTTGTTTAGTTGAGAAACTTGTACGATTAAAAATTTCTGCACCACCTTGAATGAACAAATTGCTTTTCTTCGAATCTTGCATGATATTTGATTCTATCAAAGACGTTTCGACTAATTGCTCTGCAACATCATTTGCAATATTGTTTGAATGTACATCAGCGTAAATACAATATGTAAATAAAAAATAGACAATAATAACAGATAAAATATAATTACATGGATTTTTTAAACTCATATATTCTTTTTCTCCTAACTTATAACTGGTTAATTTATTGCGTGAAATTATAATACAATTTGTATTTAAAAAAATATTTTGCTACTGATTCTTTGTTGAAATATGTTATACTTCTAGTATTTAGAATTTAAGGAGTCATTCATGTTAGAAATCAACACAAAAGAAGCACAAATTACAGAGTTTTTCAATTTTTGTAAAGAAAACGAAGCAGAATTTGCTGATTTTCGATTCACCGATATAAAAGGAACATGGCATCACATTAGTTTTTCTATGTGTGCGGTTGATAGTGGATTATTGAGCAATGGGATTCCTTTTGATGGATCGAGCTTAACAGCATGGCAGCCTATTAATAAATCTGATATGATCCTCATTCCAGATCTTGTGCGTTATTTTATTGACCCTTTTACTGCTGATACTACTGTGGTTATATTTTGTGATATTTGGGATATTTACAAAAATCAACCCTATGAGAAATGTCCTCGAAGTATTGCAAAAAGAGCTATGAAGCATTTGGTTGATTTAGGAATTGGTGATACGGCATATTTTGGACCAGAAAATGAATTCTTTATTTTTGATAGCATTAAAATGCAAGATTCTATTAACTGCCAATATTATGAAGTCGATACAGAAGAAGGTGAATGGAATCGCAATAAAAGTTTTGAGGCTGGAAGTAACATCGGGCATAGACCTGGGACAAAGGGGGGCTACTTCCCTGTTGCGCCTGTAGATTCTCTGGTAGATATTCGTGCTGAAATGGTCAAAGTGCTGAATCAAGTCGGATTGGAAACATTCGTTGTGCATCATGAAGTTGCACAAGGACAATGTGAAATTGGTGTACGCTTTGGGGATATGCTAGAAGCTGCTGATGATGTACAAAAATTAAAATATGTCATCAAAATGGTTGCACATCTTAACGGTAAAACAGCGACATTTATGCCTAAGCCTCTTTACGGAGATAATGGTAGCGGAATGCATGTACATATCAGTATATGGAAAAATGGCACAAACTGCTTTGCAGGAGATGAATATCAAGGCTTAAGTAGCACCGCCCTACACTTCTTAGGCGGCGTATTAAAGCACGCAAGAAGTGTAGCGGCATTTACAAATGCAAGTACAAATTCCTACAAAAGGCTTATACCAGGATTCGAAGCACCAAGCATTCTTACATATTCTGCGCAAAACCGTAGTGCTAGCGTACGTATTCCCTACAATCAAGGTGAAAAAGCAAAACGTATGGAGTTTAGATTTCCTGATAGCTCAAGTAATCCTTATCTAGCGTTTGCTAGTCTTTTTATGGCGGGACTTGATGGAATCCGTAATAAAATCGATCCAGGAAAACCTATGGATATTAATCTTTTTGAGTTAAGTCTCGATGAAATTCGTGCTAAAGGCATTAAGCAGCTCCCCCATACATTAAGAAGTGCAATAGAAGAAATGCTTATCGACAAAGAATATCTTAAACAGGGTGCGGTTTTCACAGAAGAATTTTTACAAGTTTATAAGGCTTATAAATTTGAAACAGAGATTTGGCCATGGGAAGCAAGACCCCATCCATTTGAATTTATCTCAACTTATAGCTGCTAGACTCCAATTCTTATTCCACACTTCTGTACTCCATTAACTCATTCTTAAGATTCTCTACCAATCCACAATAGAGAATCTTTATTTATAAATAATTTGACTTAATCAATAATAGTTACGATAGAATCATTCTGGACTTGTTGAGAAAGGTGATTTTATGAATATCCAAATGACGGGATTGCTCTATTTTTTTATACTTATGATACAAAATCTGGTAGCATTCTCCAAACAAAGTATAAGCTTACATACAGAAAATGATGCTTATTTTTCGCCAACTGATTTTGATCGATACTACACTGCTGGAACTAACATTACTTATACCTCTAAGGCATTCTCTGATTCTAAACTAAAATATATTGGAATCTTCTCTCTGCTACAAGATTCTTTATCTTCTTCATTCTCAATTGGAATCAGTCAAGAAATCTATACTCCTGATAATAAAACAAACATCATTCCTCCAAAAGGTGATGCGCTTTATGGCGGATATTTATATGGAAATATTGGAATACAACACCACACAAATAATATTTTTGAATCTCTAAGTATCGATATAGGAGTAGTAGGCAGACATTCTTTTGCCAAACAAACACAAGATATGGTTCATAATATATTGAATTTTCGAACTGCAGGCGGCTGGGATTCACAAATCAAAAATGAAATTATTGTCAATTTATATCATAAACTATTATACCGATTTGCACTGCTGCATAATATCATAGAGTTATTGCCTTACAGCGAGATAGCATTAGGGAATGCTTATACGCATTTAGGCGTTGGATTAAACTTAAGACTAGGCTATGGATTACAACATGATTTTGGAATCACCAAAGTGCGTTCTAGTAATATTGGTTCGACAAGCCTTGGTAACGGATTCCGATTCTATATCGTGGGCGGGATAAATGACAGAGTAATAGGAAATAATATTTTCTTACAAGGTAATACTCCTAATGGAATAATAAATCCATTGGTTCTCCGTAGATTTGTTTATGAAGCAAATATGGGGATTCTTATAGGATATGCTGGTTGGAGTATTAGCTATCTATATGCTTATAGACAAAAAGAATTTACCACACAAAAAGCACCAATTAGCTATGGATCGATTCGATTAGAAATAGGCTTTTAACTGATTTTTATCTTATTTCCTACGAAACAATAGTTTGACATTCTATTGCAAAAACCTCTATACCTGTAAATGTTTCCTTAAGAAGACCAGCTAAACCATTCGCTGCGGTACGTTCAAGATAGATTGTAATAAGTGCGCATTCTTGTCTGCCTGTTACCCGCTCTGTATTACTCAAAAGCATATTTTTAGTTACATACTTCTTTGCCTCGATAAAGAAAAAATCGCTATAACCATTTTGTAAAAGAAAATCAATTACATTGTCTTTAATTTCATAATGGATACAAATATCAAGAACAAGCATTTTTACTCCTTATTGGTAATATTTCTAATCAAGCAATAAATCTTGATTAATGGGTTAAGTATTCTAAAATCTTTTGCAGTTTTTGTTGCATAATTTCTATCCTTAAATCAATAACATGAATAGGCAAAGTGAAACTTTGGCATTTAACAAAATCTTTTTGTGTCATAAGAATACAATCAGCATTATATGTCTGCAATAAGCATTCAAGCAAGCTCTCATCAAACACTCCGTGATCTGGTAAAGAATACCTATAAACAATAACATGAGGCACAATAAGAGAAGAAACAATATCTAATCTACTAGGATTAGCGATAGCCGTTGCTAATACATACCGATTAGGTTTGCATTGTAGAGAAGAATTTTGCTTTACCGAAGATTGCGCATCGACAAGTCTGCGAGGGAATTGGCATAAACTCATTTTTCTTATATAATCCTTGCCTTCTTTGAGATGCATATCGCATTGTGCATAAAAGCTTGGTGGAAAGCGATAATATCCACTAGGTAACACTCTTTCAAAGAATGGACACAATTCAGGCTCCAACAAAACATCAAATTTTTTAAACGTAAAGCGATATGAATCATCGAGCACAATAATTTCGATTCCTAGTTTTTTTGCATATACAATAGCATCTTCTCTTGTTTCGCTGACAAAAACAGAGGTTTGCAGCTTTTGAGTCTGCAGAGCAATTAGCATTGCCTCATCGCCACTTTGTAGCACATCGCACAAAATATTCCCACGCATACTCACTTGCAATAATCCTCGAGTTTTCCTCTTATAACCACGTAAAACAACACCCAAATTCATATAACCATGTGCATGCAAGAAATGAAGGATTGCTATACAAAACGGTGTTTTACCGCTGCCCCCACTCACAAGATTCCCAATGCTAATAATTTTGATATGAAAATCTTTTTTCTTACCGTATTTTTTACGCGTAATTGCAAGCACATAATAAAGAAATGAAAAAGGCAAAAGCAAAAAACTAATTATCTTATCAAATAAAGTAGGAGAAAAAAAATATCTCTCAATGAAATTCTGTTGAAAAGCCATAAAATTCTCTACAAGCACCAGTAAGCATCTCTCTAACATTACAGCATAAACTTATGAATGCTGCATACAACCAATAATAAAATAACCAATTTGATTCTAACACGTTTGTGTTGCCAATAACATTTCCTAACACACTAAGATTTCAGGCAAACGAAACTATCTTTTTATGGCTATACATTCTATTTCTACTTTAGAGCCTTTAGGAAGCTCTTTAACAGCCACAGTGCTACGCGACGGCTTATTGATAAAATACTGGGCATAAACTTGATTGAAATCAGCAAAATAATTCATATCGCTAAGATAAACAGTGACTTTAATAACGCGACTTAAATCACTGTTAGCTGCCTCAAGAACTGCTTGTAAATTTCTACAAACTTGATGTGTCTGTGTTGCAATATCAGAATCCAAAAACTCACCATTAGGCAAAAGCGGGATCTGCCCAGAAGTAAAAATTAGTTTTTCAAAAATATTGGCTTGAGAATACGGTCCAATAGCAGCTGGCGCATCATTGGTATGAATAATTTCTATGGTATTTGACATCGACCTTCCTTTGTATTTATTTGCAACAATTTCTATTATACGCTATCAATTAAGCGCGTGCGGCGAGTTTATTGATTGCTTCAGAATTGAGTTCATCCATGTGCGTTTTCATCACCTTAGAATACATATCTACAAGACGATTTGTCTCTATCATGCTGCTCATTTCTAAAACTGCATTGACATTGCTTTTTTCAAGGAATCCTTGCGCGACAGCCCCACCGTTATAAACGAGATTTGCTCCAGCTAAGCCTTGTGATGAAGTATCGTTTGGTTCTTGCCTGTCTTCAATATATAGACTCGATCCAATTTTCTTAAGAAATTTAGGATTATCAAATGTAACCACAGCCAAACTTCCTCCAGCAATAGTATCTGCCATACCTTCATTGCTCAATTCTTTGAATCCAATATTTCCATTAGAATCCACGCTAATTTGCATATTTGCATTCATTAAGATTCCGCCCTCATTTTCAATCCCATCACGAGAGAGGACATGGAATCCTTCCTTAGTAACCAAATACCCATCATCACCGATACTAAAACTACCATTACGAGTATAAGCTACCCCGTTTGGTGTTTGAACAGCAAAGAACATATTAGGGGATTTTAGGGCAAAATCCAAATCATTCTCTGTATGTTCCATAGAACCAACACTTTGGTCTGTGTAAGATTCTGCAATAACCGGGACTCTAGTCATTGTGCGATTGATGAATTTTGCTGCAGCCTTTGTTTCATCTGGAATAGGCAACGTATCTTGATGTGATTGCACCATACGCAAAAAATCTCCAATCACGACATCATCGCGTTTGTATCCATTAGTATTAAGATTGGCGAGATTGTTAGAAATAATATCAAGACGATTAAATTGCGTAATCATTCCACCTGCTGCGCCATAATATCCTGTTTGCATATTCTCTCCTTAGAAATCTTTGATATTGCATTAAACAAGCAAAAAACAATCCAAATTCATTGAACGAAGAAACTTATATATACGTAAATAGGAATTTTATCTAAGCTTTGAAAAATTTAAGTATAATTTAGATATTCCACTTAGAGTAAAATCGTATGTCAACTAACCAACATATTATCGATTGCGTCATTATTCCCGCTAGAGGTGGTAGTAAAAGAATCCCACAAAAAAATTTACTACCGTTTTTAGGCATTCCTATGCTAGAGCGAAGTATTTTACTTGCAAAAAGTGTTTCCGCCAATGTGATTGTTAGTAGCGATGATGAAAAGATTCTAAAATTTGCTAGTGAATTCGAGGTTATCGCCCTGCCTCGAGAAGCGCATTTAGCAAGCGATATGTCCCCTACTCTACCCGTTTTGCACCATATCGTTACGCAACTTTTAGGATCTAGTTCTGATTCTTCTCTTGCATTACCACTATTACATGCTCATTCAACTGTGCTTTGTCTCTACCCTACTGCGATGTTTACAGAGAGAGATTCTATTGCAAAAGCTTGCCGTTTGCTGCTTGATAATCCGTCTTCTGCCTATATAGTAGCAATATTCAGCAATCAAAAAGCACTTCGATCTTTCACATTAGATAATGAAAAAAACATACAATTTTTATTCCCCCAATTTCTCACAACAAGAAGTCAAGATTTGCCGCTAACCTACAATGACGCTGGACAATTTTACTTAGGATTCGCGAAAAGTTACGCAGATAATATTCCTCTATTGGGCAATAAAAGCAAAGGCTTAGAACTAGAAATTGCTCATGATATAGACACTTACCAAGACTTAGCAATAGCGCAATGTCTTAAACAAATAATTGAAGGAAAATAATGAAAATTAGGATTCTCACAGAAAGTATTAAAGGCTTAGGACTGGGGCATGTTGCACGATGTTACACTTTGGGACTAATTTTCTTAGAAATGGGCTATGAAATAGATTTCTTCGTACGTGGAAACGGAGAATTTCTAGAATTTCTTCAAGCACAACAAAATAATACTACTTTGCAACATTTTTATCCGCTGTCTATTACGTGGGAAAATCTAGCCAACAAGGATCTTGTCGCATCTGATATTTGCATTATCGACTCCTATGTGGTTACTGATTTTTCTATTTTTTTAACACAGACAAAAGTTCTTGTTCTTTTTGATGATGATGGCAGACATTTTACACTTCTTCAAAAACATTTAGAATCTTGTCACAACAAAGCCAAACTCTTTTTATTGAATCCTAACGGATTCTACCAATCTAAATCTTTTGTAACTGAACACATTAGTAAGCATATTATGACTGGCTTAGAATACGTTATGATTCATCCTTGCTTTCACCAAGCATTAGAACTTTTGCAGAAAAACTTATTGCAGAAAGAGGAAAGAAAAATCATTATCTGCTTTGGTGGCGAAGATTTACAAGATATAAGCTATGAGATATTTAACATTCTCAAAGATCTAGATTCTTTGCACTGCCTCAACTTGCACATTACAGTTATTCTAGGGGCAAATTACAAAGGCAAACTCTTGAGTTCCTCTTATCTGCAATGTTATCAATCCTGTAAAAACACAGAGCAAAGGTATAATATTTATCAAAATGTTCCTCAAGCACTTTTAGCGCAATACCTCGCTATTTCTACGTATAGCATTGTGTCTGGTGGTGGCATTCTTTTCGAATCTATCTTACTCGCAAAGCAAACTTTCGCACTTGAACTTGCCAATAATCAAAAAGTACAGATACAACTCCTCAAAGAGCAAGGATTGGTAGAAAAAATCCCATCTTTACATTGTAGGGAATTTTTAGAACAACAGTTGCTACATCGCAAGAAAGATTCTGCAACAAAAAAAACACTGCATATAGGAAAAAACCTCAAAGATTTCGCAGCAGAACTTGTCTTGGATTCTCTTAATATTAGCCTACAAAGAGAACATGCTGTATGGAAACGTAAGCATAGGGATTTTATTCTCGACAATTATATAGCGATTAACTTTTGCAACATCAATAGGGACGAAGCTCTAAGGGTTTTACGTTATCGCAATAATCCAATAGTTAATCAAAATATGTATGGCAATGAAAATATTTCAGAAAAAACACATTTCCATTTTCTTCATTCTCTAAAAACAGAAGAACAATCAAAATACTTCTTAGTACAGCACCACAATACCCATACAACACAAGATATAGGCGTTATTAGTCTTACGCGCATTAACTTAAAACACAAAAATGCCTATCTAGGAATCTACAAAAATCCCGAAGCACATACCAATCACAAAACGCACAAACTAAGTTACGGCTCAATACTGATGGAAATTATTAAACACATTGCGTTTTTTGAATACGGTTTGCACATGCTCTATTTAGAAGTTACCGCTCGCAACGTTCAAGCTATTCGATTCTACGAAAAAGAAGGATTCACCTTTATGGGCGAATTATTAGATGGCTTCAAACAACGAAACAATCTTTCGCAGGGGTTTTGCAATATCCTCATTTACGGTATTAAGAATCCTATTGCAACATAAATCCTTACCGATTACTTAATCACGCAACTACAATAAAATTATTAAAAACTTGCAAGATGATAAGGCAAAATGCTACAATAAATGCGTAATATTCGGCTTTCTTGCACTCTAAATAGAACACATGAAAGGAAAGACTATGAATCTTAGCTACCAAAAAATTAACGTTAATATGCACACAGCACTCACAATATATAAAGGTATTAATGCAAAATTTCTGCTTGAATCTGCTACTTTACAAAGCACCAAAGGACGTTACTCCATTATTGTAAGAGAGAGCAACTTTATTCTTTCAAAAGAAATAAACAATAACAAAGCACATTATTTTTTCAAACAAAAAATTCGTAATATGTCGCATTCACAGGATTCTTACAAGCAAAATGCAACTTCATTTCAAGCATTTGACCTTCTCAAATTAAAAGACTATCAATCTCTTCCGCAGATTCTACAAAAAATACAACATCAAATAGAATCACAAGCTTCCGATGTAGCAGTACATAATTCATACAAACTCAATTTCCTCAAGCTAGCCGAGATGTTCAGAGAACTTCATCCTGTCATTCCTAATGAATTGGAATCTATTCCGATACCACTAGGAGGATTGGGGTTTTTAAGCTATGAATTTTTTAATGAATGTGAAAGGATAGAGTTTAATAAACCGAGTCTTCAAGACATTGTGCAGGCGCAAAGCCAATCTCTACATCAAGATTCAAAGTTGCAAATGCAAGATAATACAGAATCTCTCCCAGAATGTTTACTTGTTTTTCCACAAGAATGTATTATTTTCGACCATTTCTATGATGAAGCTTATATTGTCGTTTGCGTTTCCAATCAGAGTGGATTAGATTCTAAACAACAAGTAGAATCTCTTATTGCCGAAATACAATCTTGCACGTATCAAGAAACACATAAAGTGCTAGCAACAAATTATGCACAAGTTACTAATGTCACAAATACATCTTCTGATACAACAGAATCTCATAAGGCTCTCTATTCAAAAATCATTTATGAAGATTCTAAAGAATGGTATCAAGAGCATGTTGCAAAAATTACTCAAGAAATCTACAAGGGTACATTTTTACAATGTGTACTTAGTCGCGCCATAGTTATTGCAAGCAACATGAATCCTCTCTATGTCTATGAAAGTCTAAGACGTATTAATCCCAGTCCGTACATGTATTATCTGGACTTCGATACATTTTGCATTGTAGGTGCCAGCCCAGAACTTATGTTACGTTGCAAACAAGGTATACAAACGCTTAAACCAATTGCTGGTACGCGAAAACGTGGGAAAACATTGCAAGAAGATAAATGTTTAGAAGAAGAATTGTTAAATGATTCTAAAGAAAATGCTGAACATCTCATGCTTATTGATTTAGCACGTAACGATATAGGAAAAAACGCCACGATAGGCAGTGTCGAACTCAAATCATATAAAACCATTGAAAAATACTCTAGTGTTATGCACATTGTTTCAGAAGTGAGCGGACAAATTGGCGACAACAAAACACCAAATGACTGCTTAATGGCTTCTTTCCCTGCAGGGACGGTGAGCGGCGCGCCAAAAATAGAGGCTATTAAAAAATTAGAATCTTATGAGAATCACAAACGGGGTTTCTATGCGGGTACTATTATTTATTTTGAACGTAACGGGGATTTAGATTCTGCAATTACCCTGCGTTCAACACTTTACAAAGATGAAAAATATTACTTGCAAGTAGGAGCGGGCATTGTTATGGATTCTACACCCGAATCTGAATACACTGAAACAAGCAATAAAATTAAAACAATCTATAATATTCTTATGCAGCAATAAATATGAACGACGAACGTTTTATTGTATTTCTACAATATTACTTACTATTCACCATCTCTTCAACTTTTTCCAGAATATGCGCACCTATAGGAATAGCCGAAGTTGCAGCGGGACTTGGGGCATTGCACACATGCACAGAGCTTGGAGTGTTAACAAATAAAAAATCCTCAATTAAATGCCCGTCATTGCTTACAGATTGCGCACGTACGCCAGCAGGATAAGGTTGCAAGTCCTCTTTCAAAAGTGTAGGACAATACTTTTGTACTATTTTTAGATAACCTTGTTTACAAAATGAATTTTTCATCTCTATAATACCCGTCTTAAAATGCCTTGCAATAACCCTGCGAATACCTGCATGTCTTATCATTTCAGATAAATCATGATAAGAAAAATTGCTTTTCTTATAACCTTCACGACTCCATGCAAGTACTGCATTTGGACCTACAGTTATACTACCATCTATCATACGCGTTAAGTGTATGCCTAAAAAAGGTACATCAGGATCTGGAATAGGATAAATAAGATGTTTCACAAGAGCATTGTGTTTACTTGGTAATTGATAATATTCTCCGCGAAATGGACAAATAATAAAGTTTGGATCGATATCTAACATGCGCACAATCCTATCAGACATCAACCCAGAGCAAGCAACCACATAACGGGATTCAAACTGCCCTTGATTAGTTTTTATTACCATACCTTGCGAATGCTCGGTTAATCCCCTCACTTCAGTATCATAAAATACTTTACCGCCATTCTCTTCGAATCTCTTTGCCATGGCATTTGTTATTTCTACATAATTTACAATCCCACTAGATGGGAAAAATATTCCAGCAAGTCCCGTGATATTGGGTTCTTTTTCCTTAAGCTGCAAAGAATCTAACCAAAAACGTTCTAAGCCATTTTCTAAGGTACGTTCCCATAAAGCCTTCATACGTTCCACTTCCAAAGAAGTTGTTGCTACTAAGAGTTTTCCACAAATATCATATTTAATACCATTATCTTCACAAAAAGCTTTTGTCGCCTTATTGCCTTCAAAACAAAATCGTGCCTTGAGACTACCAGGCGTATAATATACGCCCGCATGAATGACACCGCTATTGTGTCCAGTTTGATGTTTGCCTGCTGATTTTTCTTTCTCTACAAGAGCAATTTTACTATCAGGATACTTTTTTGCAAGCTGCATTGCAACAGACATACCAATAATGCCGCCACCAATTATGAGAAAATCATATATCAAAGCAAACTCCTTATTCCAAATTAATGATTTAACAAAACCTCATTGCAAAACTATTTACAATCAAAATCTCTGAATCTCATTTTATCGTTGTCTCTTTGTCAATTTACTATTCTTAAAGCTGCACAACGTTATTGCGCCTTATCCAAATGATGATACGACTTAAATGGATTAGTAGCAAATGAAAAATAGCCTCTTTGTCGCATAAGTTCCCTTCTTAATTTCTCATGCCTTTCAAATTTATCTCTTCCATGCAGCCAAAACAAATTATTAATCAGTAAAAATTGTCCAACAGGTACGGGAAATGAAAGTTTTCCTCTACTATTTTCTAATGAATCACTCAAATCTGCCAACCATGTTCCCTCTTCGTAATCTTTTGGTTGTGCAAATTGATCAATATAAAGCATGACTGGACGACCGTCATTGTCTGTTTCAAATACGGGGTGATACGCATCTTCTTTAACATTTTTACTAGGAGGAGCAGACCATTTCATTACGCGTCTTGCCAAATGATGATTGAAGTACTTATTCAAATCCTCCCAATCATCAAGGTGAAGAAGTTGAGAATCCCCGCCTTTCATATTCTGCTCATCTATCTTATACATAAGAACATAGTCTGTTACTTGATTAACATACGTTCCGTCGTTGTGCAATTCAAGTGGTTTTTGTGGCTGTCGCAAATAACTATCTGAATTATCAGTATTCACAACTGCCCATCTAGCATAAAATTTACCTGTCATATCATCAAAATTAGAGCGACCAACGAGATGTACAAATGCGGTAGCAATTTTGACCATTTCATCACCTTGACTTACATCATCAACTCCTTCAGGATTAACAAGCAATGCTCCTTGTTCGCGATTTGTCAATGTTGATTGTAAAATATTCTGTAATTTACCATCGCATATTTGATTAAGAATCTCCGCTATACGAAAACGTAAAAATGATTTATATTCAAGAGCTTGAACAGGATATTGTTCCACATTTTTTAAAAAATTTTGAATAACCTCTTTTTTGAAAACAATCTCCAAAAGTTTTTGTGAATATTTAGAAGAAGTTACTTTAAACTGCTTATTCTCGAAAACAACCTTTCCCATATCTTACCTCCTCAAAAAGAAACTAGGGATATAACCGTTCATTTAAATAATTTTAAAGTAAGAAATATTACAATCCTCACTTCATAAAAGAATTGCACGTTAAAGCTTAATTTTTGTTGAATTGCAAGACTTCTATTGTACTTTATCCTACTCTGATACAAAATGTTACTTTTTATAACTTACTCTTTATTAAATAGTAGATAGATTAAATATTTAATCTATCTAAAACCTATAAAAAATAAAAGATAATATTTTTTATACTTTATTGATACAATATCTATCATATTAAGTTACTATAAGTAACTTAATATGATAGATATTGTTTATTTATTACCCAATTAATTTAAGTTCAAAACGTAACTTTAGTCAGAGAATCCTCTCCTCATTAAGTTTAAAACAAAATATTTCAAAAGATAGAAAATAGTAGATTGTCTCTAGCTTCTCTCAAATTACTTGCAAGCTTTCATGCCCATAAGTATATCTATCATCTCCCTTACAGCACCATGCCCTCCCCTTGCATTTGTAATAAAAGATGCTCTAGAGCGATTAACAATGCTCGCATCAGCTGGAGCAAAACTATAACGACAAAAATTATATAAAACAATATCATTGATATCATCACCAATACAGGCAATATTGCTAGGCAGAATCTCATATTTTTCACAAATACCATTGAGACAAGGTAATTTATTCTCTATTCCCAAATGTATTTCTTGTACGCCCAACTCTCGTGCCCTATGCAATACAACAGAGCATCTTCTCCCGCTAATAATACTTACCAAGCCACCGTCTTTTATCCATTGAGAAATACCCATACCATCTTTCACGTTGAAACTTTTTGCCTCTACAATTTTATTATCAATCTCCATAAGCAAAATTTGCCCATTTGTCAACGTTCCATCAACATCCAATACTATCATTTTTATCGCATCACTCATAAACAACCCTTAGTGCTCGGAATGCAAACTCTTTGATTATAAGTATTCGCTCTTCGTAAACTAAGAGCAAAAGCCTTAAAAATAGATTCTGTGATATGATGCAAGTTTTTTCCACGTTTCAAAGCAATATGTGTGCTGATACCCGCATTCATAACAACAGCGCGAAAAAACTCCTCAACCAACTCTACGTCAAAGTTACCTATTTTGCCCTTATATCCATTTTGTGCATTACTCATATCAAAAAATAAAAAAGCACGGTTACTTACATCTAAATCACATTCTACACAAGCTTCATCCATAACAACCGAACCATTACCAAATCTTTCGATGTTACCGACAGGAAACATACATTTTTGCAACGCCTGTCCTATAACAATCCCACAATCTTCCACCGTATGGTGAAAATCTACAAAAATATCTCCCGTACACTGTATATTCATATCAATAAGTGCATGCTTACTAAAAGATTCTAACATGTGATTAAAAAATCCAATTCCAGTATCTATTGTGCTTCTTCCACTGCCATATAAACTAAGTTGAATATGTATATCTGTTTCTTTTGTTTTACGCGCAATTTCTGCAAAACGTTTAACGTCATAGTCTTTTTCCATATTGAATCCCATCCAAAATAATCAAAAATTTTAACATAAATCAAATCTATAATTTTCGATTTATCAATAACAATACACGTTTCTCGACAAAACAAAATATATCTAATAGGATGTTTACTAAAATTTTCATAAAATATTTATCATTTCAATTTATAGTTTTTCAGGCTATATTAAATCATATAAGGATATAAAAATGAACTTTGAGCGAGAATTAAAAATAAAAAAATTAAAAGTAACGCCTCAACGTATCGCAATACTCAAAGAAATTGAATCAAGCGGACACATTGGCATTGAGGAAGTATATGAAAAAATCAAAAAAAAATATCCATCTACTTCTTTAGCAACCGTCTATAAAAATATTGCTATCTTATGCGGGGCAACTATATTGCGTGAAATAAAGGCACCAGGACATAAACAAAAATTTGAATTAAGTCAAGATAAACATGTGCACGTTATGTGTGAAAAATGTGGCAAACTAGAAGATCTACATATAGATTTTTCATCACTACAAAACAATTGTATGCAAATCAGTGGATATAACCTCTATGACGTATCCGCGGTATTTTTAGGTACATGCCCTCGTTGTCTTCGACACAATATAATCAGTAATGAAAAGGTAGAACAATCCTATCATCAATCAACAAGAAATTTTTTATAATAGACACTCGCGCGAAAAATTGCTAAATAAATTAAACATTGAAAAAGTTTTCGGAAGACGCTATTAATAATCTCAAAAGACAACACAATAACTTCTTAAATTTTTTTAATTAAAAAATATTATAAATAAATATATTAAAATCTTCATTTCTAGTGAATGGATAGATTGCATATTCAAAATATTACTTTGAAATTGCAAGCTCAATTTGATTGCAAAAACAATATTTTATGCTAAAATATCTAAAATTTAAAAGGGACAAAAACCATGAAACGTACTTACCAACCTCATAATACTCCAAGAAAAAGAACTCACGGCTTTAGGACACGTATGAAGACTAAAAATGGTAGAAGGGTCATTAATGCAAGAAGAGCTAAGGGTAGAAAATTATTAGCAGTAGCTTAACCTTTATTTTTCCATTTTGTAGTTTTATTCTGGTTTAATATTAGCCGCAACATCAAATATTATATCAGCACAAACTTAATTATATTAACCACAATACACGAGTTAGAGTCTATTTAATCTAACGGAAACAATATGCAGTTTATAATAGAAGCGACACAAAATAAGGCGAGAGCATGCCGTTTCACTCTTGCTCATGGTGTTGTAGAAACACCCATCTTTATGCCAGTAGGCACACAAGGTACACTAAAGGGTATAGATTGTGTCACGGCAAATACGATTCTACAAACGCACCTTATTCTTGCAAATACCTATCATCTTTATTTGCGACCAGGGATAGAAGTTTTTCTTAAAGCTGGAGGAATACATCAATTTGCACGATTTAACGGTAACTATCTAACTGACAGCGGCGGATTCCAAGCTTTTAGCATGGGAACGCAAGCAAAAACAGAAGACATAGGCATTGCTTTCCGATCGCATATCGACGGTAGCAAACATTTTTTCACGCCTACAAAAGCACTTGAGATTCAATATGCCATTAATTCCGACATTATGATGGTATTGGATGATTTAGCTGCATTGCCTGCGAATAGATCCCGACTTTTAGATTCTGTTACAAGAACAACACATTGGGCAAAACAAAGCATCGCTTATCATAACAGTCAAAAAAATGCAAAAGAAATACACAATAGACTTTTTGCTATCATGCAAGGTGGTGTAGACTATGAAATGCGCAAAAGAAGTGCTAATGAATTATGTACTTTAGATTTTGATGGTTATGCGATTGGTGGCTTAGCAGTAGGAGAAAGTCAAACAGAAATGTATGATTGCCTTGATTATGCCCTAGATTTTTTACCGACTAATAAGCCGCGTTATCTTATGGGTGTTGGCACACCGCAGAATCTTTTGGAATGTATTGAGAGGGGGGTAGACATGTTTGATTGTGTAATGCCAAGTAGAAATGCAAGAAATGCCTGTATATTCACAAGCGAAGGGAAGATCCACATTAAAAGTCCATCGTATAAAACGGATTTCTCTCCACTAGATTCACAATGCCAATGCTACACTTGTAAAAATTATACTCGCTCATACCTCCATCACTTATTCCGCGCAAAGGAATTGAGCTACCATAGTTTAGCTACTATTCATAATTTATTTTTTTATTTGCAACTTATGCGCGAATCAAGAAAGGCAATCCTCAATGGATATTGGAAAGAATATAAAAAAAACACTTTAGAAAAACTCTCAAATCACTAACTTCTAACTTTTTCTTGATAGATTCTCTATTAAGTACTATATTGCGTGAAATAAAGGCACCAGGACATAAACAAAAATTTGAATTAAGTCAAGATAAACATGTGCACGTTATGTGTGAAAAATGTGGCAAACTAGAAGATCTACATATAGATTTTTCATCACTACAAAACAATTGTATGCAAATCAGTGGATATAACCTCTATGACGTATCCGCGGTATTTTTAGGTACATGCCCTCGTTGTCTTCGACACAATATAATCAGTAATGAAAAGGTAGAACAATC
>NZ_NXLW01000030.1 GCF_003364265.1 Helicobacter aurati
CCTCTCACAACCCAATTATAAAGGATAATTATGAGATTTACATGCGAAGTATTATCATGTAAAGACTTCATTAAAGAACAAAACATTGCAAGCTACAATCATGAAAGAAGCTCTTATAAAGATTCTACAAATCTCTCTAAAGATGTTTCATTATTTCATGACAAGCTCGCAGACTATTTAGAATCCTTACAGCAGCACCAAAGCCAAAACGAAAAAGCCATTGTTTCCGAATCCCTCAAATCCTTTTTGCAAAGTTTAGGATTCCAAGCACAAGCTGCTTACAAACAAAAGGGCAATAGTGAGATTGATTTGGCATTGCTTAAAGATGGCAATGTAGAAATCATTATTGAGGCAAAAAAGCCCGAGAATAAGCTTGAGATGTTTAGCGCGGATAACTTTAACTGCAAAGCGTTGCACGAATGTATTTTGTATTATTTGCGAGAACGTGAAGCAGGCAACACAAACCTAAACTATATCCTTATCACGAATTTTACAAAATTCTATCTCTTTAGCGCACTAGAATTTAAAAAGCATTTTGAGACAAAGCCTTTTTTGAATCTCTACAAAAGCTTGAATAAGAAAAACAGCCTTATCCAAAACCAAAACGATTTCTACACAGAGCTTGCCAAGCTTTTAGACAAGCAAAGCAAAGAGCAAAGCAAACCCTCTAACCAACCCCCTAAAGAGCAAGACAAACTAGCTAACCAACTAGCGGGTGGGCAACCTAGCCTTCTTGCTGCTACTTTTGACTTAGAGAATGATCAAGAGTTTCCTCAAGCGGCTTTCATACTCTCTAGGGCATTCCTCCATCACGA
Organism: Helicobacter aurati; assembly: GCF_003364265.1. Taxonomy (GTDB): domain Bacteria; phylum Campylobacterota; class Campylobacteria; order Campylobacterales; family Helicobacteraceae; genus Helicobacter_A; species Helicobacter_A aurati. The sequence continues at coordinate 816 of NZ_NXLW01000030.1, forward strand.
GAGTCATCAAGATTCCAATGCGCTCAATCCGAAGTTCTACTATGAGCTCTTGCATATTTTGGGTTTAAGAGAAACTGACAACAAGGGCAAGATTCTCATTCAAATAGACAATACACAAGAATCAAGCTTTGCCAAACATATTGCCTCTAAATTAGAACTCCAAAACCAACCAAGCGATTTTGAAACCACGATAAGCCACATCATTCTTTGGCTCAATCGAATCCTCTTTCTCAAGCTGATTGAAGCAAATCTTTTGCATTTCAACGAGGATAATGATTTGCGGTTTTTGACATCAAAGAAAATCACGAGTTTCAAGACTCTAAGCCATCTCTTTTTTGAAGTATTAGCAAAGGACTATGAGGAGAGAGAACAAGGCAAGGGCTTTGGTTTCTTGCCCTATCTGAATTCCTCGCTATTTATCCGAGACGAAAAAGAGATTTGCGATTTAAGCACGCTTGATGATGATTTGCAGATTCTGCCCTTTGTTGCCACACAAACAGAGCACAAAAAGGGAGAATCCATTCGCTTTCTTTCCTATCTCTTTGATTTCCTAGAATGCTTTGACTTTGGCAAGAATAAAGATTTCACACCAAGCGATAAACTGATTAACTCTAGCGTATTAGGAGCGATGTTTGAAAAGCTCAATGGCTATCAAGAGGGTAGCTTCTATACGCCAAACTTTATCACAAGCTATATGTGTAGGGAATCTCTATCTAAAATTGTCCTAGAGAAATTCAATACCAATTTTGGTTGGGACGCCAAAGATTTAGAATCGTTGCGTAAGCAGATTGATAGGAATTTTAGTAAAGAACAAGAGTTTAGAAAGCTCTTAGAAAGCCTCAGAATCTGCGATCCAAGCGTAGGCAGTGGGCATTTCTTAGTCTCTGCTCTCAATGAGATGATAGGGATTTATCATGAGCTAGGGCTTCTAGGCTTTGGATACAAAAGCCTAGAGGTGCAAGATGATGAGATTTTGCTAACAACAAAAAACAATACAAAATTTACCTATCGACGTTTTGATGATGAGAATCACCAAATCCAAATTGCTCTATTCAACCTCAAAAAATCCATTATTGAAAACAATCTCTTTGGTGTGGATATTAACCCCAACTCGTGTAATATCGCAAGGCTAAGGCTCTGGATTGAATTGCTCAAAAATGCGTATTATCTGAATTTTGCAAAAGACAAAGATAGCAAGATTCATAAGCTCCAAACTCTGCCTAATATTGATATTAATATCAAATGTGGGAATAGTTTAGTCAGCTATTTTGACATTCATACAAGCCTTGCACATTATCCAAATATCAATCGCAAAATGCAAGATTATAAGCGAGTTGTGCAAAATTACAAAGAGGGGTTTTATCAAAACAAGCTTCAAATTGACAAACAAATCAAAGACTTGCTTCAAACCTTTAAGAATTTTTGCTTCAAAGACAAATTCAAACAAGAAATCAAAATATTTGAGACAAAATGCGAAGATTATTCTAAAAAATATGGAAACTATCTTGCAAAAGACAATAAAAATTTAAGCCTCTATGTGCCGCAAAGAATGTTTATAGAGGACTTCAACGAAAAAGAGGCACAAAAAGACTTTGAAAACTTGCAAAACGCCTATAATGAGCTTTTCAACCTAGAATCCAACAAGCCTTTTGAATGGCGACTCGCCTTTCCTGAAGTGCTCGATAGTAATGGCGACTTTTTAGGCTTTGATTTAGTCATTGGCAATCCACCGTATATCAGACAAGAAGAAATCAAACATTTAAAACCACAGCTTGAAAAAGCCTTTAGCATTTACAAGGGCACGAGTGATATTTACACTTATTTTTATGAACTTGGATTTAAGATTCTCAAAAATCCTTCTTGTTCTGTTTTTTCTTCTTATTCCGAAACTTCTCCATGTCATTCTAAATCTCCTTGTCATTCTAAATCTCCTTGTCATTCTGAGCGTAGCGAAGAATCTCTTAAAGATTCCAATAGAGATGTTTCGCTTGTTTCACAAGCTCAACATGACAAACAAGCTTATTGTTCCAAAGGCGGAATCCTAAGCTTCATCACCTCCAACAAATGGTGCAGAGCCGCCTATGGCGAGCCTTTACGCAAATTTTTGCTTGAAAACACCACTATCAATACCTATCTTGATTTAAATGGCATAAAAGTCTTTGAAAATGCCACTGTGGATACGAGTATCTTGGAGTTTTGTAAAACCAAAGCCAACAAAAACCATACACTCAATTACGACAATCCAAAGGACTATAACCCCAAAGAAAACAAACCTTTGTTGCCGCAATATTCCAAAATTGCCCAAAATACCCTAAGTGAAGAAAGCTTTATCTTTAATAGCCCCGAAGTGGCAGCCCTAAAGGCAAAGATAGAATCCATTGGCACACCGCTCAAAGATTGGGATATTAGTATTTATCGTGGAATTTTAACGGGCTATAATGAAGCCTTTATCATTGATTCTAAAAAGAGAGAGGAGATATTAAACTCTTGTGATGATAGCAAGGAGAGCCTTTTGCCCTATCCTTTGAGTGAGTATGATGAGAGGCTTTGTCAAACTAATTCCTTCTGTCAAGCTGACTCCTTCTCTTGTCAAACTGAAATCTCCTCTTGTCATTCTGAGGTTTTCTATTGTCATTCTGAGCGAAGCGAAGAATCTCAAAGAAAAACAAAAAGAGATATTTCGCTTGCTTTGCAAGCTCAATATGACAACCCACCCCCTAACCCCCTCCGCACAGGGAGGGGGAATAATCCTTGTCAAACCGATTCCCCCTATTGTCATTCTGAGCGAAGCGAAGAATCTCAACAACCTCAATTCATTTCCCCCTCCCTTGCGGAGACTCATATTTCACATTCCCCCTCCCTTGCGGAGGATTCCCGACTTGTTCCCCCTCCCTTTGCGGAGGGGGCTAGGGGGTGGGGCAAATCCCAAAGTAATAACCCCAAACCATATCTACAAACAAAAACTCATCGTTATCTAGCCCCCTATATGAAAGAGTTTAGTAGAGAGCTAAGAAAGAATCTTACACAGGCAGAAAAGAAGCTTTGGCAGGAATTGCGAAATAAAAAATTAGGCTTTGGCTTTAGGCGGCAATTTGTGATAGATTCCAAATATATTGCTGATTTTGTGTGTTTGGAAAAAAGATTGATTATCGAATGTGATGGCGGGCAGCATAATGGAGATTTTAAAGACATTGAACGAGATTTTTATTTGCAATCGCAAAATTTTAGAATCTTGCGTTTTTGGAATAATGAAATTATAGAGAATTTAGAAGGAGTGGTAGAGAGGATTAAAGAGGCTTTGAATGATGATTTTACCCACCCCCTAGCCCCCTCCGCA
>NZ_NXLW01000031.1 GCF_003364265.1 Helicobacter aurati
ATTGTAAGATTTGTGTGCGAGATTTCTCTTTGAATCCTATGAAACACATTTCTTCATTGTTGATGCCTGTTAGGAAGTTTATGATGGTGTGGGCGGTGTGATTGGGTGATTGTGCAATATATGCACTAAGGAGAGCGAGAATCTTGCCTCGATAGAGTTTTGCATAATGACTAATTGTTTTGCCATTTTTATAAAATTCAAAAAAGAGATGAGCGCAACCATTTCTAGGCGACCAAATCTTTGCATATATACTTGAACGTAAATCGATTACGCATTCATATTGTGTAGATTCTAAGTAGGGGATAAAAGGTTGATAGACTTCTTTAAGACTAAGATTTTGAAGTTTACTGCCTTGCTTGAGCTTATAAAACGGAATTGTATCACGCGCGCAAATCACGCCAAAAAGATTGCTAAAAATCAATACTCTGTTTAAAATAACGTACTGCGCATCGTAAGCCAGATTTTCATATCTTAAACCTTGAAAGGCTACGCCAGAATAACGTCGAATAGCAGGCATAAGTTCGCTATTGTGACTATCACGATTGGCTGCTATCAGGCATAGTTCATGCAGGGTTTTATCTTCAAGTCTTTTAACGCCATAAAGTTCTTGCAAGATTCTGGAATCCTGTGATTGTAGAATCTGTTGGATATACTTAATATAAATGTTGTAAAGGTTTTTTCTGTGCGCGAGAAGCTCTTTGCCGTACCAAAGATTAGATAAAAAATCAGAATATTTATTTGGCGCAGCAGAAGATTCGACATCCTTTAGAATCTTGTCTTCACTAGGACTAAATAGAATGCAATAGGACATATTTCCTCTTGTTGTTGGTATATTGCTTTATTATAGGGATTTTTATTTTAAGTATGGCAATTGTGTGTGCTATTATAGATTGTGTTATTATTAAAGTCCAATTTTATAGATAGAGGTATGTTATGACTGAACAGCAAAATGGCATTTTAACGATTGCAAAGGATTTTAAGCGAATTTGTGAAACATATAACTTGCGCTATTCTCTGGCTTTTGGGACATTTCTTGGGGCTGTACGACACAAAGGATTTATTCCGTGGGATGACGATATGGATTTTTTTATGCCTAGACAGGATTATGACAGATTAATTGATTTGTTTCAAGATTCTGAAAGAAAGGGCATAACATTATTTAGCAATCCGTCCTATAAACTTCGTTTTTTTGATTCTTTAGATTGGATGTTTCCTTGGGGATGTATAGAAGATACAAGTACTACCTTTATTATAAATACTGCTAATACGGGGGGGGGGGGGCTACCTCGATATTCGCGGAATATGGATTGATATATTTGCACTTAATGGCTATGGTGATAATTATGAAGAGGCATGCCAGATGCAAACCATACTGCGAGAGAAAAAGGACTTAGCTTATCACCATATCTCTGTGCGCGAAGAGCATGAACATTATATGCAAAAGAGAATTGCAACGGGCAAAAATAGCTTTTTTCGTTCTATAAAGCAGAAGAGATATAATTTTCTCCATAAATACAATATGCACAACAAAGAGAAATTTTTAACGAAGATTCGAAAGCAAAGGCAACAATCTCTGGAATCCTGTAAAAGAGATTCTCTTTGTTTGTCTCGTAAATATCTTTATGATACAAGTAGGTTTGTGGGTACAGAATTTCGTTATGACCATTATCCTGATATAATACTTTTGCGGGATAGAATCGCGGCTATGCGGTCGTATCCATTTGAAGATACAGAGTTTATGGGATTTGCAGACAGTCATTATTTCCTTAACTACTGCTATGGCGATTACATGACATTGCCACCACCAGAAAAACGTTTCACACATAATCCTTATTACCTCAATCTCAACTTGCCTTGCAAAGAATGGGCAAAACAAAATTGTATTACCTCTTATAAATTGCCAAAAGAATTGGCAATAAAATTTACAGGAACACCAGATAAAATTGTGTATGTTATAAAGAGAGATTCTAAATGAGTGAGCATGAATTGCTATTTGGATTTAAAAACTTTTTCCTTGCATTACTTACTTTTAAAGTTTGTTCTAGAAACACAGTTTGATGTAACGATTGAATCGCATAATGTGCATTGTTATTTTCCATTTCTACAAAGGCATAACGTTTCTGCTTATTTTTGATAATTTTTATTGAGAGTACATCCCCGTATTGTGCGAATAAATCAATAACTTGTTGTTCTGTTGCATTACATGGGAGATTGCCGACATAAATACTTTGCATTATTTGTCCTTACGAGAGCATTATAAAGTATCAAATATTATACAGAAAGATTAGGAGTTAAGGGCGCGCTGTTGCATGTTAAATGCTTGCTAAAACAAGCATAACAAGATAGAATAACTCAATCTATGACTAAAAGGAGCAAATATGTTTGATGAGATTTCGTTTAGCAAGATTAATCGCTTGCCAAAATATTTGTTTAGCACGATTAATGAAATAAAGCTAAATATGCGACAAAAAGGAGAAGATGTCATTGATTTTTCTATGGGTAACCCCGATGGCATGCCCCCAAAGATTGTAATAGATAAGCTTTGCGAAAGCGCAAGGAAGCCCAAAAATCAAGGATATTCGGTTAGTAAGGGAATCTACAAATTACGATTGGCATTATGTGATTGGTATCAACGTAGATTCAATGTACAACTAGATCCTAACCTTGAAGTATGTGTTGGTATGGGAAGTAAAGAGGGGTTTGTGCATTTGGTGCAGGCAATCACAAACGTGGGAGATTTTGCGATAGTGCCAGAGCCAGCTTATCCTATTCATTATCATGCGTTTATTATCAATGGTGCGAATGCTAGTACGTTTCCCATTCACTATAATGAATCTCGCGAACTAGATGAGGAAGCCTTTTTCTCTTCCTTGCAAAAATCACTCTATGAAAATTTTCCTAAGCCAAAATTTGTTGTCGTTAATTTCCCGCATAATCCGACAACGGTAATTGTTTATAAAAGTTTCTATCATAAATTAGTAGAGCTTGCTAAGAAAGAGCGATTCTATATTATTAGCGATATTGCTTATGCAGAACTGTGTTTTGAGGATTTTAAGACGACTAGCATTTTTGAAGTGCAAGGTGCGAAAGATGTTGCAGTAGAAACTTATACTTTAAGCAAAAGCTATAACATGGCTGGTTGGCGAATTGGTTTTGTGGCTGGTAATAGACGAATTATTGAGGCTCTACAAAAAATTAAAGGTTGGATTGATTATGGAATCTACACGCCTATCCAAGTTGCTGCTACAGTGGCACTTAATGAATGCGATAACGAGATAATTCACGTAAAAGCGCAGTATCAAAAACGTATGCAAGTGATGATTGAATCTTTTAGTAAGGCTGGTTGGGAATTGCAAATGCCAAAGGCTAGCATGTTTATTTGGGCGAAGATTCCACCGAAGTGCGAACATTTAGGGAGTCTTGAGTTTGCCAAGAAGCTATTAGAAGAAGCAAAAGTCGCTGTTAGCCCTGGTGCTGGTTTTGGTAATGCAGGAGATTCTTATGTGCGCATTGCATTAATCGAAAACGAAAAAAGAATACGTCAAGCCGCGAAAAATATCAAAAACTTCATGAAGTCTTTAGAATCCTAAGCCCTCTTTCTCCGCTGTAAGGGTTATTTGTAGTGTCGCATTCAAGGCACATATTACGAAATCCTCTTCTTGATTCTCAATCTTTCACAAAATTTCAACAAAAAAACGAAAACTGCCGATTTAGTCTTTAACAAGACAAGAAAACTTATGAAGTAAATTATATTAAAGGAGACTACAATGGCTTTTCAAGTCAATACCAATATAAATGCTATGAATGCACATGTCAATTCAGTCGTTACTCAAAGAAATCTTAAAGATTCTTTGGAAAAGTTAAGTTCAGGTTTGAGAATCAACAAGGCAGCTGATGATGCTTCAGGTATGATTATTGCA
>NZ_NXLW01000032.1 GCF_003364265.1 Helicobacter aurati
TCTCTTTTAGAGCCCCTTGATTCTTTGCCTAGAGATTCTTCACCTGCTAATGCAGGTTCAGAATGACAATCAGAATCTTGTTTGTCATGTTGAGCTTTCATAGAAAGCGAAACATCTCTTTGACAAGATTCCTTGATTGTGAGAATCTCATCAACTAAAGCAATAATTCTATCTACGATTTTTTGGTTTGATTTGGTAATTTCTATAAGGGGGATATTAAGCAAAGGCTCTTTGTCAATTTGATAATGATTGCCTTGCATTTTGCCCTTATGTCTCAACCAAAAAGCTATAAGTTTTGAATTAAACAAGCCTGTTAGAAATTTGAGATTAATCCTATCAGTTTTGATAATAAAAAATGTAGAAGTTACATAACAATCAAAATCTACATAAGTAAAAATTGGTTTATTAGGACATTTTCTTAATGATACAATACTTGGAGTTTTGTTAAAAAAATGTTCTTGTTTTGCTCTATGTAAGCCATAGGGCTTATTATCGGAAGTGATAACATCTCTAAATTTGTCCAAATGCTTTTTTAAATTGGGATATTTATCCATAGAATTGGGATTTTTAAAACTTGAATCGGTATAAATAACCCATTCACTATTGTTTGGATTAGCATAGAATCTAAAAAGTTCATTACTTGTATAAAGTGGTTTTATAAGTTTTAACTCGTCTTTAGTTAAATGTAAACTCTCGAGTTCTTTTGTCGAAATTTGAAAAATTCCTGCCCCAATTTCATAGTTTACTAGCCCCATTTTCTTTTTAACTTTATCGGTTAGTCCTATGCCAATTTGTGCTTCATTATCTTTTAAAAACATTTTTCCATTTTGCAAAATTTTATTCAGCACTTCCTCTTGTTGAGAATCTGCAAAAGTCAAAGATTTATCAAGCATTTGGCTTGGTGTAATGCTAGGCTCTAAATAGATATTATCCTTAAAAGATTCTCTTTTCAAAATTGCGTCCCTATGTTTATCTGTGGGTTTTTTAGAATCTATCCTTGCGTAGTGGATTTGATAATTTTGAGGGATAGAATCTAGCTTTTGAAATTCCATAATCATTGTTTGGATACTTGCAGAATCAAAACACATATACGAGCCAAAATCTACAAGATTTAAGATTTGTGATTCTTTTAAAATCACATTTCTAAGGTTTTTCGCCCCTGCATTGGTTGTCCAATTATTCGTAGCGATAAAAGTTACAATGCCTTGATTTTTAACAATGTCAAATCCTCGCCCTACAAAATGATACCAAATATCCATTTTGCCCTGATAGGTTCTTAAGTGTCTCGTGCCATCAAAAAGTTTCTTATTATCTGGCTCTTTAATATATGGCGGATTGCCAATCACCAAATCAAAGCCTAGAAAATCTCCATTGTTATCAAGCACTTCAGGGAATGCAAATCGCCATTCAAAGGCGTTTTTGTATTCTGCACCGCTTAGGGCAAGGGTTAGCTTTTTGCGCAAAGCTTGGATTTTGCCATAGGATTGCAATGCCCTCTCTTGCTCTTCCTCGCTCAATGTTGGAGTGCCAAAGAGATTGAATTGCAAAGAGCCTAAGCCCTCAAGCAAGGCTTTATCATCAAGCAAATAATCGTTAAATTGTTTGATATGCGATTCTATCGCTTTTTCTAGCTCTCTTTTGGTCTTTGGGTCTTTGAGGGTTAGGGTAAAAGTCTGCTTGATAGCTTCAATTTGTGCTTCAATCTCTGCTTTGGAGATTTTCATCAAGTTTTGGTCAGCATTTTTATAGTCAAAAACAAGCTTTTTGTATTGCTGTATTTGAAAATTAATATTTGGAATGGCTTTTAGCGAGTCATCAAGGCTAAAGCGAGAGATGAGGCTATTCCCACATTTGATATTAATATCAATATTAGGCAGTGTCTCTAGCCTTTTGTTTGGAATGTCTTTATAATAGCTGTATTTAAGCAGCTCAATCCAGAGGCGAAGTTTTGTAATCTCACACGAGTTTGGGTTAATATCCACACCAAAGAGGCAGGATTCGATGAGCTTGCGTTTGGCAAAGAATAATGCCCTTTGAATCTTGTGGGATTCGATGTTTTCGTGTGCGGGCAGGGTATAGGTAAAAAGTGCATTGTGAGAATCTCTAATCACGATTTCATCTCGTAAAATCTCTAGGGTGATGTCTTTAATCCTTTGATAGGTTTCATCACACAAAATGCCAAGTTTGAACTTTAGCAAAATCAGCTCATTAAGTGCCGAAACAAGGAAATGCCCACTGCCCACAGCAGGGTCGCAGATATGGATAGAATCAAAAACCTCATTTGCCTTTTTGTAGCCTTCTTGGTTGTCTGTGAGTTTGTCGATTTTGTTTTTGAGTTCCTCGAGATTGTGGCAATCCCAATTTTGCGATTCATTAAACTTTTGTAGCACAACTCTTTCTAGGCTCTGCTTACACATATAGCGCGTGATAAAGCTTGGGGTATAAAAGCTGCCCTCTTTATAGCCATTGAGCTTTTCAAAAACAAGCCCAAGAACTGCGGAGTTAATGAGTTTGTCGAAGTTTATTTTTGTATGGTTTTCTATGTCTCCTGCGGTGGTCGTGAAGTCGTAGGTATGCAAAAACGCAAAGAGATATTCTAAAAGCGGCAAGGTGGAATCTTTAGCTTTATCATTTAATTGCAAGGATTGGCAAAAGTTTTTGTCTTTATAGAGAATGGAATCAGCATAGAGCATTAGGGGCTTGGATTGAAGGAGCTTTATCTCTTTGCCCTCCCTCTCAAGGGGTGTTTTCTCAAAAAGGCTAGAGTTGAGATAGGGGATAGATTCTAGGGCTTTGGGGAGATTTTTATCTCTACTCTCCTCTATCTTTGCTAGGATATCAAAAAAGAGGGTATTTAGGGCTTGAAAGTCTTTGAGAGCTTCTAAACCTAAAAAGGGCTTTTGAATATGATTGAAGCTTAGAAGCATAGATTCTAAAAGGCGCAAAAACAATAATCGATTATTCCAAGTGGTGAGCAAAGAAAAGAGAATCTCAAAGTCTTTGTCTCTATTTAGCCCAAATGCGGAACATATAGAATCAAGAAATGTATTTTGCGTCTGGCTAGGGAGAATGAGGATTTTGCCACCCTGTGAGATTTCTTCTAGCCCCAAAATATGGAGCAATTCATTATAAAAGTCTTGGTTTAGGGTGTTTGCGTCAAGATAGGTTTTGCGTTTGAGTAATACTTGGGGGCTTAAGATTTGGTAAAGGAGAGGGAGAATGGTTTGTTTGTCGTATTGAGCATTTGTAGAAATCTCTCTTTTGTTAGGTGGTATCTTGTCATGTTGAGGCAAAGCCGAAACATCTCTTTTGGATTGTTGAGATTCTTCGCTTCGTTCAGAATGACAAGAGGGGGAGTTAGTTTGACAATCCTCAAGGCGAAAATGCGTATATTTTAGCTCCATATCAAGACTAGGCAAGAGATTCTTAACTTCCTCATAGAATCTCTTCGTGCTTGCGTCATTGCCCTCTTTGTTTTCACAATTTTTAAAGGCTTTTAAGATAAGCTTGTCTTTGGCAAAAGCTACATATTCACTTGCATCAACGCAATAGAAATCTTGTGTATTGGTAAGGATAATAAAAGAAATATTATTGTTTTTGTGGGTAAGAAATTCGCGCAAAAAATAGAGAATTGATTCATAAAAGGCTTTGGATTCTAGGCTTATATTTTCTCTTACCTCTTTAGCGTTTTCATCTAGGGTATTTTCTCTCCCCCCCCCCTTTCAATTCCTCTTTCTTCTTTACCTCTTTTTTTCCCATAGCACTTCTTTTACTGCAACTTCCCACTTTTTCAAACAT
>NZ_NXLW01000033.1 GCF_003364265.1 Helicobacter aurati
CTTTATATAAACTCTCTCCATAAACCCTCTTTATTTAAAATTTGTGTTCTTATATTATTGAGATTCTACAATCTTAATCTCTGTTTTGGTGAGATTGTAGAGCTGATAGACTAAAGAATTGATTTTAGATTCTAGTTTGCTTGTGTTGGGTATTTTGTCATGTTGAGGGCGAATGCCCGAAATATCTCTATTAAAACTTCTTAATTCTTTGCTTAGAGATTCTTCGGGCATAAAGCCCTCAGAATGACAAGAATTATTGTCATGTTGAGCTTTCATAGAAAGCGAAACATCTCTTTGACAAGATTCCTTGATTGCGAGAATCTCATCAACTAAAGCAATGATTTTATCTACGATTGTTTGGTTTTGTTTAGTGATTTTTGGGATAGGAAGCTTTTCGATATAAATTTTAGCTCCATAAACTCCCTCACCCAAAGTTGCCGCATTATTTTTAATCCAATGCCTCGAAATATTAGAATTTAACACTGATAAAAGATATTTAACTAAAGTTTCATTCCTAGTAGTAATCATAAACATAGAATCCAAAATATAATGCCCTGCCCAATCATAAGAAAAACAAAGTTCATTGGAGATTCTATTCCACATAATCTTACCCTCATAAGTCCCTTTGTTATTCCAAGTTTGCATAGCAAGTGAAGGATTTCTTTTAGATTCTTTAGCCTTGCTATGCAAGGATTCAGATTGGCAATGTAGAGGGTAAGATTTTTCACTCTCAAAGGCTTTAGTTTGATAAGAATGGATTTGGGATTTACCCCACCCCCTAACCCCCTCCGCAAAGGGATGGGGGAGAAGCTCGGAATCCTCTGCAATAGATGAGGGAATGGTTAGCCCATCTTGCTGTGAGAGGGAATGAGCTGGGGAAGTATCTGCAAAAGGATGAGGAATAAGCTTGGAATCTTGTGAATCATATCCAACACTAGCATTAGTTTTTAAAAGTTGTGGAGTATAAAAAGACTTAAGAGAATAAAAAGCTTCAAATTCTTTTCTAAAAGTTTGCATAAACGCTTCAAGATAGGCATTTATGCCCCCCCCCCCGCAGAATTAAAGGCAGATTCTATGAGAGCTATCTCATCTTGGTTTAGGTTGTAGAGTTGATAAATCATACTATCAAGCTTAGATTCTAGCCTATGGATATCTTTATTCTCTTGTTGTAAAGCGATGATTTGAGTGGCTAGAGCCTTAATCTCTTTGATTTTTGCTTCATTAGTGGCATTTTTCTCTATCACAGGGAGTTTTTCTATAAACTGCTTTATCCATCGAAACGCTCCATCTCCTAAGCCAGAAGCAATTTGTCGCATATAAAAATAAATCAATTTTGAGTTTAGCACAGCACATAAATACATATCATCTCTTGGAATAAAATAGCAAGTTTGATTGATATAAAAGCCTTGTGATTCATACACAAAACAAGGTGTGTTTGTCATCTCCGCCCAGATAATCTTGCCTTGATAATGCTTTTGTGCCAGATTACTAGCTTCCAACCTCTCTAAAGTATTGAGAATAAAAGTATCCAAAATACTATTAAACGCTTCAAGATAGGCATTTATGCCCCCCCCCCCGCAGAATTAAAGGCAGATTCTATGAGAGCTATCTCATCTTGGTTTAGGTTGTATGCTTGATAGATTAGAGAATCAAGGCGGGATTCTAACTTGCTTGTGTCGGCACTATAATCCCCCCTCCCATTGCGGAGGGGGCTAGGGGGTGGGTTATGAGATTCTTCAGTCTTGCTTTGCAAGACTTCAGAATGACAATTTTTAATCTTGTCATGTTGAGGCGAAGGCGAAACATCTCTCTTGAGTTTTGTATGGGATTCTTTAGCTTGCAAGCAAGCTTCAGAATGACAAGCATGATTTATCTCTAAAATTTCTTTTGCTAAACCCTCAATCTCTGCTAAGAGTTTAGAATCTATTTTATTAGTTTCTACCACAGGGAGTTTTTCTACAAAAATCTTACTCATCTCATAACCACTTGCCCCTAAAGTCGCTCCAATTTGTTTAAAATACCAAAAATTTGTCTTGGAGTTGAGAATCGCAGTCAGATATAGCAGCCTATTTTTATCTTTAATATTGTCGCTTAAAATGAAACATTTTTGATTCGTAAAAAATCCTTGCATATCAAGATAAGCAATAAATTCCTTTGCCATATTTGGATAAATAATTTTTCCTTCATATTGTTTTTGTGGCACTTGCAATCCCTCGCAAAATCTAAAAGCCTCTTTGAGTTCAGTCTCGAAGTTTTCACAAAGGAGCTTAAGCAAGGTAAGGGATTGGGATTTTACACAGACAACAAGCAAATAAGCTAAACTATATTTGCCCCCCCCCGCAGCGGTTATCATAGCTCTTTGTTTATCGTCTAAGCCATAGAGCGCAAAGACCATAGAATCTAATGTTTGTTCTAGTTTGCTTGTGTCTTTATTCTGCGCTTTGGTTTCTAAAATCTCATTGACAAGCCTTACAAACTCTGCTTCTTGTGTTTTATCAAGTCTTGGAATGGGGAGCTTTTCTAAAAATGCCTTTTTGTAGCGATAGCCACTCTCTCCTAGCCCTCCCCCAGCGTAAAACTCTTTAAAGGCAAAGGTGGCAAGTTTGGAATGCAAAATCCCTAAAAGGTATTCTAAGCTCACTTGCATTTTGTGGTGTTGCGCTTCCCCTTTGTCATATTGAGCTTTCATAGAAAGCGAAATATCTCTTTTGGAATGTTGAGATTCTTCGGCTAAAGGTTCAGAATGACAATAGGGGGAGTTAGTTTGGCAAAGAGAGACTTCAGCTTGACAAGGATTATTCCCCCTCCCATTGCGGAGGGGGCTAGGGGGTGGGTTATGAGATTCTAAAGCTTCAGTTTGACAATTTGCGCTTAAGATAAAGCTTGTTGCCTCTGCATAGAAATGTCCAAACTTAAATTCGCCATTGTCTAAATAAAATTGTGGCTCACGCACGATTTCGCTATAGACAATCTTAGGCTTGGCAAATTCTTGATAATAATTTGCACCCCAACGTTGCAAACAATACCATTCATAACGAATACCTGTTTCATCTTTGTTTCGTTTAGAGAGTCTATCTTTATGTTGCAACAAATGAGAGTATAAACTTGGATATTGTTCTGCTAAATCTTGCTCATTTTCTTGCATAGACTTTGGATTATCTGTATTTGGAAAATGCCACGATATAAATATTATCCACAATCCCGCCCATTCATAACTGTATCTCTTAATGTCTCTCCCTCGCAAAATGGGCTTAATAAGCTGTGCGGTGCGCTCTCTTTCGGTGAGTAGAATGGTGTTGTTTTCAAGATTGATTTTTCTCTGTATTGTTTGGGATTCTTCACTCGCTAATGCAGGTTCAGAATGACAATTTGAATCTTGTTTGTCATGTTGAGGCGAAGCCGAAACATCTCTTTTACTTTGGGATTTGCCCCACCCCCTAGCCCCCTCCGCAAAGGGAGGGGGAACAAG
>NZ_NXLW01000034.1 GCF_003364265.1 Helicobacter aurati
TTTTTTTTTTTTTTTTTTTTTTTTTTTTTTTTTTTTTTTTTTTTTTTTTTTTTTTTTTTTTTTTTTTTTTTTTTTTTTTTTTTTTTTTTTTTTTTTTTTGATTGTCGATCAATTAGCGTTTCTATCTAATATATAACATAATAATGTATTTTTCACATATTTTTAAAAAATAGGAATTATTGTGTTTTATAAAAATTTATCATTAAAGTTTAAACTATTGTTTTTTATGGGTGCTTCTTGTCTGTCGTTTCTGACTTTGATAGGTGTTCTTTATTTGGGCGGTATGGAAACAGTAAAGGAAGTACAGAATCAGACTTATGACATAATGAAAGTAGAAACACAAGACAGATTGAAGTTATCCACGGATTCAGTAGCCCATGCTTTAGGAGAATTAGTACAAGGAAAAAGTGAACAAGAGCAAATAGCAATTATTACAAAAGCTATTGAAAAATTTCGCTATGAAGATGACAAATCGGGTTATTACTTTGTTTTTAAGGGCAATACAGCAATTGTACATCCAAGTATAGTAGGCGATGGGAGCCAACTACATGATATAAATGGTGTCCATTACATTACTGAACTCTATAAAGCAGCACAAAGAGGCGGTGGCTTTGTAGAATATATCTTTATCAAACCTTCGTCACAAGGTCAAACTATAGAAATTCCCAAGATGACCTATTCTATCTTTATTCCACATACTGACAATATATGGATTTCCACAGGTGTCTATATTGATAATCTCACTGCTGAATCAGAACAAGCAGCAGCATCGATTGACGACATTATTACAACAGAAGATACAAAAGCAATTGTCATTTCTTTTATTGTATTATTAGTAGTTGTTCTTCCTATAGCGTTTATTTTTTATAGAAATTTAGTAACAAATATGACTCTTATTCAAAAAGGGCTTAATTCATTTTTTCAATATCTCAATAATGAAATACAAACAATAGAAAGAGTTGACATTCACTCCAAAGACGAATTTGGCAAACTTGCAGATTCTATTAATACCGAAATCAAACGTGTAGAAAGTAATTTGACGCGCGATAAACGTCTAATTGATGAGGCAGCGCGTATTGTAGATAAAGTCTCACAAGGAGACCTTACTGTACGTATTATAGAACAAACAAACAATCCGCAATTAGAAAATTTAACAAACACATTTAACACCATGCTTGATTCCTTTCAATCTAATATTGGTTCAAATCTTAATGAGATTCAAAAAGTTTTTAATGATTATAAAAACATGGATTTTACTGCGTGCGTTCCTCAAGCACAAGGAAATATTGAGATTAGCATCAATATGCTTGGAGCAGAAATCAAAAAAATACTTCGCACCTCGCTTCAATTTGCAAATCGCTTAAATGCCGATATTGAAGCCTTGCAAGAATCTTCAGAGAATCTAAATCAAAGTGCTAGCAATCAAGCAACCAATCTCACACAAACCGCACAAGCTGTTACACAAATTGCAAATTCTATGGAAAACATTAACGGCAAAACTGATGTAATTACTGCACAAAGTAATGATATTAAAAATATCATTGAAATCATTGGAGATATTGCTAAACAAACCAATCTCTTAGCATTGAATGCAGCGATTGAAGCGGCACGTGCAGGAGAAAGCGGACGTGGCTTTGCAGTCGTAGCAGATGAGGTAAGAAAGCTCGCCGAAAGAACACAAAAAAGCCTTAGTGAAATTGAAGCAAACGTTAATATTTTAGTGCAAAATATTAACGACGTATCGGAATCTATTAAAGAACAAACATTAGGTGTTACTAAAATTAACGACTCTATTGTCAATATGGATACGTTAACGCAGAATAATGTAACAATCGCGAAGCATTCCAGTGAAATCAGTGATAGTGTTAGGAATACCTCACTTGCTATTCTTGAAGACGCTAATAAGAAAAAGTTTTAAACAAACTTTAGCTTTCAGAATCTATTTATTTTGATTCGGTACTTTAACTTTTTATCCTATTAACATACCCTTCTTTTGTATGAATAATGATAAATGACATCAAACTTATAAAATAACAGGGATAAAATCCGATAAAATTCCCATATTTCATCCAAAGGAGCGACTATGCGGCGCAAAGATAGAATGCTTGATAGAGACAAAGCCATAGAGATAATGACAAAAGCTCCCTATTGCGTCCTTAGCACTTCGCCTTTAAGTGTGCCTGATTTCAAACCCAACAAAGATGCTTTATACAAAAATTCTGATTGCTTTGGGAGCAAAGAATCTCATTTCAACCCCGATAATAACGAGCTGGAGCCGCAAAATCAAATCTTTAGCATCCCCATATCTTTTGTCTATCATGAAAACAAACTCTTTATCCACACCGCCAAAGCAGGACGCAAGATTGCCTTTTTTCGTGATGGTGCGCTACTTTGTGCTGTGTTTGTGGGGCGCGTGCAAGTGCCAGAACTCTATACACACGAAGAATTACAACAAATCGCACAAGATGAGCCTAAAAAACTTGGTAGTCATGTTTTTACAACCGAATATGAAAGTACGATTGCCTATGGCAGAATCTTTGCATTGCGAGATATAAAAGAGCAGGACAAAGCAATGAGCTTACTTTGTGCAAAATATATGCCCGATAAAATGGAGTTTGTCCAAACCTCTGTCAATACCGAGCGCAAACATTTGAATGTCTATGAGATTGTGCTAGAGCAAATAAGCGCAAAGGCAAAGGTGCTTGGGTAAATTCTCAATAAATATATAGTGAAAATTGCTAGATTTGCGTTAAGAAGAAATGAATATGCAATAGTATAAGAAAATTACTATTTTAAAGTGAATCTAATAACTAAAGAATATTAAGAGAAATTCCTAATATTTTTTGATAGAGAGATTGCGCTTCTATCTTGTCATGTCTTAAGCGTAGCGAAGAATCTCATGAGATGTTTCGGGCAAGCCCTCAACATGACAAAAGCATAAATTGTCATTGTGAATCCTCCCCTTGTCATTCTGAAGGAGCGAATGCGACTGAAGAATCTCAACAAGTCAAAAGAGATGTTTCGCTTGCTATGCAAGCTCAACATGACAATCTATCTTGTCATTCTGAGGAAGCACGAAGTGCGACCGAAGAATCTCACAATATAGAATCTCAACATACAAATCCCTAAGAGATTCTATATTATCATTGTGTTTTCATTCTCATTAGGGGCAAGCTATGCAAATTAAAGAACTTTTAGAATTCCTGAAATATGAAGAAGTAGAGTTTAAGCCTTTGCAAGAAATTTGCTATTTGAGAGCTGGGGACA
>NZ_NXLW01000035.1 GCF_003364265.1 Helicobacter aurati
ATACACAATTTCCGTGAAGTTCTTCGTTTCTGCATAAGATTTAAAAAAATCAAGTTTTTCGCTACTGCGATTTGCAACACAGAATGGAATCTCATAACGATTGAGGATAACCGCAATGCTCTTCGCACTTCCTCCAGCACCAAGGATAAGAACTTTCTTTGGTTTGTAAGATTGAATACAGAAAAAAAATCCTTCGGCATCTGTATTATAGCCTATTAACGTTTTATCTTTTTTGCATATCGTATTGACTGCTTGTATTTCCCGAGCTATACCTACAACTTCATCCACAGCCTGATAAGCTATCTCCTTAAAAGGCACTGTCACATTCACGCCCAACAAATCGCTTTGTAAAAGAAAATCTCTTAACCCCTTAGAATCTATCCCCAAAGGTAGCGCAAAACGCGTATAAAATGTCTGTGCTTGCGGCACTATACAAGAATAATCTATTGGCGAGGATTCTTGCGTTGGATTGTCTTTCGTAATAGAACGTTGCATAAGCGTATGGTAAGCATAATTATGAATAAGCGGGGAGAGAGAATGCGAGATAGGATTGCCTAGCACTGCAAAGAGTCTCAAATCCTCTATATCGCTATTGCGTCCTAGCGTCTTAGATTGCTGATTGTGTAAATTGGTGTCTGCCATAGATTCTCCTTTGGAATCAAATATTCTACTTATTGTAACTTGTCTTTTGTTGATTGCAAGGGGTATTCAAACGTTATTTAAAGATTACCAGTTGAGAGCTAAAGAAAAGAAAAAGCTTTGCGTATTGAATCTATGTGGGCTATACAGAGGAAAATACCACCATGTTTGTATGTTAATATAACGCACAAAGCATTGCATGCCTATGCCACCACCAGATAAGAACACGCCAGAATAAGGCAGGTTTGAGCTAGCATTCCTTAACAAATCTCTAATATATCCCGCATCAAGTCCAAGGCTAGGCGCAATAGTCAGCTGCCATTTCCCTTTCTCAAACAGAGGAAAATAGACAGAAATATCATTGCGCCATATCACACCAAATTGTCCAGCAAGATTGATGCCTTGGAATCCTCGAACCGCATATCTTCCACCAATAAGAATTTGTTCATTCGCATAGAGTCTATTTTGCGCCACTTGTGTCTTAATGCTTGATGTATAAATACCGACAAATTTGCCTACATTAAAGGGAATATAAGCATAAAGATTGATTATTGGCACAATGTAATTAAAGCCATCTAATGCGGGGGTTGGCAACGAAAAACCTTGTAAAACACTTAAATTAACAGAGAATTTATAGGGATTGAGTGTCAGAGTATATTGTCCAAAGAGTGCATATTGTAATACTCTTTGCTTTTGTATAAGAAGCTCTACACCTTCTATAAAATTGTCTGCCATCCTTGCACCAAAATCCTATTCCAAGAGAAATAGTATGCTTTGGATTGGCTAGAAGTGCGTAGCTTAACTTTGAATCAGTATTGAGACTTTTTCCTGTATAGGCTACCGTGAAATTACTTAAAGGAATTTCTAAAGCATTAAGAGCATAGCCAATATTCGTTTCAAAGAGGAATCTGCGAAAGGGTATCGAATAGCTAAGAGAGGAATAGAGAGAATAATTCTTGGCTATGGATTTCTCTTGAAAGGGGATTGAACCTAGCAAATAAAACGTAAGAATATCTGCAAGCTTCAAAGGATTCTCATAGCTCAATAGCAACGTACTTTGATAATTATCAAAGAGAGTTCCTCCATTATCAAAGATAAATTGCCCGGTAAAAGGGCTAGCCTTTTTCTTAATAGCGATCACAATATCACTCATATCCTCACTATAAGCTGGAAGAATCTGCATGGTTGTGTCAAGAGATTTTATTCTTGCAAGATTAGCTATGCCTTGCTCTAATTTCTTAAGATTAAGAATATCGCCCTGCTTTATGCCAAAGTCTTTTTGAAAGAAAAGCATAGTGCCGTGATGTTGATACTCTATCTTTCCTATTTTGCCAAGTTGCACATGTATTTCTAAAATGCCCGAATGTAAATCTTGCTCACCTATACCAAAACGTGTAGTGATATATCCTTCTTTCAAGGCAGATTGATTGAGTGATTGTAACAGAGTGGTGATGTGTTGCGCATTCAGGCACTGGTGTAGATAAGGTTTAATTAATGTCTTGGCAAAAGGGAAATGAGAGGCGATGAGCTTTCTTTCTGCATTATCTTGTGCATCATCTAATTCTGCATTCGAGGTTGGATACAGGGAACTCGCTAGAGAAGAAAAAGAAATTGCATCAATAGGAAAACATAAAGATTGTGCATTTTGTCCTTCTAAAGTAAGACTCACACACAATGAAGAAAAAACAAACCTAAAAAAGAAGAGCGATATTTTGCCTTTGATTCTTGCAGATAGAAAGTGTTTGACTATCCACAGAATCATTGGGCATCGCTTAATACTTCTTTATTAGAACATAAACTTATAGCTTAATGTAAAGCGGAGAGGGTTGTATGCTCCGACTACATCAGAATTATTAGTATCTACTATGCTGTATGTAAGTAATGGTAAATAAGCAGTAAGATCGATTCTAGAACTTTCACCTAATCCTAAACTAAAGCCAGCTCTTGCATAAATTGGGAAGCTAGCTCCTGCAGAAAGAACAGAAAAGCTAAGAGATTGCGCAGCCACACTATAGCCACCGCCTGCTCCTACAAAGACTCCAAAGGATGAAGAACCACCTTTGATAATATCTGCCATAAGGTCAAAATTAATATTAATATCCCCAGTATGAAAAGAATGTCCATTCAAATAGGATTGTCCATAAATAAAGCCTAAGAATGTCCTCATGCCGATTCGCTCGCCAAAGAACCATTGTCCACCAATGTTAATGCCCGCATTCCAGCCGTGTATAGAAT
Organism: Helicobacter aurati; assembly: GCF_003364265.1. Taxonomy (GTDB): domain Bacteria; phylum Campylobacterota; class Campylobacteria; order Campylobacterales; family Helicobacteraceae; genus Helicobacter_A; species Helicobacter_A aurati. The sequence goes on from NZ_NXLW01000035.1 coordinate 2,875, forward strand.
CATTTATAAAATTCTTATAAGATTGATCGGCAAAGCCATTGTCTAATGTAGTAATACCTCTATTATACCCGCCTTCAACCCCCAATAAGAATCTTGCTTCTGCAAGCGAAGCACTCAAACTTAAACTGATTACACTTAATGCTAATATCTTTTTCATAAATATATCTCCTGAATTGGATTTACTAAGCCAAGCCTTTATTACTTGACTTATTGTAGAGAAAGTATCGGCTTATGTGAATAAGTTTTAAGTAAATATCAAGTTTATTTGAAAACTTTT
>NZ_NXLW01000036.1 GCF_003364265.1 Helicobacter aurati
ATACCCACCCTCAACACCTAAGAAAAATCTCGCTTCTGCAAGAGAAGCACTCAAACTAAAGCTGATTACACCTAATGCTAATAACTTTTTCATAAATAATCTCCTGAAATGTAGTATATTTATAAACTAATCTTAAATAAATAGTTTTGATTAGCTCATATCTATAAAGAATATCGCTCTGCATAGATATAAGTTAAGGCTGATACTGTCATTATTATGTAATAAAATACCTACTTTTAACTATATTAATAAAATGCTCTATGGCTTGCTTTTGCATTAGTTGGTAAGATATGTGATGCCTTGTGTTAAATATTGGATACTCTGATTTAATTTATCGCTTATTTTAGGAGCTACCGTACTTTGGTCTATTACTTGGTCATTTGTCTGCTGTGCCCTTAAAACCTTGCTATCATTACTTGTTTGCAAGGACAATCCACTTGACACACTTGAAGAAGTTATTCCCCTATCAAAACCGAATGCAGGTATTGCTTTGTTAGTATTTATGCCTTGATAAGCAGCAAAATTTCTAAGATTACTGTGTGTTAGCGTGTTGGTTGTCAATGCACCGCTATTTCCCTGAATATAGGCTCCTCGCAAATGGATATCTTGCGCTATTTGCATGTCAAGGGAATTTGCTGCTATGCCGCTTTGGTTACTCGTATTAGTATAATGATTTATAGAAGTGGCAAGATTATTATTGGCTGTGCCGATAGAAGCTTTTATGTCCATTTCTCTCTTAGAGTCTTGCAGGCGTTATATTGAGATTGCCGCCAATATTTGCTGCTAGATTCTCAGATTGTGAGAGCTTTAGAATCCGTTTTATTTGCCTCTGCAGTAAGAATATCTGTCCTTGTCGTAACTTCTATGGGTCTAGCTATTTCTATTGTGCCATCTGCTCTTAATATAAATCCGTTATCGCCATTACTCTGTGAAGCAGTGCTTGCTATCATGCCTGCATTTTTTATGCCCACACCCTTATCTGTTGCAACAATGAAAATCTTATTTGAGAAGATACTTCCTAAATAAGCTACATCTAAAGCCAATGCTTTATTCTGCTCTTGATTATCCAAGATAATAGGCTGATAGAGCAAAGTAAGTGGGGAAAAAGTTACTTGATTAGAGCCTAAGAGTATTCGTAGATTCTGTGCTTGCAAGGAATCTGTAACATTCATACTTTTTGCAAGGAGTGTAAGACTTGCGACATTCTTTGCGTCAAGTGCATCGGCTATAATCTCTCCTTTCTTGATATTAAGCGTAAGAGCAGTATGATTGGTGTAATCTTTGAGATTGTTGAGCCTCTCTAATTCTTCTTTACTCAACGTACCAGTCGCTAAACTTACATTGCCCGCATTAATGAATCCACATCCTTGGCAGGTGATTCCATTAGGATTGGCTAGTAGCATATCAGCTTTACTTCCAGCAATCTCCAAATACCCTAAGAGCTCGGAAAGATTCGCCCCTGTTACTTGATTAAGAATAAGTTTCGCAGTCGCAATATCTAAATTTGGATTAGAATAAATCAAACCTGCAAGCTGCGTATTAGTAAAAACTTCTTGGCTCAAGGTATTATTAAGAATCGCACCTTCTTTGGCAACATTGAAATCATGATAAAAGTTATTTGAAATGCCCGCTTGACTTGGCTTTGCAATATTGACTATATCAATGTTATTTTGAGAATGTGTAAGATGCGGATTATTGGTTGTCTGTGTCGTATCAATGACAATCTGACTAGCAAACAGAGATTGAGATGCAACAATGGAGAATACATTAAAAACTGCTATTGTCTTTTTCACAAAAGGCACAAAAATCTTCATAAGCTCTCCTTAGCTAGTGAGAATTTGACTTGAGAATGTCGCTATCAAAATAGCACTTATGCAATTCATTATAATGAGATGTGTTACAAATCGAACATCGATTTAATGGAATAACAAAAAAATGAAAAATGAAAAATTACTTTTTGAAACAAAAATAAGAAAGCTTTTGTTAAGTTATGAGCCTATATTGTAAGATTTGTGTGCGAGATTTCTCTTTGAATCCTATGAAACACATTTCTTCATTGTTGATGCCTGTTAGGAAGTTTATGATGGTGTGGGCGGTGT
>NZ_NXLW01000037.1 GCF_003364265.1 Helicobacter aurati
AGTTACAAGCAGAGTTACAAGCAGAGTTACAAGCACGACACAAGCAATACGAATACTACCGCAATAAGCTTTTAAGCAAAGAAGAGCTAGAGAAAAGAGCAAGGAAGCATTATGATGCTTGCCAAACTAAATCTTCATTTTGTTATTCTACCCCTTCCCCTTGTCATTCCAAATCCCCCATTTGTCATTCTGAGCGTAGCGAAGAATCTCTTAAGGATTCTAATAGAGATGTTTCGCTTGCTATGCAAGCTCAACATGACAAAGAGGGAACTTGCCATTCTGAATCCTCTTGTCATTCTGAGCGAAGCGAAGAATCTCACAATATAGAATCTCAACAAAACACCATAACCCTAACCCAAAATCAAATAGCATTTTCAAAATATCCCGCTTTTACTTATATCTTAGCCAACAAAAACAACACAACCCTTTATATAGGTGTTACAAGCAATTTACAAAAGCGCATTTATGAGCATAAAAATCATTTGATAGAGGGCTTTAGCGATAAGTATAATTGTGAAAAGCTTGTATATTTTGAAAGTTTTGAAAACATTAATCAAGCCATTGAGAGAGAAAAATACCTCAAAGGTAAAAAACGAAATTTTAAAGAAAATCTTATAAATTCAATCAATCCTAAATGGCTTGATTTATATGATTATTTGTTTCTTTGTCAAACTGAATCTTCTTGTCATTCTGAGCGTAGTGAAGAATCTCATTTAATGGATTCTAAAGTAAGAGATATTTCGGTCGCTTCGCTCCCTCAACATGACAATTTATCTTGTCATTCTGAGCATTGCGAAGAATCTCTTAAGGATTCTAATAGAGATGTTTCGCTTGCTATGCAAGCTCAACATGACAAAAAAATAAATTGTCATTCTGAGGGCTTTATGCCCGAAGAATCTCATTCAAGTTGTCATTCTGAGGCTTTAGCCGAAGAATCCCAAAATATAGATTCTAAGAGATATTTCGCTAACGCTCAACATGACAAAGGAGAAGATTGTCATTCTGAGCGAAGCGAAGAATCTAAAAATATAAAATCTCAAAACACAGAATCCCAACCCCCCGAGCTTGTCAAAATGGTAAGCTTAGGGGAAGTGTGCGAAAAGGTTTTTGCTGGTGGTACTCCTAAAACAAATATAAAAGAGTATTGGGAAAATGGTACAATCCCTTGGATGAGTTCTGGAGAAGTTGATAAAAATATAATATTTGATACGAATCAAAAAATTACTCAATTGGGTTACAACAAAAGTAGTACGAAAATGATACCGTCGCATTCTGTGGTAATTGCATTGGCTGGACAAGGTAAAACAAGAGGAAATGTTGCTCGAACTAGAATTCCATTATGTACCAATCAATCTTTATGTGGAATTGTTCCAAATGAAAACTTGAATAGTGATTTTTTGTATTTCTATTTAAAAAATAATTACCATAATTTAAGACAAATATCAGCAGGAGATGGAACGCGAGGGGGGTTGAATTTGTCAATGATTAAAAACTTCCAAATCCCCCTTCCACCCTTAAGTGTGCAAAGCGAAATTGTAGAGATTTTAGATAAGTTTGATACCTTAGTCAATGATTTAAGCATGGGAATCCCAGCCGAGATAGAGGCGAGGAGAAAGCAATATGAGTATTACAGAGAAAAGCTTCTAAGCTTTAAGGAAAAGATAAATGTGTAATAATTCCCCTCTTGTCATTCTGAAGGAGCGAATGCGACTGAAGAATCTCTTAGCTTAGTATCTCTTAATTCTAAAGAGATATTTCGGCTTCGCCTCAATATGACAAAAAAATAAATTGCCATTCTGAATCCTCTCCTTGTCATTCTGAATCCTCCTCTTGTTATTCTGTCCCCATTTGTCATTCTGAGGCTTTAGCCGAAGAATC
>NZ_NXLW01000038.1 GCF_003364265.1 Helicobacter aurati
TTAATCGTATACGTCACACTCACAGCATTACCCCATTTATCCACTACTGAATAATGCGTTGTATGATTACCTTCTTTAAAGCCTTTTGCATTTGGATTAATAGCTTTTTCTTCCTTGATAATCCCTAATCCAGCTTTTATATTTTTGCTAGAAAGAGCTCTAGACGTCTTTTGTATGTTGGCATAAATTTTCTTTGCATATTCTTTACTCAATAAAGTATCAAGCGGTATCGGGAAGAAATCTGGATCCCCCATAAACACAGCTCTATCAGCATAAGCCTGCCTCATAGCTTCCACCATAAGACGAATAGTTTGTGAAGAATTGAAGCCTAAAGCTTTAATATTGGCATTTTCCATAATGTTGAGAATCTGAATAAGATGAGTTCCTCCACTGCTAGGCGGCGACATAGAGACAATCTGATACCCCCTGTAAGTCCCTACAACAGGCTTTCTCCATATAACTTTATATTGCGCTAAATCTTCTTTTGTAATAATGCCACCATTATTTTTCATATCCTCCACAATAAGGTCTGCAATCTTGCCTTGATAAAAAGCACTCTCTCCTTCTTTTTGAATAAGTTTCAGAGTCTTTGCTAAATCTTTTTGAACAAGAATATCGCCCCCTTGATAGGTAGAGCCATCTTTTTTAAGAAAATATCTCCTAGAGCTTGCGAACTTTGCGAAATGCTCTTTAACTTCTAGCATTGTCTCTGCTTGCCTATCCGTAATGACAAAACCATTTTCTGCCAAATCAATAGCTGGTTGAATCAACTCACCTAATTTCTTTGTGCCATATTTATCGAGCATTGCGCTCATACCTTTCACAGTGCCTGGCACTCCAGCAGCCAAATGCCCGATTGTAGAAGCGTTAGGGATAACATTGCCCTTAGTATCGAGATACATATCTCGTGTAGCGGCTAATGGAGCAGTTTCTCTAAAATCTAAGGCAACATTCTCTCCATTAGCTAAATGAATAAGGGCAAAACCTCCTCCGCCAATATTGCCTGCTGCAGGATGGGTTACTGCTAAGACATAGCCTACTGCTACCGCTGCGTCAATAGCATTACCGCCTTTATCGAGAATAGCTTTGCCTATTTTGGTAGCGTATTCACTACTAGTAATAGCGAGTCCATTCCCATTGGTGTCTCTTATAGGAGGATAGCTCGCTGCATGCAAGAGTGCAAATGGTTGCAAAACAACAAGACAACAAACAAGAAAGCTAATAGCAATTACACGTTTAATTAATCGATTAACCATTGAATGCTTTATGAGGTGTGTGAGGGAA
>NZ_NXLW01000039.1 GCF_003364265.1 Helicobacter aurati
ATATGAACTTGTGTAGTTTGCGTAAGAATATTGCTAGAAATATTAAGTGCTTGTTGGACAAATTGCGTGTAAGAGGTACTGCCATTTTTATCTTCTATGGCTATTTTATTTGGGAATCTTTCCTTAGTGTCAAAGAGATATTGTACGACATTGGTTTTGTTGGGTAATATAAAGTTATCTTGGGTATTCATAAGTGTCCTTTTTGGTTGCGTTAAGCCAATTTAATAGTTTTTGTCTATCGATTTTGCCATTGGCATTAAGTGGCATAGAATCTATTTTAAAGAGTTTGCTAGGCATTGCGTATTTTGGAATCTTATCTTTGCAATGTGCCAACATAGCAAGCATCGTTATTTCTTTTTTGCTTTCATAGAAAAGTACAATAGTCTGTGTTTCTTTATCATATAAGACGCATAAATCGCCGACATCAGGCAGATTCTTAAGGGCTTTTTCGATTTCACCTAATTCGATTCTATAACCGTTATGCTTGATTTGAAAGTCCTTTCTACCCACTAGCACGATTTCACCATGTTCATTGTAATAGCCTAAATCCCCTGTTTTGTAGAGCTTCTCTTGATAATGCTTTTGATGCGGGTTATCGACAAAGGCTTCAAACGTCTTGTCAATATCATTATAATAGCCAAGTGCTAGAGAGCTCCCGCGCACAAAGAGTTCTCCTATGATTCCATGCGATTGGACTTGCTCGAGATTAGAATCTAATAACAAGATTTGTGTGTTACGGCAGGCTTTACCGATAGGGATAGTCTCCTCATCGTTGAAGTTTCTTTGAAGAATATAGTATGTGCAGTCTACAGTGATTTCAGTAGGTCCATAGAGATTAGCGAAGGTAGCGTTAGGATAATTCGCGATCCAATAATTGAGATATTTTGTAGTAATCATTTCTCCCGCGAATATAATTTTGCGCAAATCGGGCTTGGCAGAATCTAGGGCTTTGGTTTTCGCGACATTATGCAACACTGACGGCACCCAAAAGATATAAGTAATCTTAGAATCTCTTAAGAATGTTATTAATTCTAAAGGGAATAGGAACTTCTCCTCTGGGAGAAGCACGAGAGTATTACCACAAAATGCCATGAGATAAATATCAAGCACAGAGTTATCAAAATAAAAAGGTGATTGATTCCCAATAATATCATTGACACTAGGTCTAAGAGAATCTTCACTTATTATCCATTCTATATAATCAATCACAGAT
>NZ_NXLW01000003.1 GCF_003364265.1 Helicobacter aurati
GAGTTGAAGCATAAAACAAGATTCTATAATCTTATTTCTCCTAAAGCTTTTATTACACATACAGAATATATTGGGGAATGTAATGTGATTGCACCGTTTTGTGTGATTGCCTATAACGCAAAAATCGGCACAGGTAACGTTATTAATGTGCAATCTGCAATAGGACATGATAGCCAGATTGGAGATTTTAATGTGATTGGTTCTTATTCTGGATTTGGTGGATTCTCTAAACTTGGCAATGGGAATTATTTAGGTCCTAGAGTGAATCTCTTCCCAAAGTCGGTTGTAGGCAACAATTGCAAAATATCAGCCGGAAGCATTATTTTTAAGCGTATGCGAGATGACAAAATCGCCTTTGGCAATCCTGCCGTAGTCATCGGTGAGAATGAAATATTTACTTTTAATTAAGGAGCAATTATGCAAGAAATTTATCAGAAGTTACAAGAACTTTTAGACGTAGATTCATTGAGTGAAGAACAATTACTAGCGGATTTTGAGGATTGGGATAGCTTAAGCATTATTTCCTTTATTGCTTTTTTGGACACAAAATATCAAATCAATCTCTACACAAATGAGTTGCAACAAGCAAAAAGTGTCAAAGATTTATTGCAACTCATTGCGGATAAGCAGCATGAGCAAGACGGCAAATAAACCATTTATTTTACTTAGTGGTGCTACTTCGGGCATAGGTAGAAGTATAGCCCTAGCCTTAAGCGAAGAATATTCACTTATTGTTCTCGCAAGGGATACCAACAAGGTACATTCCTTGCAAAACGAACTAAACCATAACAAAAAGCGGGATTTTCTCCCTCTTCTATGCGATTTAAGCAAAATCGACTCCCTTAGTAACATACTCAATCAATGTGGAGAAAACACTATACAAGCTTTTATCCATTGCGCTGGATTACGTTATGTGGGCTATGCTAAGACGTTTAATTATGCAGAAATGCTTGAAGTCTCAAATGTCAATCTTTTTGCATGTATGGAAATTATGAAATACCTGCTTAAAAAGCAAAAACATTCCTTGCAGAATTGCGTCTTTCTCTCAAGTGCCTTTAGTCAGAAAGGAGAAGTAGGTAATAGTTTCTACGCCGCTACAAAAGGCGGATTAGATTCCTATATGAGAAGTTTAGCCTTAGAGCTTGCACCAAAGATTCGAGTAAATAGCATTCAATGCGGCGGTATTTTTGACACAAACATGACTAATACACTTTTTACCCCTGCGCAAAAAGAAAAGATACTCCTCTCCTACCCTCTAGGAGAAGGTAACAAAGAAGACATTGTACATGCAGTAAGATTCCTACTTAGCAAACAAGCTCGTTGGATAACGGGAGTGGGTTTACAAGTAGATGGCGGATTGCACATTTAATTCAAAAGGACATTCATGCGTTCACCTGCTCTGTTTGCAACACAACACACAACAATCTCAAAACAAGATATTTTTGCAAGTCTGCGCAAAATAGAAGCTTGCAATAGCGAATATCTTTTTATTCATTCTGCGCTAAACTTTGGCATACCGCTCTTGCCAAAACAAGAAATCCTAAAGCATTTAAGCGATATTTTGCTAAAACTTGGAGCGAAATACCTTATTGTACCTACTTTCACATTTAGTTTTTGCAATAAAGAAAACTTTGATAGAGTGCATTCTAAGTCTTCTATGGGAATGCTGAATGAATATTTAAGGAAGCTTGACATTGCCAAACGTACAAGAGATCCTATTCTCTCTTGCGCTATTATCCCTTGTTCCTCACAAAGCGTACCTTCTGATTTGTTGCTTTTAGGGAAACATTCCTGTGGGAAAGATTCTATTTTTGATAGATTGCATTATGCAGAAAGAGTAAAGTTTCTCTTCTTTGGCAATAGAGTGCATGACTGCTTCACGCATTCGCATTATGTTGAGGAACAATTACAAGTACCCTATCGCTACAATAAAGAATTTAGTGGCTACATTATCGACCAAGACAAACAAGAATGGGAAACATTTATCCTGCCTGTGCGCTACGCCAATGTAAAAGCCTTTAGTGATGACACTCTTAGCAAGGCACTTGATGCGCATCGCGCCATCAAAAGAACAACCCTAGGCAATGGCTCTTTGGAAATAGTAGAGGAGAAACAAGCTTATACAATCATTGCAGACAACATACGTAACAATATTGATTTTATGCTCGCAGAACCCTATCCAAGAGAGCATTTAGATACTACATATATTTATGAAAAGAAGGTAGCCTTATGAATTACACACTTATTACAGGTGCCACATCGGATATTGGTATGGCGGTTTGTCGAAATCTTAAAGCCTATCCTTTGATTTTACACGGTAGAAACACACAAAAGCTTGATTTTTTATTCAAAGAATTAGCAAACCCTTTGAATCGAATCTGGCAACATGATTTAGAAAATATAGAGAATCTTTCTCCATCATTGCAAGCCGTTTTACAAACGCACATTGAACATTCAAACAATACGGGGGGGGCAGTCCATGCAAGATTCTAAGAATCAATCTTCCATGCTAGATTCAAGCTACTCCGAACGTGCCTTACATCACGTTAAAACAGCTCCTAATGATACGGTATATATTAATGCCGTGATACATATTGCAGGGATAGCACAATTTAATGCAATCAAACATTTCTGTTTTTCTGAATGCGAAAGAATGTTTCGCGTAAATGTCTTTAGCATCTGTGAGATTATTAAGGCTCTAAGCAGCAAGCTACATAGAAAGCATTTGCGAAACATTATCTTTCTCTCAAGCATTAGCGCGCATAGAGGATATAAGGCTATGGGGTTATATGGTGCTTCTAAAGCTGGATTATGCTCTCTAGCTAGAAGTCTAAGCGTGGAATTAGCTCCCTATACACAAGTGAATAGCGTTGTGCTAGCGGGCATTCGCACAAGTGGCACGGAATTTCTCTATACAGATTCTTTCATAGAAAAAATGGACACAATTTATCCTTTAGGGCAAGGCACTATCCAAGATGTAGCGAATCTTATAGAGTTTCTACATTCCAAAAGCCGATGGATAAGCGGACAAAATATTTTCTTAGATGGCGCAATGGGTATGGCTGGACAGCAATGAATAGATTGCGCTTCAAATACAATAACCTATTAGGAGGACGTGTTGCATATTAACGTTATGGAATATTTTTTACGCACTGCAAAGAATCATCCAGCCAAAATTGCCTGTCAAGACAAGTATCGCTCTATTTCTTTTGAAGCCTTAGCAAAAGAATGTTTCACTCTCTCAAGTAACCTGCTTAACACAACATCATATTCATCAGAACAAGCGCGCTTGACAAACATTGCTAGTGATTTTTATCATCTATATAATCCACCGCAATGCTATGCCCTATTCTTGCCTAAGAGTATAGAATCTCTTGTTGCGTTGTTTGGTGTATTGCTTTCGGGCAATATGTATATGCCTCTTGATGTGAAGAGTCCTAAAGAGAGGCTAAGAAATATTTTATGTAATATTCAGCCTCAAGCTCTTATTGCAGATACAAAGCATTTAGGGGTTTTGTCTGATTGTTTAGGGGAGAGTTTTGATTCTAAAGAAAGTGTTTGTTATTTAGAATCAAATTGTCAAGAATCCTTTTGTATGCAGATTCTTTTGATAGAAGATTTATTGCGAGAATCTATTATGAAACAAACTAAGTATCAATACAGAATTGATACAGATCCAGCTTATATTATTAATACTTCAGGTTCAACAGGTATTCCTAAGGGGGTGGTTGTTTCTCATAGATCTGTGATTGATTATATAGAATGGATAATAAGTGAAGATTCTCTTAGACCTAGTGTCAATGATATTATTGGGAATCAATCACCTTTTTATTTTGATAAATCATTATTCGATATATATCCCAGTATTGCACTTGGCGTAAAGTTACTACTCATTCCCGAAGAAAAATTTCTTTTCCCTTTAGAGTTGCTGCGATTCGTAGAGCAAAAACATGTGAATTATATTTATTGGGTGCCCTCGATACTCAAAAATATCGCCAACCTTGATTTATTGAAAGTATGCAAACCAAAACTAGAAAAAATCTTCTTTGGAGGTGAAGCTATCAATGCCAAAACACTCAACTATTGGATTGCGAATTATCCTAACGCTACCTTCGCTAATCTGTATGGACCAAGCGAAATCACAGATATATGCGCTTATCATATAGTGAAAAGAACATTTCATGACAAAGAAATCATCCCTATCGGTAAAGCCTGCCGCAACACGCAAATCTTGTTGTTAGATTCTGGCAATAAGCTGATACATACCTCTTTCACAACCGGAGAGCTCTATATTCGTGGCTCTTGTCTTTCCTTGCAATATTGTCGAGATACAGAAAAATCACAACGAGCATTCATACAGAATCCTCTGCACACAAATTTCTATGATAAAGTGTATAAAACAGGGGATTTAGGCTATTACAATGAACATGGTGAAATCGTGCTAGTGGGTAGGAAGGACTTTCAAATCAAGCATAACGGTTATAGAATCGAATTAGGTGAAATCGAAAATATTCTTGCGAATCACAAAAAAATACAAGATGTTTGTGTGTTGTATAGGCAAGAGGAAATTGTCTTATGTTACCAAGGGGAAACTATCACACATCAAGAAATAATACAATACTGCAAAGACAAGATCCCAAAATACGCAATGCCTAGCAAACTCTTTAAAATAGATTCTATGCCACTTAATGCCAATGGCAAAATCGATAGACAAAAATTATTAGATTGGCTTAAACTGCAGTCTTAGGGAAAACAATTTGCAGTAAATGAGCGTTTTCGGAATCCAAAAACCACAACGTTTGTGAATCAATAAGAAAATCCGAAAAGTTTCTGATTTCTTTTTCCAAATATATCTCAAAAACCCTACCTTCAGGAGTAATCTTATATAAAATATTGCGCACATTAACAGATTCTTCCTCTACATGCTGCGCTACTTTATCCTCTCTCTTGCTTACAAAAATCTCTCCTTTGTCTGTAACGGCTATATCAGAAAACTTGCCAGATAAGCTACTCAAATGAGTAATATTTTTTCGGTGAATATCAATTTGTAATATCCGAGCTTGTTCCTGCCTACAAGAAGTGATAACATAGAGATTCGTACCATAATACGCTAAACGATATGGGGAACAAAGAGAGAATGGAATAACAACAAATGTAGAATAGCTCTTTCTTTTTAAATCAACTACAAAAATAACCCCTGTTGTCCTACCGCTTACAAACAACGTATTAGCACCACCATAGATAATATCATTCAAATGCGATTCGCCATTAATTTGCAAGTTAAACACTTGTTTTTTGGTACGTAGATTAAAGCCCTTGATTCTATCAGAATCCATAACATACAAAATATTATTAAGAACTACCATGCCTTGAGGATAATCAAGATTTTTAATGAAATGAGATTCTATAAGCACGCCTGTTTTACTGACTTTAGAGATAAAAGCATTGCCACGTTTGATGGTGTTAGATGTGTTATTAGCAACATTACTGATATATAAAAAGGATTTATCCGCAATAATCCTATTTGGCATAATAAGCTGATTGGCTAAAGTATGCACTTTGACTTCTTGCGCCCAGACAAAACTCTCCCCACCCCATAATAAAATGAGCAAAAAAACCACAATTTTCAAGATACTTCCTTTATTTTCTAATGGATAAAAATTATACTTGAAAATATTATTGATTTAAATTAATTTTTGCCCTCTTTGCAATCTAGCTTTTATAGTCTAAAATACGGGAATAACTTCCCCTTGATAATGCTCTTCAATAAATTTCTTTGTTTCTGGGCTTTGTAATGCCTTTTTGAGGGCTACAATATCTTCTCTATTTTCATCTCCAGATCGTACGACTAAGATATTAGCAAAAGCCGATCGAGAATCTTCTAGCTTTAACGCATCTTTAGCTTTCAAATTTGCTTGCAACGCAAAATTACCATTAATAACAGCCGCATCGACATCATCAAGAGTTTTTGCTAGCAAACCAGCATCAAGCCTCTTAATCTTAATCTTCTTAGGATTGCTCTTAATGTCATGTTCTGTTGCAGCAAGGTTATTTGGATCTTTTAACGTAATGATTCCGCTGTTGTGCAACAAAATAAGCGCACGCGCAAAGTTACTTGCATCGATAGGCACGGAAATAACAGCCCCTTTTCTTAGTTGGCTTATATCTCGAATTTTTTGCGAATAGATTCCAAGTGGCTCGATATGGATTTGCGCAATGCTGACTAAGTGCAGGTTTTTGTCTTTATTGATTTTCTCGAGATACGGCAAGTGTTGCATAAAATTCGCATCTAATGATTTATCCTCTAAAGCAAGATTAGGTGTTATATAATCATTAAAAACAACTATTTTTAAATTCACCCCTTGCTTTTTAAGCATAGGAACAACCGATTGCAGAATCTGTGCGTGAGGGACAGGAGTAGCTCCTACCTTTATCTGACCTGCGAAGCCTACGCCAAAAAGTAGCAAACTCGGTATAACCAAATACAGTAACCTTTTCATAATAATTCTCCTAAATATCTATTGGTATAGAATCTTAACGATACTATGTTTCCACTTAAGGCAATGGAAACTCTCAATATAATACCACTTTTTATTTCAAGCAAAACGAAAATTTTTCTAGGCTTAAAAATTTATTGATATATTTATACAAAATTAACAAGTGCGAGATACTATAATTCTTGTGGCTTTACCAACAAGAGACATAGCTTCGTTATGCTCTCTACTCACAAATACAATGGGGCTGACTTGGCTTTCGACAGGAATGGATAGGCTTAAGTGCATGTGAGCCGGTACGCTCTGAAACTGCCACAATTTATAAACGCAAACAACGCAAATTACGCTCCAGCTTACGCAAAAGTAGCGTAAGCTTCATCGCTTTTTGGAGCCGATTCTAGTATTTCTTTCTAGCAGAAAGCTAGAATCGTCATTCTCGCTAGATGCTTCTTTGCTCGCACCGAAAGTAAAGGAAAAGACAAAGGTTGCTTGTGGATTCTATCTCGGGGCACTGGATAACCACAAAAAGACAGCATTGCCTACTAAACATGTAGATTCTTAAGAAGCTTCATTTTTGGACTGGGGTTCAACTCCCCACAGCTCCACCATTTATTCACACTTTGATTGGCATTTATTTGTTTAATTGTATAAATTTCATTCTACAACACAATATATTCAAGCCTTTTTTCACATTTTACATATTTTGACTTGGCATAAAAGATTCTAATAGTATAATTAAGTCACAATTATTAATTAAATAAAGAATACGAATGGGAACGGACTTCAAAGATTTCACAGGTTTTATCAATGCAGCACAAGTGATTTGTAAAGACAGAGTCTACACAGATTATCTTCGTTTATTTGCTTACGGCACAGACGCATCTTGCTATCGCTACATTCCAAAAGCCGTTGTTATAGCGCACAATGAATCAGAGATACAACAACTCTTTACACTAAGTCAAAAATTCAATGTGCCTCTTACATTTCGCGCCGCAGGGACAAGCCTTAGTGGGCAAGCATGTAGCGATAATATCCTTGTAGTAGCAAATGCGATGTGGAAAAACATAGAAATAACACACAATGCAGAAAGTATTTTTTGTGATTGCGGCGTGATTGGCAGCGAAGCCAATGCGGTACTTAAACCCTTTAACAAAAAAATAGGGCCAGATCCTGCCACTCTCAATAATGCAATGATTGGGGGGATTTTCTCTAATAATTCTAGTGGTATGTGTTGCGGAACGAAACAAAACAGCTATCAAACTATACGTTCAGTGCGAGTAATCTTACATGATGGCTCTGTACTTGATACAAGCGAAAGAGCAAAGCCAAACGAAAGCTTATCGGCTTTCATGCAATTACATAAAGACAAAGCAGACGCTCTGCTAACCCTTCGCCAAGAAATTTTAGATGATAAAGAATTATGCGCGCTGATTAGACGTAAATTCGCTATCAAGAATACTACGGGATATAGTTTGAATGCCCTGCTTGATTTTGATGAACTCAAAGATATTTTAAATCATATTTTCATCGGCGCAGAGGGAACTTTAGCGTTTGTTTCAAAAGTAGAATACGAATGCGTAGAAGACTACACGCATAAAGCATGTGCTCTATTATTTTATCAGGATTTATACTGCGCATCAAAAGCAGTAGAGATTCTTGCACGTAATGAAGATATTGTGAGTGCCGCGGAGATTATGGACTATGGTTGTTTAAAGGCTGTTAGGAGTTTAGACAATATAGACGAAAGGATAATGGACGCACAAGAAGGACAATGTGCATTGCTTGTACAACTCGAGGATTCTAATAAACAAGGCTTAGAATCTAAAATCACCACTATTACAACAGCACTTAAAAATGCGCCTAGTCTTTTTGGAGAAGAGTTTAGCCTTGATGAGAAAACACAAAATTCTTGGTGGAAAATTCGCAAAGGACTCTTGCCACTCTCTGCTTCAATGCGACCGAATCGAAGTGTAGTAATCACGGAAGATATTTGTTTTGAAACACAAACCTTTGCACAGGGTATAGAAAAAATAACACAACTCTTTACTGAATTTAACTTTGAGGGTATTATTTTTGGACATGCGTTATCAGGGAATGTGCACTTTATTATTACTCCTATTTTAGACGATGAAGGCGAAAGCGCTCGCTTTGGTTCTTTTATGGAGGCTATGGTGGATTCTGTAATTGCGCTTGGCGGCTCTACAAAAGCAGAGCATGGTACAGGACGGATGGTTGCTCCATTTGTCGAAAAAGAATGGGGTAAAAAAGCCTATGCAATGAATCAAAAAATTAAAGCTATCTTTGATTCCGATAATCTCATTAACCCTGATGTTATTATTTCTTCTGATCCTTCTATACATCTTAAAAACTTTAAATCTTCCTCTGCCGTAGAGGATTTCATTAATGGCTGTATGGAATGTGGATTCTGCGAAAAAATATGCCCTAGCAAAGAACTAAGTCTTACGCCTAGACAAAGAATCACTATCCAAAGAGAAATCGCAAGACTACAAAACAAGCAATCCCCAACACATGAAGAAACACAGCTCTTAGAAGAATTACAAAGAGATTATCTCTATTTGGGTGTAGAAACTTGCGCAACTTGCTCACTATGTGCGACACTTTGCCCGCTAGAAATTGACACTGCAAAAATCGCCTTACAAATCACACCCAACACCGTCTCAAATACTGCAAAATTCATTGCCGCACAAGTAGGAAAAAACTTGCCTCTTACCCTAAGAATGGCAAAAGTTGGCTTGAATCTAGCCAATATCGGGAATAAAATATTTGGGAATCACACTATCAGCAAGCTAAGCAACAAGGCAAATACATCTTTGCGCATGCCTTTTATCCCCACTACTATGCCACGTAGCAACAACTATATCCCACAAACAAAACACACGCATTCTTCTCCAGCTGATAGGCAAGTCATTTATTTTAGTACCTGCATTAATCGTACTTTTGCCCCTTCAGCTCAAATGAGTGATAGCCGCACTTTACAGCAGGTATTTGAAAACGTTTGTGCTAAAGCTAATATAGCAATTATTTATCCAACCAATCTCGAACACCTTTGTTGCGGTAAAGCCTTTAAAAATTATCCCGAAACTTCTTCTAGCAAAGCATCGGAGTTATATGCAACGCTTATGCAACTAACACAAGGCAACAATATCGATATAGTATGCGACCATAGCGCGTGTAGCTATGAGCTTATAAACTCTATTGCTACAAAACAAGATTCTAAGAATCCGCCCTTAAAAGTCTATGACATGCCACAATACATTGTTGAAGTACTTTTGAATCGATTACACATTACGCCGCTCAACGAAGATATTGCACTTTATGCAACCTGTGCGACAAAAAAAGGAAAAGCGGAGGATACATTGCAAAAAATAGCTAAAGCCTGTACAAACGGACGTATTCTCGTTCATGAAAAAACACATTGCTGTGGATTCGCAGGCAATAAAGGTTTTAGCACCCCCGAACTCAATGCAAGCGCGTTAAGAGAATTTGCTGACTTTTATGCAAACACAACCTGCAAAAGAGGCTTTAGTAGCTCAAGTACTTGCGAAATAGGGTTAAGTCATCACAGCGGCTTTACATGGCAGAATTTACTTTATTTAGTTGATGAAACAAGCACGCAAAAACAATAGACAATAGAGAACATAGTATAATTTGGAAACTATTGCTGATTCTAAAGGAAAATTATGAAGAATATAAGAAATAGCATTAATGATTTTAATGAAGCAAAACAAGTAATTCCTGGCGGAGTAAATTCCCCCGTACGTGCCTATGGTAACGTTGGAGGTACGCCTCGCTTTATTAAAGAGGCAAAGGGAGCCTATCTGATTGACGAGGATGATAATTCCTATATCGATTTTGTACAAAGCTATGGACCGCTTATACTTGGACATAGCCATGAAATAGTCATTCAAGCGGTACAGCAAGCAGCACAAAAAGGATTGAGCTATGGTGCACCAACAGAGCTAGAAACTGCGCTTGCAAAAGAAATCATTAGTACTTGTGAAGGCGTAGAAAAAATACGACTTGTTAATAGCGGCACAGAAGCAACAATGAGTGCTATTCGACTCGCACGTGCCTTTAGTAGTAAAGACGGTATTATGAAATTTGAGGGATGCTATCATGGACATAGTGACAGTTTGTTAGTAAAAAGCGGAAGTGGGTTAGCAACATTCGGAGAGACTAGCTCTAAAGGAGTTATCCACGATATTGCAAAACACACATTTGTAGCCCAATATAATAATTTAGATTCTGTACTTGAATGTTTAAAAGCCCATAAAAATATCGGAACAATCATTGTTGAGCCAATCGCGGGCAATATGGGCTTAGTGCCTGCTACACAAGAATTTTTACAGGGGCTACGTTCTATCTGTGATAAAGAACATATTGTACTAATCATTGATGAAGTAATGAGCGGATTTCGTGCTAGCCTTAAGGGTTCTTATCCTTTCTATGAAGTCAAAGGCGATTTAACCACTTATGGCAAAGTTATTGGCGGTGGCATGCCCTTAGCCGCATTTGGAGGTAGAGCAGAAATCATGGATATGCTTTCCCCTTTAGGCAATGTCTATCAGGCAGGAACATTAAGCGGTAATCCTATTGCAGTTTCAGCTGGGCTCGCAACTCTAGCTGTGATCAAACAAGATACAGGACTCTATACAAGATTAGAATCTTTAGCCAATCAATTCAGCAATGGTTTTATGCAAATCGCAAAAAAATACAATATTTCCCTACAAACGGCAGTTCGTGGTGGCTATGATAATCATACGGTAAAGAGTTCTTGCTCTTCCTTGCTAATATCTAATTGCGAGGAGAGATAGAAATATTTCCTCAACACTAATAAATTAATCGCTGCTTCTAGCTTCGCGTCAAAAAACTGCTCGCAAAATTTATGCGCATTGTGGATAATCTCCTGTGCTTCATCTGTATTGCGTCTATAATATTCCATCTTTTCTATAAGATCGCTATATGTGTTATCAATTGCAACATAATGCACGTCCGCCTTAAGAGAGGATTCCATAAACCATGTTTCCATTTCTGGTTTTGGCATAATGCACAAAGAATTGGAGCTAAGAATCCATTTTAAATTGCTCGCGACATCATACCCCTCAAGACTTAACAAGAACTTATAAGGCAAATGCGCCGCAATCGGTAGTTTAGGCTTACGCCAAAGCTCGTGAAGATTCTGTAATGAATGCGTGTATTGCGAATTGGCATTGGTAATATTTTTTGTGTCTGCAATGAATGCTTGATCTGGATATGCTAGTTTCATTTCAGAATCAAGCATTTGCGTAACATGGCTTGCAGTCATAGTAGGATCTACTCTCCCAACATGCCCTATATCACATTGAGGATGAAAGAAATATTTGTGAAAAAAACGTATTCGGTGTTTTTGATATACCGCTCCACGAAAAAGCAACATGTCTTTTTTGTCTTTAAAATCCATAGTATCGTGCACAAATTGAAAATGCCTGTATTTTTCTAATTGCAAAAGCACGGAGCAATCATTTTGTGGCACGATAGGACGAGATTTCACAATGCTAGGAGTGTTAAGCAAAGAGCTTACATCGTTATACAGAAATGCCCAACGTAAAGAATTAGGAAAATATCGCAACCATTCTTCTGAATCAAAATAATAAACCGAACCAAACTTCGCACTATTATTTCTAATATTGTCTATATGTGGAGATATGACATCTAGTTGATACAAGCGACTAAATGGGGAAAACTGTTTGCTATTATCAATGGTTGTTTTAGGAGGCAATTCCGACTCACTTTGTGGCAGTACAAAAGCTTGCTGCAATTGATTGCAGAAATTCACTCTTTTTTGTAAAATATCCCATTGCTTATCATACATGCGAAAAATACGAGAGATAGAAGATTCTAATTTTTTTTGAAAAAAAATCTTTGGTATCTTTGCTTTGATAATGCCCTGTATATTATAAAGTAGTCGAGGACGGCGCAACATAATCCCTTAAATCATCAAATTCATTGCAGAATAATCAAATGTCAACTAATTAAATTGACTTGATAATTCGCGTACAATTTTGACTAATGCGACAGCATTCTCTCGAGGTAAATCCTCTATCATGCCGTGCCCTAAATTAAAAATATGCCCTTTATTTTGCATGATGTTTAGTATTTCCTTAACGCCTTGTTGCATAGAATCATAATCATAAAGTCGCGCTGGCTCAAGATTACCTTGCAAAACGAATCTATGACCTACTTTATGTTTTGCCTCCTGCATACTAATCTGCCAATCGATACCCAATACGTCAAATTCGCCATACAAATTTTCTAAATATGCTCCTACGCCTCGTGGAAACACAATAATAGGTATGTGAGGGTATTCGCGTTTGATATAAGAGGTAATATCTTGCAGATATTTCCAGCCAAATGCTAAATATTGCGACATCTCAAGAGCATTCGCCCATGAGTCAAAAAGCATGACTGCATTGACACCTGCCTGTATCTGCAGACTTAAATACTGTTTAATTTCATTGCTAAGAATCTGTAAAAGCTTATCTAATAAAGAAGGGTTAGTGTAAAGCATTTTTTTGCTTTTATGGTAATTTTTTGTCCCATGTCCCTCAATCATATAAGTAGCCAATGTCCAAGGTGCACCGCTAAAGCCGATTAACGCTTTGTCAGCAGAAAGCTGTTGGCGAGCGCACGAAATAGTATTATACACATAGCTAAGACTATGCTGTATCCCTGTTTTTAACGAACGCAAAGAATCCGCAGAATCAATACATCGTTGAAACTTAGGTCCAAAGCCTTGAATAAATTCTAACTCTAATCCCATTTCATAGGGAATCACTAAAATATCACTAAAAAGAATTGCCGCGTCAACGTCTAATAAAGTAATTGGTTGCAAGGTAATCTCTGTGGCTAAATCTACTCGCATGCAAAGATCTAAGAAATTTTTCGCTTGCGAGCGTACCTGCTTGTACTCAATCAAATACCTGCCCGCCTGCCTCATCATCCAAATAGGGGTATAGGGGGTAGATTGTCTAAAACATGCTTGAATGAAAACCATATTTAACCTTTTTAACAAATAATCTACTAGCAACCATTAGAGATTTCTAAATGATATTTTAGAATCGTTTTTTGTTTACATCATCTAAAATTTTACTTGCAATAGCATTAACATTATCACTAATAGTCTGTGTCTTGTGTGCAATATCAACGTTATCTTGCGTTACGTTCTCTAATTGTGAAACTGCTTCATTGATTTGAGAAATGCCTTGTGCTTGTTCTCTAATGGATTCTGCCATATCATTAATGGATTGCACTAAGATATTGGTATTGGCTTCTATTTCTCCTAGAGACTTCTGTGTTCTTTCTGCAAGCTTTCTTACTTCATCTGCTACAACTGCAAAGCCTCTGCCATGTTCTCCTGCCCTTGCTGCTTCTATGGCTGCATTTAATGCTAAGAGATTGGTTTGGTCTGCAATGTCTCTAATGATTCCAATTACATTTTTAATGTCTTCACTTTGGTGAATGACTTCATCTGTTCTTCCAGAAACACTCTGCATAGAAGAAGTGATTTCTTCAATAGCTGTGGCTGTTTCTTCTAAAGAGCTTGCTTGTTTGTTGGAAGATTCTGAAAGTGTATTGACTGCATTCTCTAATTCTTTAGATTGAGATTCAAGCTCTTTAGCGAAGTTTCGTGAGGTAATAAATATTTGCGTTATAGAATCTCCAAGATTATTGACACCTTGCTCTAACCCTTGTGGATTCTCTATTCTTGGAGTAAAGTCATTCTTTTCAAAAGAATCAAAGACTCTTTTAGCATCTGCAAGATTATCACCGATAAGATTGTAGAGAGTCTGGGACATTTCATTCAAAGAATCTTTGAGTTTATTGATTTGTGGATTCAAGCTAGTCTGTGTAATGTTCTTTCCAAAGCGACCATGCTTTGCTTCATCAACAATCGACATGACTTCATTCACAAGCAAGGAATCTTGTTCTAGGCTCTTTTGTGTTTTTTCTATGTTGGCATTAATGGCTTCTGCCATATTGCCTAGTTCGTCATTTGCGGTAATTGTAATAGGTTGTGGCTTTTTACCTTCATAATTAATATATTTAAAAAAATTATCGAGAAAAGTACGCAATCGCATTAATCTCGCTAGGATTTGCCATTTTGTAAAAAATGTCAATACGACAAGCACAATAACAATTACACATGCTACCATAATGATAATTTGTGTGCGCAAACTATAATAGACAGAAAGTATATCCTTTGTTGGCGTAAGCGTTAAAACATGCCATTTAACATCACGTCAAACAACGGAATATTGATATTAGCATGTGCCGCATAATTCTTCTGTCCTGTTGTATCCCTGATAGCTGCCTTCATTTCTTCATTATTCAATACTTTAGCAACCACAGATTCCAAATGTGGCGACATCTTTACTAAATCACGTAAATTCAAACCGATGATTTTATCTTTGTTATTGGAGTTAGAAGTGATAATTGTGCCATCTTGTGCTATTAAAATTCTCGCTTCATCAGGATATGAGACATTAGTCGTAGCAAGGAGCACATTGGCAATATGCTCATAGTCCAATATACCACCCAACACACCTATAACCTCACGTTGCTTATTGATAATAGGGAAAGCAAAGACGGAACCTTGTATTTCTCGACCTTCAATCCTTATGCGCATAGGAACACCTAATTGTTCTTTACGAGTCTGTATCGCTTGTTGCACAGCAGGGAGATTGAGAATCTCTCTATCAACTCGTAAAATATTTGAACTACTTTGGCTAGCAAAAATCATAAGACCGTCATCAATTCTTATATTTTCTGGAGCATCAGAATTTCTATGTATCAAATAGAGAAATCCGTAACTTGTATTATCACTCTCGTGAGTAATTCCAAGAACTTGGTCAATCAGATAACTATATTCTAGCGCATGAAAATGTGAGAGACTAGAAGCATATACCTTAAACGGATACAAACCAGAATTTAACAAAGCATTCGCATTGCTAGCGTTATACTTAGCGGACAGCAATATAGAATCCATAGCAGATTCTATTTGTGTTTTTTTGACTTGCCTTAAAACAACCGCACATAAAATACCAATAGTAATAAAAATCGTAGCAAAGATTATTAACCTCATCTTTGAAGCCAAGCCGAAACGATACTTTTTAACCATAACCACTCCTTAAATATTTAAAGTTAAAACATATTCTATTCAATAGCGAGATACATCAGAATCTACCCTGCTCCTGTTGTATCTCGTTGCTCGCATTGTACTCTAATAGTATGTTATTTCATTACTGCTCCTTAACGTACTAACAATTTATTTTAATGTAATTTTTGTAAAAAAAATTCTCCTAATGTATTTTGATAAGTTTCTAACATGCTAATTTCTTTACCTTCAAGCAATATTCGCAATTTATTTTCTGTCCCAGAATAACGAATAATGTGCCGAATATGTTTTGATTCAATTTCCTTGAGAATCTGAGTCAAGCCTTCAATATTTTCAAACGGAATCTTTTTTTGTATAGGAAGATTCGCTTGTATTTGTGGATAGAGAGAAAAAGGATTAAGAATTTCACTACTTGATTTTTGACTTACTGCCATTAGTGCCAATACTTGCAATGCAGACACCAAACCATCACCCGTTTTCGCAAATCGTGAAAAGATAATATGTCCACTTTGCTCTCCGCCAAAAATAAAATCATGCCGTAACATCTCTTGTAATACAAACTTATCGCCAACACCACAACGATAAAGCTGTATCCCATTTGATTGCAAGAAATCCTCTAAAGCATTATTGCTCATAATAGTTGCGACTACGCCAAGATTCTTAAGGCTCTTTTGATTTTTTTGGAAAAGGGCTAATGCTCCAATAAGCTTATCCCCATCTACAATGTTTCCTTGATTATCCACAACTACAAGTCTATCGGCATCACCATCAAGCCCAAAACCAATGTCTGCTCGCATACGTTTTACTTCTAAAGACAAAGAATGAGGGAAAATAGCACCGCAATTTTCATTAATATTATAACCATTAGGAGTATTATTAAGCACAATAACATCTGCACCCAATTCCCTAAAGATACTCGGACCAACCTTGTAAGCTGCTCCATTTGCACAATCTAAAACAATCCGAATCCCTTGTAAATTTAAATGCTTGGGGAAAGAATGCTTAAGATGCACAATGTATCGACCAATTACATCATCAATGCGTTTGCTTGAGCCAATCTCTCTATCTGTTTTATAACATTGCAAAGAATCCACATTGTGATAGATTTCCTCAATTAAAGTTTCCTTATCTTCAAAGAGCTTGAAGCCATAGCTATCAAAAAATTTCACTCCGTTATCATAGAATGGATTATGACTAGCACTTATCATAATTCCTCCATCACAACGCATATCTTCAGTCAAAAAAGCAACTGCGGGCGTTGGCATAGGTCCTATTTGGATAACATCCATGCCAACAGAAGTTAATCCAGAAACCAACGCATTTTCAACCATATAGCCGCTCTTTCTTGTGTCTTTGCCTACGAGAATCTTATTAGCAATTTTGTTTCTTTGAAAGTAGATTCCAGCGGCGATTCCTAGACGCAAAGCAACCATAGAAGTAATATCCACGCCAGCCTTGCCACGAACGCCATCTGTGCCAAAGATTTTCATAGACTATCCTTCATTAAGTAATCAAAGTTACAATACAATCTTAGCATATTTTCTTACTGCAACGTAACTAGTAGCCATTCAATTTAAAGCCTTAAAATGAGAGAAAATGCGATTCTAAACCTCATGGAGAATAATAGATGACACGAAACCTTATGCTCTATAGTGTGCTACACATTTGCTTGTTTGCGGATTCTCTTGATAGTATTGTTATTGAGCAATTGCAGCAAAAACAAGAGCAAAAAGAACAATCTCAAAGCCAGAAACAAACAGAAGACTCCCCACAAAATCAAGAAACAGAATCTACAAACGAACAAGATTCTAATAATCAAGAAAAGCCGCAAGAAAAAGGCAACATGCAACGTTCTATTTTTGATTTTCGTCAAAACAAAACCAAACAACAAACAGCCAACAATACCTCTTTGTGCTGGTTTATCGGTGGAAGTTTTAATGGGTATTATCAAACGCGACTCCATTCACTGGATGTAAATTTCTTCGCAACATCTCTGCACGCGGGAATATTTTATGAGTTGGCTGATAATCATGGTTTCAAGGGATATGCAAGTGTGGCTTATAAGAGCCTTGATAAAAACAATTTGTTTGCCGCTGGAGGTGGAATCGATTATTTTTATAATTTTAAAACCGCAGGAATATTTGGCGGAATCTATGTAGATATACCCATACAAAGCAAGGTTTTACGTTCGGCTGATGTGATTATTCAAGGTGGAATGAGTTTATATGTCTCTCCGAAATTGCGTATAGAATTTGCAATAGGCTATCCTATTGCGCATGATGAAGCAATACAACGTAGCTTTTCTTATGGAGTATCTTTACAATACCTTTTTAAGAATAATCCTCCTCAACGTGATTCAATAAAATGACAACCCGCCTGCAATCTCCGTAATCCATCCTCTAATCGTTCCCTCGAAGTTGCAAGATTCATACGCAAAAACCCCTTGCCATTCTCCCCGAAGTCTGAACCTTTGGAAACATAGAGTCCTGTTTCACGTCGCAATATTTCGCAAAAGTTTTCTATGCTCTCTGAATCTTTCGATGGAATTTGTGAATAATTAATCCATGCAAGATAGGTTGCATTCGAATGAACAACCCGCAAATAAGGCAAATGGGTAGCAATAAAATCTTGAAGTGTTGTTTTATTTTCTTCAATATATTGCACTAAGGATTCTAACCAATATTCACATTGCGTATAAGCAGCGATACAGGCTTGTAATCCGAATATATTAGACGAATGCGCATGCTCCTTTTGCAAAGCTCTTAACATCTTTCTTCGTATATCGCTATTAGGAACAACAAGACAAGCGGTGTGTAAATCTGCTATATTAAAGCTTTTGCCAGCAGAGAGTGTTGTAATACTATGCGCAGCGCAAAGAGAATCAATTGATGCAAACGGTATATAACGTACAAAAGGAGCAGTTATATCGCAATGAATTTCATCCGCTACTACCAATACCTTATGCTTCGCACATAAATGCCCTATTTTGCGTAATATCTCTTTATCCCAAACTTTACCAATAGGATTATGCGGACTACAAAGGAGAAAAACCTTTGTTCGTGTCGCACTAAGTTTTTCTTCTAAATCTTCAAAGTCTATTTCATAATCCCCATTACGATACAACAACGCATTATTTAGTACTTCTCGTTGGTTTTCTTCAATACATCGATAGAACACATGATAAACAGGGGATTGCAACAATACAGAATCTCCCTCATCTGTAAAATGACGAATAATACAAGAAATAGCTGGGATAACTCCTCTTGCAAAAAGCAGCCATTGCCTTTGCATAGCAAAACAATACCTTCTCTGCCACCATGTCATAATACTTTCAAAATATAATTCAGGCACAACTGTATAGCCAAAGATTCCATGTTGTAACACTTTATGCAATGCTTCTGTAATTTCCTTAGCAACTTGGAAATCCATATCTGCCACCCACATGGGTAGTTCGTTTTTCATAACATTCCATTTAAGTGAGCAAGTATCAAAACGATTAAGAGTTTGAGAAAAATCACGCATTATTATTCCTTATCTAGTGCTAATAACAAAGTAATTGTACTACAACTATATAGAATAGAAGAGCAACAAAACACAATCTTAGAATCATAGGAAAGAGTGTTCTAATAAATGGATAGGAAGTAAAAGAAGATCCGTATAAACTATCTAGCAAGATTTGCCAATAGCTTATATTGTAGAGAAGGAGATTTGCTGAATGCAAATCTAATGAATAAAATAGGAATTAGAGCTTATCGCTATTTTGTGAAAGATATTCTTTCACGCCATCTGCTGTTGCTTTCATGCCTTTATCGCCTTTTTGCCAACCAGCAGGACAAACTTCGCCATGTTCCTCATGGAAAAGAATCGCATCTACTAGTCGCAAATATTCATCCATATTTCTACCAAGTGGTAAATCATTCACTGTAGCATGTCTAACAATTTGATTTCTATCAATAATAAAACTTCCTCTAAGTGCTACTGCTCCATTAAAGAGAACATCATAATCTCTTGAAATTTGCTTAGTAATATCAGAAACCATTGGGAAAGTTACTTGACCGATACCGCCTTGATTAATAGCTACATTTTTCCATGCAAAATGCACAACATCAGAATCAATAGACACTCCAATCACATTGAATCCTCTTTCATTAAAAGCCTTAACTCTCTTGTCCATTGCAATAATTTCGCTAGGGCATACAAAGGTAAAGTCTTTTGGCCAAAAGAACAAAACAGCGCCATTTTTACCCAAATTTTTACTTAATTCAAAATTATCAACGATTTGGTTATTTGGCAATACTGCTGGAGCAATAAAGTCTGGTGCTTTTCTTGTTACTAACATGCTTGTCTCCTTGTAAAAAATAAAAATTGTTTGATAATAAATAATTATTATCGCTTCAAGATTCTAACCTAATACATTTAATGATTTTTCACAAAAAAATAAAATTTTTCAAGACATTAAGGAAAGTCCCTAGCAAGTAATTATCTCTGTAAGGATTGCAATGATTCTATTTCTGCTTGTGTGTAGCCTGCCCGCTGTCTCGCAATGATATTTGGAATTTTACCTATCAGATTAAAATCGCTAAAAGATTCTAGAATCTGCGCTAAAGAACGGCTATCGCTTTCCTTATCTTGTGCATACGATAGCCACTTCCCACCCTTTGCAACGTGCGCGATTTCATCATGCAGAATAATTTCTAAGACTCGCAAAATCTCCTCTTTCAAAGAAAGATTGGTTTCTGCAATTTTCTGTGCTACAAAAGGATTAGAATCTAACCCTAAAGCCTCTAACCCCTTGTGCACCAAAGCCATACGTTCAATTAAAGTAGGTGTTCTTTGCATAGCACAAAAGAGATTATCGTGGACAAAAAAATCTCCATACTTAAACCCCAACTCCAATAAAAGAGACTCTAGCATATTAAAATGCGTTACTTCTTCATAAGCCAACTCAATAAAATCTTTATAATATTGCTTTGGCATGTTTCTAAATCGATACGCAGCATCCAGCCCCAAATCAATCGCGTTATACTCGATATGCGCTACTGAGTGTAGCACTTTGGCGACTGACTTTACACTTTCACACTTCTTAGGACGTTTGATTCTCGTAGGGTGAGTAATTTTACACAATGTTGTGTATGAAGGTTCTGATAAGGTATGTATAACGCCTCCATGAATAAACTGCATAGAATCAAAATTAATAGAGATTTCTTTTATTTGCGCACGCTTAGATTCTATATCATTGCTAATAAGTGCTTCAAAAACACGAGCAAAAAAGTCCATTTACACTTACCATGTATCTCTTAAGAAAATCTCACTATCTATAAATAAAACTCTTTCCAACTCTGCCAACATTGTCTATACTGAAATTAAGATTCTCGGTATAAATATTATCATGAATGAAAACCTCTTTTGCTTCTACAATGAGAGTTGAAGAAGTCTGATTAAACTGTAATATCTCTTTAAATTCACAAAAAAATGCTACAAGACTCCCTTGTACCATCGGTGGATAATGGATAGAAACAGATTCTAAAGGAATAGCATATTGCGTTGCTTCACTAACGTCATAGGGCAGTTCTGTACTAGTTTGCTGCATAGATTCTAAAAATCCCACTTGTACCGTGCTAATTGTTATTTTTTGCGTAGATTTTGCATTGATAAGCGTGTCTTTTAATTCTCCATTCCCTTTATTCATAATGTTGACTCCAAAAATAACAGGAGTCGCACAAAGTGGAGCAAAAAAGCTAAAAGGAGCAAGATTCACTACTCCCGCGCTACTTATTGTGCTAATCCAAGCAATGGGTCTAGGCGTGATAGAATTACTAAGAATCTTATAATTAGCAAGTGGTGTAGAATCTAAAAACTTGATTACCATCTATTCATTCTCCAAGCATAAGAAAGTCTAATGCAAAAGATACTACAAATACCGCGCAAAAACTAAGCAAGGCGCAAGTTGCAATAATAAATTTAATGCTAGAAGTAGCATTGTTTTGATAGAAATTTGGATCTTCATTCGCATGCTTTGCTCTAAAAAACATAGCAACAATCGGTTTAAGATAATAACATACAGCAATTGCACTATTAAACATCATTACAAAAGCCAAAGCGATTTCTCCCTTTTGCAACGCGCTACTTACAACAAATATTTTCCCCCAAAAAATGCTAAAAGGCGGTATTCCGGCTAATGACAGCATAAAGAAAGCCATAATAAGTGCCCCGATTGGACAAATTTTACTAAATCCATAGAATCTCTCAAGATGATAATCAGAGCCAGAATAAGCACTCACTGCAATATTATTAGGACGATAGACCCACAATAGCGCAAATGCCCCTAAATTAGTTATCAGAAATAATATCCAATAAAGTGCCAAAGATTCAAAGCTACCTAAATACACACAAGCCAACGCAAAGCCAGAATGAGATATAGAGCTAAAGGCAAGCATTCTTTTTATATCTTTTTGCAAAAGAGCTGCAATATTTGGCAAGGTAATAGTAATAAGTAACAACGTCCACAAGAGCTTTTCTACAAAACCATCTTGCAAAGTTTCCACATCAAAAATAACACCAAAAATCTCTAAAAAAACAACAAATCCAGCAATCTTTGGAACAATAGAAATATAACCAGCTAACACAGGGTTACTTGCTTCATAAATATCAGGCATCCAACTATGCCAAGGCACTAATGAAACCTTAAACCCAAGCCCAGCCAAAATAAATATCACACCACCAAGCACAATAAGATGCCTTGAAATATCTTCATAGCGCGAAACTTCCTTATAATAAGACATAGCATCAGCAATACCGAAACTTCCTACATAAAGATAGAAAAGCAAGATTCCAAAAATAAAAAATATACTTGCTAATGCGCTAGCTACGAAATATTTGATGCTTGCCTCAATCCCATGCGATCGTCTATTAAAGGCAATAATCGTAGCTAAAGGCAAACTCCCAATCTCTAATCCCAATAACACAAAAATAAGATTATTGGCATTTGACATTAATAAAAAGCCAGAAACCGAAAAGAGATATAAAGGGTAAAATTCAGCCGTTTGAAATTCCACAAAACGTAATCGAGAAAAAGTAAGGAATACAAAAAAGAACGAGGCAGTAAGAATGATAAGTTCAGCAACTAAACTCACAAAAGAAGTATTCATGCGATGCCCCACACTTAAACAGAACAAAAATGCGGAAGCAATAAAAATCATACATAAAGAAAGGCTTGTACTACGCGAAAAAGAATTGGCAAAAGCATTGCCAAATAATACGACAATAGCCCCAATAACCAAAATAGCAGATGGCATGTAAGCATAGAAATACATAGAGAGTTCTGTTTGATTCATTGGTTACTCCTATTTTGTTGTATTGCGCGTTCGTTTTCATCAGCAGGGGAATCTTGCGATGACGTTTCATGTAATTCTTCACTCAATAATGTTTCTTGCTGATATTCTTGAAATAACTTCTCTAAAGCCTGACGAATTTCGGCAGAATCTAATATATCATCCGGATTGTCATTATTAGAGATTGTATGTTCAGAATCAATAGAATATCTTTGCGAGATTACAGGACCAATAAGACCTTCATTGACTTTTAATAAATGCTGCTTGCTACTTTCTTCATGCGCTAAAGTATAGATTGTAGCAATAAGCTGTTGTACAGAAATCTGCATGGGCTTCAACAAAGTGTTAGGGAATACTCCAAGCCATATAATCACTAAGACTATTGGAACAATCGCACAATATTCTCTAAAATTCATATCTTTTAAATTCGAAGTGAAAGATTTATTCTCAACAAATTCACCATAAAAAACATTTTTAAACAAATAAAGCATATAGCTTGCTGAAATAATTAATGTCGTACCCGCAAGAGCAGTAAGAATAGGCGATGTTTGGAAATAACCATACAGCGATAAAAATTCACCAACAAAACCAATTGTTAAAGGTAAGCCTACATTAGACATCATAACCACAGCAAAAAACGTAGAGTAATGAGGCATAACAGTAGCTATTCCTCCGAAGTCATTGGTGTGTCTTGTCATTGTGCGATAGTACAGCATACCAGCCAAGAGGAATAGACCGCCGCTTGTGATTCCGTGTGCTACCATCATAAATATTGCACCGCTAATTCCTTCGCTATTAAAACTAAAAATTCCTAGAACTACGATTCCCATATGTGAAATAGAACTATACGCAATGACTTTTTTAATATCTTTCTGCTTAAACGCAATAATCCCTGCATATACGACCATAATTACCGCCAAAACACTCACAATTGGCATAAAATAAATACTTGCATCGGGAAATAATGGCAACGGAAAACGTAACAAAGCATAAGTACCCATCTTAGAGAGCAAAGCCGAAAGCATAACACTTCCTAAAGCTGGTGATTCGGTATAAATATGTGGCAGCCATGTGTGTAAGGGAACAATTGGAATCTTTACAGCAATAGAGAGGAAAAAGCCCAAAAACAACCAAACTTGTGTTTCAAAAGGAATATAAATATCTGCACTCCTCCATACTGAAAGGTTGAAACTCCATGCGCCTGTTTGCTGATAGCATAAATACCCCATATAAATAATTGCAAGCAACATAATCACGCTTGAAGCAAAAGTGTAGACAAAAAACTTCAAACCAATATAAATCCTTTGTCCGCTGCCCCATGCTCCAACCATATAAAGCACAGGAAGCAAAGCCAACTCCCAAAAGGTATAAAACATCAACGCATTCTCTGATAAAAACAACGCCATGAGAATCCCCTCTAATGAGAGCAAGCAAACAACAAAGGGTTTTGCATCATCGAGTCTACGTAAATAGATTGTTGCAATAAATATAAGAAAGGCTGTTAAAACAATAAGAAATAAAGAGATTCCATCAACAAAAACAACATAATCAATGCCTAATTGCGGAATTAAGAAAAACTTATTAAAAAATTGTACATCCACAACATCAGGGCGATAACTTATCCATAAAGTAACCACTAACCCTAATTCGATAAAAGAAATGATTCTGCCAAATCGCTTTGCTCCACCGTCATCAAATATCAAGACAAAGAGACACGCGACAAGAGGGCAAGCGATAATTAAACTCAACAAATATTCCACATTCTACTCCTTGCCTATACCAAAATAAAATAGAGCAACGTTACGATGAAGAGTATCGCGACGCCAACGGACATCAACCGAAGCATACTGCTAAGATTCCCATTTTGAATCGGACGTAAGAGATAGCTCATTACCAAGAATAATTTGCCTACTGAATCCACTATTTTATCAATAATGCCCATATCGATAATATAATAAAACAAATCTGAAAGTAAACCAAATGGCTTAACAAATACTATTCTATAAAGCTGTGGAATGTAGTATTCATTACTAAGAATCCTATGAAAAATATTATAGTGAGATTTTTCTTGATAACCTTTTTTATACATAATATAAGCAAGCCACATAGAAATCACAATGAGTCCGAGCGTTAAAAGAATAAGCAAGAAAAGATTCTCTATATGAATCTCTACTGGCAACAAAGCAGTTGAGAGAAAAAGAGCAAACTGCTGATGAAATAATCCCGCTACAATAGCTAATATAGCCAACGGTGTCATAGCATAAAGCATAACCTTACTTGCCTCATGTGGATGTTCATTGTGATTCTTTGGAGCAATAAACACAAGTGTATACAACCTAAAACTATAAAAGGCTGTACAAACCGCACCCAATAGTAAAACAACCCAAATAGCATACTCATGCTGCGCAAAAGCTAATTCCAGAATCTTGTCCTTTGAAAAATATCCAGCTAAAGGTGGGATTCCACATAATGCAATAGAACCAATCAACATAAAAATCATGCTTGCTCTTAAAGGCTTAGATAGTCCTCCCATCTTTGTAATATCAAGCTTGTCATTCATTGCGTGCATCACGTTGCCAGCCCCTAAAAATAGTAGCGATTTGAAAAAAGCATGCGTAAATAAATGAAACAATGCAATCCAATACGCGCCAAGTCCAGCAGCAACGAACATATAACCAAGTTGAGAAAGTGTAGAATAGGCAATGATACGTTTTAAATCCCGATTAACAATTGCCATAAGCGAAGCAAAAATTGCAACAAAAGCTCCAAGGCATGCAATAAAATAGGCAACATGTGGCACAAGATTATAAATAGGTGCTAAGCGAATAACCAAATAAACGCCGGCAGTTACCATTGTAGCAGCATGAATAAGCGCAGATACGGGAGTTGGTCCCTCCATAGCATTAGCGAGCCATGTATGCAAAGGGAATTGCGCAGATTTACCCATCGCACCAATAAAGAGCAGTAAGGCAATCCACGTAAGAATGGTATCACTAGGAGGATTAGTAGCTAAAGCTACAAAAATATCACTATAAGAAAGCGAACCAACAGCAATATACACAAGAAAGATTCCAAGTAGCATTCCCAAATCTGCTACCCTATTCATTACAAAGGCTTCGATAGAAGCAGCATTAGCACTCTGCCTTTGATACCAAAAACCAATCAACAAATATGAGCAAGTTCCTACACCTTCCCAGCCAACAAACAAAATCAAAAGATTATTGCCGCCTACGAGTAGAAGCATTGAAAAAACAAATCCCCCAAGATAAGCAAAGAATCTATTGAATCCTTTATCATGCGACATATAACCGATAGAATAAAAATGTACCATACTAGAAACAAGGGTAACCACAAAAATCATAACTGCATTAATCTTGTCAAACATCAATGCAAAACTCACATGAAACTGCCCCGTCTCAATGAAATCCCATAGGATAACATGGAAGCTTTTCACATCAGACAATGCAATAAAATACAACAGTAAGCAAGCAATCACAAAACTTAGGCTAATAAGTAAAGAACACACAAAACCAAGTGCTCTTGATGGAGCTAAAGTCGCACTAAATGCACCCAATAGGCTTGCAACAAGAGGAAGAAATACTAGTATCGATAATAATATTTCCTTATAAAGAAATATCCAATTAAGTAACGACATATCAACCCCTCATATTGCTTAGATTATCAATATCTAAAGTTTTATATTTCTTATGCAACAGCAAGATTAATCCAAGTCCAATGGCAACCTCTGCTGCAGCCAATGCAATAATAAACAACGCAATCACTTGTCCCTGCAAATCTTGCGTGTAGTAACCTATGGCGATAAAAGCTACATTCATTGCATTAAGCATAATTTCTGTTGAAAACAACAATAAAAGAATATTCTTGCGCCGCAAGATTCCATAGAGCCCAATACAAAACATAATGGCACTAAATACTAAATAATGGTTGAGCGTAATCATTGCGCATCCTTTGTAGAAAATCTCGAAACTTGAGAACTATGAGAATCTGCCACACAAGCTGTGTTATTGCCATTATCTACCCCAACTAAAGGCGGTAATGTATCAATATCTTGAATAGATAGTTTCTTATGAGCCCCTGCACCAATGCCAGCTATCATTGCCATAAGTAGCATTACTGCCGCAGCCTCAAAGCAAATGAGATATTCTTTAAAAAGCAAATGTGCTAAAGCATTCGTACTCATGTCTTTGGTATGTATTTCATTAACACCATTAAGAGAATCAGCACTACCTACAACAATCAATAAAGCAAGCGCGATAGAACCCGTAAGACTCCATACAAAAAACTGATTATGGAATCTCTCCTTGACTTCTTTATTAGAATCAAAAAACATCATTCCAAACGCATACATTACTACGACTGCACCAGTATAAACAATGATTTGCACAACACCCAAGAAATCTGCATGCAGCAAAAAAAAGAACCCTGAAACCAAAATCATGCCAAAAGCTAGCGCGCTTAACGCGTATAAGATATTATTTGACATAACGACAATAAGAAATGCGCAAAGGGTCAAAGCTGCAAACGTATAAAAGGCAATTACTTCAAACATTCTTTCTCCTTCTCTAATACTAATAATCCAAAGGTGTTTGTTTCACTTCAGAATCTGCATTGGGTCGGACACTGCCAAAACCATCAAATTCAAGCTGCTGATGAAATTTTGCTTCCTCTAAGTCTTTGAGAAAATCCTCTTTCAATCCAAAATGCGCTCTTTGTTCGCTTGCATTCTCAAAACGATTCCCCATAACAATGGCTAGCTCTGGGCAAACTTCCGCGCATAAACCACAATAAATACATCTACCCAAATTAATAGTATAAGAATCAATTTTTTTGCGTCCGTCCTCTCCCTCATGTGTGAGGATTCGAATGCAATTACTCGTACAAATTTTCTCACATAATCCACAACCAATGCAACGTTCGTTACCAGATTCTAACATTCGTTGTAAATTATGAACAGCACGATAACGAGGACTTAGAGGCTGTGTTTCGAAAGGATAGTTAACTGTTACAGGTTTACTAAAAAATTCCTTAATCGTTAAAGCCATGCCTTTTACCAAGTCTAAACCCAGACTCAATTTTGCACTCCGCTTTAATGCTCCAAACGCATTATGCGGTAAAGATTCCATAGGAACAAAATAATAATGCGACTTTGGCGAATCTGCCGATACAGACGCGTTATTTGTCATGTTTCCCAAATTGGATAAGGAAGAATCCTGTACATGTGATTGTGTCTGCGGCAATTGTTCATTGAGTAAACTATCTTGTGTTGTATTGTGATTTGTTTGACTATTATTTGTTTGCATGATTCCTCCTTACAATAACACTATGCCCGTAATAAGCACATTAATTAACGCCAATGGCATAAGGACTTTCCAACACATATTCATTAATTGATCTGGTCGAATATGCGGCAAAGTAGCCCTAACCCACATAAATAAAAAAATAAAAAAGCACACTTTTAGAATAATAGCAAGCCCTCCGGGAATAAATCCAATCGGATTAAATCCTCCTAAGAAAATAAGACTAACAACAAATCCAAAGGCAAACATGTGAGCATATTCTGCAATAAAAAACATTCCCCATTTTAACCCACTATACTCTGTACAATATCCCGCTACAATCTCTGCCTCATGTTCAAGTAAATCAAAAGGCGTCCTATTGAGTTCCGCATAACTTGCAATCAAAAATATAACAAAAGCTAAAGGTTGCTTAAAAATCAACCAATCAAATAGGCTACCACTTTGATAATCATTCATTGCGACAAGAGATAATGATCCTACAAGCATAATAGGCGTAAGAATAGAGAGCGCGCTGACTACTTCAAAGCTCAAGACTTGAATGCAAGCTCTAGCCGCACCTATAAGGCTATATTTGTTCCCGCTACTAAGCCCCGCTAACACAGGAGCATAAATCCCGACTGCGCCAACGGAAATAAAAAAAAGCAATCCAACATTAATATCCGAAATAATGGGCGTTACCTTGTACCCAAATATTTCAAAATCAGGGAAAAATGGAATAGCCACCATAGAAGTCATAGCACTCACAAGAGCTATAACTGGGGCTAATCCAAAAATAATCTTATTGGCTCCAGATGGCAAAATATCTTCTTTTGTGAAAAGCTTGATAGCATCTGCTCCAAATTGCAACAATCCAAAAGGTCCCACATAGCTGGGTCCTAAACGACGTTGAAAAAATCCTAAAACTTTTCTTTCTATATAAGTAGCAAACCCGCCCAAAAAAGAAAAGACTAATACGACTACAAGCACTTTAATAATAGTCTCAATGATAAATGCACTCATAGATATTCCTTTCAATTATCTAGTCTATGAAACCAAATCTACCGACAAGCATACTCTTGTCTACATTCTATATTGCAGCTGGCTCTTTTTCCTCTTTTTTATACAAGGATACTTTTGTATAAAAACCTACATTAAAAAGAGCATCCACTCCCTCAACCATCGGGGAAATAAGAAAAATGCCATCTTCTAAATCGTAATCGCAATAAATAGCTGATTGCACTTCCCCAAATTGACTGCAAATAACAACTCTCTCTTCTTCCTTTAACCCCAACTCCGCAAACATTGCCTTGCTTGTGTAGATTCCGCTCTTTGATTGGAGATTCTTACTTGCAAGAGTGGTGGGATTAAAGTGATTTTGTGTTTCTAATTTGATTGCTTGGAAAGGCATTTGCTCTGCGCACTCTTGTGTTTGCATCGCTGCATTTGCTTGTTCCATAGAATATGGCTGTAATGAAAATTTAAAGTCTATGCCACAACATTTCATTTGCTCCTGCTGTTGCGATGATATTGCATCCCTTGCAAGAAGCATATAACCACGATTGTCCTTTCCGTCTCGCTCAAAACATATCTGCAAATCTTGATAACCAACGTCTTGATAGACAAAATTACCCTTACTATATTTCGCCAAAAATTTAGTGAAATCACCTATGTATTCAATATCTTCTAATTCAGTATGACTAAATACGTCTAATTCCCTTGCGACATCACTTAAATCAAAAGCAGCTTGTAGATTAGAATCCAAATAAGGAATGCTTGGACGAAGCGGTAGAACACGTAATTCCATGCTTGTAACACTTCCTTCGTTTTGCGCAAGTGTAGGGAGTGGGAAATGGGGCTTAATAGTCTCTAAATTGGAATCGAGCACAAAATCCCCTTTTGCCCGAATACCAATACTACATTCAGAACGTATAGAATCTTCTAATGTAAGATTACAGAGATGGGCAATTCCTAAGGTATTAGCACCTTGAGGAATATAAAGTATCTTTAGGTCCAATTTACAGCACACAAAGGCAAGTAAATGAGCAAAAATTTGAATTTTACTTTGTGTATCCATAAGCATATTAGCAATAGGCTTTGTAATGCCTTCGGCAATAGTCGCGCTCACAGCCTCTGTAATACTTGGGGGGTTTGTTGTATCATTATGATTCAGAGCAATACCATATCCATGAATATGCTGTAAATCACTTGCAATAAATTCTTCAATGGTATAAGGCGAGATAAGAAGCACGCCGCCTTTTTTTGCAATCTTTAGGGAATCTAAATTCTCTATATGCAAAGATTCTAATAGCGATGAAAGATTATAGGGTGCAAGATTATCAAGGGAATTATCATGGGATGATTCTGGTGATTCTATGGTTTGCTCAGAAGACTGCATGTGATTTAGCTTATCGGTTAGGGATTGGGAATCTTGTAAAGATTTCTTCGTATGCAAAAGCGATTGTAACGCAAATGGGAAACAACGTTCAAAATCATCAATTAAGTCATTAGCAAATATCAAGCCTAAAATACCAACTACGCTCACTTGAGAATCTGCCGTAATTTGCACAACATTCTTGCCTAAGCTTTGCAATAAAGAATCTTTAAACAAACCAATATTTATAAGTTGTGTGTTTTTTGACATTTTGAGATTATTATTAATCTTATAACGAAGTGAAGGAGCATCATATTTAAAATAAGCATGCAATGCAACAAAAGTCGGGCTAGCTTTTACATCATCATAATTGGCAAACATCTTAGAAGTTCTTTTTCGCAGGTTTTTTTGTGGCTTGTTTTCTTGAAAAGATTCTGATAAAAAATCTTGATAAAAATAGCTAGCCTCAATGAAATATGATTGAAAAATTTGGTATATCCCTGCCTCACGATTAATAAGCGGGAGATTATATTTCTCCGCAATAAGATTCGCTATCAGGGCTTCTTCATTACTTACATCGCTACCTAAAAAAATCGAATCTGCCCTCTTAAATGCTTGCAGCACAGAAGTAAGATTCCTGGTCCCAATAGAAACCGTATCAAAAGCAAATCTCCCCGCGCCACAAATAGGATTATATAGATAATCGTTTTGCACACGATAAACCTTTTGCAAATCCCCTTTGACATCTAAATGCTTCACATTATAAATGAGTTGGCAACCGCTAGCGCAAAACCCGCA
Organism: Helicobacter aurati; assembly: GCF_003364265.1. Classification (GTDB taxonomy): domain Bacteria; phylum Campylobacterota; class Campylobacteria; order Campylobacterales; family Helicobacteraceae; genus Helicobacter_A; species Helicobacter_A aurati. Next base: position 31,467 of record NZ_NXLW01000003.1, read on the forward strand.
AGTTGAATGTACCTTCTCTAATTCCCACGCGTTACTTGTATAAGTGAAGTCCTTATAAGTCATTGCGCCCACAGGACAGACAGAAATACATTCTCCGCAATCCCTACATTCGTGTTTGCCAATAAATTCAATTAAACCCTTTTGTCGTTTTGCCCACACAGAATAAGGGTCTTTTCCCATAGAATCTTTGTAAGAATCAGGGGTAAAAAGATTGGCTTTTCCAGCCTTAAGAAAATTCTCGCCAATATTGTCTTTGCATGTTGTAACACATCTTTCACACATAATACAAAGAGCGGGGTCATAAAAACTCTGCGCGAAACTAAAAGACTTTTTATCAGCCTCTTGCAAGCCGAATTGCTGCGTATCCACCTGTGTATAAAGTGTGAAATCTTGCAATTCGCATTCCCCGCTTTTATCGCATACTCCGCATTCTAACGGGTGATTCACACAATAGGTTGTCATAATTTCATTCCTATCTTTCTGCAATGCTTCATTATGTATAATGACTTCCATGCCATTCTTAATTTTGGCATTACAACTATACATGCGTTTACCGTTTACCTCAACCATACACATTTTGCAGGCTAAAGTTGGGCTACAACCACTCAAAAAACAAATTGTCGGAATCTGAATGGCATTTCTTCTCGCGACATCGAGGATTGTTTCTCCTTCAAATGCCTCAAATTCCTGTCCTTCAATCATTATTGTCACAACAAATCCTTTTTGTGTTATATTCGTTTAAAACCAAAATATTTGTTAGAATCTACAATCACATCGCTAGCAAGCACAGCAACCATTCCCTTTAGAAATGAAGTAAGCAACACCTTGACGCGAATAGCCTGCCTACCAATTTGCAATGTGATAATTTCACTGTCTTGTAGCTTTGAAGCAATGCAAAACTGCTCGGAAACTTTCAGGATTCCATGTACTACATCCCCATTTGTCGCAAACTGCTTGGAATAATATTCGTTACGATAAAAGCTAAAATTACCGCTCATTGCCGCCTTATAGATAAAAATCCCGCCACTCTCGCTAAAGTTGATTTCTTTAGGATAAGCAATCGTAAAATCCTTATATGATTGAGACATAAGACTCGGACATTGCAATGAAGATTGCAAGGTATCGAAACAAAATTCCTTTTTGCCTTTGATAAATGGCAACTTCTGACTAATCTCTATGAGATATTCCTCTGAAAGCTCTAAATACTCTCTACAAATATCAAGCAAATCAAGATTAGGATTCTGATATCCTACGCCTTGAGGCATGGCATTGCTGATACCGCCAAATCCATTATCCACAAAGCTGGGCTGCAACTTAACGAGATTGAGATGAGCATCTATATATGTTCCCTCAAGAAACTGCAATGGCAAAATAGGGCAATAGTTCTGTAAAGATTCTTGTGAAAGACAACAAGATGGCAAATCTGTATTAGAAGAATCCACAGAAGAATCCATATTATCCGCATTTGATGATGGACAATATTCCTTAGAATCTTGGCTAACAATATAAGGGGCATAAGGCATTGGAGCAATGCTAAATTCAGCATTACAGCGAATACCAAGCACAGAGTGAAATAATCCTTCATCATAATCTAAATCGCAAATTGCCCCAATACCATGAATATTATCATAACTAATAAGGCTTATATTCTCGCCTATAGCATGGTGAATCGCACTTAATATTTTCGCAATGATTCGATAATCATCGCAGAGATAAAAATCCTGTCCGACAAGTATCCTTATGTCCGCACAATTCATATTGCTTGCTACGTAAATATTTCGCTGCGATTGTTGTTCATTTGCATGAACTTGCGCCTCAAGAGGTGCTTCATAATTACAAAGATTCTGGAGACGTTCTAATTCATATTCGCTAATAGCAGTCTCTGCGATAATGTATGCCAAATCAAGCTCATTAAGCCATGCTAATGCCTCCCTAGTAGATTCTATAATCTTGCACATACGGTTATCTGTTGTTCCTTGATTTAACATAATATTGCGCTGTAACTTCTCCTTGAAAACATGCAACAAAAGAATAGCTATTCCCAATTCCGTATGTACTTCATACTTCAGCGACAAATCACTCTGGAAACGTTCTTCTGCTATCGTGCTTATCCATACATTTTTACTGCCTTTTTTTAACGCGTTTTTTGCTAAGTCGCTACGTAAAACAGGCATTTCATCATAAAGATAACTGCCAAGCACAATAACTACGTTCTGTGCATGCGCATTCGTTCGTATATCTTGTATCAAAGAATTGTCTTTAGAATCTTCTAAAGATAGAGCGGTAAGAATCTGCAAAAACTCACTATAACGCAATGCTTCATTGCAATAGAGCTTTTTCTTAGCCTTTGTAGCCAACATATTTGCAAGATATGCTTCCTCATTCGTAACATTTGTACCAATACGTAGAGCTTCTACTCTATCTAGCACTTCTGCTAACAAAAAATCCTTTGCTAAGGGATTCTTGATAAACGGATAAGCCACGTAAGAATCTATTGCGCTTGCATGAAGAAAAGTATCACTAAAGGGATTTTGTCGTAGGAAATTATGTCGCCCCGCATGACATAACTGTTTAATATGAGCATCATTTTTGATTCTATACACTTCTTGTTGAGAGTCTATATTACATTTCACTTCGTATCGCAATTCACATCGCAAAGAACAATGCAAGCAGATAGAATCCCTCTTGTCTAATTCCCATGCGTTACTTGTGTAAGTAAATCTTTGTGAAAACATAGCTCCTGTAGGACATACACTTACGCACTCATCGCAATCTTCACAATAAGCATTAAAGTCCACTCCTATCTTGGAATGGAATCCACCACTAAGCACGGTAAGCACATTGTTACCGACAAATTCATTGCAGGTTCTTGCGCAACGTTCGCACATAATGCACAAACCTTCATTGTAGATTTTATTATGAAAATGCACAAAATCTTGTTGTTTTTGTATCGCAAAATAGGGTTGTATAGAGACTTTTGATTCTAAAACCTTATCTTGCAATTCGCACTCCCCGCTTTTATCGCATACTCCGCATTCTAACGGGTGATTAATACATAAAAAGCTCATAATTTGATTGCGATACTTCTGAAGTTTCTCCGTATTAGTGCGGAATCTTACAGGTTTAAGCGATGGATTAGGATAGCTTTTGCAACTAGCGATAACATTGCCATTTTCCTCCTCTACTATGCACATACGACAGGCACCTGTCGGCGATAATTTCGATAAATCACACAAAGTAGGAATATAGATTCCATTTTCACGTGCTATTTGCAAGATGCTTTGTCCGCTTCTAGCGACACATTGCTTCCCGTCAATAAAAATTACAAAGTCCGAACAATGATTATCAGTAAATTTTTTATCATATTGCTTCATGTTACTCACATTCGCCTCCAATCATTGTGCATACTTAGAATCCTCAATAGATTCTAGAAATTTATCTGACATATCCACAACACACATACTAATATAATAACAACGCATACATCTTGATGCTTCACTTAATGCCTTTTCGCGACTAAGTCCAAAATTCACTTCTTCAAAGTTTTTTGCCCGATATTCTGCGGCTAGCTTAGTACTTATCTCGCGTGCATTGCCACGTAAAAACCCATGTACTTCGCGATTTTTATCAAACACTCCAATCTGTTTAAGAATGTCCTCCATTTTCTCATCAGCATTAATTGCAACCTCACCTGTTTGCAAATAATTCGCAATAACACTCGCCACTCTTCTACCATGTCCTACGGCGTTAACTATTGTTAATGGACCACTAACGCAATCTCCTGCGGCAAAAATTCCTTTCTTAGTCGTTGCATAGCTCGCCTCATCAGTAACAATTGTCTTCCATTTGCTAACCTCAACACCAAAGTTAGATTCTAATGGAAAGTCCATTTCTTGGCTCACAGCTGGGATCAGAATATCGCAAGGCATAATGACAGCACCATCTGCAATCAATCGCAATTCGCCCTTAGGGCTTGTTTCACTTTTAATGAGCTCATAGCGATTTACTTTCAATGCAGTAATCCTGCTATTCTCTTCGATAATTTCATCAACAGCACTTAGAAATTGAAACTCTATGCCCTCTTCACATGCCTCATGGTATTCTTCACTCGAAGTATTGGCAATGATTGTCGATTCATCTCTGCGATAGAGCATAATGACTTTTTGCGCTCCCAAACGCACACAGCAACGAACAACATCCATAGAGGTAAATCCACCGCCAACGCATATAACTCTTTTCCCCTTCAAGTTCGGTAATTCACCAATGTGAAATTTTTGCGCAAGATTCACCATATCCATAAATTTTATAGCTGGGATATAACCCTCTAACGCAATATTTTCATTCTTACAGCCAAGCTTCTTACTAGCTCGTGTCCCTACGGCAATAACAAGAGCCGAATGCTTCTCTTCTAATGCGATAATGTTTTGAGAATCTACGAGAAAGTTCGTATGAAAAACAACGCCTAACTCTTTGAGCGCATTAATATCATGATTGTAAGCAGTAATTGGCATACGATAATTCGGCACACCGACTGCAACCTCACCGCCTAAGACGGGTAATGCTTCATACACTTCAACTTTAATCCCGCGTAAAGCCATATAATACGCACTGCTAAGTCCAGCAGGACCCGCACCAATTACCCCTACAGACGCAAAAGATTCGAATTTATTAGTAGAAATTTGCTCGGAATCTTCATGATTAACGATGATAGAATCATTATGTAGGGATACATTATTGGGAGCAGCGTAACCCTTCCAACTTTGAGTTTGCTTCAATGCAAATTCCGCATCTGCACCCACTCTTTTAAGCTCCATAATACTAATTGGGTCATCAAGAATAGCCCTACGGCAGGCATTCTCGCAAGGATGAGGACAGACTCGACCACATACTTGCGCTAAAGGCATATTCGCTCTAGTGCTAGAGAGTGAATCCATATAACGTATATCTTTTACTCCCTCAATATAGGCTGGAATATCTACCCTTGAAGGACATTCATCGGTGCAAGGAGCAGTGATTTTGGAAATATAAGTAGTGCTACCAATCTGTGTTGTAATAGCACTTTTATATCGTTGTAATGGCTCAAAGCTATTCTCTTGTAATCCCCCCTCTTCTTGAATCGATCCAACAAAGTCAGAACGAGCGGCTCGATAAAATACTTGAGATGATGTAGGTATAATGTGTTCTTTTTGATAATCATTAGAAGAACATTGCTCTGTTTGAACGTGCTGTGATATTTGCGTTTGTTTTTCTATCTTTTTAGCAATGGCGTCTGTAAAAACCGACGGCTTGGATTCTAAAATTTGCAATATCGGCTTAGGTGTAGTCTTCCCGATCTCACATTTAGAAGTAACGCGCATAAGCTCGCAAACTTCTTTGAGTTTTTCTATATCTGCATTTGTAGCTTGCGGATCATTTTGAATCTTCTCGAGTAATTCATACAAAACTTTGCCACCAAACTTTCCTGGCGTGCATCTCCCACAAGACTGTGCATAATTTTGATATTGCTTGGCATACACTTTTAGAGTCTGTAAAATATCAACATCTTCATCAAAAATAACTATACCATCCCAACCTACAAAAGCCTTGATTCTTTCAGTCTGCTCACGCTGTTTATCGGTAGTAAAAAATTTGACTTTCGAGAGAGATTGAGGGAAATTACTAAGGCTATAAGGAATGTTTGGGTTATCTTTTCTTACCATAATAAAATCCTTTAAATGTCTTTCATTAAGACTTTTTAACTACAAGCGTCCAATCTACATGATTAAACTGCAATGAATTCATCAAAATATGCCCTCTTTCTTTCACATAAGCGGCACTTTTCGCAACATTCTCATGCTCTCCCTTTTCAAACAAGAATATTCCTACTTCCCCTTGTGCGAGCTGTGTATCAATAAGCTCTCCCATTTTGTCATAAAAATCATTCTTCAAATGTCTTAAATCAAATCGTTTCATCGCTATGCCTTTCTTAAACTATAAAAGCCTTGCTATCTATCAACCTCTCCCAAGATAATATTACTATTACCAATCATTGTAATAATATCTGCCAAGTAGTGTCCAGGCATAATAGCTGTCATACCTTGTAAATGATAAAAACTAGGTGCTTTCACTTTCACTCTATGCGGATAAGGATTGCCAAGAGAACTAATAAAGAAACCTAATTCTCCTTTAGGGGATTCCGTTGGTGCATAAACTTCTCCTTTGGGAGGCCGCATACCCTGCGTTACCAAAACAAAATGTTGCATTAATGCGTAATTTTGCGTCATAACATCTTCCTTTGGTGCAGAGATATAATTTGGCGCATGCGCCATAAGTTGCGTAGAGGTATCTTTATAAAATGCAATTGCCTGATTAATAATCTTGCAACATTGATAAATCTCTTCAGTATAAAGAATATAACGTCCGTAACAATCCCCGCTATCTGTATAAGGCACACTGAAATCAATTTCTTCATAAATCTCATAAGGCTCTTCTTTGCGAATATCATATTGTACACCAGAACCACGTAACATAATGCCACTTAACCCATAATCTCTCGCCTGCTCTTTGGTAATCTTCCCTACTCCTTCAAGCCGCATACGCCAAATCCTATTTTTATCTAAAAGCCCTTTGATAAGATCTGTCGTTTGTGCAACCTCCTTAAGACAGGCTTTAATATTTTCAAACCAATTATTTGGAATGTCCAGAGGAACACCACCAATACGAATAGAATTATGCGTAAGTCGTGCTCCGCAATAATCCTCAATCATATCCAGTATATATTCCCTTCCCTTGAAAGCGTACAAAAATACACTCATCGCCCCTACATCAAGAGCATGTGTTGCTATGAAAAGCAAATGAGAAGCTAAACGATTCAGTTCTAACAGCACAGTGCGGATAACTTTAGCCCTACGCGGTACTTCAATGCCCAATAAAGTCTCCACACCATAGGCAAAAGCATGGTTATTGCTACTTGCAGCAGTATAATCCATGCGATCTGTTGTGGGCATAAATTCATTATAAATCATATTCTCTGCAAGTTTCTCTACACCTCGATGTAAATAGCCAATATCTGCAATCGCTCGTGTAACCATTTCACCATCAAGCTCTAAAATCAAACGTAATTGCCCGTGCGCACTTGGATGTTGTGGACCTAGATTAACTACCATTCTATTATCATCTTGCTCAAAAAGAACATTTTCAAATTGTGTTTGTAATTTATTAAAATACTGTGCCATAGCTACCTCACGTTCTCTTATCTAGGATCTTAGGATTACTTGTAGGAAACTTCTTAAGAATGGGGGGCTTATCTTTCTCTTGATAGGTAACTTCATGAATACAATCGCTAGGTTCTGCTCCTTTGGGAACTTCTTTACCAATACGTGCAAAATTTATGCTGTCATCTCTATCAACTCTCGCACTATCTCTTTGCTCGGGACCAACAATATCACGGTACTCTCTTCCAAAAATCTTATCGACCTCATACCACGAAGCAAACTCATCGCCTTTAAGCGGATAAGATTTCAAAAGTGGAAATCCAACCCAGTCAATAGGCATCAAAATACGTTTAAGAAAAGGATGATTCTCAAATTTAATTCCAAACATATCATAACATTCACGTTCGCTCCAATTAGCGGCAGAAAAAATGCTGCTTACAGACGGTACAGATTCATTATCGCGAATCCTACATTTTACTCGTAGTCTACGTCTGGCTTTGTGTGATTGCTGATGTGAAGTAAGCTGATAAAACAACTCAAAAGAATCATCAATAGCAAGATTATCAATTGCGCTCATTTCTGAAAGAATATCATATTGTAATGATTTAAGAATCTCCAAGCTCTTAAGCAATGAATCTTTTTTTACATAAAAAACTGCCTGCCCTATTTCAACATAGCTTTTGAGAATCTCTACCTCTTGGCTTAGTGCTTCTTCTACAACACAAAATGCAGTTTGCATGGTCGGTGTTCTTGGAGTAAGTGGGGGTTGATAAAATGTGTCTGTGTGATAGACTTTTTTTTGCACATCTTTTTTTGGTTGTTGTTTTCGTATCATTTTAAATCCTTACAATCCTTTCTGCGATATTCCGATTATCCGCCAATCTCTAAGCGCATAATTCCGATTGCGTATAAAACTGCTTAAATATTCTCAAGCAAGCTTAATTATCAATGCTGTTATACAAGACGTTTAGTTGCTGTATCGGGTAAAGCCTTTTTAGAGCGAATTTTCTGCTGTAAAACCATCATGGCGTATTGCAATGTCTCTGGACGAGGCGCACAACCGGGCAAATAAATATCAACAGGAATGATTCTATCTACTCCTTGTACAGTTGCATAAGTATTAAACATTCCCCCTGTATTTGCACAACTCCCCATGGAAACTACCCATTTTGGTTCAGGCATTTGATCATATAAACGTCTCGTAAATTCAGCATGCTTCTTAGTCAATGTTCCAGCAATAATCATTACATCGCTTTGTCTTGGACTCGCGCGAAAAATAATTCCGAATCTATCAAAGTCAAATCTCGAACCGCCTGTCGCCATCATCTCAATGGCGCAACAAGCTAATCCATAAGTAAGTGGCCAAAGCGAATTGCTTCTTCCCCAATTCAGAATCTTATCGACTGTTCCCAATGCAACAGGCATACCTCTAGCACTTAAATAATCTACTTGATGTCTTGCCATGCTAATGCTCCTCGTTTCCACGCAAATAAAAAGCCCACAACAAGCAACCCAATGAAAGCTACCATTTCCATAAACCCAAGCATACCGAGATTACGATATTCTAAAGCCCATGGAATCATAAATATCACTTCAACATCAAATAAAACAAATAAAACTGCTATGATATAAAACTGGTGAGAGATTTTGTTCCCTTGCTTGATAGGAATAGGACCACATTCATAAGGAGCACTTTTAAGTTTATCTCCTCTTTTTTGTGCTAACTTCCTAGAAACTACTCTTTGCAAGAAAAAAGTTACTTGAAAGGCAATGAGGGTAAGAGCGAACATCAAAAACGCCCCAAAATACGGGTGGCTCAAAGCTACATTATCCATTATATCTTCTTCCTTAAAATAAAATTTTCATTTATTTTGGTCTATCGAGATTCTCAATTTGCAAAGCAAACCGAAAAGAATGATACTAAGGAGATTCTAAGTTGTATTCAATAAAGAATTAATAAAACGTAAGAATAAGGAATAATTTATTTTATTTGGGTTACTATTTGTTACTTTATAAATTGTAATTCTTATAATTTATTCAAAGAATCTCTGCAATATTCCAAAGTGGTGTACTCTTAACGCATGAGAAAGCCAATCACCTACACTTTGCACAAATTGCACCAAAATTATTATCACTATACAAGTAAGAAATAAAATGAGTGTATCGGAGTTTTGATAGCCGTTATTAATTGCTAAAGCACCGAGCCCTGGCGCGCCAACAGCACCCGCCATAGCTGAATATCCTATTAATGAGACAATTGTATTAGTCGCAGCATTAATAAGAGACGGCATAGACTCCGCAACCATCATTTTTACTACATCAAGTTTTGTAGCTCCCATGCTTAAAGTCGCCTCAATAAGCCCTTTATCTACTTCTTCTAAAGCTGATTCAAAAAGCCTTGCAACAAAGGGAATAGCGGCAATTGATAATGGGACAATCGCCGCGCTAGAGCCGATACTTGTGCCAATAATCAAGCGGGACAAGGGAAAAAGCAAGATAATAAGAATAATAAAAGGAAACGAGCGCAAAGTATTGACAATTGTTCCTAGAATCCTATTTAATACAGGTTGAGGAAATATTGCCTTAGCCTTTGTAACAGTCAGAAGAATGCCTAAAGGTAACCCCAAAAGTACAGCAAAAAAACTTGAAAAAAACACCATATATATCGTTTCTAAAGTAGAGTTACAAATATCAGAAGCAACATGAAAAAATCGTTCAGCAACATCAGGATCGCCTAACAACGTATAGCAAAGAATCTCAAAGGAATTCTCACTCGGATACTCTTTAAGCGATTCTGGCATATCAATAAATTGCAAAATGAAAGGCCGCATAATAGATCCTACAATTAGAAAAAGTATTAAAGATTGTATCAAAATCAAAGGATATAACATAGCAAATTACTAAATATTGCTAAAGGCTTTCTGTCAAATTAACAATGTGCTTTGACGATACAAAGAATGTTACTCAATAAATTGACAATATTCCTTTAATCTTATGTTGCTAAAAATCAAAGTTATAAGGATTTATATGGAATCACACAAAACCCTCTTCCCCCTTTGGAAAATTAAAGAAATAGAATTCTCTAATCGTATCGTAATGCCCCCTATATGTCAGCATTAAGCCACCAAAGAAGGCAAAGCGACATCTTGGCACAAACTCCACTATTATGCCACAAGGGCAGTAGGTAGCGTTGGATTTATTATCAAAGAAAAGATAAATATGGCAGCAACAAAGCCCTATTTACAAGAGATTCTGCTTGCTTGCAAGATGTCCTACCAAAAGATTATCCAATCTTAGTGAGGATTTCGGCAAATGATTATGCTAAAGAGGGCAATGAGCCTAAAGATTTTATCCTTTTATTAACACCGCTAAAAGACTTAATAGATTGCCTGCATATTAGCATAGGAGGCACTATTGGAAGTGTGCTTATAGATAAAGATACGCAGATTTTCCCGGGCTATCAAAGGAGGGCTTGTGAGATTATCAAAAATGGACTAAAAGATATACCCTGCATTAGTGGGGGCTTGATTACTCAAGTGATTATGGCAAGATGAAATGATGGGAAATAATAGATATGATGCTGTATTTATCGGTAGAGAACTGCTCAAAAATCCTTATTGGGCTTTACAAGCTGCAAAGGAATTAAGCGAAGATAGCATGGCATGAATCCTATAAATATGCGAAATAGCCAATCAAGCCATACAAAGATTGAAACAAATATATTTTAGAGCAGAGCCTAACAATAACAAAAGCATTGCTAGGCTTAGAAGTTTTTATATTCTAAAAGCCTTTATTGACCAAAAGATTCAAAAAAGATACAATCAAAACTCTAAAACAATCTCTAAAGTCTCAAGTCAATCTCCTCTTAAGAGATAATGAGAGAGCATAAGGAAAATGAATGCTAAATGTAATCTTTGATATGGACGGGACACTGCTTGATAGTGAGCCATCTATTTGCGGGGCAGTCAATGAGATTCGTGAATCTTTGGGATTTTCTAAGCTTAGTGATGAGAATATTTTGCATACTATCCATACACCAAGTCTTAATTGTGCGGAAGTGTTTTATAATATTAAGGATTTTCCGCATAAGAGCTACAAGGTAGGATTTGAAAAATATTTTTCTAAGCATTATGAAAATGCAACTTTATTTGATGGGGTTGACGAAATGCTAAAAACTTGCAAAGAAAGGAAATATTTCCTAGCCATTGCTTCTAATGCTCCGCATAGTGGGCTAAAGCCAATTTTGCAAAAACATAAGATTGCAGAGTTTTTTGATGTCATTATCGGCACAGATTCGCACATAGAATCTAAACCCAATCCTATGATGATTTATCGTATTTTGCAAAATGCTCCTTTTAAGAGCAGCGTTTTTGTTGGAAATTGCATAAAAGATGAAGGTGCTGCGACTAATGCAAACATTCCCTATCTCCAAGCAAAATGGGGCGAAGAAACACACGCTAAAAACGAATTTAGCGATGCAAAAGAGCTTTTAGCAAAACTTGAAAAAATATGATTGCAACAATTCATAGTTTAGAATCTATAAATGAAATTTTTAGCCTTGCAATGCAAGATTTCAGTGGTACTTGTTGGCAATAGTCAGTCGCACAAAGGAGGAACATGAGAATTGCAATTATTAGGCTATCCGCTTTAGGTGATGTAATCGTTTCTTCAAGTATGTTAGCTGGATTAAAACTCATGCAAGAATGTCAGATAGAATGGTTTGTTGATGAGAGATTCGCAGGGGTTTTAGAACATTCTCCTTATATTACAAAGATTCACAGTCTCCCTTTTAAGAAGCTCTTAAAAAGTTTGACAGGCATACTCAATATTCGATCCTATATGAAGAATTGCGGACAATATGATATAGTTATTGATATGCAAGGATTAATCAAATCTGCATGTATCGGTAAGTGTTTGATGACTAAAAAATTTGTAGGGTTTAGCAAGGAAGGCTGTAGAGAGTGGTTAGCAAGCTATTTCTACACGCATAAAGTCTCCATTAACTACGATGCGAACATCTTGGAAAGAAACTTTCAAGTATTATTTAGCCATATGGACAAGTTCCAAGAATCGCCTTTTGATATTTCTAAGGTATTACAAGTACATTCTCAAAGTTTAGGTATTCATTATCGCAATTTGGATTCTGAATTAATGGCTATTTTTCGAACAAATAATCACAACGACAAAAAAACTTTCAAATTCCTTTTTATTCTCGAAGCATCAATTCCCGAAAAAATCTACCCTATCAAAAATTATGCGCTGCTTGCTAGTAAACTTGCAACATTTCTCCCAGATTCTGAATTTTTCTTGATATGGCATGACAATCTTGATAATGCAAATAATCTCTTGGATATGCTAAAAAAACAAGGATTAAAGGGATTAAAACTCCCGAAACTCGACCTAAACGCATTAAAATTTATTATGAAACAAATGGATTGCGTGATTGGTGGAGACACTGGTATTACACATTTGGCATGGGCTATGGGAACACCTAGTATTACTCTTTATGGGAATAACAACAAAACATCTAGCAAAAATATGCGCGATACGCGCATTGAACGTGTATTGTTGGGCAATCCCTACCTGGTTTCAACAAGTAATAACTTTGAAATTAGCTCCATTAGTGCAGATTCTATCTTTACACTTTTTAAACACAAAATCTATGAGAGAATCATAGAAGAAAATCGTACGCTATGAAAATGCAACAAATTACCTTTAAATCCAATCGATTCTATAAAATTGAATATTGTGTTTGGTAATAAATCTCAAAATTCTTAAAATATTCTACCAAAATTAAAATATTTGGTTATAATTTTGCATTTCCCAACAACATTAAAGATATTTATTTTAAGGAGAAGTCATGAAAATGTTGAAAAAACTATTGTTTGTTTCTATTGCAACTACAGGATTGCTCGTAGCCTGCCCGAATATGGACAAACATTCAGGAGATGCGGGCAATCATGGTGTAAAAAGCGCACATAAATCACCGGATGGTATACTTGGCGATTTATATGAAAATGCAAGTTTTAAGCAAAAGAGAGAAATTTTACAAATTGAGTATGATTTCCGTAAAGCAGTAAAAAAACAAACTGAAAAATTTAAAGAATACAGAGAAGCCGTGTGGTTTGATATAAAGAATCTTCAAATAGACCTTGAGGAAGCAAAATATGACAGAAACTCATCTAAGGCTACAGCTATTCTTCATAGAATCGTTAAGAAAAAGGAAGAATTGCGTAAAAGCAAACAAGATGAAAAGAACTTGCATTATTTGTTAGACGAGGATAGGATTAAAAAGATTAACGAAGTATTAAAAGTGAAATAATTTAAAAACGTATAATCATAAAAGTTTCATAGAAAAGACTGGGTGAATATCGAATCGTTTATAAGCATCTCATGTTCACCACTCAAATAATTAACGTTGTATTCCAGAAATATTTAAAATTCAATTGTTAATCAATTGATAATATTACCTAAGCTTATTTTATGAAGTATCTGTTATTTATTCTTCTTTCTTCGTCTGTATATGGGAAGTTAAGTTCTTGCCAAGTCATGATTGACAGCATACTCCTGAATGGTTTATGTAAGGGCGTTCTAAAACACGGAAAGTTCATAGGCTATTACAATAACGGCATTATAGCTTGGGAAGTACATTATAAGAACGGTTATTTAGATGGAAGCTTCAAACACTTCTATCCTGATGGAAAATTGCATTTCTCTGGCTACTATAAAAAGTCTCAACTTCACAATACTTTCTACCAATACAATACACAAGAACAGATTCTAAAAGCGCATTTTAAAAATGGAGTATTGCATAATTGGCTATACATTTTCGATAATAACCAGAAAATCGAAGCTCTTAAATACTATTATGGTAAACTTATTCGGCAAGAGTTTTTAGATTAGTTCATACCAAGATTACGATACTCTATAAATTAGGAATCATTTTTTAAATGACTAATAAGCACCATACCTCATTCTCACCCAATACCTCAAAGTTTACATTAACATACAATATATCTTTTATGCCCGATATAGCTGATATACAATGCGCACAAATTCATGAATCAAACAACTATACCCCAGATGATAACAAAAAAACATGCACGTTAAAAACCACTAAGAAAAGAAAATATTTCGCAATGTTGCAGACAAAAATATATGATAAATATTATAAATACAGGAGATACTATCATGACTTTACCGATAAAGAAAAAATCTTTCACTATGCTTCCTCATTAAGTTTTTATAATATTTTTTCAATTATCCCGCTATTACTCGTGTTTATTTCAATTTTTACAACTTTTCCTGTTTTTCATAATCAAATTGCGACTTTTAAGAAACTGATTCTCGACAATATTTTGCCTAATAACACAAACGAAATCTTGCTTATGATTGATAGATTTTTGCTTAATGGTAAAGAAATGGGATTCATAGGTTTTTTAGTTGCCCTTGTAAGCTCATTCTTCTTTTTTCGAAATTTTGATGATATTTCGGCACGAATCTTCATGGCAAAAAAACGCAATGTTTTTGACTCATTTATCATTTATTGGCTACTCATTACTCTGATGCCTATATTTTTTGTAACTTCTATCTATTTTGGTGCAATTGTTTCGCCAAAATATTGGAGTGTTTTTATGGAAATGTCCAAAATAATACCCATGCTTACAACTTGGCTAATTTTTGCGATTTTATTTCGTATTGCAGCCAATAAATCAATGCGTTTTACAGTGCTTGCATTAAGTAGCTTGATAGGCGCGAGTATTTGGTATCTCTTTCGAAGTGTTTTTGTCTATTATATGAGTTATAACCAATTTTATAAAAATATTTATGGTTCTATTTCTATTATCATGTTCGTGTTTCTATGGATTTACGTCTCATGGCTTATTATACTTATTTCTATGAGATTCTGTAAAAAACTTGATGATAAGTTACCTTTAAAAACGCACAATAATTAATGTCCTTTGCTTAATAATTCCCCGTAACTAACACCGATATTTATACTTCTACTTTTACTTAATTTATGAATATCTACTCGTCATGTCAAGAAAATCCCTACTTTTGCCCATCGCAAATTGATTTGCATCAGATAATCACAACATTAAACACACGTTTATAAGGATTAATATCTGCTTAAATCTTTGGTGGTTGATAGTAAAGCTTAAAAATTGCGCGCCTACTTTGTACCAACAAACGATAAAAAGGTCTAAGTATCCTATACCAAGTTTGACAACAATACGGGGGGGGGGGGGATAACATTTAGAATCATAACTATTTTGGGAAGCTCTCTGCAAGGCATCGTCATTCGTGTTGGTATAACGATTTGTAATCGTTGTTTGGGTTGAGAGTTCACTTTCTGCGATAATAAAAGGTTGATAAATAATATTATCCACTTTTGTACGCGCAACAAACTCCATTGACACATCTACAGGAGAATCCCAATATTTTTGGCTCTATAAATTTTTTAGCAGCTTTAGGTGTGATATAGTAACCCTGTGTGCCATTGAGATTCTTTAATGTGTAATAAAACGAAGTATCTCTGATTCTATATACAAACTTCATACGTTTCTTGTCCAAAAAATAAAAACGTATGAAACTCAAAGACGAAGAGATAATCTCTTCTAGCCCCTGTAAAAAATGTGGCATAAACATCACGTCATCCTCTAATACAATGATGGCACTGTCCAATTCTACGCATTTTGCCAAAGTTCATAATGAGAAGCATAACAAGCAATTTCATTATTACTCAAAATTCTACCATGCCACATAAAGCAACGAGCAGGGCTAAAAATGGGATTTATAAAATTCTAATTCACTAAAATGAGAATCTACAGCATCAAAAAAGCTTGCTTTCAGGCGCAGACCAAAACAGATAAACGTATTCCAGACTATATCAGAGCACAAGCTTATATTCACATTTGAGAATCTGATTAAATTAACCTAGAGATAAGAATCAAAGCCCATAATAAAAGAAATAAATTTTGATTTTCACATTTTCATAAGAAATTAGATTTTAGTGTCGTATATTTGCTTAATTATGAGAAATTTAAGTAGAATGTTGTAAAGTCTCAAAAAGGAGAGTTATGAGCAAAAATACAATACAAGAGTCTATTATTGCAGAATCCATGGATATACATTCCATACAAGCAGAAATCAAGGAACATATCGAAGTAGGACAAAAGGCTCTAAAAACACTTTCTCCAGCACTCTTAGAATCTGCACTTGCAATGAGCAATGCACTTGTAAGGGGGAATAAGATTCTTATTTGTGGGAATGGTGGTAGCGCGGCAGATAGTCAACATTTCGCCGCAGAACTTACAGGACGATATAAAAGAGAACGCAAAGGATTGTGCGCTATCGCATTGAGCACTGATACTTCCGCATTAACAGCTATTGGCAATGATTATGGCTATGACTTCGTGTTTAGCCGACAAGTAGAAGCCTTAGCAAAAGAAGGAGATATATTGGTCGGAATCTCAACAAGTGGTAACTCTAAAAATATTATCAATGCTTTGGAATCTGCCAATAAACTCAACTGCATTACGGTGTCCTTAAGTGGAAAAGATGGGGGAATTATTAAAAGTCTTTGCGATTATAGTCTCATTGCTCCAAGCAATGATACACCAAGGATACAGGAGATTCATATTCTTTGCATTCATATTCTTTGCGAATTAATAGAAAAAAGCATGGTGGCTCTAGAGCAGCATGTAGAATCAAAATGATTCTTTGATATTCTCGATTCTATATCATTATTAACCCAATAATTAATACAGAATCATAATGGTTCTTTATGTTTATCTAATTTACATCACTGCTATCAACTAACGTTACACAGAACTATTAATACTAGATAACCACAAACAACATGCAATATAACTTAGCACTTTAATACGTCGCTAGAATGCTATTTTTCACTGACAATCTTAAAAGTTTCTTCTGCTAATGCAACATAAAGTTCCCTCTTCTTGCTGGTTGCCGTGCCCTTCCAACTCTTACTATGCTCCATAAAACTTATACGAAAAAGCTTCTTATCTATGTCATTGGGATAGACTATAATACGCGCGACTAATGCCTTAGAATCCCCGATTTGTTGTAACTGAAAATTAGTGATTCTGTAAAGCGCAAGAGAGGGAACTTGTTTGTTAGAGATAAAAAGAAAATCTAAGCTTTCAAAATAACCATAATCCGTTGTTTTATCTTGCAAATATTCTAATCAATATGTTTTACTACGTAGCTTTTCATTATCTACTTGAGAATCCGCAAACCCTATAACACAACATAACGAATATACAAACAAGCCTCATGCTATCCCCCCAAACGTAACATCAGAGTCTCCAGCCCACAAATAAATTCTTAGTCTATTTTATCAGTATAACAACAAATAAAAATCTGAAAGATAAAGTATTGTAATTCATTGAGTAGAATGATCTGTTATTTTAAAAATAGGATTTTTCATGCAATACCCTCAATTCCTTGCATTAGCCTATAAGATTCCTTATATCTCAAGTTTTAACTTTCTACAAAAAATCAAAGTAGCCTTACAGAAAGAAGGACTTACCATTGATAAAATAGGCTTTTCAGGTACATTAGACCCCTTTGCAAGAGGGCAACTTCTCATAGCAGTGAACCGTTATACAAAACTTTTTCCCCATATTAATAAAGACTATAAAACCTATTTAGCAACAGTATTTCTAGGCTGTCAAAGTGCGAGTTTAGATACAGAAAACATTCTAGCTATCAAGGAAGTCAAGACAAGGGATTTGCAACAAATTAAATCTGCTCTGCACGCTCTCAAAGGTCGTATGAATTTCACTCCCCCTAAGTTTAGCGCAAAGCACATTAATGGTGTACGCGCCTACCAGCTTGCTAGAGCAAACAAAGATTTTTGCTTGCCTCAATGTGTTATGGATATTAAAGAGTGCCAACTTCTAACCTACAACCATCCATTTATTAGTTTTAAAATAACAATGAGTGAAGGCGGATTTGTACGTAGTATTGCCGAAAGAATTGGGCAATTTTTAGAATGCAATGCTAGCCTCTGCTATTTAGAGCGATTGAGCGAAGGTAATCTAGCTTATCATAAATGTGTTGATTCGGACAAAATTATTCCATTGCAATTTGATTATAACGGTATGCGTCAAAAACTAAAACTTGTTTTAATAGACATTCAAAATGCCTTAAAATATGATACAATAAATCTCATTGATTATGCAAAAGAAGCATGGGAAGGTAAGAAAATTTATTTAGATAATACTCACGCCAATACCTCAACTAGCAATAAAATCTATTTGGCAGATTTCGGTAAGCATTATGGAATTATTGAGATTACCACACAAAGAGAAATTAAATATATCGTAAATAGGATTGATAAATGTTAATTTTGTCGAGAAAACAAGAAGAAAGTGTCGTTATAGGAAATGACATTATCTTAAAAGTGATAAGCATTGATAAAGGTAATGTGAAACTAGGTTTTGAAGCACCTCCAAAAACTCTTATTTTACGTGCAGAATTAACAGAGGCTATTAAGAGCGAGAATACTAAAGCAACAGGTAATGTAAGTCAAGATGTGCTTAGTGCGTTAGGAATGCGTTTAAAAAACAAGCGTTCACGAGAAATTAACGCCAAAGATGTCTTTAAGCAAGAACAAGCTAAAAAACAATAACCTATGCCACGAGAACTCTATATCAAAGCCTATCCAAAGATTAATATTACTCTTAAAATCCAAACTCAAGATTCTACATCTCAAACACAGAATACACGGGAGCCTAGCCTTCATAAGCTTTCTTCGCGATTTTGTCTTGCGTTAGGAGAGCTATATGACATTATGTATTTCACGTTGTGTAGCGAAAATGCTTTGCATGACAAACAAGATTCTAAAATTCCACTGTTTCGCGAACAAACGCCTTTACATACACAAAGGCAACTTGTTTTGCAAGGCAATTTTGATTGCGAGATAGAATCTAATTTGATTTATAAAGCCTATAAGATTCTCTTACAAACCGCTAAACAACAAGTAACGTGCCCAAGCGATAATGACTCTAAGCAGCACGTTATTAGTGATTTGACCACATCAAAAGAATCTTTGCTTTTTGTTAAGGTTCTCAAGAATATACCCACAGGTAGTGGACTTGGTGGCGGTAGTGTCAATGCAGCAATTAGTCTTATTGCTATGAACACTCTTCTCAATTTGGGGCTTAATGTTGATTCTGTGTTGCAATGCGCGCAAGCTTTAGGCAGTGATGTCCCATTCTTTGTAGTTTTGTACTTACAAGGAGAGCAAAACCTACACACTTTCTTTTTATCAAATCCTAAAGAGTATGCTCTATCTTTTCTAGCAAAAACCAGCGAACAAAACGTATCGCCTAATCCGCTTAACGCTTACTATGCTGCGGCATCGCAAGCGCAGACAGAATCACATATACGCACACAAACTTACAATATCGAATCAAACGTCGCGCAATCTTTATCGTTTTGTAGTGCTAATGTATTTGGCACGGGTGAGGTGATTATTCCTTTTTACGAAAAACCCATTTGTTTGATTCTCCATTGCAATAGTATTGCTTGTCATACAGGTAAAGTGTATGCAATGTTCGATAAGCTCCAGACAGAGACTACAGAGTCCAAACGATATAGCGCGCATTCCAAGCATTATTCCACACAGCAAAACATCGATTTAACCAAAGATTCTAAAACACTTCTTCTAACACATTCAATCTTTGAACTCAATGACCTTTATAAACCTGCGAGTATGATCTACCCTTTAGAATCAATGCGGCACGTTCTTACAGAAAAATATGGGAAAGTTTTCTTTAGTGGAAGTGGTTCAACTTTTTTTAGTCTCAAACAATCGCAAGAAACAACATATCATAGAGAAACATTCTATTACGCAAGGGATTGACCGTGCAAGAAATCAGACTAAAGATTCTAGATTGGTGGGAAAAGCCAACTATTGAAAACTTTGAGACAAACTATTTTGTAAGGCTATTGCGTAAAAAATACAAGGTAATATATAGCGATAATCCAGATTATATTCTGTATAGCATTCTTGGTAATGAGCATTTGCAATATGATTGTGTCCGCATTTTTCATACGCAGGAAAATATTGCGCCAGACTTTAATATTGCTGATTACGCTCTTTGCTTTGATTATATCGATTTTCTGGACAGATATATGAGGTTGCCACATTTTGCTCTTGATTATTATCATGAGGATTTACGACTTAGCATGAAGAGGCATGAAATAAGTCGCGAAGAAATAGAATCAAAACAAAAGTTTTGCAGTTTCTTAGTAAGTAGCCCGTATGGCAGCAACATACGTGATGAGTTTTTTGAGGCATTATGTCGTTACAAGAAGGTGGATTCTGGTGGCAGATGGAAAAACAATATTGGCGGTCCAATAGATTCTGTCTATTCTCACTGCAATGTACCATTTAATGATTTTCCGCGTCTAAAAAGAAAGTTTATTTCACAATATAAATTTCATCTTTGCTTTGAAAATTCCTCTAACCCCGGATATATCACAGAGAAACTTTGGAGTGCCTTTGCAGCGAAAACTATCCCTATCTATTGGGGTGATAGCTCACTTAGTATGCATTCACCTTATTTTAGCGACACGCCGCAAACTAATGGACAAGGTGAATATATTGTCAATCCCAAAGCTTATATCAATTTACATGATTTTTCCTCATTTCAAGAAGCTATTGAACGTATTATCGAAGTGGATAATGATCCTTCATTGTTTGCAAGCGTGCTGCAAGAAAAAGTATTCTTGCAAGATTATGACATCATTGCTTATTACGAAAATAAGATATTACGTTTTTTTGATTCTATCTTTGCCAAAGGAACAAAAATCCATCGAGAATCTACTGCTATAAATATCCACCATAACGCACGATATAGAACAGGATTTAATTATGAAAATTATGAATATGCACAAAAAGACTACGTAACTATGTATCGCTTGCGAGAAAAGTGTAATGCGCTTATTCCGCGATTCTTGCGACCTCTTTTTGGTTTTAATCGCTATCACTACAGGTATCGCAAAAAAACATAGATTTACAATTTATTCAAACTACGACAAAATTTGGAGACTATTCAATGACAAAAAAGAAACTTATCGTGTATTTTGCACTAACGGCACTTTTCATTTTTAGTTTTTTTTCATTTGCCACGTTATTTATTTTTGTTTGGATAAAAAGCTCCTTTGGCGTTGTAACCTTTGGACAAATTCTTTTTCATCTTTCTTTTCCATTGCAAGGTACAGATATAAGAATCATACAGAACTTCATTGCGATTGTGATTATTCCTAGTCTCGTCTTAGCCTTTTGTATGACTTTTCCTATGATTTGCGTAGGATTCGTGAGGAAATGCCTACATACTTTTATTCATCTGGTACAACAATACCATTTAAGCTTTCGATACAGCTTATGTGTTTTATTGTGTGTAATAGCCGTATTTGTCGCAGAAAAACGATTGCATATCCTTACTTTTATCGCTGATACAACACAAAAACAATATTCACAATTTTATGAAGAACACTATAAAGTAGCATCAAAGCCTACTGATTTAAGCACAACCAATAATCTTATTATCATTTTTGCAGAGTCTTTTGAATCCACTTTCAACAAAATACGGGGGGGGGGGCAAGCTGAACTCATTCCTTATCTTCGCGAGTTAGCTACACAAAATGTAAGCTTTAGCGATACAGAGCAATTTGGCGGATTCATACAAGTTGCCAACACAGGATGGACTATTGCTGGGTTAGTCTCTTATCTGTGTGCGGTACCTTTGTGGCTACCAATAGGGGGCAATGATTTTAATAACGCGTATTTCTTAGATTCGGCTACTTGTGTAAGCGATATTCTATCCGAGCTAAATTACACGCAATTAATGCTTTTAGGTAGCGACGCACAATTTGCAGGCAAAGCAAGCTTCTTTGCATCACATAAGATTCCCTACAAAGATTTTTATTCTTATAAAAGAGAGCATAAAATCCCTTTTGGTTATAAAAAGAATTGGGGATTTGAGGATTCCAAACTTTTCACATTTGCACGGCAAGAATTAGAGCATTTTTATCAAACAAAAAAGCCTTTTGCATTATATATTCTCACAGCAGATACACATTTCCCAAATGGATTCGTAGATCCTATTCTCTGCTCGGATTTACAAGCAGGCTATACAAATGCCGTGCAATGCAGCGATAGGCTGATTCATGACTTTGTAACACACGCGCAAGCTCTCGCAAAACAATACAAACAATCAACTACTATTATTATTCTAGGCGATCATTTAACTATGCAACAAGGACTATTTCCTGACAATCTCGAACGTAGAATCTATAACGCATTCCTTAATGCTACGTTTAGCGTCAATCCTACAACAAACTTATTGCACAATCGGCTACTTAGTCATTTTGATATTGCTCCACTGATTTTAGATTCTATTGGTATAAAAACACAGGCTTTTGGACTCGGACGTAATCCATTATATACAAAGACACTGCTTGAGACATTTGGTTTAGAATCTTTTAATCAGCATATTACGCAACATTCAAGATTCTATGAAAGTTTATGGGTAGTTAATAAGTAACGGATAATAGAGATTATGAAAGAATAACATAAGCTTACAATAGCATCTTCATATAAAGACGCTATTTAAGGAATCCAACTCAATGTTCCGACTAAAATGTAAAACGCTCTTTACTAAAACGTCCTATGCCTTTCTCTCAGGCAAAGGAATCTTTAACCAATCTTCATAAAATGCTTTGATATTTGGCTCAAAATCATGAATAACAGGATACCAAGGTGTAGGTGCCTCAACATCATGCATCACACCGCAAGTGGGGCATATATATTCACGATAGACTTGCCAATTTGTATCGCTCGCAAGCAGTTCCGGATAGACTTCATGCATTTTTTCGGCAGTATCACGTACATAGATATTTGCGTGTAGCTTCCAATTTACTTCTGGTGCGCAATATTCATGCCCGCAGCTGCATTTAATCACCCATGTTTTGTCGCTTTTTTGCACAACATAGAGATGTGGTCCTAGAGGTAGGATAATCTTGTCCTTAAAGTCCACTTTCTCTTGCAAAAGATCCAAATAGATTTCGAATCTTTCTTTGTCTTTTGGCATACTCAACATTCTAAAGGTTGTCTCCCAATCGAGCGTACCTTCCATAAGGTGTTTGATTTCTTCTTTTGTATACTTTGACATAATTTCTCCTTTTATTCTTCAGTCAATACGATAGTTTTCACATCAGGCATTTGCGATAAATCCATGCGGTATTTTGAACCATAGGTATAGACGCCTAGCTCGTCTTCTTTGACATTCCATCCTGCAGGCAAGCCCCAGAATTTGCGGAATTTATCAAGGAATTTAGGCGAGAGCGCAAAGCTTGTCGCATACATATGTAGCACTTGTGGGCTTGCACCTTTTTTCTCAAGGATTTTCACCCTTTCTTCTTCAATCCATTGTGATACAGGCTTAGAGCGTTTGATTCTTTCTTTGCGAATCTCTGCACGTTTTTGTTTGGTTTTTTCCACATCGCAGCTATACACACCTTTGGAATCTTTGCTCACAACCGCTCCATAAACTTTAAGCGCATATTCAGGCAACAATAATTGAAGATTCAAATCTTCTACAATCGCCTCAATCTCTCTTTCAAGCGGATCGCCAAAGCCCGGACCGCCTCGCATATAGTTCAAATACAAGTCATAATTGTCATAGCAAGCCTCTGTTGTCATACATTGCTTATCTCTTTTGACTTTTGCATCTTTGTTGATATGTTTTTCATATTCTTTTGCAATTGGGTTAAAGTCACCGCCAAGAGGTAGGCTTTGCTCATTTTTGATTCTGTCTTTTAGCCCTGTGTTGTGCGCCTCAAAGCGATAGCCACTAGCACTTGGATAGCCGCCCATAAGCCCCCAATCGCTATTCATATAGCCATTGCCCATAAAGAACATCGTCCAGTCATGTGCTTTCCATACCATACGCAAAGATTCAAAGCCACAACCGCCGCGGTATTTGCCATAGCCGCCTGTGTTTGCTTTTGGTGTGCGCCCAAGGAAGAGCAAGGGTTCTGCCATTTCCCAAATCTCGACATCACCCATATCACCTTCAGGATTCCATATCGCTGCGGCATGGTTTAGCCCGTCTTTGATAGCGCAAGCTCCTGTGCCGCATGATGAGGTTTCAAAGCTATTGACAGCATGAATCTCACCATCTTGATTAATCCCTCCGCCTTGTAGCCAGTTAGAAGTATTCGCATTGCCAGCATTGACTTCTTCAAGATAGCCGCGTGAATAATATGCTTGAGAAAGCCCTCGCCAAAGCGCGCTCCAGCCTGAAACAAGGAAATGCCACGCATACGCATGCCCTGTGCGTCTGTCATCAGGGTTCATCCATGTGCCTTTGGGCAAATGGAAGGTTGTCCCAAAATAAGCACCGTCATTAATCCTTGATGTTGGAATGAGTGTTTGAGTCATCATAACCCAGATTCCGCTTGTAAAGCTACATGAGTTCGCATTATAGCTATGCCAACCCCATCGGCTTGAACCTTCAAAGTCAAGCTTCCAGCTTGCATCTTTGTTGATTGTAATCTCAACAGGAGAGTGCATAATCGTATCAAGCTTTGCAAATTCAGAGCAAACGCCAATATCTTCGTGTTTATAGGGCACATCAACAAAGGCTACCTTGCGATAGATTCCCGGAATCGTTGTGGATTTGATACGAGAAACAAGCCCACGTCTGCCTTCTTCTATCACTTCACCGATGAATTTCATATAATTCTCAATGCCCTCTTGCGCAATAACCTCCTCAACGAGAGTTCGAATCATGTGGCAACCTGCAATTCTTGTTCGTTCATCAAGTATCCAATATTTTGGCGTGCGCACGCTGCGTTGTGATTCGTGTAGCCAATCTTTGAAGCTCTCATCGTTTGCCCCTGTTTTGCGGCATGTAATCATATAGCCATCGCCAAAACGTTGCACTTGCCCTGTGCTCATCGAGCCCGGAGTTACAGAGCCTGTGTCAATTACGTGTGTAACGCCACCAGCCCAACCAATGAGCTTGCTTTCCCAGAAAATAGGAACAATCGTCATAATATCGCAAGGATGCACATTACCGATAGAGCAATCGTTGTTTGTGAAAATATCCCCTGGGTTAATGCCCGGATTGTCTTCCCAACCATTTTCAACCATATACTTAATCGCGCTACCCATTGTGCCCACATGGATAATAATCCCTGTTGAAGTGAGGATACTATCGCCCACAGCGTTATAGAGGGTGAAGCAGAGTTCGCCTTCTTGTTCAACAATAGGTGATGCGGCGATTTTTTTCGCAGTCTCTCTTGCATGCACGATTCCACCGCGAAGTTTTGAAAAGATTTTTTCATAACCGATTGGATTCTTCTCTTTGAGTTCAAGTCGCTCTAAGCCATTGTAATAGCCTGTTTTGTGGGTTCTATCCAAGATTTCTTTGCGTTCTTGGCTCAACGTTTTGCCATTTTTTAATAAATTTGCCATATTGTCTCCTTATTTTGTTTCTCTTAAGTGGAATAATCTGTGTTTATCAAGGGTAGTTGCAAAGCCTTTAGGAACAATGAAAGTCGTTGAATCTGATTCAACAATTGCAGGACCAAAAACTTCATTTCCGGGCTTTAATTTTTCCATGCTCCACACATCTGCATCTGCCCATTCTTTATGTCGGTAGAATTTCCTTGTGCCGATTTTTGCGCTTGCATCAGGTGTTTTGCCGTATTCCTTTTCTTCGGGAATCACAGGCTTTTGAGTAACAACATAGCCACGCATAATCACACCTGTAATAGAGAATCCAAGCTCAGGTGAGCAAGCAGATTCAGAATACACGCGTGCATAATATTTTTCATATTCTTCAACAATCTTATCCCAATCTTTTGCATCTTTTGCGCTAAGAACTGGAGAAGAGATTTCTAGGTCATTAAGCTGCCCCATGTATTGCATACGATAGCCGGGCTTTAAGATTACATCTTTTGCGCTAAAGCCATTGAGTTCAAATTCCTCAATAACTTTGTGTGTAAGCTCTTCCCATGCTTCTTGTATGGTTTTGCAAGCTTGTACTTTTTCTTCAACGCTTGCATATTGCGCTAAAGCAATATCTACGCTCTTATCATAGCGGTATTCAAAGTCAGCGCAAGCACAACCAAACGCACTAAACCCAGCAGCCCAAGCTGGAACAATCACATCTTTGAATCCAAGCCCTTCGGTATAACCATAGGTATGCACAGGTCCAGCCCCGCCATACGAGAAGCAGACAAAATCAGATGGGCTATAACCTTTCGCGCTCACATTTGAGCGTAAATATTCATGCAACTCAAGGTCGAGCAATTCAATCACGCCCGCTGCCGCGTCTTCGACACTTAGCCCTAGCGGGTCGGCGATTTGTGCTTTGATGTGTTGTCTTGCTCGTTCCACATCAAGCGTAATCAATCCACCAAGGAAATTATTCGGATTGAGATAGCCTAGCACAACATGGCAATCGCTAACCGAAACCGTATCAAGCCCGCTATCTTTCCAGCAAGTGCCTACTCTATAGCCCGCACTATCAGGTCCTAGCTTGATTGCGCCGCTATGAGGATCAAGCCGCACAAAGCTTCCCGCGCCAGCACCTACAGAATCCATTGCTACAAGTGGGAGTGAAAGCACAAGCCTAGCCATATCGGGGTCTTGAGCAATAGAGAAGTTGCCTTTAACGATTAATGCCATATCAAAGCTTGTTCCGCCAATATCGCTACAAGCAATATTGTCATAGCCAAGCACTTCGCCTAAGAGCTTAGAGCCAATAACACCGCCCACAGGACCAGAAACAATCGTTCTTGCGAGCTCTTTTGCTTTCCAGCTAATTGTGCCGCCATGGGTTGCCATAACGCGCAAATCAAACTTTGCGCCATGCTTTTTAAAGCGGTCGCTCACTTTTTGCAATGTCTGCCTTGATGGCTCTGCCGCATAGGCTTCAAGGATGGTTGTATTCATGCGGTGAGATTCTTTTCGTGATGGATAATAATCTACGCTTGCAAATACAGGAATATCTGCCTTGCCTAGCCTTTTTAGCTCGTCTTTTGCGATATCGCGAACTTTTCTTTCGCTCTCTGGATTCTTATGTGATTGCAAGAGGCAAATCACGATTGCTTTGGCATTTTGCTCTATAAGCTCTTTGGTTACTTGCCGTACTTCTTGTTCGCGCACAGGAATAACCACATCACCTTGCACATCGGTTCGTTCAGTTACGCCTCTTATGCGACTAAGCGGCACAAGTGGATCATCATATTTGTGGGTATTGAGATGCAATCTCTCTTCAAGCGCATAGCCGAGATAACATTGCAGGGCTCTTCCCATAGCATGCATTTGCTCAAAACCTTTGTTGCAAATAAGCCCAACTTCGAGCCCTTTGCGTTGCACAACGCGGTTTAACATTGCCGTGCCCGAATAAACGCATGTAACAAGTTGTGGATAAACCTCATCTACATTACTATTCCAATGCGCTAGGGCGTCTTGCGAGCTATTATAGATAGCTAGACTTTCATCTTGTGGGTTACTTTGCGCCTTGCCAACGACAAATTCTCCATTTGCTTTCACAAAAAAAGTATCTGTCATCGTGCCGCCGGCATCGATACCCATAACTTTGACTTCGGTGTTCATACATATCTCCTTTATCTAATTGCTTAAGGAAAATATTCCTTATTCCTATAAAACCACAAAAAGAAAGTAAATTCAACAAAAATAGAAAAAGAAAGAAATAAACACCGTCTTTTGTTTCAAAACTATACAGAAAATTATAGCTATCTATACATATTGTGTAATTTTATAGAAACCTTGTAATAATGAAAATTTTATTTTGTTTATTTTAGTAAAAATAAGATTGTTTAGGTTCTTTTTTTGAACGTTTATGAAACATAAACATGTTCTTAGCTCTTCATAGTCAGCGATATATTCTTTGTTTTTTTTTTTAATGTTACTTATTGTTAGATATGGAGCATAATAAAAATTTGTTAGCAATTTGTTCTACCTATCTACCTAACGATTCAATGGATTCGCTCTAAATATCTCTTTGCTTCTTGTTTATTCTTGCCCAAAACGAATGAGGAATACTCACTACGTTTTGAGAGAATTTTGGGATAAGTTAGCATTTATACATAAAATCTTTATAGAATCTAAGGGTGTCAAGAGTCATAAATAGATAAAGGGGGATTACTTAAATGAGAAAAGGGCTCGTGAAATTTGTCTATTTTCTTGGTGCTATCCATTTTATAGCTTATTATTGCCTAGCAAATGGATTTAAGATTCAAGAACAAAGTCTTAATGCGACCGCGCTAAGTTCTGCTTATGTGGCTGGAGCTAGAGGGGCAGATGCAAGTTATTACAATCCAGCTAATATGGGATTCAAAAATGATTGGGGTGAAAACAGACATGAATTTGAGTTTGCATTTAGTGTAATTAATATACCCGGATTCGATTTCAACGTACCTAGTACTAACCAAGGACTTAGCTCTAAAACATATATGAGATATGGAGGAGTTGTTGGAACACTGCAACCAATTATGCAAACATTGAATATAGCCCTTATTCCCGGTGAAGTGCTTTTGCAGCATACAGAGGCAGATCCTGCTATGGTAAGTGGCTCTACGGGCGATACAAACTTTATGCTTCCTAAGTTTTTTTACAAATCTAAGACTTATAGCGGTTTTACCTTTGGGGCAAGTTTTAGCGCACCAAGCGGATTGGCTATGAAGTGGAATGGTTTGGGTGGAGAGTTTTTGCAAGATGTGTTTATTTTCTTGATAGAGTTTGCTCCTTCGATCAGCTACACCTATGCAGACAGATTTAGCATAGGAATAGCACCTCGAATCCTCTATGGTATGGGGAAATTTAACAATGTCGTTTATGTGCCTTTAGGCACGGCTAATCAGCAAGCAATTACAGAGGCAAATATTACAAATTTTTTACCATCAAAAGTAAAAGATAGTAACGGGAATTTAGTGCAAGCACCTAACTGTACCCCAGCTTTTGACCCTAAGATATTACAATCTTTGCCTGATGGTTTGATTCCAGAAGATATGGCAGCAATGTTTGATCTTATTATTGATAATCCTATATTTTTTCTTCCTTTACAATTACCCCCAAATTCTTCTCAATTAGATGCTATTAAGGTTATGGTTGCAGAGATACAAACCTGTCTTGTCGGCACTGCAAAAGTCATTCAACAAAGTGATGGTAGTGATTTAGGCATTGGAGCTCGTGTCGCTGTCTCTTTTGCGACTTGGTAAAGGAAGCACATTTTCTATTGTATATAATAGCCCGGTAGCCATGAAGTTTGAGGGGAAAGTGAGTGCTGATACTGTGATTGGCGGACCTGTGGGAAGTGTTCGTATGGATGCCCCGCTCTTTTTGTATGTAACCATGCCGGAGATTCTCACTGTGGCATATAGCCACGAATTTGAAGTGGGCAAATTCCGTAAAGTCCGCTTTGAAGCAACTTATGAAAGGACATTCTGGAGTCAAGGCAGAAAGTTCGATACAGAATTTGACTTTGATAGAGCAGTTTTTACTCCTAGTCCGGGTAGCGTCCCTGAAAGTTTTACGCAAGACATGCTAAAAGGCATGATAAACCTAGCAGACTTTAGCGCAGTGGCTATGGGGAATGGTTGGGTGGACACTGATACCTTTCGCGTAGGTGTTACTTACATTGGTCCTAGATTGCGATTTATGCTCTCTGGCGCGTATGATAAAGCTCCTGTACCACAAAACGCAATCGGCATACCAGATAGCGACGGCTATATGGTAGGCATTGGCGCAAAATATAATCTTAAAGATTTTGATTTAGGGCTCGCCTTATCCCAAACTTTCAAGAATAGTTCGAGAAGCGTTTATGCAAGTGGTGGCACTGGACAGCTACGCATTATGACTTTCTCGCTTGGGTATAGATGGTAAGCCGCACGGGATTTTATCCACAAAAATAATAACAAAAGCCTAAAAAGAAATCCTTATAATGACAGCGAGCGGGTAACACATTGCCTAATTAAAAGGATTCTATGCTATCAAGAATTGCAGTTGAGAATCACATTGCAATTCATACGCGCATTAGTTAAGTGAAGTGGTTTGATATAGCCGCATTAACTTAAGATAGAACTCTTCTTCACCTTTATTTTGTATGATTCCATTAGATGGCAAAATATCATAATACAACCTGTCTAAATCTTTAAATCTATTAGGAAAAAGCGAAGAAAGAATAATCGCCGAAATCTGTCTTCTTACAAGCATAGCTGGAGGCAAAAGCCCTAATCTGAAAAACTCAATAAAAGATTCTGCATTGTAATTAATGTGATGATGATGTCCGTGTGGGCAAGTTCTAATGGAAACTAAAGTTTTACAAATATCACAATATACATATTCAGGTAGAATCTGTATATCGATAGTAATCCCATGTAAAGAATCAAAAATCGAATGTATTTCATTATTTAAATAATACACAGATAGCCCGCGGTTATTCTCTCCAACAAGTAACTTATTGCAACCAAAATTACGTGCCACGATGGCATTCATAATCATTTTATTTTGCCCAGCATAAAGATAAGTATCATCGTGTGGAATGATAATAACCTTCTCTTTCATCAGGTAATTGTCAATCAGAAATTCGAGGCATTTAAGACGTAAGCTATAATCTATCAATGTATCTTTTCTTGGTTTTAATAGAAAGATTACTAGCAAATCACAATTCCCAAGTGCTTCGCGCATAATTTTCTCATGGACTCTATGCAATGGACTAGCGTGCATAACAATACCCATAATGTTTTTTGCATTAAGGATCTCCTTACGTTGGGCTAGCCTTTTTTTATGCTTCTCAATTGGATTCTCTTCCAAGGTGTAGTCCCCACAAACACATAAATTTCCGATGCGATTCTCGATTTCTTTGATAGAACGAGAGGCAAAATCCCCACCCATAATTTTACTTATTCGTTCTTGTTTATTGATGCTAAACACAGAATCTACTATGATACTGCCAGACTTTTTGCCGTCTGTAATAAAGTCTAATTTGTCGCCTTTTTTGGCATTTTCCAACACTTCTTTGTTTCGTTTCCCGCTTGGGCTTAGTAAAAAAGGGCAAGGATAGCTTTGGTCTTTATATATTCCGCTAGTATTTACAACATCCATTTGTTCTTGATTCATAATGGTCGTTGCGGGATATAGCAATCCTTCTTGCGCAAGGTTTAAGACAGAAATTGCCTCTTTATCAATATAAAGCTGTTTATTTTTTCCTTGAGATTCCATATTTCTTCCTTTTCTCCCATAAGCTTTTACGACTCATACCAAGCTTCTTTGCCAATTCTACATCTGGATATCTACCTTCGAATTTTGTAATAACAATTCTTTCATACTCACGAATAGAAAGGATCTCACTGCCAATTTCAAGATTGTTTGCCATATTTGTAATATCCACAATATGCGGGAATGTTATTTTATCGTCAGAAATCATAGAAATAATTACAAACTGATAGCTCGCCATAAAGTCTAAAAATTCTTTTTTTTCATGCTTCTTGAGATTCTCGCAATTTGTGATGTAATAAGATTGTTGCTTATCAAAATGATAGTCTCTCCATGTAATATATTTAAGATTTAGGAAATTAAAACGCATATTTCGTTCAATAGCGTATTTCATTGCATAAATATCCGCGCTTCGTTGTGAGCTCGCTTTAATTAGAATAGGAGGATTATACTGTGGTAATGCGGGGATTTGGAGTTCATTTTGTATAAAAGTGAAGTAATTGTTAAAAAACTTGATATTTTCTACTAATTCCTTAAACCCACAATAATGTTCAATTTTACGCACCAACTCATCCATAATAAAAGGCTTAATAATATAATCCTTTGCTCCCAACTTAAGTGGCTTAGATACTGTATCATCGCTAATATAAGATACCATAAGGATAATAATAGCGTCTTGATGCTTTTCAATAATACTACGGTAATGCTGCCCTACTGTATTCATTGATAGCAAAACAATATCAAACCCATCTCTATTCATTGCCTCATCTAGCGAAGAAGTAATAAGGCAAACGTGATTGCTGTCTGCCAGTTTGCTTGCAATACTTTGAGCGAGATATGTTTCGCTCTCAATAATTAAAACGTTCATAGTGATTCCTTAATTATATATTTGGGTATATACGAGGCTGTAAAGCGGCAACACATTGTGCGAATATTCCCTCTTGTCTACCTATGAAGCCCAGTTTTTCCGCTGTGCTAGCCTTGATACTTATTCGTGATTTAGGCAAATAGAGAATCTGCGATAAAGTCTCTTGCATCTGTGTTTTATAAGGAGAAATTCTAGGCGTTTGTGCGATAATAGTTATATCCAGATTGCTTATTTCAAGTCCTGTGCTCAAACAATAATCATAGATTCTTTGCAAAAGAATTTTAGAATCTATATCCTTAAAAGCAGAATCCGTATCGGGAAATATTTCACCAATATCTCCGCAATTCATTGCTCCAAGCAGAGAATCTATAATCGCGTGGATTCCCACATCGCCATCACTATGCGCTTTCAATCCTTGCTTCGATTCCACTTGCACACCACAAAGATACAGGGGCTTAGAATCTATAAATGCGTGTATATCACTGCCCTGCCCTATTAATAACTGCGTTGTAGCATACATCTTGTAGAGCGGTTTTAACAGCGATAAATCCTCTTTTGTAGTGAGCTTATTCATAGTTGTATCGCCTAACACTAACCCTAAGCGGGTATTAGGCAAGGCACAAATCGCACTCGTTTCATCGCTAAAGTCTTGTTTCAGCTTCGCAGATTCTAAAAGCATGGAGGTTTTTGAAATTTGTGGGGTTTGTATGAGTCTAAGAGATTCCCTAGAGACATGTTGATAGGATTGGGAATCTGAATTTTGCGCATAGAGCACCGTGTCATTCACAGGCAAATAAGGAGCAATACAATCATAGCTATCTTCTAATAGCGCACAAAATAATCTTTCTAAAACCGTTTGCTGTATGTTGCATCTTGCACAGTCATTAACCAATACAAAGTCTGAATCCACTTGCTTTAAGGCATTTTGTAAAGAAACATAACGTGAACTTCCACCTTCGACGATCTGCATAGGAATAGAAAATATAGCGGACGAATGAGAATACGCTATTGGCAACGTATCGGGCAATAACTTTTGCATATAGAATCTATCTTTTGGCGAAGCGGTAACAATTACTTGACTAAGAAATGGCTTTTGTAGAATGTCTATTAATATCTCTAATGATTGCGGATTATCTCCATATTGTTGCACGAGAATCTGTATATCTTTCGCCGTATAGCTACCGTTTATTCTTTTATCTTGCTTTTGTTTGTCAGAAGATTCTAAGAGAAAATTACCTAACGCTGTATTACAACAAAATGGCAGAACTTTTTGGATAAGTGACTCCATAACAACAAGCCATAAAGGAGTAATACCTAAGCGCAGCCATTGTTTTTTTGTCTGTATTTGAGGTGCACAAGAGTTTATAGATGTTGCATCATAATGGAATCGTGTCGAATCTCCTGCAGCCATAATAATAATTGAAATGGTTTGCAAACGTGTTCTCATTAATGGTCCTTAATAGCCTTACAATGATAGTTGTCGTGGTAACATTGATTAGAATCTTAGCTTTCTATGTTGGTAAATTCTCGTTTGTTGCAATGGAAGATTATAACATAAATTGTTACCAATTTATACAATATATAATAGCGAAGATATACTTTGTTACTTTATTATTTTATCATTATGCAGAAATGTATCTTTATTAAGATTTTTGTAGTTTTTACTATATAATTAATTGCCTGAATAGTTAAGTCGGGAAATGAAAGTTTAAGGAATTGCAATGAGCGAAAATATCAGAAATTCTTGGATAGAAAAAAGAAAAGATGACGCAATTAAGACGCAGTTATATTATGCAAAACAGGGAATCATTACTGAAGAGATGCGTTATATCGCAAACATTGAGAATCTAAACCCCGGGCTTATCCAAAAGGAAGTTGCAAGAGGCAGGCTTATTATCCCTGCAAATGTTAATCATAAAAATCTTGAACCTATGGGTATTGGTATCGCTACGCGCACAAAAATCAATGCTAATATCGGTTCATCACAGATTGTAGAAGACATTGATGAGGAAGTGCAAAAGCTCAAAACCTCTATCAAATATGGTGCTGACACTGTAATGGACTTAAGCACAGGTGGAGACTTGGATAAAATTAGAGAGGCAATTATACAAGCTTCAAGCGTGCCTATTGGCACAGTGCCCATGTATCAGATTCTCCATGATGTACAAAACGATGTTTTACGACTTGATATTGACACAATGCTCAACGTCTTGCGCAAACAAGCCAAACAAGGCGTAAGTTATTTCACGATTCATTGCGGGTTTTTGCTCGAACACATGCCTTTTGTCGCCAAACGTAAAATGGGTATTGTGAGTCGAGGTGGGAGCTTAATGGCAAGCTGGATGCTGCATTATCACAAACAAAATCCATTCTATGAATATTTTGATGAGATTCTAAAGATTTGTCAGGAATATGATGTTTCACTTTCTTTAGGAGATTCTTTGCGGCCTGGTTGCTTGGCTGATGCAAGCGATGAGGCGCAATTTGCCGAGCTTAAAATATTAGGAGAACTTGCTAAGAGAGCTTATCATGCCAACGTGCAGGTGATGATAGAGGGACCAGGGCACGTGCCGCTCAATCAAATTGAACGCAATGTAGAGCTACAAAAACAATTTTGCAATGAAGCTCCTTTTTATGTATTAGGACCTTTGGTTACTGATATTGCCGCAGGTTATGATCACATTGCAAGCGCAATTGGTGCTTGCGTGGCGGCATGGAAAGGTGTAGCAATGCTTTGCTATGTAACCCCTAAAGAACATTTAGGATTGCCTAATGCTAACGACGTGCGAGAGGGCATTATCGCTTATAAAATCGCCGCACATGCAGCAGATATTGCACGTGGGAGAGTCGGAGCTAGAGACAGAGATGATGCGATGAGTGATGCAAGATATAGCTTTGATTGGAATAAGCAGTTTGAGTTGGCACTTGATGGAGAAAGAGCGCGTGAATTCCATGATGAAGCCCTCCCGCAAGAAGTATTTAAGGACGCGGAATTTTGTTCAATGTGTGGACCGAAATTTTGCAGCTATAAAATCACACAGGATATTTTTAAAAATTACAAAGAAAACGTATGAGACACAAACACTTTATAAACAAAATATTTTTTAAGAAAAACATACTCTAAGTCGCATAGAATCTTTTCATAGAATCCTTTTTCATTGCTATTGCTTGTCCTCTTTTGGTTCTGTTTGCTATTAGGTGTCATTAAACAAGAAAAATAGCAATGGTTTTCAAGAAACGTTATAACTCTGCACAATCACAATATCTATAATATCTTTGCAGATTCTATAAGCAATCATTTCGCACGAACACTCAAACAGTAAATTACAGCTTTAATCTCAAATATAAAGAGACATTATAAGATAAATGCAATTTGCCTAACATCACATCAGAATAATATTGTAAATACAAGAAAAATAAACATGAATATCTGCAATATAGTATCTATTCGTAACATTTTATAAAGCTATTTCTATCTTTTTTAAATTAGTTATTATTATTTTTGAATAATTATATATTCAATATATAATTATTCAAAAATATATATATTTAATAATTAATATTTTTATGAAATAATAATATAAACAAATAAATATTACTTTTTGATAAATTATACTTCACTAAAAATAGCATATTGTCGCAAGATATTCGCATTTCCTTAATTTTTTTAGGATTTTTTCGCAGCTTATTGTATATTAAGAGCAAACTAATTTTAAGGTGTGTTTATGAATACAACAACTTCTCAATTTTTTCCCACAAAATTTTCAACTGGACATAGGAAATTATTCGTTGCGAGTTTTATATTCGGTGCTTCATTAAGTAGTCTAGAAGCAGCAAGTAAGCTCTCTGAAATAATTGATAATGCGACAATTAGCGGCTTTGCTTTTACGCGTATTTCTAGTTTGCACGGACGAGATGGTGAGGGTACAAGGTGGCAATGGCGATTTAAGCCGGTTGTAACAACTGGTGCCGTAAATGGCTGGAGTGGTTCTGTAGGGATCTTTTTCTCTAAGGGTTCTTCTGTGCCTGATAGCAACAATACAGACGGTGATATTGGAGCAAGCCGAGGCGATGTAAGCGAAACAACGGTAGATAGATTCAGTATTAGCGATTATTATCTTACTTACAATGCAAAAGAGCAGTTAGGCACAGACACTATAATCATTGCTGGACAGAAATCGCCGGGCACAGTGTTTACCGATAATGTGCTTGATAGAGCAATGGGTGTGTTTATTCAAAATAAAGATATATCAGCTCTCAATATCGGCTTGCAATGGTGGGATACATGGATGGGTGATGATATCTACTTCTCTCCTAGAGGCAACATGCAAAATAACGCAGGTATTGGAAATAATGTGTTCCTTCTCTCTCTTGGGAGTGGTTCTGATTTCACGAAGCAAACAGGCTTAGATTATAATCTAACTTATGCGTATGGCAATAGATGGTTTGATTTTATGCTTTTTGGGAATATTGGATATACAGCAAAGTTTGGTAATAATTCTCTAGGTATCCTTATACAAGGAAGCTCGACGCGTCTAACTGATAATCCGCATATTTTTAGTAATGCTACTACATTCAGTGCGATATATCAGCAAACTGGACCAACAGGATCTAATGGATATAACTTCGCGAAGCAAAGAGGTATGTATAATCTGCGCATAGATTATAAATATCATTTATCAGACTCTTCGGCAGAAGATTCTGATGCTCCTAAATCCATTGGTTTTGTTGGTTTCTCTATTGGAACTATGGGAAGCTTTGGACCAGGATATGGTACATTGATTGATAATACAGGCGGCTTAAAGCTAGGCGGCGTACTTTGGAATGGCTATTCTGGACCAGAAGCAAATGGCTTTGGGATCTTAGGCACAGGGGGCTTTGATAAAAGCTGGTTGTATGGCGGGTATCTAAAAGCTGAAATGAAATACAAGAAATTTGGGGCATCTTTGGATGTGGTCTATGTTGCAACTTCACATTTCTATTATCTCAAAAAAGCCGGCACAGATGGAACCCTCAATGCCAATGGAAAACTTTATACTAAAGAGAACGCTATCAAAAAAGCTAACTTTATTGAAGTAAGCCCAACTATCACTTATCAAGTAACACCAAGTATCAGCATGGCAGCGTATTATGGATATTTACTTGGCAATCCGCAATTTGGTAGATTTAGATTCCTTGTTAATTATGTCTTTTAATAGAATCTTGCTAATCATTAAGGAAGAGGACTTCTTGTTTGTCTAATTGACAAGCAAGGAACAAGACAGCATAACAACGAAGCGAATCTTGCCGTATTGGGAGTTTCAAAAGAATCATTAAAGAATCGAAGAATTTACGTCATAACAAAAAGGCAAACAATCATAAATTCATGAAACCTACAATAACACACTGCGCACATTTAAGCATTCCTTTATCGCGCGCAAATCGTCAAGTAAAGCCCTTGTAACGGTGTTATCAACTAAAATCAATGCAAGAGCTTCTTTATGATGTATATCCCCGTGCCTGCCCAATCTAAAGTCTGCGATATTCACATTATGCCTTGCTATCGTGTTACCAATACTTCCAATAACGCCAGGTACGTCAGTGTTTTTCACAAGAATCATATTCCCCTTTGGCTCTAAATCCATGCCAAACCCGTTGATATTATTGAATCGAATAATATGCCCATCATAGACCGTGCCACTAACACTCATACTTTCTTGCTCGGTAGTAACGGTCAGTGTAATAAGATTCTTATATGCCCCTGCACTATGCTTTAGTTCTACATGCGCACTTACACCACGTTCTTTGGCGACAAAATGCGCATTCACATAATTAATGCCATCATCTAGTGAGGGCTTCAAAGCCCCAACGAGCCCAAACGTACATAAGGCGTCTTGATATTTCTCTAGCTCTAATCCATGAATATGCAAAGTTAGGGAGCTTATTGCTCCATTCACAGCTTGCGCGGCAAAGTAACCTAACTTTTGCGCAAGCTCTAAATAACTCGCAATAGAATCTGGAATGTCTTGATTTTTGGTAGGAAGATTGAGTGCGTTAGGGAAAGCAGAACCTCTAGCGGCAGAAATAGCCGCATTAGCAGCTTCAATAGCAATTTTCTCCTGTGATTCAAGAGTATTTGCACCAATGTGCGGCGTTACATAGAGATTCTCTAACTCTAAAAGCTTGTTTTCAATAGCTGGCTCTTTATCAAATACATCAATACCAGCCCATGCAATCTTTCCGCACTTTAATCCCTCATACAAATCATTCTCGTTATACAGCCCTCCTCTAGCGCAATTAATCAGAATCACACCGTCTTTCATTTGCGCTATTTCTTTGCTTGTAATCATATTAGTAGTCTGCTTGTTCTTAGGGGTATGGATAGTGATTATATCGCAAGCTAAAATATCCTGAAAATCTGTCGTATATTGCACTCCTAAATCTAAAGCTTTGTTGGGATTAATATAAGGGTCATAGGCTATAACTTCCATTTCAAAGGCTTTTGCACGAACGCCCACGCGACTACCAATGTTCCCAAATCCAATAATACCTAGCTTTTTATCCTTTAGCTCTATGCCATACCAGTCTTCCCTATTCCATATTTTCTGTGTTTTTAGTTGATAATTCGCCCCAGGAAATCTACGGATAGCACTAAGCAAATGCGTCATAGTAAGCTCCACCGCTGCTATGGTATTGGCTGTCGGTACATTCATAACCACTACTCCACGATAAGAGCAAGAGTCAATATCTACATTATCTACGCCCACGCCAGCGCGCACAATTGCTTTAAGCCTCTTAGAATCCTTGCAGGCAGATTCTAATAAATCGGGGGTAACTGAAGTGGAACTTCTTGTAATAAGTACATCTGCTTTATGCAAGTGTGTAAACAATTCTGGCTTTGATAAGTGCGCTAGATTCTCTACTGAAATATCTGCTTGGGAACGCAAAATTTTCAATCCCTCTTCATGAATATGGTCGCAAACTATGATATGTTTGTGCATCATCTCTCCTTATAATCTGCTAATTCGCAAAATAAATCATTATTGTATAGCATTACTCTAAATCACGGAACTATTAGTAACAATTTGCTAAAAGTATCGTATGCTATCATCATTAAAATGCTAGAATCCTTGATGTATTTACATACCACGATAAAGAGCAAAAATGGACTCGCAACATAAACAAACGCAAATCATTGATATGTTTAATGATATTGCGCCCACATACGATAAAACCAATAGACTTATGAGCATGGGAATTGATACAAGCTGGAGAAAAGAAGCCTGCAAACAAGCCCTAAAAATTATCAACAAAACAAATGTAGATATAGCTGATATTGCCTGTGGGACAGGCGATATGATGTTGCATTGGACACAAGAAAGTCAAAACTTAAATGTTGTAATAGATTCCCTTGTAGGTATAGATCCATCAACAAATATGCTAAATGTTGCTAAGGAAAAGATTCCAAATGGCAATTTTATCATCGCGCAAGCCGATAATCTCCCTCTTGAATCGACAAGCAAGGACATTCTTTCAATTGCTTATGGCTTACGTAATGTGGTGAATAGAAAGGATTCACTACGGGAATTTTATAGGGTGCTAAAACCGCAAGGAGTGCTGATTGTCCTAGAGTTTATGTCGCAAAGTCAAAAAACCGTGCCTTCTTTTTTCATGCAATTCTA
Organism: Helicobacter aurati; assembly: GCF_003364265.1. Taxonomy (GTDB): domain Bacteria; phylum Campylobacterota; class Campylobacteria; order Campylobacterales; family Helicobacteraceae; genus Helicobacter_A; species Helicobacter_A aurati. Next base: position 71,481 of record NZ_NXLW01000003.1, read on the forward strand.
TACTCGAATCTTTCTTCCGATTATAGGAGGAATTATGTCTCGCAACTTTCGGGCTTATAAATACTTGCCAAATTCTATTGATAATTTCGTTACGCGAGAATCTTTAGAAGAAGAGCTTTTATTACACGGCATGCCTACGATTTTTTCTAAAAGTTATAGTGCCAATGTCTCATCTTTGATTATTGCACAAAAGAGCAATCACTAATCCTATCTAATACGCAATGCAAGGCTTTATTTTACAAATCACGAAAAGCATTAAAGAAGATGTGCTAGTTAAACTTATCACAACAAAGCATTATTATACGCTTTATAGATTCTATGGAGCAAGGCACAGCATCCTCTATGCAGGAAGAAATATTGACTTCGAAGTAGAATATCAAGGGATATACATTCCTAAGTTACGAAATATTTTTCACATTGCCAGAGAGTATGAGCAAGACCTAGAAAAAGTCTATATATGGCAGCAATTTTGCTCGCTTTTAGACAAGCACCTACAAGAGCCCAACAGCCACGAACCAAAAGAGATTCCCCCTTTCTATTACACTATGCTTGAAAACGGAGTAAGAAAACTCAAAAAGCAACAAGCAAAGCGGGTAGCGTGCTGCATGTATGCAGAGCTATTAGAATTTGAAGGGCGACTTTATCAAAAAGAAAACTGCTTTATTTGTGATAATAAATTAGAAAAAAAAATAGCCATCACACGAGGATTCTTACTCGCTCATCCTGCTTGTGTGCATTCTCCTGCTCTATTGGATAGAGATTCTGTTATGAAATTTTACGCAACAAAGAACCTCATTAATTTCAATAACGAAGAATGCGCCAATCTGTATCAAATAGTGCTAGAAGGCTTATAGAAAATATGAAAGGGCTGGAAAAAAGGGAATAAAAGATATAGATTGAAATATATTCTCTGCTTAAATGGGCTGAATGCTTGTAATTAGGAATTGTAATAAAAAGCCGTTTAATGCAAAACAACTTACAAGATTCTGTTGCTGCTTTCGGCAGCTTCTTACAACGATTGTCGCCATTGCAAGAATGATTCATTGTGAAGTGATCATTGTGCTGCAAAATCACACAGCAATCGTACTATGAAAATGCTCAAGATTATAACTGCTTAGCTTTGCTCCATCCACTTCTCCATAAGCTTGCTGCAATGTGCTGACAAGAATAGAATCCAAAGTAATATCACGCAAATAGTTAAGCATAACCCAATTATTATCCCATTGTGTAAAACTATCCTGCATGATGGTTGCATAACGTTGTGTACTATGTTCAAGCATAGCATTCTTGTTTTGTAAAGCTTCCCTCGCTTTAATAGCCAATAAAGAATCATTGACAAGCCAAGCATTATTAACAAAAACGACACTTCTCGTATAAACTTTGGGCGTAGAATCATTAAGCGCGTAACGTCCGCTATCAAGACTAATACCAAAGCATTCAAAGCTCGGAATCCCCGCTTCACGGCAAAGAGCAACAAAAACAGAAGAGGCACTAAGATTCTCGCCTCGCAAAATCTCATTACCATTTATATCTTTGATGCTGCGAATGCCTTGTATGTCCTGTCCATCTTGACTAGAAATATTACGCGTTACCCATGCAAAAAGCTTCTCTGCCTTTTGCCTATCACTTTGATAATCTGCAACAAGAGAATTGACAATGCCCGCTATTGTAGGGTTTGAACGGATATAACGATCTTGGGGCTGATAATCTGTAAAGTCTTTCAAATCAAGACTAGATTCCAAGAATTTGGCTTTCAAATTCAGTGTTGTTTTGAGGTGCTTTTCATTATCATTATGTCGCCAAACTGCATGCAAGATTGGAGTATTATTATCATTGCCTAAAGAATAATCATCATAATTTCCCTCTACTCTAAGGTTGTAAGGTGTTTGAAATCCGTTGCTCAATGCTAAAGGCAACCAAAGATTGAGCGTATTATGCGTCTCAAACCTGCTTTTATAAGTAAAAGAAAGAGAAAAATCTCTAATAGATTCTTCTCTCTTGTTATGCGCATGGGCAAAAAGCATATTTCCCATAGTCATTGCTCCTAGGCTTAAGGCACTGCCCTTTAGGAAAGAACGGCGATTAAGTTTCTGTGTATCCATAAATATTCCTTATTCATTATTGATTTCGCTCAACTAACTCTATTATCAATGTTTGCTAGATGAATCTAGCTAAACTGATTCTATTGTCATAAAATAGAATCTCAAATCTCCAATGTATTTGGCAATCTCAAAGGAAATCTTTTACTTTAACAACTCTGCAACTCTGTTGCCATAAGCTGGATCTGCCTTTTTAAAATGCCCTAACTGCACCTTAATAATGCGGCTATCAATACCTTTCATAGTACCTGCAATAGTTTGGCAAAGTCTCTCTTTTTCCTCTGGTTTCATTAATCGATACAAATCTCCAGCTTGTGTATAGTAGTCATTGTCATCTTCTCGATAATCCCATTGCGCTAGTCTTGTTTCTTGTTCAAAGACATTAGGGTCTAAGATAGGCTCTTTAAGCTTCCAATCATCTTTATAGCCAGGGAGAATACTGGGGTTATAGTTACGCATGCTACCGTATGCTCCATTGGTCATAAAGCCATCTCTTACGGTGCTAGTAACAGGTACTTTTGGCGCATTAATAGGCAATTGATGGTGATTAGCACCCAAACGATAACGATGTGTATCGCCATAAGCAAATAGTCTACCTTGTAATAATCTATCAGGGCTAAAACCAATTCCAGGGACAATGTTTGCAGGGGCAAAGGCAGCTTGCTCAACTTCTGCGAAATAATTTTCGGGATTACGATTAAGCGTCATAATACCAATTTCAATCAAAGGATAATCTTTATGGCTCCAAATCTTTGTTACATCAAACGGATGGAATCTATAAGTTTTTGCATCACTCTCTGGCATTACCTGAATAGAAACTCTCCATCTAGGAAAATCTCTTCTTTCAATAGAATCAAATAAATCTCTTTGGTGAGAATCTGTATCTTTGGCACGTATTGCAGCAGCTTCTTCGTTTGTTAGATTCTTAATGCCCTGTAAGGTATGAAAGTGGAATTTGACCCAAAAACGTTGATTCTTCGCATTAATAAGGCTAAATGTGTGGCTACCATACCCGTTCATGTGTCGATAACTCGCTGGAATACCCCTATCTCCCATAAGGTAAGTTACTTGATGTAAAGATTCTGGTGTTTGACTCCAAAAATCCCACCATGTCTCTGGATCTTGTACACCTTTCTTTGGATCTCTTTTTTGACTATGAATAAAATCTGGGAATTTATAAGGATCTCGAATAAAAAATATAGGGGTATTGTTTCCTACTAAATCCCAATTCCCTTCTTTAGTATAAAATTTCACTGCGAATCCTCTAGGATCGCGCACCGCATCTGCACTTCCGCGTTCTGGAGCCACTGTAGAAAATCTGATAAACATAGGTGTTTTTGTGCCTTTAACAAAAACTTTTGCTTTCGAGTAGCGGCTAATATCGGCTGTTGCTTCAAAAACACCATGTGCACCACTACCGTGTGCATGCACAACTCGCTCTGGAATCCTTTCCCTGTCAAATGCCGCCAATTTCTCCAAATACCAAACATCTTGTAAAAGCAAAGGTCCTCTAGGTCCTACGCTCATCACATTTTGGTTATCATAAACGGGTCTGCCTGTTGTTGTAGTTAATTGAACAAAATCTTGTGCCATATATATCCTTTATAGTAAAATGAACTTAATTATACGAGGTAAATGATTAATGAAAAATACAAATAATAAAAAATATCAAGAAGCTAAATTTACTTTATAATACCAAATCCTAAGTATCAGATTATAAAATATACATTTTGTTCCGAATAAAAGCACTTATAAATGTAATAAATATACAATGAAAAATAATTTTTGTTTATATCTTTGTATAGGATATTTATTATACTTAAATAAAAAATATTAAGACATCGGGTAGAAAAAAGTTACAAAAGTTTAAAAACAAGGGGAAATTATGAATATTATGTAGCATATTTCATGAACCTCATTTACCAGAAACCAATGGCACACAAAAAATAGAAATGCTCTGCTATGTTCCCATCCTGAAGCGTTGTTTCTATTTCCTATTGCATAGGGCTAGCAAAAGAGGCAAACAAATTATAATGATTTCTACTTAAATTCCACTTAAATCTCTCCATTCATCAAGAAGAAGATTTGCCACAATAAAAAGCTCTTCTATTAAAACAATTAATCAAAAGCCAAAGATTCCTTACTGCTGTATTTCGTCTTTTTATAGTAGAATCCTTAAATTATTGTAAAGAGGATTAATATGAATGCAATGATTGACACACATATTCATTTAGATTCTAAAGATTTTCACAATGATTTAGAACAGGTTATCACAGAATCTCAAAATGCCCATGTAAGCCACTTTCTTATACCGGGCGCATCGCTTGAAACATTGCAAAAAGCAATAGACATTGCAGCAAATTATCCAAAAATATTTCTTGCCGCAGGTATTCATCCTTATCATACTGATGAAATGATTTTACGCATAAAAGTGCAAAATCTCTCATATCTGCTTTCTCTTTTTACCCATACAAATGAAAAAGACAAAGGGGTATCTTTAGAATGTTTTGTTGATTCTCTCTTAGAATCTTGGGCACAATGGATAGAGCTTATGGATTCGCATGCGATAATTTGGCAGCAAGATTGTCTTAGGCAATTTGAGAGAATGTTTAAATTAGAATCATGTAAAGCTGTCGGGGAATGCGGGCTAGATTTCTTCCGATTAAACGTGAATGATTTAAGTTTAGAACAAATCGCTCTTGAAGTTCTCTTGCAATTCTTATGCTTTTGCAAACAAATTACATTTGCATTACAGAATAATCTACCGCTTATCTTGCATGTCCGTGATAGCAAGCAGCATTTCGCGGCTAGCCTTTGCACACTAAAGATTCTGCAATTCTACAAAGACAAAGCAAAGTCTCTTTATGGTACACAATTACGAGGAGTGTTTCATTGTTATAATGCCCATGATAGCCTATTAACAATGAGTGAATATTTTTACTATGGAATTGGTGGAATCATCACATTCAAGAATGCAAAAGAAATTGCAGAAATCCTACCAAGTATTCCACTAGAAAGAATCCTGCTTGAAACTGATGCGCCCTATCTAGCACCAACACCACATCGTGGCAAACGCAACGAATCGAAGTTTTTACCACTAATTGTAGACAAAATAAGCGAAATCCTAGCTATACCCGCAAATGAAATCCAAGCTCTGACAACTAATAACGCGAAGAAACTTTTCGCATTGCAATAATAACCTAAATAACTTTTAGAATCTCGCAAACGAAATAAATGTACAAAAACTAGTCAAATGTGTCAATAAGCTCTGCCATATCCAAAATCCTATTCGCATAGCCCGTTTCATTGTCATACCACGACATGAGTTTCACAAGCTTGCCAATCTTAATGCTTAAATCCTGTGCAATAACGCTACTATAAGAACTACCCAAAAAATCACTGCTGACTCTCTCTTTAGTGTCAAGGCTAAGAATCCCCGCCATAGAATCTTTAGCATAGGATTCTAAAAGTTGATGCAAAGAATCTAAGCTTACTTCTTCTCTAATGTAAAAGGATAAATCAGCCATTGACACATCTGCAACGGGAACTCTCAAGCTCTGCCCATGTATTTTACCTTCCATGTTGGGAAGTACTCTTTTTAATCCAAGCGCGGCTCCTGTGCTTGTTGGAATAATATTATTAGGCGCGGAACGTGAACGTCTTTTCTCAAATCGATGAGCATTATCAAGAAGATTCTGATCGTTTGTATAGCTATGAATTGTAGTCATCACGGCATGCTCTATGCAATAGTGCTTATCAAGAATATAACAAATAGGCGCAATGCAATTAGTTGTGCAAGAAGCGTTAGAAATAATTTTTTCGCCTTTATAATCATGCGCATTTACTCCGAGCACAAAAGTCGGCATATTGTCTCGAGCCGGTGCAGAGAGAATAACCTTTTTTGCCCCATTAGTAAGGTAATGAGTGAGTGTGTCAGAATCCAAAAACTTACCACTAGATTCTATCATCACATCGACATCGCTACAATCAATATGCTGTGTGTTAGCAAAATTACTAACTCGGATTAGCGGCTGTGTTTGATAGGCTTCATTTATAGAAAGAAAACGTAGCACCTGTTCCCCATTATTGTCTACCATTACACATTCATAATTAAGCAAATTTCCATGCGTAGTGTCAAAATTAATGAGATAACAAAGAATATCCCATTTCGCAATATCATTAAGAATTTTGATTGTATGTCCTCTTTGTAACGCTAAACGTAAGATTGTACGACCCATTCTACCTAAGCCATTGATTCCTAATGTCATGTCCTAATCCAAGCTAAAAATTGCGCTAAGGTATTATATACCAAAATTTGCTAGAATATCTAGGATTTACATTAAAAGGAGAGCCAGTGAGATATCTACTACTTACGCGTGGAATGCCGCTTTGTGGGAAAACCACATGGATACAGCAAAACAACCTGCAAGAATATACATTAGATACTAAAACACTTGCTTATCTTTTCCAATCTCCCAAACTTGACGTTCACGGAAACCACTATTTCTACCACCATAAACTCTATTTTACTATGCTGTATGAAGCACTCAAATCACGTATGGCAAATGGGGATTTTATCATTATAGAAGATTCACACATTGCACATTCTTACTTTAGTAATTATCAAGAGCTAGCCAAAATATATGCTTATACAATCGTGATTGTGGACTTTAGCGACGTTCCTTTAGAGGAAATTCTCAAGAGAGCGCAGCAAATAACACAAAGTCAAACATTGCAACACAGGCACTATACCCACGAGGAAATTATGGCTCTTTATCAAGAACTGCAACAAACACAGATTCCTATTCCTAGTCAAGTCATTAAGCCTCAAGAGATTGATTCGTTTCTTCGTATAACGCCTTATAATTTAAATGGTTATAAAAAGATTTATCATATTGGAGATATTCACGGCTGTTTTCGGATATTGCAAAAACACCTAGCGACAATACAAGATGACTGTTTCTATATTTTTTTAGGAGATTATATTGATAGGGGATTGCAGAATTACGAAGTGCTGAAATTTCTGACTAGCATTATGCACAATAAAAATGTATGTCTTTTGGAGGGCAATCATGAGAAATGGTTATGGCACTGGGCAAATCATAAAGAAATACATTCACGAGAATTTCGATTAAATACACAAAAAGAACTCGAACAAAAAGGGTTTTCAAAACGAGAAGCAAAACTATTCTACAACAAACTCGTACCATATTTCTATTATAGATTCCATGATAAATATGTTCTTTGTACACATGGTGGACTCTCTAATATTCCACAGCGCTTTCGTTTATTGAGCGCGTCAGAATGTATTTATGGTGTTGGCAACTATACAGAAAATATCATTGTTGCCAATGCGTTTAGCAACAATACAGATTCGAATCATTATCAAATCTTTGGACACAGAAACAAAGAAGATTTGCCATTGAATTTAGCCCCGCGTAATTATCTCTTAGAGGGAAGGATAGAATTTGGTGGATTTCTGCGCACGCTTGAACTTAACCAACAAGGATTTCATGACACGAGCATACGCAACACTCTTTTTATCACAAATCAAGAAAAACAACAAAGAGAAATGATTCAAAAAGACTTTGAATATATGCAAAGAAATAACTTGGCACAGAATCTCGACTATCAATCCTTTGTTGCCTATCGCAAACCATCAACAAAAGCAAAACCTTGTACATTTTACCCTTATGTCATCGATACCAACTTATGGAGGATTGTTGCGCGCGGCATTGCAAACGATACTTATCATTCTTTCACTACTTTACAAAATAAAAATGCTCAAATAGATTATCCGCTCACAATTTACGCCACTACAATGGGAGAAACACATCTCATAAGTTATTACAACGAGAAATTTTATTTCATAACAATGAACGATAAGCCATCTATCACACAGAAGATTCCACAAGGCATACAATTAGACACATCTTGCGCGCAAGAAATCATTACATTGCTACAAAATACGCTCAAAACACCATCTTTCTCCTTGCAAATACAAAGACATCTGCGAGGATGGACTTTAACTAATATTTTTGCTAATTCCTTTGAATCTCATGAGCTCAATTATCCAACATTAGACAAAGTAGCAAAGCTCTTAAACATTCATAGCATAACGCCCATAATTACTATCCAATCTCAAGAAATGCTACAAGAAATATTGCCAATATTCTATCAGCAACAAACCCATACTAATCATTTCTTATTAGAGACTTGCATAGCAGACCTCACTAATAATGACTGCCAAGAGTCAACGCAGATTGCAACCTTGCCTGATACATTCAAACAAGATTCAAAAGTATTAGAATCGTTACAAAATTTCTCTTGTTTAATCAAACAAAAATCATTTTTATTCTGTAATATATTTGCATACGATAGCAAGAATAATTTTTATGAATGTCGTTCATTTATCACACAGGAATATCGAGTAATGGAACATATTGTCAAAATTTGGTCGCTACAAAACACAATCTCACGGCTGCAATGGATAAACACAGACTTGCGGGAAATATTCTATATATGGTTTATAGCGCAACGAGAAATACAACATTCTCTATTACAAATGCCATTTAATGATATTTGGAATCTTTTCTTGCTTTTTCTTTGGAAAGCAAAATAATTGGATTAATCAAACGGTTACGTTTGTGTATTACAATAATTATGTTAATTAGTAAGGAGCTATTGTGTTAAGCGTCTTAAGATTTCTTTATAAATATCTTTGGAAAACATTGCGAAATGGAATTTTCATAATTATTATAAGCCTCCCTGGTTTCGCACAAACTTTAGAAATACAAGATGTGATTAAAGCCATTGAGCAAAATTCCCTAGAACTTATAGAAAATAAAGCGCAATTTGAGAGTTTGCTAGCAGAAGGGAGATCTAATCTAGCATGGCAATATCCCTTTATTGAAGCCAACGGAGAAACAACCAAAACAAATGGTGAGCATGCTGGAGAATGGAGTGCTATTGTGTTTGTTAAACCCAAATTCTGGTGGGTAAACACTCTATTAAGAACAAGTCTTGATAATAAAAACAAAGAATATCAAAGTATGCACAAACTACTTCGCAATATTAGTTTTATTGAAATAAAAAGAATCTATCTCACTTATATCGCCACAAAAGAAAAATATAAGTACCATCTTAAAAGAGAAGCAAACTTTCTACAACTTCTAAACATTGCCAGAAAAAGACTGGTAGGGGGCAGTGTTAGTCGCAAAGACTTCACAAACTTCGAATCTGCTTATACAGATTCTCTATTGACTACTATCGCTGTACGCAATGAGCTTTTAGAGCTACAAAAATCTCTTTTTATAATATTAGGCTTAGATAAAAAAGATTTCATATCGCAAGTAGAACAAAATTCTCAAACTTTGCCACAACCCACAAATATACTAAGCACAAATGATTCTAATGATTCTTTAGCACAGGCTCAATCTGAAGAAGAGGCAGGCTATGGCTTGACTACACAACAATTAACTACCGATCATTTATCGCAGGATCCGCATTCCAATCCTATTATAAACACTGATATTAGAATCGCCAACCTTCATTTTGCTTACATAGAGCCTGATATAGATTTGTCTGCGGAAAAACTGCAAAATTCCCTTTACACAGAGATTCTAGACTTGCAAGCAAAACAACATCAATCAATGAGTAAATATGAAGCAAGAAATCATTGGGATACTTTGGAACTCGGCGCAGGAGTGAAATACTCACTCTCTTCTTATAATCCAACTCTGCAAGTCTCCATCCCTCTGCCTGTTACAAGAAAACAATCATACTTAAAGGCAAAATACATGTCTTTAGAATCTGGTGCACTTGCAAAGCAGGCCATTACAAAAAAGCAAATCGCCATTAAAGTCAAAGCCTATATTCAAGAATTAGCTCTGCAAAGAGAATATATTAATATCGCAGAGAGAAATACACAGGTAAAACGCCACCTAGCAGAGCTCAATCGTCTGGGCTATGAATCCCAACAAGTAACACTCTTTGAATATGTTACTCAAGAAAATGCTTTTGTAGATTCTCAAATTGCATTAGTAAATGCACAAATTAAATACATTGATTTAGTGGCACTTTTGGAACACACATTAGGAGAAAGTTTTACAAAAATAAACTAAAGGAATACAATGCAAATACATAGAAGCCTTATGGTTATATTCACATTACTATTAAGTATAAAGAATCTTTGCGCAGCAAACTACACCGTTATACAGCTCAAAGATTCTGAAATCAAAGCTATGGGTATAGAAACATTCACTATCAAGAATACATCAAGGAATCAAAGGGGGATACCTTTTTCGGCTACAGTGGATTTTGATGACAAAGATGGCTATACGCAAAACTCAAGTTTAGAAGTTGTTGTTGTGAATCTCCATAAGAGATATGGGGAAAGTGTGCAAAAAGGAGAGCCTATTTTAGAAATAAATTCCAATGCTTTAAGTCAGTTATATTTCTCATTACAAAACATTCGTAGTAAATTTCAAATCGCTCAAGAAATAGAACAAAAAGATAAAGACTTATTTCATCAAGGTGTTATCTCTGAACGCGACTATCAAACAAGCTATTTAGCAATGAATGAGCTGCGTTTAAAAATAAGTGAAATTCGCTCTTCTTTTTCTATCTTTGGTATTGACCCCGACAATGCGCGAGGAGAACGTGGGTTTTTAGTTCGGGCAGCTGGAACGGGGAAGATTTCTGTCGTACCAACTCAAATTGGGGAAAAAATTCCAGCTTTTACACCTTATATTCGTATCGCAAAACCAGATAACGATAATGTATTATTGCGAATAAGAGTCCCCCAAAGTCGTATTAAAGGTGTCCAAAAAGGTTTTGCCGTATTTGATGAAAAAGGCAAAAAAATTGGAATGATTGAAAATATTTCGCGCATTATCGACCAACGAACCAACACAATTAGCGCAATAGCACGTGTAGAAACAAAAAATTTCTATGTAGGCGAAATCATAGAAATTTATATTGCAGGTAATATTGGCTCAAACGGGGTAGTAATCCCTGATGATTGTTGGATAAAGTATGATGATGATTACATTGCATTTGTACAAACTAGCACAGGATTCCACCCTGTTAGCATTAACCTTATAGAAGAAAGAGATCAAGAATCAGTTGTAGAAAGCGCGGAACTCACAGTAGGCACAACAATAGCAAAAGGCTCTCTTATCTTTCTTAAAGGCATTATGATTGGTTTAGGGGAAGACGAGGATAATGGAAATGCCCAATAATGCTTGTATTAAAATTCTGCCTTTTTCTCTAACGCAATCTTTGCTGATAAGAATCTTATGGTTGCTTCTACGCAATGCCTATTTGATAAAGCCAAAGGAAATTCTTCATTTTCACTCAAGACTACAAAACAAAAAGTTATTTGGCAATAGCCTTACAAGAAAGGAAAGCTGGAAACATGTCCGCAGATTCACTATTATTATCTACAAACTACCGCCGCATATTTCCTTGTTGTTCCACTATAAAAACATCGGGTTCATACAGGAGTAGGTATGCTAACTAAAATCATTGAATATTCTTTACGGCAAAGAATCATAATTATTATTCTTGCCCTTCTCTTGCTCGCCTGCGGTATTTTTAGCTTTATAAAAATTCCGATTGACGCATTTCCCGATGTAAGCTCTACGCAGGTAAAAATTATTATGAAAATGCCCGGCGCGTCTCCAGAAGAAATGGAAAATCGCGTTGTACGCCCCTTAGAATTAGAATTACTAGGCTTGCAAGGGCAAACTTCTCTACGTAGCACAAGCAAATTTGCAATAGCAGACATTACGATTAACTTCGAAGATTCGGTTGATATGAATATTGCGAGACAAATGGTTAGTGAGCGACTTGTCAATGCTATGTCAGAGCTACCAACAGGAGCAAGCGGAGGATTAGCACCTATCGTAACGCCACTTAGCGACATGTTTATGTTTACAATAGAGGGCAATATTTCAGAAATGCAAAAGCGTCAGCTTCTTGATTTTACCATTCGACCCGCATTACGAAGCATTAAAGGTGTAGCCGATGTCAGCAGTTATGGAGGCTATGCAAAGGCTTATGTGATTATCCCAGATTTCTATGATATGGCAAAGCTTGGTATTTCTATCTCTGAATTAGAATCCACTCTGCAAGAAAATTTAAAAAATGACGGGGCCGGCATTATTAATCGCCCGGGTGAAATGTATTTAGTCAAAATTGAAAGCGCGGCAAAAAGCATTAAAAATATTGAGAATATCTCGATACCCACATCAAAAGGCTATGTTCGCATTAAGGATTTTGCGCAAGTCGTTGAGAATCACAGAACAAGACTTGGTTTTGTAACTATCGATGGCGAATATGAAACCACCGAAGGCATTGTATTGGGCTTGCGAGGAGCAAATTCCAAAAATACCATAGACATGATAGAAAAGAAACTTGCACAAATTCAAGCAAATTTACCTCAAGATGTACGAATCAACACTTTCTATAATCGTTCAGAATTAACGGAAAAAGCCGTTAATTCGGTAATTAAAGTCCTTGTTGAGGCTATAATTCTTATCATTATTGTTTTATTTCTCTTTTTGGGGGATTTACGTGCGGCAGTTGCAGTAAGTGTCATTTTACCTCTTGCATTATCTGTGGCTTTTGTGCTAATGGAGGAAAATGGTTTGAGTGCCAATCTAATGAGTCTGGGGGGACTTATTATCGCTGTTGGAATCCTCGTAGATTCTGCCGTGGTAGTCGTAGAAAATGCCTTTGCAAAACTAAGTCATACGCAAAATCTTACAGCCATTCACACAATTTATCGTGCCGTGAAAGAAATTGCTCCTTCTGTTGTCAGTGGAATCGTCATTATTATTATATTTTTTGTACCGATTTTAACCCTTGAAGGGCTAGAAGGTAAAATGTTTGTGCCACTTGGAGAAACCATAGTATACGCTCTGGTTGGTTCGCTTATATTATCCATTACAGTCATTCCTGTTGTATGCTCTTTTGTCCTCAAAGTAAAGGCACACAAAGAAACGCTTCTGCTACAAGCTATCACATATCTGTATCACCCTATGCTAAGATTCTGTTTAAATCACGGGCGAATAGTTATTATCTCATCTCTTATTTTTCTCGTGCTTGCTTTTTCATTGTTCCCATATATTGGGAAGACCTTTATGCCAACATTGGACGAAGGTGATATTGTTTTAAGTATCGAAACCACGCCGTCAACTTCTATCGATGAATCGCGCGATATTATTCTTAGAATCACAAAACAAATTAAAGAATCTGTACCTGAAATCAAAACTATTATTACGCGTGCGGGAGCCGATGAATTAGGGCTTGACTTAGCGGGATTCTATCAATCAGACTCTTTTATTATTTTGAAACCAAAAGAAGAATGGGAATCTAAAGATAAAAAAGAAATTATTGAGAAAATCAACCGATCGATACAAGACTTTAGAGGCGTTACGTTTATCATGACTCAACCTATCGATATGCGAATTAGCGAAATGGTAACGGGTGTGCGCGGAGACTTAGCAATTAAAATCTTTGGTTCAGAAATCAACGAATTAAACAACATTAGTACGCAGATAGCCGAAATCCTTAAGAACATAGAAGGCAGCAAGGAAGTCTATACCCCTCTAAATAAAGGAGTTAACTATTTATACATAATACCACAAAAAGAAAGAATGGCTCGAGCAAACATTAGCACTGATGAATTTGCAAAGTTCCTTAAAAGCTCACTTGAAGGATTATTTATCGATTATATACCGCAAGGATTCACAAGAACCCCTGTGTTTGTTCGACAATTATCAGATATTGCTAATAATGTCTCAAAGTTCAAGAATTTAGAATTGAGCTCTAAAGACGATGTCGCCGTACCTATTAGCTCCATAGCAGAAATTAAAGCTATCGATGGACCAATTAGCATTATGCGAGAACAAAGTAGCCGCGTTAATATTGTCCGAAGCAATGTTGAAAATAGAGACCTAGGTGGTTTTGTACAAGAAGCTATGGCAAAAATCTCTGCCGAAGTAAAACTTCCTGAAGGTTATAGTATTACTTACGGTGGACAATTTGAAAACCAACAAAGGGCAAATGCGCGTTTTAGCACCGTTATCCCTCTAAGCATTCTAGTAATCTTTTTTATTCTATACTTTACGTTCCATTCCATTACACTTTCATTAATGATTCTCTTAAATATCCCCTTTGCCGTTACGGGAGGATTAATTTCATTATATCTTTCAGGAGAGTATATGTCTGTTCCAGCAAGCGTAGGATTCATAGCTTTATTTGGAATCGCAGTACTTAATGGACTTGTTATGGTGAGTTACTTTGTGAATCTCATTCAACAGGGATATAGTGTTGAAGAAGCAGTGGAAATAGGAGCAAAAAGACGTTTGCGACCCGTGCTAATGACTGCTAGTATCGCGGCACTTGGGCTGATACCTATGCTTATTGGCAGCGGTGTAGGTAGCGAAGTGCAAAAACCTTTGGCAATCGTTGTACTCGGAGGATTGGTAACTTCTACTGCCCTTACTTTGCTAATTCTCCCCCCTACCTTTCAAATGATTGCAAAAAGATTTAAGATTCTGTAATGAGGCTATGCTCGCACCCCATTTATCGCGCTACGACATAGCCGCACTTTTCGCAAAGGCTACTTGCTGGCTCGCCTATTCCAAGTTTATGTTTAAATTCTTGAAAGACTTTAGAAGTTAGAATCTGATGAAGTTTTTGCGTTTTTATTGAGCCAAAACATGCCGCACCACTATAATCAATACAACACGGAACAACATCTCCATTGCATAGAATCCCTATTTGACTATAAGCACCATGACAAAACCTACGTGGCTTTGTTTTAACCCCATCAGACAATACGTCATTTATAGAATCTTTACGTATCCATTCAAATGAGCGCGTAGCAACAAGCAATGTTTTCTTAGCAAGTCGCACGCGCTTGTAGATTTGATTGAATACATTTTCGTGTGGAATATTAAAATGCGAGGCGATATTACGAAGAATCTCACGAAAATACGGGGAATTACTAGCAATATCCTTGTTATGCAAACGTAAATTAATAAAAATAGGAGATTCCTGCATGAGGTTATAATCACAGAAAGCAAAGATACGTTGCAAATGTATATCATGCAGTCGATTGGGATTTGCGAGAAAGGCACTAAGAGAAAATGAAATTTGCACAAAGGGATAAGCTGTGAGCATGGCAAAATCACTTTGACGTAAAAACAACCCGGTTGTAACTAAATCCACTTGCAATTTATAGAATCTAAGAATCTCAATATATTCTACAAGATTATGAATGCTTAACGGATCGCCTAAGATATGCAAGCATACTCTACGGGTTTTACCCGTTATTTGTTCGCAAAGAGACTGAAAGAGACTAAGTGGCATAATGGTACGTAAAGATTGCCCTTTGTTGTTCTCTTCGCTACCTTTAAGGCTGCTTATTACATGAGGATTCTCTGCAGCTTGCCAAGAATAAGGTTGAATGCGCCTAGAGTTCGGGCAGAATCCACAACAAAGCCCACAATAATCAGTAAGTTCTATATATATTTTTTCAAATCGTTTCATCTTGTTATGCAGTAGTTATAAAGAGATTCTTAAACGTGAAATTATTTCTTGGTATTCTCAAGCAATTAGGACTTTGATAACTTAAGTCTTTGCAAGATTCTCAAAAAGGCAATTGCATACATTCATCTCAAGTATTACACGCGATAAAGACACCATCATATCGATTCTATTGACAATTAGAAAGCGCGTGTCCGCTGCTATAATCCCATCTTATTCGGATTTAATATGTTATTTGGATCAAAAGCCTGCTTAATACTGCGAAAAAGCTGCATTTCTTCTGGGCTAAATGCAAGATTCATAAAAGGTGCTTTCGCCAAACCAATACCATGTTCGCCGCTCAATGTTCCCTCCAAATCCACTGCTATCTTAAAAATCTCTGTAATTGCCTGATGTCCTTTCTCAAGATCGTTCAAATCCTCAACCATAACATTTGTATGCACATTGCCATCACCTGTATGTCCAAAACATGGAATCTTAAAGCCATATTTCTTGCTTACTTTATCGATTTCTGCAAGTAAAAGAGGGAGATTCGCACGAGGCACGGTAATGTCTTCATTGAGCTTCTTTTTACCATAAACACTTATGCTCTGACTAACATTTCTCCTTGCAAACCATAAATCTTCACCCTCTTTAGAATCTTTAGCCACCTTAAAGTCCACACAGCCATTTTCTTTAAACTTCTCCTCGATTTTAGCAAGTTGATAAGTAATTTCTTCGGGCAAATTCCCATCAACTTCCGTAATCAGAATCGCTCCAGCTTCCATTGGTAATCCCTTATGAAATTTCTGCTCAACAGCACGTATAGATAAATTATCTAAAAACTCCATAGCCACAGGTGTTACGCCGCTTGCCATTGTTTTATAGACAGCATTCATCGCACTTTCTATTGTGTCAAAAACTCCCATTGCCGAACGTTTCAATATTGGCTTAGAAAGAAGCTTCAAAGTAATTTCCGTGATAACAGCGAGTGTGCCCTCACTTGCAATTAAAATCCCGGCAATATTATAGCCCGCTACGTCTTTAATTGTCTTCTTGCCTGCCCGAATAATATCACCATTAGGCAAAACAGCACGAACAGCCATAACATAATCTTTTGTAATCCCATACTTTGCCGCGCGCATACCGCCTGCATTCTCACTAACGTTGCCTCCAATGGTACTTTGATTCTCACTTGCTGGATCGGGAGGATAAAAAAGCCCATGAGATTCTACGAAATTCTGTAAATCCTTATTAATAACGCCAGGCTGCACACGTACAATGAGATTTTTCTGATCGAGCTCTAAAATCTTGTTCATATATTTTTCTAATGCCAAAACAACGCCACCTTGTGCGACAATACTCCCACCTGTAAAGCCGCTGCCTGCACCGCGAGGCACGATAGGAATCTTATGCGCATTGCAGTAAAAAAGTATCTTGCTTATTTCATTCTCATCTCTTGGAAATAAAACAATATCTGGCTCTCTCTCCTCCCTTGTTGCATCATAACTATAAGCAAGCTTATGTAATTTATCGCTTTTTGTATTCTCTTTACCAAGTAGATTCTCAAAATATTGTACGTGTTTAGGTATGTCCTGCATGCTTGATAAATTGCTCATGATATTCCTTTGTTTAATTAATGTAATCTTAGAATCTATGAAACAAAATCTTAGCGAAAATTGAGCTTTGATACAATGTATATATCCAAAAGTGTATTGTGAATCATGAGATATTTTGCTACAATTAAAGCAAATTTTAGCAAGGAAGCGGTCTATAATGGCGAAATTACGACAAAATATTGCTGTTAAATCCAAGCTTTCTTCCACACTTAAAAGCTGGCTGCCAATCCTGCAAAGCCCTATCAATGAATTAGAAGAAACACTTGGCAAAATTAGCCAAGATAATCCTTACATAGAAATTGAATCTGCGTTTTCTACAAGCCTGCAAAATCTCTCTCAACCTAAATCATCAAAAAAAATAACGCGACATACAAAAAATTCCATTGGCGAAAAAATAGAACTGCTGACTATCTATGAAAAAAGTTTGATAGAAACACTACAAGAGCAAATAAATCCCCCACTATTTCCCACAATAAGGAGTCAAAAAATAGCTTTAGCGATTATTGATAATCTCGACAGCGAAGGATTCTTTGATTGCGATATGCAAATCCTATTGTCCAATCTAGCCAAAATAGGAATAACGTGTGATGAGGAAGAGCTACAAAGAGTACGACAGAGATTCTGTCATTTAGAACCTAGTGGTGTAGGCGCAAAAGACTTACTCGAATGCTTGATTTTTCAATTAGATGCAAGCAATTTAGAGGGTAGGGATTATGAAATAGGGTTACAAATTATACATAATCTCGAAAACCATGCAAAATTTAAAAAATATGATAACTATGAAAAGGTGATGAAAGTCATTCGTGATTTTGCGAGAATCCCCAGCCTTGACTTTCAAGAAGATTCTAATGTTGTCATTGCAGATATTATCATAATGCAAGAAGATGGCAATATTGAATTAAAGCTCAACGACTCCTATTATCCTAGCGTATTGATTGAGAAACCACGTAAAAAAGACGTCCAAGAAGATAGTTTTTTTAAAAATAAACTTAAAGAGGCTAGAGACCTGATTGATGCACTCGATATGCGCAAGGCTACAATAAAAAAAATTGGCTTAATGATTGTAGAATATCAATATGATTTTTTCATGGGGGGAGAAATTAAGCCCATGAAGCTCAAGGATTTAGCTGATGAATTTGGACATTCTCCTAGCACAATTTCACGTGCTATTGCGAATAAGTTTTTAGAATGCAATCGCGGCGTGTTTCCTATTAAAAGTTTTTTCACAACTGCTATTGACGGTGATACTTCTAATGCAAGTATTAAGGATTTTCTCAATGAGCTTATTAAGAATGAGGACAAGAAGAAACCACTATCAGACATTAAGATTCTTGAACTCATCGAAAAAAGGTTCACTCTAAAAATGGTACGCAGAACAATCACAAAATATCGTAAGCAGCTCGGCATACTAGGCTCTAGTCAAAGGAAACGTATGTATGAAATTAGTATTTAGAATTTAATTTACACAAAGAATCTCCAAATCTAATCTATTGCAACGTTATAGAGACTATCGCGAATTAGCTATACCGTATTTTTTGATATTCTTTAGGAATCATGTAATTCTCTACATGAAGTTTATAAGGATAAATTCCCGCATTGTACCCTAATTCATACATTTTGTTCAATGCAGCAAGTTGCGTGCAGTTCATACTATGTGAATGCTCATTGGCATAAAGATGCAAGTAAGTTTGTAAATCTTTCGCATTCACACGGACTAATTGACTATCTAATAACATTTGTGAAAGGATAGGTTGGAATCGCAAGGCAATCTGAATGGCTTTTGTTAAGGTCTCTTCTAAGACAATCGCGCGATTAAGCGGGATTGAACGTCTAATTGCCATACCGCCTAACGGAAGAGGCAACGTGTCTTTAATAAGATCCTGCCAAATATCCCACATTGAAGCTTCCACTTCAAGCGCAGAAGAAAAATGCAGAATAGATTCATGAATCAACACGCCAGCATCTACATTATTATCTAACACGTTTTGTTCTATTTCTAAGAAATTCTTATAAACAATTTTCGCATCAGGGTATTTTAAACGAAAGAGAAAAGCATTAGTAGTATGTGCGCCACTTAGAGCTACTGTAAATCTTTTCCCTAATGTTTTTCCTTTACGTTTTATAAGCTTTGGTCCATAACCATCCCCAAAACTCATACCTGTACTAAGCAGTGCGTACTCATTGCAAATCAATGGATAAAGCGCGAAAGAAATCGCACTTATATCATACATTCCCTGCAAACAAGCAACATTAAGACTTTCAATATCAAGCGCATAATTACTAAGTTTATAAGGGGAATCTATCCAACCAAATTTAATGGCATAATACATAAAAATATCATCAGCATCTGGGCTATGTGCTATTGTATAAGCGTGATTAGCAATAGAATCTTGCATGTGTATCAAAACAAATCCTTATTTGACATTTATGTAGCTGCTACATATATAACCCACCATTCACTCGCAAAACTTCTCCTGTAATGTAGCTTGAATAATCGCTAAGCAAAAAAGCTACTGCATTAGCCACCTCTTCTGCTTTGCCTAATCGCGCCAATGGAATGTTTTTCAGATATTCTGCTTTTACGTTCTCTGATAATTTATCTGTCATTTCTGTTTCTATAAAACCTGGGGTAACGACGTTGTAGCGAATATTGCGGCTTGCAGATTCTAAAGCAAAACTTTTTGTCATCGCTATCATTCCAGCTTTGCTAGCGGCATAGTTAGCCTGCCCTGCATTGCCTTTTTCGCCAACAATCGAAGCAATATTCACCACACTGCCCTTTTGTTGTTTACTCATAATCTTGAAGGCTTCCCTGCAACCAATAAAACAAGAATGGAGATTCGCCTCAATAACTTGCGCAAAATCCGCCACGCTCATACGTAATGCTAACTTATCATTTGTAATTCCAGCATTATTCACTAAATATCCAAGTTCACCATCGCTTTCCTTAATAAGCATCAAGGATTCTTTAAACGCATTTTCATCACTTACATCAAAACCAATAATAGCTGCCTTGCCGCCTTGAGATTCTATTTCTTCTTTTAATGTATTAGCAAGACTCACATTGCTTTTATAATTAATCCATACTTTAAGACCATGTCCTGCTAGTACTCGAGCGATTGCTGCGCCAATCCCTCTACTAGAACCTGTAATCAATGCGTTTTTTCCGCTAAATTGCATGACCTCTCCTTAAACAAAAATAAAACATACATAAGTATACCTAAAAAACAAATTCTAGACTAAATACCCCCTGTTTTATCGTATAATTGCAAATAGCAAATATAGTAAGGATAGGTGTTGCATTTGTTTTACTACATAAGATTCGCTATGTTTTTATATATATTTTTGATAGCCACAGCCAATGGACTTGAAATGAAGCTCAATTATGGCAAACAAAATCAAGAGACTTTTGCGATTCTCAACCTACGTAACACTCATCCATTCTCTTGCGAACAAAGCTTTAATGTCAATGGAATCGCTAAATTTATCTTATGTAAAATTGAAGGTATTCCACAAAGCGGCTTCAACCCCACAAAAAGCTCTATGATTTCTTTTAGCTATGAAATGCAAGATATAAGCGACCCAGACAACCCCAATGAACCACCAAAACGATATATGGTTATTAAAATAACGCCAAACAATAATGCAAAATTACAGCTCTTTTCTGTTTTTAGCGATTTAAAGAACGAAAAGCCAATTCCTGTAACACGTAAATCTTTATCTAAAAGTTACCAAATTGTTGCTTATCATAACAAGCTACCGTTCCTAAATCCCGAAGAGAACAAGGAAAGCAGAGATTCTATCAATTTCCCTGTGGCTATCCCACAAACCTCTACGCCCACAATTAGTGAGTTAGATATAAATCGCAAGCCATTGCATTACACTGCGGGCAAGGACTTAGAGGCATTTTTAGAAATCAAGCAACATATTAGAGATAGAGAATATGATCAGGCTCTAACGAAAATTTCTCAAACACTTGCAAGCTACCCTGATAGTCTTTTTGCAAAAGACCTCTTGTATTACGCCATTGTTGCACTCGACAAAAGCCGGAATGAAAAAGCGGATAATCTCATTATAGAAAAAGCAACACAATGGGCAAAAGTTTATGCAAGTGATGATAATGCGCCAGAGGTTATGTATATTCTAGGAAAAGCCCATATCCATGAAAATAGGTTGAAAGATGCTCTTTACTATTTTAACCGTATTGCAGAAGAATATGAACATTCCAGATACGCTCCATTAGCAAAAATGCAAATTGCTAACACCCTTAAATCTAAATCTGATTTAAGACGAGCACCACTTATTTATCGTGAAGCATACCAGCAAGCCAAAGACTTAGAATCTGCAAGCCAAATCGCTATTTCATGGGCTAGATTCAATCTTAGAAATGAAGATTTTGACAATGCTGATGAACTTTTTAGAAAGGTTTATAAAGTTTTCCCTGCCTACTTTCTGATTGATAAACAACAGACACAAGAAATCCTTAATGAATTAGAAGAAGATCAACGTTATAGTATAGCTGCCGATATTGCCGGATATTTGAGTGGTTATGTGCCTGTAGAGAGCGAACAACACGCGAACTTATTGATGAAAGCTTCAGAATTTGCAATGCGCGCGGGAGATTTTGATAAATCGCATAAATTTAATCAAGATTTCCTATATTATCACCCTAATCATAGTCTTGCCGAAGCAATAAGGGCAAGAGACGATTCATTATTATTTGATATAAGTGGAAATTACAGCGAAAAAATGGCAAGATACGAACACATTATCGCTAACTATCCCAATACAGAGAATGCTAAAAAAGCATTATCCCTTAAAGCGCAACTCTTGTTAGACAATAAAGAATACGCGAATGTTATTGCAATGCGTAATTTGCTACCACAAGATTCTCCAATACTACAACATGCTATCGATAAACAAGTAGAAATTTATATCCGCGAAAATAACTGCAACGGTATAGCTGGCGTGTTAAGCAATGCCAATAAAGTAAGTCTTACAGTGAAAGAAAGTCTTGACGTCTTTGAATGCCTTTATAACCAAAATAATTATGAAAAAGCTAACGAGCTATTTTCCCAATTGCATAAACACATTCAAGATGGTGACAGCCAATTAAAATGGCTCTATTTGCAAGCCAATACTCTTTTTGCGCTAGGGCAAGATAAACTTGCCGTAAAAGCAGCAAGAGATGTTATAGATTTAGCCTTTGCAATGGGGAAAAAACAATATTATGATATAGCTTTCAAGATGTTTAACGCGCTTTTTAATGACGACAGCACCAGAGCGCAGGCTATTCAATTAAGCTCTGAAATAGATTCGTGGTTTCCTCAAGATAGTAGATTATTGCCCGTGCATTTCGCTCTACTCAATGAAGCGCAACACAACAATGACCCTTTAGCCATCAAGCACGAAACAAATACTCTTATGAAACTTCAGAACAGTTTGAAACAATACCCTTATAGCCCTTATATCAACTTTATCTACATTAACGGATTGATTGAAGACAATAAATATGAAACTGCCTTACAACAATTAGAATCTCTTAAGCAATTCCAGCTAAATTTGGACGACAAACAACAAAGATTCTATAAGATAGCAAATATATACTACACTTTAAAGCAAATGGACAAGAGTAAAGAAGCACTCAATGCTTGCATTGCGCTAGACAGCACGACAACTTGGGGAACATTATGTAATAATGCAATGGATTTGCACAATAACAACTTTGAATAGAATTCTAATTAAAAGATTTGCGATTAAAAAACTGCTCTAATGTTTTATGTATTCTCTCTATTGCCTGTGTAGCTGGCATATACAATATTGTATCAAATAGAGATTCTCTAATGTTCGAATGATATTCAAGATTGTTGAGAATCTTATAACCAATTTTTCCTCTTTTTTCAGCCATTGTAACTAGAGAATTGACATCTATCACGTTGGCACTTGTCCCAATAACCAACACACAATCCTCCTGTGTAAGATTCTCGAAAGTTTGGTAGAGAAGAGTATATTGCGGGGCATGTTCAAAGAAAAATACAACAAAAGGCTTAAGATATTGGTATTGACAATTTTGACAATCATGCTTTTGAAACTCATTGTACCCTATTGTAAAAATAGTCTCGCAGCGCGGACAAATAATCTTCGTCAATTCACCATGTAAATGCACGACACGATTCGCCCCAGCGCGTTCTAGCAAATCATCCACATTTTGTGTTATATAAATAACCTCTATTGGCTTATCTGATTGACTTCGCGATGAAGAATCTGCATTAAGAATCATGGGAAGCTGTGCCAAAAAATTGTGCATTTTATTTGGTTGTACTTTTTCTAATTCTTTACGTCTAAGATTGTAGAATTTATGTACAAGTGAAAAGTTACTAAGCCAATTGTTGTAGTTACATACTTCCATAGGGTCATATTGCGCCCATAATCCGTTATCGTCTCTAAAGGTACTTAATCCAGATTCTGCACTTAGTCCCGCTCCACTGAAGACAACAAGCTTTGCCATATATACTCCTTAGAATCTGATTTATGAAATAACAAACAAAATATTACAATTTCATTCGCATAAAGATTCTATCTGGTAATAGCTTAATAAATAGCATAATCCAACGCCATATTGATTTATAATAGAGACAAGTCTTTTTTCCTTGTAATTCTCTATAAATACCTCTAGCAAGCTCATTAGGACTAGCAATCAGAATCTTTCGCGCGACGGCATTTCCTATAGTTACATCTTTGAGACTTTTGGTTTGAGTAAAACCAGCTTTGACACACAGCACTCTGATATTGTTGTCTCTTTGTATTCCAAAGCGATTGGCGAGCCCTTCCATATAGGTACTAAGGGCAGCTTTGCCACAACCATAGAGATAATTGCTAGCCCTGCCTCTTTCTCCAGCCACCGAACTTATAGCAATAATAAAACGACCGATAAAAGACGTAGATTCCTGTTCAAATCGTTGCGCGACTAACTCTAATAAACTTATAGCACCTAAGACATTTACCTCAACACTCTGTTTTGCTAAAGAAAAATTTGACTGCGCATCTTGCTGCTTTGGCATAAAACCAGCGACATAAATTACTCCATAAATATTATCAAATGACTGAATAAATGTTCTATGGCTTGCAAAATCACGAACATCAAGCGTTCGCATTGTTATCTTAACGTTATAACGTGCCGACATATCATGATAAAAAGATTCTAAAGAACAAGTATTTCTTGCGCAAAGAATGAACTCTAAAGAATCTATGGTAGCAAATTGCGCAAATACTTCTACAAGAGCCTTAGAGATTTCGCTTGTTGCACCTATAATAAGGACTTGTTTGGATAGCATGATAACTCCTTTTGATTGCCCGAAATCAGAATATACAACGCGCAAAAATAAAGCAAGCTAGCATAACACAGGGCAAAAAAATGACTAACGATATAAAAATAAGCATCCATATAAAGCAAAATATAAAAACAATAGAGCAGCAAAATAAAAAACTCCATTTTCCGCAAGGCAAACATTCCAATAAACAACAAACAAATAACCACTGTATAATCATAAATATGATGCTGAAATAAGCAAAACGATAGAATAAGCGAAGAGAGAATGATACGGTTTTGTGATGGCTTTATTCTTAGAATCACATATATCCAAGCAATAAGACAACATAATATTACATAGAGAAAAGGATTCTTGCCATTTAATCCACCAAAAGTGTGTTTAGCGAGGCTCAAGAAATCAATCACCATAGAACTTGCATGCTCTTTACCCACCATAACAGGCAGGAATAAAGACTCTAAAAATCCCAAATGAAAATAGTTAGCAAAGACAGCAACAACCAAAACATGAATACTTATAGCAAATACTACAGGTTTATAGAATCTTGCAAAGAAAAAGCCTAGCATAAGCGGGATACCAAAAGTATATTTCACGCCAACAATGCTCAAGGCAATACCACAAATGAAAGTATTATGTCTATAGACGAAACTAAGAATAATGAATAATGCAAGTATTAAAGGAATATTGCCGCGAAAAATCGCCATAGCATAAGTCTGACTTGCAAAAAACGTAACCGCTACGATAGCAAAATATACAAAGGGTATCTTGCGGAATCTCATCTCCCTATAAAGAAAATAAAAAACCACAAGAATGCACAAATTATTCACTATTGCATAAAGAATCTTTGCATTATCATATTCAAACACGGCAAAAGGATACATTAGAACATAAAGTAAATGCGCATAGTTTGCTTTATTGCCAAGGAAATGGTTGCCCTGTAATGTCTCAACAAAAGGGTTAAGACTTGTATCCATTCCATGTAATCCAAAAAGTTGCACAGAAGGATACCATTGCATATCACCACTATCATTGCTACCTAAATAGGCTCCTCCTTCCCTTATGACAATATCATCTATATATAAGAAAATGTAAAAAGCAATCAGGCTAAAAAATATGAGTAAAAAGTGTTTCCCTATCCTAGAATCTTCGAGCTTAATAAATAGGGAATTTATCCTTTCAAAAAGGACATAAAGAGAATCATTAGCTAACAAAACAATCTGTTTTTTACCTTGAGCGTACCAATATGAGAGAGTGTGATTATGGTAATAGAATCGCAATTGCACAACAAGCAAGCAAACAATCCATAGGCTACACAACACAGCAAAACCTTTAGTGGTAAGTTTTGCCTCATAATCAATAGAGCCGATTCTCTCTTTAAGTTGCAAATTTGTATAGCCAATAAGAGTGAAATTAAAATCATAAATTTCATGAATATATGGTTCTATGTTTTTATTAGAATCTTTAAGAGGCTGTGTAGGAACATGCAACTTATAGAGATTCGAACGTGCAAATTCCTTGAGCAGGATCGATATTCCCTTACTTGCTATCATCGCATGAAACACATTAGGCATATCTCGATAAGACTTGATAACAACATCAGCATTCTTAACGCGAATAAGACTACAAGAACAAAGCAAAATTAAGAAAAAAATTGAAATATACTTCATGATACATCCCCAAGATTCATAAATAAAGCAAGACAAAAAAGCTGATAATCCACAAACTAATCACGATTTGTAGAAATCTATCTTTTAAAACAACCTTGCTTGGATCTTCCGTCTTATTCATGACAAAAGTAAGCTGCAAGTAACGTAAGATTCCAAGCAAAACAAAAATACTTGTAAGATAAAGAGAAGAAGTTTGCATACGAATTGTTACAGAGGAATCTATGCTATACAAAATATAAGCTATTAAGATAATGGCAGCAAGAACACCTAAAGCGCAATCAAAAAAAGGAAGATTATAATCTTGCAAACAAGGGCGCATTGTGTGTGATACTTGCCATTCGCCGCGTCTCTTTGCTAATGCAAGAAAAAGCGAAAGGCAAAATGTGATGACAATAATCCAATGTGAAAGGGCAACTTGCGCCGCAAAAGAACCAATAAATAACCGTAAAACAAATCCTGTAGCAATAACACAAATATCTACGATAGCAATGTGCTTTAACTTGAGAGTGTAGGCAATATTAAGAAAGACATAAACACATATAGGCAAAAAGATAAAAATAGCATTTGGCAATATAAAATTCGATGATATAAAGCTTTGCAACCAATAAAAAGAGAGAAAAGAGGAATCAAAAGATCGATTAGTATTAGTTAAGAATGGGGTTGCCCCCCCCCCCCCGTATAGCACGATGCTACAAATCATGAATAATCCAAGCAGCAATAGTAGAGCAGCAAAATAAGCAGCAGCTTGGGGGGATATTGCACCAGAAGCTAAGGGGCGCGAAGCCTTTGTATGGTGCAATCTATCGCGTTCCCTATCAAAAATATCATTTACAACATAAATACTACTACAAACTAAAGAGAATCCTAGAAATACACCACAAAGGGAAAAGAAAATATCAGGATTGAGAATCTGAAACGCAAAAAATGCTGGAGCAAAAATGAAAAGATTCTTTATCCATTGATACGCTCGCATAAGATATAAATAATTCCTCATTGCAATTCCTCAAATCCAAGATTCTCTTGAAGCAAAATTATAGCCAAATAGAGCATTATAACCCTAGTCTCCTGCTTTGCAGGCTTTGTAATTTTTCATGTAAGTTATAATCAATGCGAAGTTTGCGAAATTCTGCCGCCCGTTGATAAGAACTCTCAAAAGTATGTTTACTCATACGGGAATCTTTTGTCAAATACAATCTCCCGCCATGCCTTATAACAATATCATCAAGCTTTTCTAACAATACAAAAACATTCGATGTTCTCTTAAAGTCAAGAGCCAGAGAGTAGCCTTCCAACGGAAAACACAAGAAACTAGAATCTTCTTTACCATAAAGTTTTAAAACATTCAAAAAAGAAGCCTGCTTAGACATTGCGATAAGATGTAATATTTTTTGCAACGCCTGCAATCCATGCTCTTTAGGAATAATACATTGGTATTGCAAAAAACCATTCCTGCCATAGATTTTATTCCAAGATAACACAGAATCAAGCGGATAGAAGAAAGATTCAAAAGGCACTCTTTTGCTGCCATTACTCGCCCTTGCATAATAGAGTGTATTGAAGATTCCCACAGAGAGAGGATTAAGTGTGCTATTGGGGAAATAACAAGGGATAGAGAGTTTTCTAGCTTTCGGGGATTCTTGGCAATTGGTTATTTGATGGCTACATGCACAAGATTGAAACTGCAACGTAGGAACTTCATTATCCTTAGCAAAATCCCCATAAGTTACAAGCCCTCGACCAAGCATTGCACCATGCGCAAGACTATCAATCCAAGCCACTGCGTAAGGTGAATTTTGACACGATTCAAGGGATTGCAGAGTCTCATGAAGATTCTGTGTTTTGATTGTAGTCTGTATAATATACGTGGATGACACAGGCTGTAACCTTATCCTTGCATCAAGAATCACTCCTGTAAGCCCCATGCCTCCAAAAGTTGCATAAAATAAATCAGAATGAGACTCTCTACTACAGTGTTTTATCTCACCATTTGGAAGCATTAGAGAAAAATCCAGTACAGATTCTATGAAATTACCGCCTTTATATTGCGTTTTGTGCATTGTAGAATCCAATACATTATTATAATGATGATTTTTGCCATGCACATTGGAAGCTATCGCTCCTCCCAACGTGATATATTGTGTCCCAGGAGTAATATGCAGAAAAAAGCCCTTTTGCATGCTAAAGCTAAGAATACTCTCAAACGTTACGCCGCATTGCGCATGCAAAACGGCGCATTCAGGACAAAAACTATAGATCTTGCTATAAGGCTTACAATCAAGCACACTTTCGCTTAATGCGCTATCTCCGTAACTTCTTCCATTGCCATGCGGAATGAATGATTTGGTACTGCTAAAAAATTCTTGTAACTCTGAAACACTCCGTAAAGCCTTAATAGCAGATGCAACTGCGGGATATCCACCAAAACCCTGTAACTGCTGTAACTGCATAGAATCCTCCCTAGTTACTTGCACTATGAGAATATTCTGCCGCAAATACTGCCAATGCCTTTTGTGTAAGAGTGGACATCGGGAGATTATTCATCTCATTGTTTGGGAAAAATACAATATCACCGTTTTGCATCAATGCAGAACAACTCAGATTATTCTCGCCCAATGAATGAAAGAAATCTTGGCATTCTTCTTTATCATTACAGACGTGCAGCCATATTTTTGCGTGAATGCGATATTTTGTATAACTATGCTGAATTTCCCCTAAATATCGATATTTTTCTTTTTCTTGAATATCACATTCTTGACATAGAAATTGAGGCAGATTATACAAACCGTAATACAATTTTTCCTTACTTTTTGTGAAAGCAATATACATTGTATTCTCCTTGTAATATGTGCAAATCATGAAACACAAATCAAGATTCTGATAATCTTTCTTTCTACTTTGTGGAAATTCCATTGCGCGCTCTCTACCTTCGCACAATGAATACAAAGGGCACAACGTATAATCCTGCAAACATAAAGGCTTGGGTTTACAAACTAGCGCGCCCAAATCCAATAGAGCTTGGTTATAATCAAAGCTACGTTCAAAACAAAGGATTCTATCTGCAATCTCTTGCAAGAGAGAATCTCTAGACGTAGCAAGCGAGAAAAGCCTGCAAAAAACACGTTTTATATTAGAATCATAAAATGCTACATTTTGTCCAAAACCAAAGCAACTAATTGCGCCTGCTGTGTAATTGCCAATACCTGGCAATTCCCTTAAGAGCTCTGGCTTGCTTGGCAAAGAAGCATGATATTTCTCTAGGCAAATCATTGCGCTTTGCTGCAAATTACGTGCACGTGAATAATATCCTAAGCCCTGCCACATTTTGAGAATAGATTCTTGTGAACTTTTTGCGAGAGATTCTAAATTAGGAAACTGCTTAAGGAAAGGAAAATAGAAAAAATCCAAAACGCGAGTGAGCTGTGTTTGCTGCAACATCACCTCACTGATATAGATTTTATAGCTCTCACTCCCATCTCTAGGAAGATTGCGCCAAAATAATTCCTTTCTGCCGTACTTATGATACCATGAGAGCAATAACTCGTGGTATCGAGTAAGAGTAGTGCCGTAAAACAACAAGAGATTCCATAAAAGATTATCTAATTATAGGACTCAAGATATTCCGAAATATTATTGAACACATCTTTCATATACTCCATTGATTGCACTTCAAAATCAGTGTTAGCAGAAGCTTGTAACGTAAGCAAGACAGACTTTGCACCTACAGGCGAACGATAGAAAGCAAGTAATGAATCTATTTCATCTTGTGTATAGTGTTTAGCCTTAATAACAAGGCTATATTCTACTAACACCGTTTTAAGATTTTCTATGCGACTTCTAGCTTCTTTTTTACTTAGTCCAAATTCCTCTCTTAATGCTGTGTCCAAACCTCGTAAACCTAAATCAATCATTGGTTCTTCTCGTTTAATATCAATAAGCTCTAAAAGTGATTTTTTCTTTTTATCTGCTTTAGAATCTGCGCTCAATGCAAAAGGCGGTAACTTGGGCACTTCACCTGTTTTAATGAACAAAAAATGCGCTCTTGTAATTTCTCTTGCAATTTCCATTTCAACTTGTAGCTCCTTTTTCCCTAATGCAGAACGAACATAGTCGTGAATATCTTGTGCTTCTTGCAAGCTATAAAATCGATGCCAATAGGAGACGGCAAATTTTTTAAAAGATTCTCTTTGTTTGACTAATCTTTTTCTGTTATCTCTAGTTAAAACGCGCTCAAATGTTTCATAGTTATCCAACTTTTTACGTTTAAGTAAATCTGCTGACGTAGAAAGAAAGGCAAGCGTAAGGATAGAATTATCAAAAAAAGACAAAAATTCAGAATCTCTAATATACCCAGACAATTCATAATATAAGCGATCTTTCTTGATTGCTTTCTGTTTCACTTCTTCTATCGTCATAGAGCCAAAAGTATTCTCTGTCTCTAATTGACCCATAGAACCGTGCTTTGGACAAGAGTGCGATTCTGAAGTATGTGCATGCAATAATGTCGAAAAACCAAGAGAGAGAAAGAATCCAAAGCAAAGCATCAAGTGTTGCAGATTCCCAACGGACCGAATACAATGTGCAAAAACACTATACAGAGAAAATCTTGGCTGCTGTCTTATATGTTGTAGCATAACTGCTCCTTGAATTAAAATGTTTAACGAATCTTTAATGTAATAAGAGCAATAATATTGCTCAAAATAGCGATGATCCAAAATCGCACAATAATTTTATTCTCCGCCCATCCCTTCACTTCAAAATGATGATGAATAGGCGCCATCAAAAATATCTTCTTTTGTCGAATCTTATAACTACCAATTTGCAAAATGACAGAAATTGTCTCTATTACAAAAATAGAACCCATACAAATCAATAAAATTTCATTTTTTGAAACAATTGCGCAAAAAGCAATAAAACCACCGAGTGCTAAACTCCCACTATCTCCCATAAATATCTGTGCGGGATGACAATTAAACCACAAAAAGCCAAATAAGGCACCAATCATCGCGAGACTTAAAACCATCACCTCACCCGAATCTATGATATGAGGAATAAATAGGTATTTTGATAATTCAAAATTGCCACCGATATAGACAAAGATACTTAAAGAGGCTAGAGCACAAATGCTAGGCACAGTCGCTAAGCCATCAAGTCCATCTGTTACATTCACGGCATTGGTTGTCGCAAGAAAAACTAACAGCCAAAACCCAATCATAAGAAAAGGGAAAGACTGCAGAGAAAAGAGAGGGTTTTTCATTAACGGAACAAAAAAAGAAGTATTCAATCCTGATACATAAAGCCAAGAGCTTATGCCCAACCCCACTACAAACAACAAGCCAAATTTAATTTTGGAGCTCATGCCAGCATTGCTTTTTGCTGCAATTTTCATATAATCATCTCTTGCACCAATAAGCATAAAGAGAATCATACAGGCAAGCCCAATGTATACATAGCTGTTATCAAGCCTCGCTGTAAGAATACTTGCAATCACAGCTGAAAAAACAAAAACCAGCCCGCCCATAGTCGGCGTGTCTTTTTTATTGCTATGTGCCTTAATAGAATCTGATATAGGTTGATTGGCTTTTTTTGATCTAGCCCATGTTATAAAATACGGCGTAAGCAACACGGTAAGCAAAAAAGCTATAAAAAAAGCTATACCTGCACGAAATGTAATATATTTCAATAATGACACATTTAACATTCCTTGCAAATGCAATTCATACAACATATATCACTCCAAAGAAACTAAATCTTTTAACTTTTTGCATGCAAATACAATCTTGTAATTATAAGTAAAATTTTACTTATAATGAATTTTTCTCAAAAATTCATTATAATTTTGCGTCAATGCGCGTTAAAGTAGCAAATTTTTGTAATAACCACATAACTAAGTTGGGATAGACTTCACAAAATTAAAAGGAATATTATGAATAAAGTACTACTCATTATCACAGATGGTATCGGATTTAGCCCTAAAACCGAATATAACGCTTTCTATCATGCAAAGAAGCCTCACTATGATTATCTCTTTAAGAATATTCCCAATTCCCTCTTGCATACCTATGGGGAAAGTGTGGGTTTACCTAGCGGACAGATGGGTAATTCTGAAGTTGGGCACATGAGCTTGGGGAGCGGCAGAATTCTCTATCAAGATTTAGTAAGGATTAACAAAGCCATCAGTGATAATACTCTACATTCCAATCAAGTGCTGCAAAATGTACTAGATTCTATTCAAACGCTTCATTTAGCGGTACTCGCGAGTAATGCTGGCGTACATTCACACATTAATCATCTCAAAGAACTTGCAAAAATCGCGAAATCTAAAAATAAAAAAATATGGCTACACCTTATCTCTGATGGTAGAGATTCTAAACCACAAAGCTTTTTAGAGCATATTGCAATACTTGATGATATTTTAGATTCAAATGTGCAGATTGCCACAGTATCTGGAAGATTCTATGCAATGGACAGAGATAATCGTTGGGAACGAGTAGAATCTGCCTTTCAAGCTATCGCACACGGTGCCAATCTACAGCACCAAAATATACAGAGCTATATCGCGCAATCCTACCAACATGGAATCTTCGATGAATTTATATTGCCTGCAAGCTTCAATAATTATCTTGGAATGCCAAAAGCCAATATTCAAAGCCTTAAACAAAACCATATTAATCAAGACAATAAAGATTCCAATACAGAGGGATTTATCTTTGTCAACTATCGAAGCGATAGAGCAAGAGAAATTGTTGCTAGTCTTGGACTAAAAGACTTTCAGGGTTTTGAGCGAGATATGCCCAACCTTCTTATGACATGTATGTGTGAATATGATGAGAAATTTCCTTTTGATATTATTTTCCCCAAGAACAAAGTGCAAAATACTTTGGCACAAATTATTGCAGAGCATGGACTAAAGCAAGCGCATGTTGCTGAAACAGAAAAATACGCGCATGTAACTTTCTTTTTCAATGGAGGGAAAGAAGATAGATTAGATGGCGAGGAAAGATTACTAGTGCAGTCTCCCAAAGTAGTAACTTATGACTTACAGCCAGAAATGAGTGCACAAGAAGTAGCAAATGGCGTGTGCGATTTTATTAATAAAGGCTTTGATTTCATTGTGGTTAATTTTGCCAATGGCGATATGGTTGGGCACACAGGCAATTTTGAAGCGAGCATTAAAGCAGTGGAAGCCGTAGATAAAGAATTAGCAAAAATATGGAATCTCGCGAAACAACAGGAATACAGCATTATAATGACAAGCGACCATGGAAACTGCGAGGAAATGAAAGATTCTAATTGCAATCCTCTCCCCAATCACACGGTAGGCGATGTATTTTGCTTTGTAGATTCTAAAAATGTGCATACCATTGCTAATGGCACATTGAGTAACATTGCCCCTACTATTCTCAAAATCATGAATATCCCTATTCCTAAGGAAATGGATAAGCCGCTCTTTTAAATATAATATTTCTTGAGAAACAAGTAGCAACTAACCATGCGCTGTAAAAACAACGTATAAAAGGATTCTTATGTACATTTATTGGTTCAAGGAAATTCCATCTACACAAGAATTTCTTTATGCGCTTACTAAAAACGATGATAGCCTACCTATTCTAGTTTTGACACTCAAACAAACAAAGGGTATTGGTTCTCGAGGGAACAAATGGCAATCACCGCAAGAAGGAATATATTTCTCCTTTGCCCTACATACATCACAACTTCCTAATGACTTACCCATACAATCTAGCTCTATTTATTTTGGTTGGCTGTTTTTGCAAAAGCTGCGCGAGTGCAACAAACATGTTTGGCTTAAATGGCCAAACGACTTATATATACAAGATACAAAGGCTAAAATAGGCAAAATAGGTGGAATCATGACACAGGCAACAAAGCAATGCCTGATTTGTGGAATGGGTATTAATGTTTTTGATTCTAATTATGCTTCACTCTATCAAGAACAACATGAAGAAAATACATTAAAAGTCCTCTATGAAATACTAAGCTTTTTAGGTCTTCATGTCAAATTGGACGAAATATTACAGCAAGAATACGTTAAAATAAAACTCACGCAAAGCAGCTATAATACTGACGTTTTTACTTATATTTCTTGGCAACATGTTTTCACTCAATATCAACAAGAGTTTTACAAAAGTCATAGTTTTACAACTCATATTACATGCAATAACGTCCTACAAGAGATAAAGCTTTCAGATTGTCTATTATGTGAGGACGGTAGCCTTATGAAAGACAATAAGAAGTTTTATAGTTTGCGTTAAGAGCATAAGGAGAATACAATGAGTGAAATTATTTGCATAGCTAGTCAAAAAGGCGGAGTAGGCAAAACAACAACTGCCATTAATCTCTCTGCCTCGCTTTCTTTGCTTAACAAAAAAGTATTACTTATTGATTTTGACCCTCAATCAAATGCTACTGTAAGTTTGGGAGTAAATCGCAGAGATATTATAGAATCAAGTATGTTTACGGTCATGAATGGACGCAAGCATCTTAAAGACATTATACGAGAAACATGTATGGATAATCTCTTTATTGCTCCAACAGACCAACATTTAGCTGGCATAGAATCTGAATATTACCGACAAAAAAAAATCTTACTGCCCAATCGATTAGAAGAAGTAAGAAGGGAATATGATTTTATCATCATAGATACTGCGCCAACTTTAGGTCCTCTTACAATTAACCCTTTGACTGTCGCGAACTCTGTACTTGTGCCTGTACAATGCGAATACTTTGCACTCGACGGGTTAGCACAGCTACTTTCAACAATCAAAGTACTACAACAATCAAACAACCCTAAGTTACAGATTCGTGGTTTCCTGCCCACAATGCACTCTACACAAAACAACCTTTCAAAGGAAGTTTTAGATGATCTAATACGCAATATGCACGCAAATTTCTTCCAAGACGATAAAGGGCACATTATCATTCCTAGAAATATCAAGTTAGCCGAATCGCCCAGCCACAAAAAGCCTATTTGTAAATATGATAAAAAATCTGCTGGTCACTTTGCGTATATGCGACTAGCTCACGCTATTCTTAACAAAAAATTACCACAAAAATTTTCCACAAATTCTCAAACTAGCAAAAAAGCAATCAAAGCCTCTGCCAAGACACAATAAAAGGAGTAAGCATGGCAAAGAAAAAGGCATTGAATACGGGATTAAATGAATTATTAGCTGACATAGATGGTGTCTATCAAGGAGTTTATGAGACAATTGATTCTCAAAAAATACGTCATGTACATATAAATAACATACAACCAAACCCCAATCAACCAAGAAAAGACTTTGATGAAGAAAAAATTAACGAACTTGCAGAATCCATTAAACAACATGGGTTATTGCAACCTCTGATTGTAACAGAATGTCCCGATGCTTCCTATACGCTTATAATAGGAGAACGAAGGCTTAGAGCAGCCAAATTAGCTGGATTGGAAGAAGTTGCAGTAATTGTTAGCGACATTGAACAACACAAGCTACGGGAGCTAGCTTTGATAGAGAATATCCAAAGAGAAAACCTCAACCCAATAGAATTAGCCACATGCTATCAAGCACTTATTAGCGAACACAACATCACACATGATGAGCTTTCACAAAGGCTTTGCAAATCTCGCTCACAAATCACCAACACGCTAAGACTGCTTGGATTGCGTAAAGAAACACAAAATCTGATTGCGCAAAATAAAATTACACAAGGGCACTCTAAGATTCTTATTGGCTTAGGAGAAAAAGATGAAGAAACTATCATTCAATCTATACTCGGGCAGAAACTTAACGTGCGTGATACAGAAATCCTTGCAAAAAAAATAAAAGAAAAGAAACACATTGCAGAATCTAATGAGACAGGCATTAAACAAGATTCCATGTCGTCATCTCATATAGAAAAATCAAAGTTAAAAGAATTACAAAAAATATTACAACACTATCGCATTTCTACGCGCGCGCATACAAATTCAATTACACTGATTTTTTCAGATAATGCCTCGCTACAAAATCTGATAGAATCTTTACATCAAAACTCCATAAATCACTAACTAAAGGCACTCAAACAAACCGAATATAGAATCAAAATAACGGACGCATATTTGATTCTATAAACACTCACAAAATTTTGCTTGATTATTGCCTGAAATTACGAATCGTCCACTTCCCCGATTTCTGGTTCTTTATTGCAAGAAAATATCTTACCATGCGCATAATCTACTATTCTTCCAGCAATTTGATTCAATGGTAAAATTTCCTTTATTGCGCCAGCCTCAATAGCTTTCTTAGGCATACCAAAGACAACACAACTCTCTTTATCTTGCGCAATAGTATAAGCACCATTATCAAAAAGCTCTTTCATTCCAATCATACCGTCATCCCCCATACCCGTAAGAATAATGGCTAATACATTTTTACCTAAAGTATTGTTAGCACTCCTAAAAAGTATGTCTACGCTTGGTCTATGCCTACTGATTTTCTGCGCCTCAAAAGGCGCAACACAGCATCTATTAACTTCATACTTAAAAATAACATGCGCATCGCCATTAGCCACATAAACACAATCTTGCTTCAAAGGCATTTTTTCATTAATCTCATAAATATTTAACTTGCTATTAGCATTTAATCTTGTAACTAAAGATGAAGAAAACATTTTAGGAATATGCTGCACTACTACAATTGGAGGTAACCCTGTGGGCAATGCCGAAAAAATTTGGTAAAGGGCATCCGTGCCACCAGTAGAGCTACCAATAACTACGACTTTATCACGTGAATGTGAACAAGGTTTCTTAGGAAGAATTGTATCAGGATGGTGTTTTTCCTCTATGTGTTTTGATAAAACATTGCTTTTGGATGCCATAATTCTCCTTTAATCAGAGATTAATTTTTTCACAAAAATTTTATTACCAAGTTTATCAAATTTATCCTTGAGACTCAATACATCTTCTGAATGCCCCAAATACAGAGCCCCCCCCTCTTTAAGGACATGATGTAATTTAGTAAGGATATTTTCTTGATTTTTCATTTCAAAATAAATAAGCGCATTACGACAAAATACCATATCAAATTCATTAGCATTGAAAGGGTAGACGTTAGCAAAAAAATTAAGTTGCTGAAAAATAATAAGATTCTTAATGTTGCTTTTTGCTGTAAAATGTGAGACAACATCGGTCTTCTTTACATTGAAATATTTTTCAATTTCCACCCAATCTGGAAGCTTATTTAATCGGGGATCGAATGTGTATTCACCTTTCCTTGCAAATTCCAACATATTAGTATCAATATCAGTCGCTATAATTGTAATAGCAGAATGTGATTTATAGAGTGTCTTCGCATAAATACATGTTGTTGCAATTGAATAAGCCTCCTCTCCGCTAGAGCAAGCTGAACATAGTATTCTGATTTGTTTGTTATTACGTAATGGCTCAATCAATGTACGATTAAGCATATCACTAAAATGATATGACTCACGAAATAAATCCGTCTTATTGGTTGTAAAACTATTAATAAATACTTGCTTTACTTGAGGATTAGTTTTGATGGCATGCACAAGCTCATCGAAAGTAGTAACATCACGTAACAAACTGTTTCTTAAAAGAATATTAATCCTGTTTTTCATCATAGTCTGTTTTGAATCAGTTAAATGAATACCGCAAATTTGTCGTAATAAATCTTGAATAATATGTATTTGTTGAATATCTAGTTGCATATTCTTTTCCTTATAACAATGAGAAAATGTAGTGTTAGAATCTTATAGAATTTGGATTAAATAAGCTATAATAGTAACATATTTTTAAAAATATAGAGGTCTATAATGAAGTTGGGCATAAATATTGACCACATAGCCTATTTACGAGAGACTAGGAAGATCAACGATCCAGATCCGCTTGAAGCAATTTTCATTGCAAAAAGAGCAGGAGCTAGTCAAATTACTGTGCATTTACGTGAAGATAGAAGACATATTTGTGAATATGATTTAGAACGTATTATAGAATCAAGTTTCTTACCTGTGAATGTTGAATGCTCAACTAATCAAGAGATTCTCAATAAAGTATGTACATTACAGCCCCATAGAATCACCCTTGTACCAGAAAATCGCAATGAAGTAACAACGGAAGGAGGCTTGCTATTGAAAGATTCTCTATTGCCTATTTTAGAGAATATTCTCAATAAGGATATACCTCTTGCATTATTTATTGATCCTGATAGACAAAGCATAGAAAAGTGTCTCTCATTTGTCGCGCAACTAGGAATTTGCCCCAAACAACAAGGCATTATCTCTAATAAAAACTCTCGCACAAATTCTGCCACACAATCACATACCCCAAATCGCTACCCATTAGGCATAGAATTGCACACAGGTAAATACGCAAATCTTTTCTTGATGTCGCATTCCAATCTCACACGAACACATAATAGTATTCAAGCACTTCAGCAACCAAGACACGTATTACTATCATTGTTAGATTCTGAATTACACAGCATAGAATCGCAAAGTATTTTTGCAAAAAACGAAGGATTATCAGTTTTTGCTGGACATGGATTAAATTATCATAATGTGCAACCTATTGCAAATATGCAGGCGATAGAAGAACTTAACATTGGGCAAAGCATTATTGCAAGAGCTGTTTTTAGCGGTTTACAAAATGCTATTACGGATATGCTAAATATCATACGGCGCAATTAATTTGATTTGTTGTCATGTGTTATGGGGATAATATGACATTTATAGGCAAGCAATAGCACAAAGACAACACATACAAGAGAATATAATAAAAAATGTTCTTTATCAATAAGCAAACAAATACACGTACAAAGAATACCGATACCAATGGAAATGCGATTGCTTTTTATTTTGTAATTTTCATAGAGCAATATAGTAAAAGTCGCCACAACAATAAAATCTAAACCTTTAATATCTTGGATAAATGAGAGAGAGCTACCAAGCAATGTCCCGCCAACACATCCTGCAATCCAATAGCAATGATTACATAATGAAATAAAAAACATTACTTTTTGATTGTAGCCGTCTCTTTGTTGAGTGCTATTTTGTAGTGCCGTTTGTTGTTCCCTTAGATTGAGGATAGCAAAGGTTTCATCGGTTACAGAAAAAACCAAATACCATTTACGCCAACCTCCTAATTTATATCGATTCAGGCTTGCAATGGCATAGAAAAATTGTCTTGCATTAATGCTAAGACAAATAGCGACAATGCTTAAAAGTGGTATCCCGCCAGCTAATAATCCCACCGCAACAAACTGCATTGCACCCGCATAGATAATAATAGACATGAGCAGACTTAACCATACCGTATAGCCAGCCTCTGCCATCATAATCCCAAA
The DNA here is from genome assembly GCF_003364265.1 of Helicobacter aurati. Lineage (GTDB taxonomy): Bacteria > Campylobacterota > Campylobacteria > Campylobacterales > Helicobacteraceae > Helicobacter_A > Helicobacter_A aurati. Next base: position 111,070 of record NZ_NXLW01000003.1, read on the forward strand.
CACACCGCCCATCAAAAGATAGGTTGCAAGAATAGGAAGACTATACTTAAAACCTTCTTGAAATGCGAGAAAAGTAGTGTTTTTGGGCATTGGCTGCATTCAATCCTCTCCTAGATAATCTGCGAAAGCACATTATACTCGGATTTCTACAAAACTACTTGCTGAACAATGCCAACAACGTTACATATAGATAATAAAAAGCTATGATTCTCTTGCAAAGCAAGCAGCACAAATAAAGCAACGAATAACATTGCATTGGAATCTTGGTTGCGCATTCTTATGCGCATAAAGCTTCAATTAAATTACATTCTCCATTTAGAACATAAAACGAAAACCGCCATTAACTTGAAAGATGTTTGGCACACCACGACCAAAATGCGTATCAGTAACATACGCTACAACATTTAAAGTTCGCGTAATAGCAAATTCCACCATAACATTAAGTTCATTTTGGATAATACCTGTCGTATTATTGCTCCCGTATCTACCACTATATCCATCAAAGAATGTTGCGCCATACGCTACATACGCACTCAATTTATTATCAAAAAAACTAAGTCTTGAAGCGGCATAAATTAATTTAGCATTTCTTCCGAACTTAATAGCGTTACCGCCCCAAACAAAAAAGGGATGGATATTCTTATAAAACAAAGAATCGTCAGCCTGTGTCCCGTTACCTACACCAAGACTATTAAGTCCCCCCATGCCGCCTCTACCACTCATAACATATCCCACAACAATATCCAACCAACTAAAACCAAAGATTAATTTAGCATCAAACAAAAACGTATTATTGTCTGCGGAGAATCTGCTTTGATGATCCTCAAAACTACCTGCAAATCCTGCATCCACCCCAAACCAAGTTTCACTCCCATTAAATCGAAACCCAGAATGCCACCTAATACCGACACTCCCAAATACATTAGGTATAAATGTACTAAAAATGCTAATATACATGGAGCTTTTATTGTCGCCTTTATTATTCGAAAGAAAATACTTCCCACCAACATCAAACCAGCCTATAGAATCACTGCCACCCAAACGCGTAAAGGGCAGCATTTCATAATAGCTCACGCGCCCCATTCTATATGCCCACATCCCCTCCAATGTCAGATTTTTAAGGCTTGCATTTCGTATCCAGATTCCATCAGTTAAAGTATTAACATATTCGCTAATGGGTTGAAATCTCCCTGCTTTAATAGCAGTATCTCCATCAAAATATTCAAGGAAAGACTCCCCTAACAATATTGCACTATCGCCTATGATTGTGCCATTGATTCCGCCAAAATCTCTTCTAAAGGCATTTTGTGAATCAAAGAAACTCTGCGCGGCACGAAATGAAATAGCGGCACGCAAACTATAATAAAACCCTGTAATATAACCAAGCCCAACTGAACCATTAATATAACCACCAGAGGTATTTGTATATTTACCATACAAAACAACATCTACCTTTTTTGTGCCATTTAACAGAGCATCATCAAGGGTTGTATAACGCGCTTCTATGCTTACACATAAACCCAAAAACAAAAAAATTGCTAAAAGCCGCATAACTCTCCTTAAATAGATTCTGTATCATGCTATTTAATTTCACAAGAAACAATTTGTAAGCACTACTCTTAAGAGGTTATTCTATCCAAAGGTTATCAAGTAGTCTTATCGTGCCTATTCGAATGGCGACAAGAAAAATACAATTCCTTGCTACATCTTGATCTCCTATGAGTTTCAAATCATGGGTATAAAAATCCATATAATCAACTTGCAATCCTTGTAAAACCGCAGCAGCTTCATTTTTAAGAGCTGCGATATTCCTAACGTCATTTTGCAAAATTAAATGTTGCATTCGCAATATGGCGCGTGGTAAGGCTAAGGCTTCTTTTCTCTGAATAGAATCTAAATAGACGTTGCGCGAGCTTAACGCTAAAGAATCAGAATCACGAACAATTGGCATAGGCACAACTTCAATGGGCAAACACAAATCGCGCACCATTTTTTGCACAATTACGAGTTGTTGCGCATCTTTTTTGCCAAAATATGCCCGCACGCAATAACCCCGTATCGCACATCGACTTAGTAGAGAAGCTGGAAGCAACATAAGGTTAAAAAGTTTTAACACAATCTGCAATACACCCGCAAAGTGCGTAGGGCGATAATATCCCTCTAAAATATATCCCATAGACTTTGGTGGACAAAGAGTAATTTCATCAGTGTCATACATTTCCCTAGAATCTGGGGTAAAAATAATATCTACTCCTAAGTTTGTACATATTTCTATGTCTTGCTCTAATGTGCGCGGATACTTTGCTAAATCCTCTGTTGGAGCAAACTGTGTAGGATTCACAAATATTGACACGACAGTTACTGCATTGTTGGCAACACTTGACTCTATAAGGCTTTTATGTCCATCATGTAACGCCCCCATAGTTGGGACTAACCCTAAACTTAATGCTTGAGAATCTTGAACTGCATTTGAACGCAAAGTGAGATATTCTGCAATGTAGTGTTGAAGTTGCTCTCTTGTCGTAGCAATGACTGGCGTAACATAACCCATCATTATCCTTAGTAGTATTAATACGAAATAAATTCATTATTGTAATTCGAAAATTATTATTTGTAAAGAGTCAATATAGAATCTCTATCTTGACATAAGCGCAAGTATTCTCTTTAGATTCTGATTTATATCAATGACAATCAATCTTCATCTATCTTATTATTATCACATAATTGCATTTATATTAATAAATAGACAGGATATTTCTTTTTATAAAGTGGTAGTTTATGAAATTTTTATCATTTTTATATAAATTATGATAAATTAATAAAAAAATACTTGCATTATTATCATTTTATATATATAATGATAATGTTAATTTGCTGATGTCAAATTAAACATACAAATTTAAGGAGACTAACTATGATAAGTCAAGAAGTTGTTAAAAAATTAAACGAACAAGTTGCAAAAGAAATGTATGCCGCGAATTTATATTTAAGCATGAGTTCTTGGTGTTTCAAAAATCGCTATGAAGGTGCTGGAGACTTTTTGTTTAAACATGCTGGACAAGAAAATGAGCACGCACAAAAGTTAATCACTTATCTTAATGAAACAGATTCATTGGTGGAACTACAAGCTATTGCAAAACCAGAAAATAATTTTAAAAATCTGCTTGATGTATTTGAGAAAACCTATAAACATGAAGTATCAATTACAAAATCGATTAATGAACTTGTAAGCTTTATGCTTGAGGAGAAAGACTATTCAACTTTTAATTTCTTACAATGGTATGTAGCGGAACAACACGAGGAAGAGGCTCTCTTTAGAGGTATTATAGATAAAATTAAACTAATAGGCGACCAAAGTAATGGGTTATATCTTGCAGACCAATACATTAAGACCTTAGTAGGTAAATAATCATCACTCTCTACTCTAATAACACAGAATCACAATGTTGCAAATGGTGGATTCCAATAATCTGCCATAACTATGTCAACAAATAAAACCCACCGCAAACAACAACACCAACAAATATTAAAGTTACTACACAATACCCCATAATGTCTTTCGCACCCAATCCAGCAATCGCTAACGCCGGTAAAGCCCAAAAAGGCTGAATCATGTTTGTCCAAGCATCTCCCCATGCAATCGCCATAGCAACCACAGAAGGATCTACTCCTAATGCCTGTCCAGCTGGCATCATAATCGGCGCTTGTACTGCCCATTGCCCTCCTCCAGATGGGACAAAAATATTCACAATACCAGCACTTAAGAATGTCAATAGCGGAAAAGTCTCTGGAGTTGCAATCTTAGCAAACATAGAAGAAAGCAATCCTGCGAAAGATTCTCCACTACTAGAAACACCCATCATCATACCCATAATCCCAGCATAAAAAGGGAATTGCAACAAAATTCCGGCTGCACTTCTTGTTGCCCGATTAATTGCTTTAATATAGGCAATAGGTGTTCTATGCAACAAAATTCCAGCAAAAAGAAAAATTGTATTAACAATATTGAGATTAAGCGTACCTCCCTTTGCAAAATACAGAATAATATATGTTATGCCAAAAGCCCCTATTAACATGCTAATAAGCGCGTGTCTATCAAGATATTCAGCAAAAGTATGCTCATTTTTATGGCTAATAACCTCTACTTCCTCCTTATCTTCAAGTAATTTTTTATCGATTTCGATAACTTCCTGCTTTGGCGGATGAATAAAAGTAAGAATAAGCGGGAGACAAACCAGAATAATTGCACAAATAATGAGATTATAAGAAGAAAAGATTGTCATTGAAACTGGAATTGCTTCTGTAACAACTCCTGCTGTTGTCTTAACGAGTGTTTCTCCACCATTAGCTAAAGTTAGAGGAATAGAACCAGAAAGCCCTCCATGCCAGATAACGAATCCCGAATACGCAGAAGCAATAAGGAGTCTGTAATCCACTCCTCGTACGCTCTTGGCAATTTCTTTAGCAAAAATTGCACTAATTACCAATCCAAATCCCCAATTAATCCAATTTGCCACCAAACCCAACAAAGTAACCAATACAATGGCACTAAGATAGGTTTTAGGTAAGCTAGCAAGATACTTAAGAAACTTCGCAATAATCTTTGCGCTTGCCAAAGCTTGTCCCAATACCAGAACTAACGCCATTTGCATAGAGAATCCAAGCAACGACCAAGCTCCTCCTCCCCAATGCTGCATCATATCTAGCGCGCTTTGCTGTGTAGAAAACATAGCGACACAAAAAACAAAAAGCGTAAGAATAGCAACAATAACAAACGAATCAGGTAAATACCTAGAGGCTAACACTACACAGGCATGAGTGAATCTTTGTAATAAAAACATTAAAAGTCTCCTTCTATAATATTTAATTATGCGGTATTACATAACATTACATAATCAACTCGGTACACAATTAAACATAATAATTGCCATACAGATTTTAAGAGTTTATAAATTTTGGATTGTAAGCTACCTACTATAACCAGAAATCTTGACTTACGTAGGTTCTCGTTATTTGATTCCGCGACTTCCATCAATCATGTATCAATTAGTAACCCATTACCCAAGAAGAATCTACATCATGTTTTAACATAACACAATGTTCTTAACGAAGTTTTACAGACTAAAATAATAATCAATAAATACCAAAATAGACCATTATTATCCCGACTATCAAGGCAACAATAGGGATAATGACTGCTACCACACAAATATCCAAATAGCTCTTTTTATGCGTCATACCTGTAATAGCCAATAAAGTGAGGACAGCACCATTATGTGGTAAGGCATCAAGCCCTCCTGATGCAATGGAAGCGACACGGTGAAAAAGTTCTAAAGGGATATTCTGCGTTATCGCTATTTCTTTATATTTCTCACTTAATGCTTGTAGTGCTATTCCCATGCCTCCCGATGCAGAGCCTGTGGCACCTGCTAGAATATTCACTGCAATTGCTTCCGAAATAAGTGGACTACCCTTGATGCTTAAAAGCAAATCAGTCAAACTATTAAACCCTGGTGCGGACTTTACGACAGAACCAAACCCCACTGCGGCACTTGTATTTAATATAGCAATCACAGAACCTTGTGCACCCTCATTAATCGCCGCGACAAAACTTTTGGCTTTTTTGAAACTCAAAAGAAATATAGCACCTATACCACAAAGCAAGGCATTAATAATCTCAAATTGAAAAACATTAAGAGCTACAACTACACACAATAATGGAACTAAAGAAATAACAAAATGCGGGGGATTAGAATCTGTTTGATTTGCTTTAATATTCTCTGAAATATCAAAATGTTCGCCTTTAAGCCTCAAAGTACTTTCTCTATACTTGAGATAAAAATATCCACCCAAAAACATAATAAGACTTGCGATAATCCCCATAATCGGAGCAGCCATAGGCGTTGTCCCAAAATACTTCATAGGAATGAGATTCTGTATTTGTGGCGTCCCAGGTATAGCTACCATAGTGAAAGTGAAAGCACCAAGCGCAATAGTAGCAGGGATAAGTCTCCTTGGAATGTCTGCTGCCTTAAATAAAGAAAGTGCTAAAGGATACACAGCAAAAACAACAACAAAGAGGCTAACTCCCCCGTATGTAAGGATTGTTGCAGAAAGAATAACGCCTAAAATTGCTCTTTTCTCACCTAAAAGCCTACCAATTAAAAGAGAAATAGAAGATGCCATTTGAGTAACTTCCATTAACTTACCAAAAATAGCACCCAACATAAATACAGGAAACCACTTCACAACAAAATCTGTTAGTCCATTCATATAAACATTTGTGTAGCTTTCAAATAAATTTAACCCACTCCATGCCGCTACAATCCCAGCTGCAAGAGGTGCTACCCATAAGATAGACCAACCAAAATAAGCAAATAGCATTAGGGCTATCAATCCCACAATAATAGCTGTCATGTTGTTCCTTATCGTGCTATTATTGCGCGGTATAACCTGCATCAATCACTAAAGATTGCCCTGTAATATGTTTTGCAGAATCTGAAGCAAGAAATAATGCTAAAGCGGCAACATCCTGAATATCAATAAGCTTCTTTTGTGGAATAAGCGGATACAGCACTTCATCTAAAACTTGCTCTAAGCTTACATCTCTAGTATTTGCTAAATCCTGCATCTGCCCTCTTACTAAAGGTGTGTCTATATATCCTGGACAAATTGCATTGGCTGTGATTCCATATTGCGCACATTCCAATGCAATAACCTTAGTTAATCCTATAAGTCCATGTTTTGCACTATTATAGGCAGCTTTGCCAGCAAAACCTATCAAGCCATTGATAGAAGACATATTAATAATACGTCCAAATTGTTGCTTTTTCATAATTGGTAAAACATGTTTTACTGAAATAAATGCTCCAACCAGCATAATCTTAATCATAAGTTCAAATTTATTTGTAGGAAAATCTTCAATCTTAGCAACATGTTGCAACCCTGCATTATTAATCAATACATCAATGCGTTTGTAATGTTTGTATGCTCCATTTATAAGTTCTTTAATTGCTTCCTCATCACTCACATCACAAAGGATTCCTATGCAACTATTTGACTTATTGTGTAATGCCACCACAGAATCTAATGCTTCTTTATTAATATCTGAAAAAACAACTCTGTATTGAGAATCTAAGAAAGCCTTTGCCATCTCTAATCCTATGCCGCTCGCACTACCCGTAATAATTGCAACTTTCTCCATCTATAACCTTTCAATAAAATGAAATTATACTAACAGAAGTTAGTATAATACTTTTGAAAAAAAGGACTTTTATTGCGTTTACTTATTTGCTAAAGAATAATTTTGTAACATTACTTTCTGCAAAAACAACATTGGTTCAGAAAATAATTTAAATTCTTAGCATATCTTCAAAATTATCTTTAATTTCTTTATCCATATTGCATTTATAGTGAAATTATTGTAAGATTAGCTTAAATATAACCGCAGATTATACATTCACTATAAGGAGTCAGCTTTATGGAAAATACGCAAAACTCAGCTAGAAGAGAGATTTTAAAGATTGGAGCACTTATTGGCGGTACGTTTGCCTTAGGAGGAATGTTATCCCCCATGAATGCTGCCACAACGCAATTCAAACAACCAACTAGAGACAATCCTTTAATGCTTAATTATAATGAAAACGCTTATGGGTATTCACAACTAGCTCGAAAGGCTATTGAAAGGAGTTTAACTAAGATTCCTTTCTATCCACATGAAGCAGTAGATAAATTACGAACTGATATTGCGAATTTCCACCAAATCAAGGCAGATAAAATTTGTCTTACCAATGGCTCATCTGCTGGAATCCAATCTTCTATCTATGCCGCTAATAAAATGGCACAAGAGCTTAATTTGCCGATTCGCATTATTATCCCCAATCCAACTTTCGAATTTATTGAAGAATATGCTAGACCTTTGAATATTGAAGTTGTAAAATTTAACCTCGATTCTGAATTTAATGTTGACATTGATTCTATGAAAAGAAATGAAAGGGAATTTGATGGCGTTTCCCTCGTTTACTTATGTAATCCCAATAATCCTACCTCTAACATCATAGGAGCAAATGACTTATACTCTTGGATACGCACAGCAAAAACTACTACCGTTTTTTTAATAGACGAAGCATACGCTGAGTATGTTGTAAGCAATCTATTCAAAAGCGGTATTGATATTCTTAAGGATAGTACAAAGAATGTTATTGTGTTACGTTCTTTCTCTAAAATTTTTGGACTTGCTGGATTGCGTGTGGGTTACATTATCACGACGTCAGAATTAAAACGTAGGATTGATGAATTTTTGGAGCTTGAATCTATTAACGTACTAGGAGCAATTGCTGCGAGTGCTGCCATTAAGGATTTTAATTTTAGACAATATTGTGTAAATTCTAATCTCAAATCAAAGCAAATCATTACTAAAACCTTAGATTCTCTTGACTTGAAATACGCCCCATCACATGCAAACTTTATTTTTCATGAAATTACGGGTCAATTCGATGATTTTGCAAACAACATGAAACTTCAAAATATCCTTGTAGGAAGACAATTCACCAGATATGATAACTTTTGTCGAGTCACATTAGGAACTCCAGATCAAATGCAATATTACACAAAAGTCCTTAAAGACTTTAGAAAGAAAAGGTTAATATAAGTTCCCTGGTATTGCCAAACAAATCAAAGAGATTCATCAAAATCTCATGAAAGATTTTGGTATAAGATTCCAAAGTATTTGATATTCTATAAAATGAACAAATTACCACAGATACCACAATCAAGAAACTGCCACAGAACACTTGACATAAATAACCATAATGTAGATAGCCAATGTTTAGTGGATTAATTCGACAATTTGCACGCGTTAGAAATTATCGCAATAATATCTTATGTTTAGAGTCTCCTCTATTCCCGAGTTTAGGCGATAGTATTGCAATAAATGGTGCATGTCTTACAGCTATCGAAACGCAAAAAGATTATTTTTGTGTAGAGATCAGTAAAGAAACTGCACAGAGCATTGCCATCGAAAATTTAATAGGGCTTGTACATATTGAACCTGCATTACAATTTAGCGATGGATTACATGGGCATATTGTTCAAGGGCATATAGATTCAATAGGTTTAATTATCAAAAAAGAAACAATAAGCAATCAAACTATTTTTCATGTCCAAGCAGATTCTAAAACATTAGAACTTATGATTAATAAGGGAAGTGTATGTGTTGATGGAGTAAGCCTTACAATTAACTATGTGTGTGATAAATATTTTGAGTTAGTTGTTATTCCGCATACAATGCAAACAACACTTTTCCATGCCTATCAAACAGGCAGAAGAGTGAACATTGAAACAGATATTATTGTTCGCTCATTGTTTTCCCTTATGCAAAAACACATAGCCAACAAGCAGCACAACAATATCACACAAGCAATATTTGATAGTATCACACTAGGATACTAAAATAAATTTTTGTCAATGAATAAAAACTCTCTTGTGAAATATTAGAATCACAAAAATTGAAGAGCATGCTCCTAAAATAAAAAATATTCGTATGCAATCAGTGTGCCATATCTTTCTTAAATATTTCTTAAATTCACTATATCAATGCTTATCGATAACATTTCAAAATACTCTTCTCTAACATCGTATTGTCAGAATTCATTGTAAAATAGCGATATATTTCAGGGGGAGTGATATGGAAATTTACATATATATTGCTATTATAGCCTTGTCTACTGCTTTTACACGTTTTGTGCCTTTTATAGTTTTCTATAAATACATTCCGAAAATAGTTTCTATTTTAGGTATAATCCTGCCTCCAAGTCTTATTGCTATGATATTTATATATGCGTGTAAGGACATTGTTTTACGCTTTCCTGATTTGCATGAAATAGATCTTTGTAATATTGTGGGCATTATTTTTGCATTAACTATACATAGTATTTTCAAAAATATTTTACTTAGCATTATTGGTAGCACGATTTTTGTTGTAATACTGCAAAGTGAAATCTTCTAATGTTTGCCTATCTAATTACTTCAAGAGAGTATTATGGTAATCTTGACAACATAGATTTATTACATTTCAGACAAAAATTACATTATGCACACAATAAGATGACGCAATTTAACAAACAATCTCTTCCTATTAAACTTAAATTTGCTTCTTTGCGCTATCACAATGCTATTTGCGATCGACAACCCCTTAGCCGTAAAGAATGGGATTTAATTGAAATTTTTCTATCAATGTGTAGCACGCTTGACATAACGCCGATTCTTAATTTTTCATCTAATAAACTAGCAATCCTGCAAACACTCTATGAGCAAGAAAAATTTGTAGGTATTCATCTAAAGGAATCAGATATGCCGCTCCTAGAGACAGGGATATTATTTAAGATTCTGCCATTAGAAACCATTAAAGCTTGCTCTGCGCCCATTATTTACAGTGCACATAACCTTGCCAACGCGCAAAAGGCTATTGGGCTAGGTAGTAATTTTGTAACACTTAGTCCAATTTTCTATGAGAAAAATGGCAACAAGGCTTTGGGTACAACGACATTACAGAAAATAAACAACAAACTCAAACAACATATCATTGCGCTTGGGGGTATCACTACTGATACAAGAATTTCAGAAATACAACAATGTGGAATTGCTGGATTTGCAAGCATAAGCTATTTTTTAGAAGAATCTTAATAATCCATTTCCAATAATATTGCCAAATGCTGCTGTATTATAGATGATCAAATGTCTAAATAATAATTCTCATAGCACCTCAATAAATGGAACAATTCGCCTATTGTTTTTCATAAACACTTAAAACACTCTACTGCCTTTCTCAATGCAAATAAACTAAGGTAAACAATGTATCACGTCTTATCAAAGACTCGAGTTTAGCTATACGTCTTATTCATAAACGTCATAAAAGTTAAGACACTAAATTAATATATAACAGACAATCATCTAAACTATAAGTGCTCTAATCCCTCTATTTCAGAATCCGCACAAAGAAACACAGACTTTGTATTATCGTCATTCGCTCTAAGTACTGCTCTAAGAAAAATATCTGCTTCATTGAGATTTGAAAAAATCGTTATTGTATCTGCAAAAGTCATAACCTCATAAAGATTCGAAAAAACGCCCATCTTTTCCATGGTTGTCTCAAACCCGCTTACATTATTTTTAAATTGCCTTTCTTCAGAATCAAGTTTTCTCATAGTAAGTTTGTAAAGATAGAATTTATGCACCACGCCCTGGGTAGAACGTACATCAAATCTACCGCCTGCTTTTGGCAAAATGATATTTGTTCCATAAAACTCATTAGCACTTGCCACTAATTCATCAGCTTTTACCACAGAAAAAACCATAGGTAAATCTACAAAGAAATCTGATTTGTTATCATTGTTTTTGATAGCCATAGCACTCTCCTGAATCTTATGCGTAACTTTTTAGTAAAATCAAAACAAACTGCCAATATTGAGAATCATATCAATAGATAAAATAACTTCAGTTCTAACGTTATTGCAACTATGATTGTTTCAATGCCCATAAAATACAACGCAATTATACATTAATTTTACATAAAGAATATGGCAATAATCAAAAACTTACTAACACAACAAGCTAAAATCGATGAGACTGGAAAATGGGAATATAAGGAATATAATATAGTTTGCTCTTAAAGGCTTAAAAAAGCAATTTCGTTATTTTGCCTACAATCCATAATTGTACATAGTAAATATAAATATTTCTTTTGAAAATCTATCAGTAAAATATCAAAATAAGTCAAAACAAAGTTATAATTAGTAGGTATATCGCATCAACATTTATTGGAGAAAAAGAATATGACAATAAAGTTACTGTGTCTTTCTGCTGCAGCCACAAGTCCTTTTGCAAAAGCATTCCTAGAGTATATGTCAAAAAATGGTCAAATCGAATATGATTTTGCTGAAATCGAACCTCATATTCTCGCAAATCCAAAATTTCCATTAAGCAAATTACTTTCTCATTTTTGTTCCACGACTCCAGATTTTATCATGTCATTTGACGGACATTATCGCTATATGAAAACCGAACCAAGTATTCCATTTATCGAAATGAGCAATTCTATTGCAGGTCCAACAAGACATAACAGACCTTTCGTTAAAACGCCAGTAGAGTGGGAAAAAAAGGTAGTTAAAGTTGAACCGCAATGGTATAGCAAGATATTGCCTCTCGAAGAACAAACTATTTATCAAATGGTTGACTCATATCGTTATGTTTATTTGCGCACTCTAGTGTCAACTTATAAAACAAATCCGCCAAAAACAGAACCGTCTGTCGCCTTTTATCTTCCTGATTGGAATACTCACACAGATGACATCTTACAGAGTGCTTACCGTTATCTGGATTTTTGTCGTGACGTACAATGCGGTTTATATATTGGGCTTTCAAAAGCCGTACTTGATTCTAAAGACACAAGTTTAGAATCAAAATACAAAATAAAACGTAAAAGTATTGACATTACATTGAAAATCTTACATGATGAAATCAATAAATTTAACAAAGAGTATCAAGAAGATGGACTTGTAGCACGTATTGAAAATAACCTCAATTGGCATCTCGCTCTATTACAACACGACATTAAATTATTATCTATCGAACCTAGCAGCACAACATGGCTAGAAGCCCTCTATCTTTTAAAAACAAAAGAAGTAGTTTGCAATAAAAAAGAAATGGCTTGTAACAAAATACGTTTAGTTCTTGCTAATGGACAGAGGTTTCCAGGAACAGATGATTTTGACAATGAGTTACGAGAAGTAGAAAAATACTTTAAAGAAAACCTTATGAGAAAAGACAGACATTCTACATTGGGGCAGATATTTACAACAACAGACAGATTTTATCATTTCTTGGGATTCCAAGAAAATTTTGCATTAAGCATGGATTTCGATAAAATCGCTAGCTTATACCCAAAACAAAATTAATAGTCGCACTCAACAATCTATTATTTTTTATTAACCTAGAATCAAAGTGCATAAAGCACTTGATTGTAAATGAAATTTCTCTTATAATTATGCTCTTTAAATATTCCGGATTAGCTCAGCGGTAGAGTAGGTGGCTGTTAACCACTTGGTCGCAGGTTCGAATCCTGCATCCGGAGCCACTTCATTTTCCTCCTTTTATCTATTAAATTTAAAATATAATCAAACCATTATGCGTTATCTATAATGGGGTAGCGCCGCGCGAATTAATTACGGCTCATTTCATTGAAAAAGTCTCGATAATTCTATCTTTTACACTCTATAAATATTACAATAAAGAATAAATCATTAAAGTTAAACACACAACAACTCTATAATAAGGAAAAATATGAAAGTTTCTCAAAATTTTTTTACTCTTGACTGGGAGAAAACTAAAGCAGCAATTTTGCGAAATGTAGGCAATATCTGTTATCTACACCCCATAGAAGAACTTGATATTGTGCAAGAAACTGACTTATTGGGGTTGCAGACAGAAATAACAAGATTGGATTCTAACACCTTCGCTTTTTTAACAGGCAAACCAGCCTGTAACGCGCTTTTATGGGGTGCTAGAGGTTGCGGGAAAAGCTCTGTAGTCAAAGCCGTCTTAAGTAAATATCTTGCAGAATCACCTTTGCGAATCCTTGAAATCGAGGGCAAAGATATTGCAATGTTTCCTATTATCATGGACTTTTTACGTCCCTACAAACAATATTCCTTTATTATTTTTTGTGATGATTTGGCTTTTTCACTTAACGATTATTCATATCGCAGTCTGAAAAGCTCGCTAGAGGGTTCATTTGAGAAAAAACCTTGTAATATACTTATCTATGCGACATCAAATCTTCGCCGTATTATACAAGAAGACACTTCACAGAATCAGGAATATACTCATGAAATACTCTCTCTTAGTGATAGATTTCCCTTAAGTATAGGATTCTACACGTTTGGCACAACAGAATATCTCACAGTGTTAGAATTTATTATCCTAAAAAGCTTTCAAGAAACAAATAAGAGAGGAGCAAAAGCCAAAGCAAAAAAGCTATTTGAAACCATACAACAAGACGCTATCAATTTTGCTACACAAGCAGGCAATAAAAGTCCTCGAACTGCGCATGAATTTTGGAATCTCTACAAAAATCAAAAGAAATCTAATCATTGCTAGAAAATAAGTAAGAAATACAATAGTGAAAGAAGTGGTGGATCTTGTAGGACTTGAACCTACGACCACTCGGTTATGAGCCGAGCGCTCTAACCAACTGAGCTAAAGATCCTCATTGGAATTAAAAGATAAGAATTATACTTTAAAAAGACAAATAAAGACTACTATTTGTATCAAACTAAGTAACTTTAATACATGTGTTGTATCTTGAAATCAGTAAAACCATCTATGAAGTGTCTTGTTATGAGGCTTAATTGCGTTGACTTAATTGCAAATCTAACAAACACACTAATTTATAACCTCTTGTGTGTTATCACTTATTTTAGCTATATCATAGTCTCCCTCTTTCAATAGCTCTGCTTCAAAGAGAAAAACAGAAGGTTTATAATGTCTCTGCTCGCGCATATCTTGTAAAGCAAAAGATAAATAAAGCAAATCCTTTGCGCGCGTACAAGCTACATAAAAAAGTCTGCGCTCCTCTTCTATACTCCCACCTTTGGAAACAAGTTTATGATTCGGAAATCTCCCATCCATCAAATCCACCAAAAACACACAAGAAAATTCTAAGCCCTTACTCGCATGAACACTAAGAAGGTTAACGCCTGCGCCCTCGCCCATTTCACTACTTCCTAACACCATAGCATTTAAGAATCCTTGCAAATCTTTATAGTTTTTTGAAATATTATGCAAAATCGCAAGTTTAGAATCAATCCTTTTTTTTGTAGATTCTAAAAGCAATGTGTCAACTTTCCCTTCTTTGTCTTTAGCGCGTTCTTTAAGGAGCGTTTGCAAATATTTTTGATAAAAATGAGAATCTATAAGATTACTTAAAAGTAGAGAAGGATTATAAGTCGTGCAATTTCGCTGATACGCAACAAAAAAGTCATTCAAAAAGACCGCCGCCTCTTTGGTGATTCTATAATGCTCTAAAAGTGGATGAGAACGAAAATCTGGGTGTAGGATAGAATCGAATCGACTTCTTTCTTCTTTGCGGAAAAATTCATCAAAAAGCCCGACACCGCTATTATTCGCGCGCATGCGATAGCATTCTTTTTGCTTATTTGGTTGTAGCAATCCCTTTTTACAATCTCCATCGCCTACTATCATGAGTGCTTCAAACAAATCTTTCGCTATAGAATTTCCAATACCCTTTGCATGACTGAAAATATGGATATAGCTCATCATGTCCTTTGTATTTGCCAAGACGCCACACAAACAAAGCAGAAATTCTATTTCTTTGCTATCAAAAAAACTTGTGCTTCCCTTACGTTTGCTATTGATATTAAGAGCTCTAAGTCCAGCTTGGATTCCGTCAGCACTTGCATTATTGCGATAAATAATGGCTATGGAATCATAGGCAACCCCTCTATGGTGCAACTTTTGAATCTGCCTAGCAATGCCACTATACTGCGCAAACAAATCATTATATTGTAGAAGCACAGGAGTATGTGCATGCCCCGTTTTGACTACCTCAAGAACTTTAGGGTAAATTCTAGGATTATTAGAGATAACCTTATTGGCAAGCTGCAAAATATATCGCGTGGAACGGTAGTTCTTACTTAAAGAAAAAACTTTCGCGTTAGCATAATTTTGCATGAAATTGGTGATAATCTTAATATCTGCCCCATTAAAAGCATAGATACTTTGATCATAGTCTCCCACACAAAAAAGGCTCTTTGGATTAATAGTGCGCAAAAGAGAATCTTGCAAAGGATTAGTATCTTGATATTCATCACAAAGCACCTCAATATAAGGAATAGAATCATCGTCTGCTAATTGCTTTAGTTCTTCACGATAGAGAATCAATAAATCATTATAATCCACATAGCCATAGCTTCTCTTAAGCTTATTAAATTCAGCAAAAATATCCTCATAAATCTCTATAAACTCTAATTGCTCAACATTCTTTTGTTGCAACCAATCACGATAACTTCCATTCACTGTGGTGTTATGGAAAAGTCCATAGGATTCATAAAGGTATTGATAAGAATAAGGCATTTTATCTCTGCCAAAGAATCGTCTCTCATAAATACTTTTAAAAAGTATTTTTAACTCCCTGTGTTGTTTGAGTACAATAGGCTTGCATGCCTTAAGATAACGATAAGCTACGCTATGAAAAGTCCCTGATTCTATTTTATCTGCGACATCTTTACCAAACATCGTTGCCACTCGCGTAATCATTTCATTAGCAGCCTTATTCGTAAATGTAAGCAATAGAATCTGTTCCGGGCGAATATCTTGCTGCAACAAATGCGCTATACGGCCGACTATAGTTGAAGTTTTGCCTGTGCCTGCACTTGCGATAACAAGGTTGTAGCCCAAGGGCGCATTGCACGCAAGCTGTTGTTCATGATTGAGATTCATAGCCGCCTCATTGAAGAAATAACTTATAATTGTAACAAAATAGCACAAACGCTATCTTATGCCTTTCAATCACCCCATAAGAATCCGCTTATTACAAATTCCTAGCATTTCTAGCAGCCTTGCATAACATCTTTTAAGTGTCACTAAGAAATTAGATTCCAATGTTTGCAAGATTTTTAGAAATTATTTATTTTTTGCTTGAATAAATCGCAAGATTCTTTCAAGGATTAAGGAAACACTGCCTAGCAAATTCATTTGTCAATCAATTATCTATTTCAATCCAAATCAAGAAGAAATTATGCAAGATGCAAATATTTTTATTAAAGAACACATTAAAGTAATTGACGTAATCTTAGTTGCCCCAAATATTCCAGAGAAAAAGCTCAATAACGTAATTAAGGCATTTGAATGCGAAGATTGCATGAAATCTATCTTAGCCTTGTATGATAATACGCTTTTTGGCTCTGCTAAAGAAGGTTTAGTTTTTACGGGTGAAAAGATGGTTTTCAAGTCTAGCAGTCGACAAGCCAAAGGGTTCTTCAATGGATAAAAATTTCCTTAAAGATGAGGGCAATGCATTGCTAGTGCAAAAGCATCAATTGAATCAGGCTGGAAATAAGCTTGCCGAAGTTAATAATGTGCTTGATTCCCTTTTGGAGAAGCAAAAAAAGACGTTGCCAATCTTGATAAGCTCATGCAAGATATGGATTTGATGCTAGCAAATATAGACTATGATGGGCGCTATTGGCTATCAGAAGAGGAAGAGCAAACGCATCTTGTAGCCTGCAAGCAGAGTTAGATTCTACAGCAGATAAAACAAACTTTACTATTTCCCTTGTTAAAGAGCTAGATAGTGTAGAATTTAACGAAACAATGAGCTTTAGCGACTATGTTGCTTCTTTTGAATCTTACGCGCAAAGAAATGGGCTAGATTTAAGCAAAGAACCATTTGATAGCTTAATGAGCAAAACAGAACAAATTGCATTGCAGAAAAGAATCCAAGAGAATTTACCTACAAAAATGCGTAATGTGATGAATATGATTATCTCATAGCGGGCACTTGTGGTGTGATTGGAGGGGTTATTGATATTGTCTTTGTTGGTGCTCCCAATACTATAAAAAACCCAAATAATAGTAAGCTAGGAAACTTTACCGATAAAATGGCACAAGGCTACGGAGAAGCTTGCAAGATTGTGCGGCTGGGAAGGCGAAGGCACAAAAAGCACGATTGGATTTTTGGAGAATAAATTTAGAGTAAATTATGAGCAAACAACAACAAACGGTAAAAATGGCACAGATGGCAAAGTTGCTAATCTTAACACAAAAAATCATCGCCTCAAAAGTTTAGGACATTCGCCTGATTTAATCGGACTATTCTTTTTGATTCTGAATCAATTCACAAATACATCGAGTTTTCTTAGTAATGGGCAGCTTATTACAATTGAGACAGAAGAGTCACAGATTAACCTGCAAGGTGGAAATTTCATTGCAAAAATCTTTTGTGGCTTTGTGAATTGGCTTGGACATCTTATGTCGGATTGGACGGGCTCTAGTGGCGCACAAGGGAGAGGGAGTGGGATTTTGATACCCTTTTATAATCTTTTTCAGCTTTGTAATTTTGGGAGATTCGGAGAAAAGGGACAAGAAACATTTGCAGTTATTACAAGCAAAGTCTTTGAACAAGGCTATGATTTTCGGCATGGAATGGTGATGGCGATTCCTGTTGTTGTTACGTAGTTATTGATTCGCTTGATGTATGTTATAAGAGCTAGATTTATCAATGGCAAGGATTGGAACGATTGCGTGCCAAAGAGTAGTATTCCAGAATTACGTAGAATGCTCTTGGTTGGGCATGGCACACTTTGCGCAATAGATGGTATTGATGCAGCCGTGCGCAGTGGAAATCCAATTGCAAATCCTGTGCAATTCTTGCTAAGAACAAATCTGATTGCATGGGCGAATTTTGGACAATTAGCGTTGAGAGAAGTTTATGCTTGGTGGAATGCAGGCAAAATAGACACAAAAGCACTTGATGATTATTTGGACAAAGACTTAAAGGCAATGATAAGAAAATAACGACATTACACTAAGATAAAGTAATAAACATAGACAACAAACAAAAAACAACTCTAACTACAATCACATATTAGCAAACCTTAAACTCAATTGCTAAGAATCAAGTAGCGTAATGAATATTAAAATGGCTAACTATCATAAATTATAAATCAAGGATTCTGGATTGATACTCAAATGGTTAATCCACAAGACAGACGTTAAATAATCAAAGTAGAAAAATGGAAAGGCGAATTTTACTTTTACTATTGCTCATTAATTCGGGAAAGATACAACATTTATCCTCAAATTGTTATTGGGATTCTCTGTGTTACTAGCAAGTAAAAGGATTGGAATCCTAAAATCCCAATCAAACATTACAAACAAATTTGAGTGAAAACTTAGCTTCAAAGCATCAATAATAATTCAAAGGCTTGAATTTAAAATTTCTTTCTATTCACATCGTTCATGATTTTTTCAGCTATTTCATCTACTGCATTGCTAATTTCCTGCGAATGATTAGCGATTTCTAATGTTTGTTGTGTCACAGTTTCTAGTTGCTCAACTGCCTCGTTGATTTGATTAATACCTAAAGTTTGCTCTTTAATAGATTCTGCCATATCATTAATGCCCTGTATAAGTGTATTAGCATTTGCTTCTATTTCTCCTAGAGACTTCTGTGTTCTTTCTGCAAGCTTTCTTACTTCATCTGCTACAACTGCAAAGCCTCTGCCATGTTCTCCTGCCCTTGCTGCTTCTATGGCTGCATTTAATGCTAAGAGATTGGTTTGGTCTGCAATGTCTCTAATGATTCCAATTACATTTTTAATGTCTTCACTTTGTTGGATAACCTCGCCTGTATGACCAGAAACATTCTGCATAGAAGAGGTAATCTGCTCTATCGCAGATGCAGTTTGATTAAGAGAGCTCGCTTGTGTATTAGATCCTTTAACTAGTTTTTCAGAAGTTTCTTTTAGAATGTTGCTTTTAGATTCTAATTCATTAGCAAAGCCACTGGAAGTAACAAGCATTTCACGAATCTCTTCTCCTAAGCTGTTAGCTACAAGCTCAACGCGACCTTTCGCATTCTCAATCCCTGTTGTAAAATTAAGTCTCATATATGAATTAAAGACACGTTCAATTTCATCAAGACTACTGCCTATTTTTTCTTGTAAGACTTGAAGCATTTTATTTAGTACTTCTTTTAGCTCAACAAGTTGTGGGCTATAAGGGCTTGCAGATATTCTAACGGTGAGATTACCCTGCTCTACCGATCGGGCGACTTCAACAGATTCATCTATTGTAAGTTTATCTTGTGTAAGCCCTTTTTGTATTTTCTCTATATTTTTATTAATAGTATCTGCCATAGATCCTAATTCGTCTTCTGAACGAGGGCGGATAAGCGCAGGGGCAACTTTGATTTCATGGTTGAGATATTTAAAGAAAGATTGTAGTAAATTAGAAATATTAACAATACGCGAAAGAATCTGCGTCCTAACATAAAAATAAACCACCAGCATAATAGCAAACAAAGTAACAAGCATGGATATGATAATGACATTTCTCAATTCAGCAACAGGTGCAAACACCGAAGACTCTGGGACAATCTCTAATACAGCCCAAGATGAGCCTGTATTTTCACCTAAGTTAAAAGTAGAAATCCCAACATAGCTTAAATGTCCGCGAGAATTAACAAATTCATAAACTCCGTCTTTTTTGCTCGCTAATGCATCATATATAACATTCATACTAGCATGCTGGTTTAGTTGCTTAACATGCCCGCCTAATCCTGAAACATTGGGATGTGCTGCCACTAAGCCATCGCCTGTTAAGAGCACTCTGTAATCATTTTCAAAAGCCTGATATTGAGAACCTGCTAATTCTTCATTTATCTTAGCCAAATCTACAAAGATTCCAATCACTCCTCTAACTCTCTTTTGTTTATCCAATAAAGGGATATTAATACCCATACCGAATACTTCTTCTCCACCACCAATGCGTACTTTACGTGGATTACCAATAACGGGCTTTCCTGTATTTAATGCCTGCACAACACTAGGCAAAGTAAGTACTGTAGAGTCAGCTTGTAATAATTCTACGCCGCCTTCGTTGTCGGGTAATTTATCTTGCATTAGAATAAGAAACTTGCCATCAGGAAGTTTGTGTTTAGGATTTTCTATGTTTGATCCGCTGAAATTCTCCTGATTGACATAAATATAGCCATAATTACCAAGGCTATTATCTAGTGCACTTCTTAAATTGTCTGCCATTATTTGCTGTTCGCCACCTTGATTGCTGTCTATAAGTTTTTGAATGCTATATTCAGACACTTTAATAGCAACAATATTTTGTTCTAGGCTTCCCTCTATTACGGCTGACATACGTTTAGCAACATTATCAACAAGTTTGTGCGACTCTCTAAGTTGAATGCTACTTGACTGCATAACAACAACGGAGGACATAGCCACCATGCAAATAATTAATACCAAACTTACGCTTAGAACAATTTTCGAACCGACACTTAATTTAGAGAAAAAGTTCATTAGGACTCCCTTATAGTTGTGTTTTCTTCACTGAAATACTTTCAGATTAGCTATTTCATTTTAGGCAAGCTATATAAAATGATTTTTAGTTGGCATTCTCAAAAATGAGATAACCTTAATGAAATTAATGAAGTAAAAAGCAACATCATTACAAGACAATACTAGTAAATAATGTGTTCCGATTGAGAATTGTAACATAAAATTATTGAAAAATTGAGATAAATATTCTAATAAAGAAGTTATTGTTTTAGAACATCTTATATTATTTTGTTATATATTTTCATATATTTTAAATCAGTTCCAAATTATTACGAATCAATTTAAGAAATATTGTTATTTTAAGTCATAAAGTAGTGAACATTGCAAAATAATCGATATTAGAGCACATAACTTAACGCTTTTTAAGTAATTTTTAGATATATTCCACAATTCTAAATATAAATTTACAAGGATAATCATGGGCAAAAAGCAAATCGTCGTAAGACCAGAAGAATCTTTAGAGCCAAAAGAAGTGTATAGCAAAAAGAAAATTATTAATCATCACCATCTTTTCAAAGATGATTTTTATGAAAAAGAATTACGAAAACTAGAGATAGAGCTCGTTAAATTGCAAAATTGGGTAAAGAAAACAAAACAAAAGATTGTCATCATCATGGAGGGAAGAGATGGTGCAGGCAAAGGAGGAACGATTAGAGCATTAACGACACATCTCAACCCTAGAGGATGTCGCGTCGTTGCATTGCCTAAGCCCACAGAGGAAGAAAAAACAGAATGGTATTTCAAACGCTACATCAGTACACTTCCTACTGGAGGGGAAATTGTATTTTTTGATAGGAGCTGGTATAACCGCGCTGGCGTTGAAAAAGTTATGGGATTCTGTAGCCAAGACGAATATAAGGAATTTATCTATCAAGTAAGCAACTTAGAGCAAATGCTTGTAGCAAGCGGAACAATGATTTTTAAATACTTCCTTAACGTTTCTCAAGAAGAGCAAAAAAGAAGAATAGAAAGACGAAAGAATGACCCTCTAAGAATGTGGAAATTAAGCCCTATTGATGCGAAGTCTCTGAATTTATGGGACGACTACACCGAAGCCTTTGAGAAAATGTTCTCTCGTACGCATACTCCTTATTGTCCTTGGATTATTGTAGATTCTAATGATAAGAAACGTGCAAGGCTAAATGTCGCAAGGGACTTATTAAGTAAAGTAGATTATGAGGATAAAGACCAAAATTCAGTTTGTCTGCTAGCCGATCCGAATATCGTGCATTTATATTCACAGCAATCAAATTTCATTAAGAAGAATAAAAACTTCAAAATCTTTAAAGAAGAGAAAGGCAAAGATTCCAAAGAAGAAAAAGCAACTACCAAAGAACAATAGTTTAAGCAATCCTAACGTACGTTATATTTTATGGGTTGTGCTAGAGTTGGCGATAATTAGAATCTTTTACTGGCAATCAAGGAAATTTATGAATAAAAAATCTTACAAAAAATATATGTTTTCTAGTAAAGATTCTAAAGATTATCCAAAAAAAGACAACCGATATAAAAGAAAAATTTCCAAGTTGTTAGCATTAAAGAAAAATAATATAATCGACGCGCAGAATCTCGCCCATTCCTCAAAGCCTCATAAAAGCCCACCTAAATCCCCTACAACCAAAGCAAAACAAACGGTTGATTCACAAAAAAAGTATAACCATTCTTACAAACACCAATCTGTACCTATAACACAGAATCATGACCAAGAAAACATTTGCTTCGAGATATTAGGGTTCGAACAACAAAGTACATTACAAATTATTGGCGGCTATGCCAACAAACACCATATTACACTCTCATGCCCCCCTGATAATCATTACGAAATAATTGCGCAAGGCAATCATTCTCACTTAGAATCTTTCTTTCAAGAGCTGCAAGCACTATTCGGAGAAAAGCTCTTAAAAGGAGACTTGGTAGCTTTCTTTATACAAAAGCTCATACGCGAATCATTAACAATTTGTGTAGCCGAATCTTGCACGGGTGGTGTGTTAAGCGCAATGCTAACAAGTGTAAACGGTGCTAGTCAAGTCTATAAAGGGGGTATAACTGCTTATAGCATAGAATCCAAAAAAAACATTCTAAAAATACAAGATTCCATATTGCAAGAATCTGGCGTCTATTCTGAAGCATGCGTAAGGGCTATGGCAAGAAGTGCTATGCAGCTCTTTAATGCAGATATAGCTATCGCGACAAGCGGCTTAACGACAAAAGACACAAGTGCCAATAATTTTCTGAAATTACCTGCTGGATATGTTTTTAGCTGCATATTGTGTAAATCAAAATTACCTATCGTCATTTCACAAAATTACCTCTCAACGCCCCCTCTTACCTCGACTCATACAGCCATCCCATCAAGACTCTTCATTCAACAACAAGCAAGCCTTTGGGCGATACGGCTAGCACTTAATGCGTTAAATGTATAGCCAAATCTCAATGAAATACAAACTGGCATAATTATGCCAGTTTGATGTAATTATCGAATCTCCGAATAATCTAAAGATTATAAAGCTTTTCCTAAGCAACAACCATTTTAAATAATCGCTTACAAAACTATCAAAAGTCTAGCCCAAAGAAAGAAGAAAGAAAAAGCAAATTATATCCCCGTACTACCGAATCCTTTCTCTCCACGTTCTGTGCTATTCAGAGTAGAAACTTCTACAATCTTCACGATAGGCAGTTTTTGCACAACTCCTTGTGCTATTCTATCGCCTTTACGAATTATAAAATCTTCCCCAAAATTCACAATAATTATTAATAATTCCCCTCGATAATCGCTATCAACGGTTCCAGGGGAATTCAGAATAGTAATTTTATGCCGCAAGGCTAAGCCGCTCCTTGGTCGCACTTGCATCTCATAGCCTTTTGGCAATTCCATA
Organism: Helicobacter aurati; assembly: GCF_003364265.1. Taxonomy (GTDB): domain Bacteria; phylum Campylobacterota; class Campylobacteria; order Campylobacterales; family Helicobacteraceae; genus Helicobacter_A; species Helicobacter_A aurati. Next base: position 135,095 of record NZ_NXLW01000003.1, read on the forward strand.
CTAAGACCGGTGCGAATAAGAGCATGTTCATTGGTTTTAATGCAACAAGAATGGAGTGCATAAAAATCAAAACCAGACGCCTCTTCACTTCCAAACGTAGGAATCACTGCTTCCTTGTCTAGCTTGCAGAACTTCACAATGACCTCATCAGCCAACAATCGCTTATCGTTATCCATATTTCTACCCTAAACTTTCAATTATAAATTTTAGTATTTTATAAAACAATTTATAATGCACTCGCTTCTAATAGTAGAAACTACAACATTGCTCAATGAAGAATCTGCAATCTCACAGAGGGAATAATATGCAAAGCCTTTTTCTGTTTCTCATCACAATGTATCAGCGATATATTTCCCCATTTATCCCGCCTGCATGCCGTTATTATCCAACTTGCTCCAATTACGCTCTGCTTCTAATCAAATTTGATAATATACTTTGCGCTTTACTCAAAATTTCTTATAGAATCTTATCATGCAACCCGCTAAGTAAAGGTGGATTTGCTCCAGCGTTTGTATTCCTTGCAGCCAAAAAATACAAAGAGAAGCAAAGGCATCAGAGATTGCTTTGCTTTCAGCAAACACACAATTTATCCCGAATATGCCCTCAAATACCGCAAAAACTTACCTACTTTTTCGTGGAATCCAATACGCATTTATTATTGCGTAGATTCCAAAAATTCTATATAATTTCAGTTTATCTAAAATAAAGGTTTGCCAGTGGATAAACAAAGTAACCTTCGATTAATTTTAGCAGTAGCCATTTCATTTGTAGTGATTGTTGTTTGGTCAAAGTTCTTTACTCCTGAACCCATACGAACACCTACTACAATTGAACCAAACTTGACTAAAAATAAAATGGAGAGTGAAGTCCCTAGCGCAGTTACCAATACTTCTTCACAACAAACAACACAATCACAAGCCGACTCTTCAAGCAATTCTCTTTTGCCCGATTCACTCACACAAAAAGACATTATCACCAGAGTGGAAGGTAGTCAATTTGATATGGATATAGATTCCAAAGGTACTATTGTTCAAGTATATCTCAAGGCAGATAAATACACACAACCACATCAAGAAGGTATTTTTACTCATATTGGACGATTATTCGGTATGGTAGGCGGAGAAAACAAAAAGCTTGAGAGATTACCTCTTCTAGCCAATAATTCTAGTCTCTATCCTTTGCAAATATTCTTTGTTGACAATCATTTGCGCGAGCTCGCAAATAGTGTTCCCTATACGGCAAACATCGATCATCTTGTAGTTGACAATGAAGCTCAAACACTAACCTTAACACAGAATCTCGGCGAAATCGTTGTAGAGAAACAGCTTACTATCTACCCAAATATGACATACAAAATTACAATTAACCTTAGCAAACCCGCACAATACATTATTAGTAATGGTATGCGACCCAATGCGGATGGCGATAGCTATGCGTTCCAAGGCGTGCTTTTACAAAAAACCGATACAGCAATAGAAAAGGTGGAAGACGGTGATGCAAAAATAGAAGGACAAAATTATTCAGATGCACTCTATATTGCGAGTGTAGATAGATATTACACGAGTTTATTCTTTAATATTGATAAGCCGCTTTCTGTTGTAGTCGGAGCTTTTGCTAAAGGATTGCCTAGACCGTTTGTGAATCTTAAAGAGCAAAATGAAACCCTTTATGGCTATATTGGACCAAAAGACTATAATCTCTTAAAATCCATTAACCCGCATTTAACGAGCGTTGTAGAATACGGCAGAATCACATTCTTTGCAAAATACATTTTCACTCTGCTTGACTATCTCTATCAATACATGGGAAATTGGGGAATGGCTATCATTGTGCTTACTCTAATTATCCGAATCATTTTGTTCCCTTTAAGCTTTAAGGGAATGGTTAGCATGCAAAAGCTTAAAGATTTAGCTCCCAAAATGAAAGAGATTCAACAAAAACACAAAGGCGATCCACAAAAACTACAAGCTGCGATGATGGAACTCTACAAAAAGCATGGGGCTAATCCGCTTGGTGGTTGCTTGCCATTATTATTGCAAATCCCTGTATTCTTTGCTATTTATCGTGTCCTCTATAATGCTGTTGAGCTAAAAAATGCGCCTTTTTTTGCTTGGATACACGACTTAAGTGTTATGGACCCCTATTTTATTTTACCTGTCCTTATGGGCGTATCTATGTATGCACAGCAAGCTATTACTCCAACCGCCTTTAGCGACCCTATGCAGGCAAAAGTTTTCAAATGGCTGCCTGTAATTTTTACAATTTTTCTTATCACTTTTCCTGCAGGATTAATCTTATATTGGACAATAAACAACATCATTTCCATAGTCCAACAACTCGCGATTAATAAAATACTAGACATAAAAAAACAGAAAGGGAAATATTCTCAACATAAATAACAACTCTAACCCTGAAAATAAAAACAATCACCACAAGTTACTATATAATAATTTTAACAATATCAAAACTGTGGGGTAAAATAAATGAAAAGGTTTACTGCGAATACTATAGACTCTTGTCTACTACAAGCTTCAAAATATTTTAGTTGCTCAATTGCGCAGCTTGATTATGAAATAGTGCAGAATCCAAGCACGGGCTTTTGGGGGTTTGGTAAAAAGGAAGCAATCATTATTGCGGATTGCATCACATTAGATGGACTGCAAACGTTACAAGATTCTCATGCAAATACTACCAATCAGCACCAAGATGATTCTGTCCGACAATCTTTGCATAACGAGCAAGTGATACAAGCTTATACCATCAAGAATGTTATCACTTCCGATAATGACTCCAATCAGCTGCCATGGAAAGATATTTCTGATAATTCGACAAGTATCATTTCCCAAGAGGATGCTAATCATACAATAGACACAACGTTAATTACAGAAACAAATACTCAAAACATAGTCTCAACGTGCTCTATTATAGAAGAAGAACTAACCGAACTTCTCAAATTACTGCCTCTTGATATAAAAAAGATTGAAGTAAAACCATACAACAATCACACCGTTTCTATTTTAATAGACGGCATTGATTCAGCCCTGCTAATTGGGCAAAAGGGCTACCGCTATAAATCTTTGAGTTATCTATTATTCAATTGGATACACACTTGCTATGGTTATGGTGTGCATTTAGAAATAGCGCAGTTCTTAAGAAACCAAGAAGAATCTATAAAGGCTTATCTCGAGCCAATTATACGCACGGCTCAAGAGCAAGGCAAAGCTGAAACCAAGCCTTTAGACGGTGTGCTTGCCTATATTGCATTAAAAATCTTGCGACAAGAGCTGCCACATAAATACATTGTCTCTCGTGATACAGGAAACGGTGAAAAATCGATTATCATTAATAGCTTCATCAACAATGCCTATACTGACACATAATAATTATATAAAAAGTGAGAATGTATGAATGAACAGCAACACACAATTGTAGCAATTTCTAGCGGTATCTCTAAAAGTGCTATAAGCATCGTTCGCCTAAGCGGAGAAAAAGCCTTAGAGATTGCCTATCAATTCATTATGCCAAAACACAACCAAGCCATTCATACAAATTATCCATCAAATTCTTCAAAAAATATTCGACTTATCCCACGTAAAGCTACTCTATGCTCCCTTTATGATTCAAAAGGGAGACTTCTTGACAAAGCAATTATGATTTACTTTAAAGCACCTTTTAGCTTTAATGGAGAAGATATAGTAGAAATTCAAAGTCACGGCGGATTACTTATCACACAAGAGATTCTCAAATCTGCGCTCGATTTTGGTGCAACTCTAGCTAGTCCGGGAGAATTTAGCAAACGTGCTCTTCGTAATGGTAAATTAGATATGGTAGAGCTTGAGGCAACAATAGCACTTATTAATAATACAAACACCAACCTAACACAGCTTCTTGTACGTAACCTTACAGGAGAATGTGCAAGAATGTTAGAATCAAGCAGGCAAGCTATCTTAGAAATTATCGCTCAAATCGAAGTGTGCATTGATTATAGCGAAGAGGATTTGGATCCTGCTATTTTGGAGAAATCACTCTCTTCACTACAATTTCTCATTAAAAGATTCCGCGCCATTAGAGAATCTAGTGCGCATTACTCTCGCTTACAAGGGGCAAAACTAAGTATTCTAGGCAAACCAAATGTAGGGAAAAGCTCCTTACTTAACCTGCTGCTCTTACGCGATAGGGCAATTGTCAGTCAAGAAGCAGGCACAACAAGAGATGTGATCACTGAAAGCTTAGATATTAACGGCAATATCATCTCTCTCTCCGATACTGCAGGTATTAGAACAAGCTCAAATTCTATTGAGAATCAAGGCATGCAACGTAGCCTAGAATGCGCAAAAGAGAGCGAAATACTGCTTTGTGTGTTTGATTTATCGCGTAATATGGATGAAGACGACTACAAAATACTTGACTTTATTCATTTAGATTCTATAAAAACCAAAAGTATTCTTATTGTGCTCAATAAAAATGACTTACCGAAAAAAAACACTTACGACTTTTCAGATTTCAACTATTGCGTTATCAACACAAAAGACATAAACCATCGTCAAATAATCACAGACAAGATTCAAGAATATATCACCATGCACATTGATAGCGACACGTTTATTCTCACCAATGCCGCTCAAAATACTTTCCTAGAATCTGCCCTCAATAACCTTATGAAAGCTTCATCGCTTTTAGAAAAAAATATCTTAGAACTTGCAAGCTTCGAACTCATGGAATCTCTTAAAAATCTCTCTGCTATTACCAAACCATACAATGTTGAAGAAATATTAGATTCAATGTTTTCACAATTTTGTGTAGGGAAATAACTAGGGGGAATAACCTCTGATTAAAGAAACTCATAAAGAGAATTTGCATGCCGCATCCAATCCTCCAATTTATCCCATTCCTCTCTTTCAATATAACCTTTTGCAAGAGCTATATTTTTCTCAAATTCTCGAATAGATTCTAAAAGATGCTTTCTGTTATGCTTAAAAATATCTCTCCAAGTGATAGGCGAACTTTTAGATAATCTACTCGTGTCGCGAAAGCCGCCGCCAATAAGAGCTAAAATATTTTCTGGTTTTTCTTGTGCCAATACGGTATTTGCAAGAGCAAAACTAAGAATATGAGGCAAGTGTGAGATATAGGCAATATGCGCATCATGATTGCACGAATCCATTTTAATAATTTGCATACCAAGTGAAACAAAAATCTCCTTAGCAAAGCTTAATTGTAATTCGCCGCTCTGTTCAGTATCTGTAAGAATGACAATTTTATTTTTAAAGAGCCCCTTTTGTGCCGCTTTTGGTCCGCTATACTCAGTGCCGCTCATGGGATGTGCGCCAATGTAGTTTTTACGGATAGCTGGGTTAATGAGACTATGAATGAGGGATTTTGTGCTACCCATGTCAATAATTGTTTGACTAGAGGATATGTTAACCAAATTATTAACTATTGTTGCGACAATATCGAGTGGAACAGCGATAAAGATTACAGCGCACGAAGAAATTTCCTCTAAACTCACACATTCATCAACAAGTCCTAAATGAAGTGCTTGTTGTTCATGCAATGGCTTAGAATCGTAACCTAGAATACTTTGAAAAAGTCGAGTTTCTTTGAGTGCTAATCCTAAGGAACCGCCAATTAACCCTAGTCCAATGATACCAGCTTGCATAGTATTCCTTTGTGGAGAATAAGAATTGTAAAATTTATGATTCAAAAAATATTTGAAATTATAGAGTAGAATTATAACTCAATATATAGATTAGATGCAAAGACCGACAATCTATGAAAGGCAAATAGTCATGTTCATTGCTCATACTTCTTTATTACGCACGCAGCTTTCTCATCCTAAGGATTCTTTCTGCAATATATCTTGTATATTCCTCACAATAGCAACATTCATTTTTACACTATCTTTTGCATATTCACAAGAAACCAAAACACAACAAGAGAATGCGCAATCCTCTGATGATCTGACATTATTATTCCTTGACAACAAGAACATTACTATTGGCGATAAACATGTTTTGCTTATTTTCAACAAAAACGAATGTTATTACTGTGAGATTTTAAAAACCAGCCTGATTGAAAATCCAACCATACATGGCTATTTAATATTAAACTTTTCCACATATCTCATTAATATTAACTCTAAAACAAAACATAACATCCCTTATTTGAAACTTTCAGGCGTTAATTCCCTTGATATGGCAAAACTTTACAAAATCACTGCATTACCATCAATGGTTTTTATCAGCACAGATTCCAAAGAAATTATGCGAATCGTTGGATTCCCTGGGGAAAGAAGGCTTATACGGATTTTAGAATTTGTTAATAACGATTTATGGAAGCAATTTGACACACAAAAAGATCGCATTGAAGGATTCCTAGAATATGAAGAAGACTCCCATTAAATATTCATATATTGCAACTCCCACAAACATTTCTTGACAACAATGTCCGAACCTTTTAAAGGAGAGATTATGAACAAACAATCTTTTATTTGCGCTACCACGTGCGTAATTTTACCACTCTTAATTCTTGGATGCAAGGAGAGTAAAATCACTATTGGCGATGGCAATAACAACACGCAAACACTAGAAGAAATCAGCCAAAATATCGATACGGCGAGCTACAAAGGCTTAGAAGACGTTTTTAGTAATTCTGCACATATAGAATCCAAAAGCAAACCTATCATGTTAATTTTTGCTAAAAATAATTGCACTTATTGTGAAAGACTCAAAAACGATATTGCCAAAGACAGCTCTCTTAGAAACTTAATTAAAGAAAATTTTGTTTCATACTATATCAATACAAGCTACAGCAAATCACATCAAGTAAGCTTCCTTAATAAAAATATGCCGACAGATTCTCTAGCTTTAACCTATCAATTGGAAGCTACTCCTCTTATCGTCTGGGTTGAACCTAATGGCAAGAAAATCCTTAGCCTACAAGGCTATGACAAAAAATATTTTGTTTCTATGCTCCATTTTATTGAAGAAAAAAAATATGCAGAAGAAGAAAATTTCGAAAAACGAATGCAGCTTTTCACTCAAACACTTAAATAATGGCACTAAGGAGCAATTATGCGAAGGATAAAATTGCTTGTTACAAGCCTTTTTGCCTCTATGCCGTTAAGCATTTTTTTAATGGCACTTTATGCAGCCTGTATTGGCTGGGCTACATTTGTAGAAAGAGATTATGGCACTTTAGTAGCCAATGATGTGATATACCATTCATGGTGGTTTGAACTGCTCAATGTGTGGTTACTTCTAAACATACTTGGTTGTCTTAGGCAAAGTATGAGAATCGGAGTAAAAATAAGCATGCTTATTTTCCATTTTTCCTTTGTAATTATCATCATCGGTGCAGGAATAACAAGATTCTATGGTTTTGAAGGAAACTTAGTATTAAAAAATGGAGAAACTAGCTCATTTATTACTTCCACACAAAATTTCTTAAACGTGCTTGTAAGCAATGAACTTACCAATAACGCCACACCGCGAGATATAGAGCCACTTAATAGCTTTAAAGAAGGATTTGATATTACACTTAGCCCTTATATTAGATATTCTTCTTTTAATGTACAAAAAACAGTGTTTGACAAAACGTTATCCATCCGTTCAGTAGGCATTGTTAATTATTCTCTACAAGCACTTTATGCCAATGCTAGAGATTCAGACAAAGAACCAACAACGCAAGAAATTAGTGAAGCAAAAAAAGAAAATCACTATTTAGCAACCTTTGAAATTGAATATAATGGAATAAAAAAGCTCTTGCAAGTCTCCAATAGAGGAGAAATTGCCATTGAGAAGTTTGGCAATCGCTACATAACTTTATCATGGGGACCAAAGTCAATACTTCTGCCTTTTAGCATTACATTGCAAAAGTTTGAAGTTATTAATTATCCAGGTTCACAAATGCCCTCAAGCTATGCTTCCTATGTAGAAATACATGATGAAGCAACAAAAGATACTTTTGAATACAAAATTTTTATGAATCATGTTTTGGATTTCAAGGGGTACCGCTTTTTTCAATCTAGCTACACAACCGATGTTGATGAGCAAAGAAAAATGATTTATACAGGCACTGTCTTATCGGTCAATAATGACCCTGGTAAGATTCTCACATATATTGGCTATACACTTTTGATTCTAGGTGCAATTTGGCTTTTATTCGATAAAGACTCGCGATTTAAACAATTAAGCGACTTTGTGCGCCAACAAAAAGTACTACTCTTTCTTATCGGGATAATGATTATTAGCTCTGTACAACCTACTCTCGCTAAAGCTACCGATAAACAGCATTTAGATTCTGATGGCATAGTAGCAAAACAGCAAATCCAAACATTTATGCAGTATTTTGACGAGCTAGCACAAAAGCAACAAGAACTAGCCCCTCTCCTCAATGATACAAGCCAAGAAGCAATCCAAAGACATCTCGAATCGCTAAAACATGTCCCGCAAGAATATTTAGAAGACTTTGCCAAACTACAAATACAAGGTATGGATGGACATATCAAAATTATGGATACATACAGCAACGAAGTAATCCGCAAAATTGTAGAATCTTCAACGTTTCGCGGATTAGAACACAATCAATTTCTCATAGGACTTATTGCTTTGCCGCAAGACATGGCAAAACTACGTTTTATTCATGTCAAAAATGCTCAAATTCTTAAAATACTAGGAGTTACACAAAGCAGCTTCGTCTCATTTAATGACTTATTTGTTGCAGATTCTTTGCCAGATATTTATGCTTATGCGGCTTTTCCCACTGAAGAACTTTTAGAGAAATTTAAACAAGGCTATAAACTCTATCACTTTGTCATCACAGCAAGCAAAAAATCTGAAGCCGAACGTAATGAATTTGATAAGCAAATCCTCAAGCTGCATGACAAAATGGACTATTTAATGCCTTTTTCTATCTGGAATTATTTAAGAATATTCCCGAATCCAGATAACATTCAACGAGATTCCAAACAAGCACAAAACAACACTATTGGCAAAGCAAATAGAGACTTGCAACAAACAAATATAGACCCTGATACATTTCATAAACTGCATACTTGGCAAGCATTAGGCAATCCTTTTTTACTCAAGGACCCCTTACTCATTTATTTCTATAATAGCCTTGTAACGAGCTTGCAACAAGGCATTTTGCAAGATGATTGGAGTAGGCTTCCTCAAGCTTTACGCGCAATACATGATTATCAAGAAAGAAGTGCGGGAATCTTATATTTAGATTCTATGCGGGTAAAATCCGAATTATTTTTAAACAAAACAGATATTTTTCCTGTTTCACAATATTTTTATTTGCTATTAGGCATGCTACTTTTCTTTATTGCTTTGATTGCCATCATTACCAATAAGAAAATTCCACAATGGCTAGGTAAAACTTTGCATGCTATGCTATTACTTGTATTCCTCGCACATACCGTAGGACTTCTTTTGCGTTGGTATATTGGAGGACATGCTCCTTGGAGCAACGCCTACGAGTCTATGCTATATATTGCATGGGCAAGTGCTCTTTCTGGAATCATTATTCTACGAAAGTCTCTTTTTGCGCTATGTGGATCAAGCTTTTTAGCTGGACTAGCTTTAACCGTTGCGCATTGGGGGTTTATGGATCCACAAATCGGGAACTTGCAACCCGTATTGCAATCCTACTGGCTTAATATCCATGTTGCAGTGATTGTTGCAAGCTATGGATTCTTGGGGTTATCATTAATGCTAGGAATTATAAACCTCATTTTATTTATATTTAGAAGCCCTAATCGCAGCCAAATTGATACCTCAATTCTCTCATTGAGCGCGATTAATGAAATGAGCATGATTGTGGGTGTACTCATGCTAAGTGCTGGAACATTTTTAGGTGGTGTATGGGCGAATGAATCTTGGGGAAGATATTGGAGCTGGGATTCTAAAGAAACATGGTCTCTAGTTTCTATTGGAGTCTATGCCTGTGTCTTGCATATTAGACTATTAAAACCTGTCTATATTGTATTCCTCTTTAATGTGATGTCTGTATTGGCATTTTATAGCATTATCATGACATATTTTGGTGTGAATTACTATTTAGCAACAGGCTTACACTCCTATGCACGAGGCGATGTACAAAATGAAATAAATATTCGTCTTTTTATCTGTATGGGACTTACTTTGTTGCTTATTGTTTCTGCATTTATGAAAAGAAAGTTACTTTATACTAAAGATTTGTATGATTAAATACATCGAGATTCGATAAAGTAGCAAAGCCTTGCGCTTACAAACTCGCTATTTTTTGCTCATGCTTGGGCAGGGGTTAAGCGGCTCTTTTATTTCATTGCTTAACGTTGCTACGCACAAGTGCATTTCGATTTAAATGAGAATCAAATGGTGTCAATGGCGTTTTATAGCAATGTATTCGCCCTTGTTTTTCTCGGATTGTTGTATAAAACCATTTGATTCTATATTGCTCTATTCCGAATCTGACGGACACTATTGTAATATGATAATATGTAGCAATTTTGCTTTTATATTAAGGCTTAAGAACTACATCTATTTGTCGAATCTCCGCCGAACAGATAACAAAAAACGCTGTACTGCATTGATTAATTAATCACACAATCGCATATTTTTTTTGCAATACCGCTGCAATATATTTCATTATCAATGCAACTAACTTTCAATTTCTCCTTACTTGGAGGAACAAGAATACCTTCTTGTGCAAAATCGCCTATGCAGACATAAACAGCACTTGCTCCAGTACCACAAGCTTGAGTAACAGCTTCTATACCGCGCTCATAAGTTGCATAATAGGTTATATGGGAATCTCTAAAGGCAATATTGACATTGGCATTATATTTATGTCGCAATTGCGCAAGAAATTGGGTGTCTGCAACCAAAGTGTAATAATCTTTCATAGAGGAAACTAAGCACACTAGATGCGGAATTGTTATCTCAATCAATTCAAACTCATAGACATTGTTTTTTCTGTATTCTACAAAATTCCCTTTGATACTATACCCGCCCAATTTACTTTGAATATAGGCTTCTTGTGCATTAAGAATCTCTTGAATTTCAGTTGTGATGATGCCAGCCTTACTAAGAAAATTATGTCTATTGGAAGCTAAATTATTATGATACGCATAAAGACTCACCGCACGACTAGCATTCCCGCACATATTTGCAACACTTCCATCTGAATTATAAAACTCCCATTTATATGAGGCTTCTACATTGCTTTCGGCTATTGATAGTGGCAACAATACGACCAAACCATCAGCCCCTATACCATGGAATCTATTACAAAGACGTACAGCCATTTCGCTTCGATTGGCAGAAATAAAACTATGAAATATTAAGAAATCATTGCCGCTTGCACAATATTTACTAAGTAACATCTCTTTTCCTTATCGCTACTATATTTTAACACGATATTTATGCTATTTGCTAGATATTAAGCAATTTTATCTATAATTTGCACATTTTTGTTTATCGAGCGTAATATGACTACGAATAACATGCCCCCATGGGATATAAATGAACAACACAAGAATCCTATTGACATCAAAATGCCCTTTGTCATGCCAAGGGGTATTTTTGACGAAGTGAATCCCCCTACACCGCAAACCGAACCGGCACATATTAATATCACAGAAATAACCACAAAAGACACTGCAAGCTCCGCTACTATCACGACAACAACGACACATAACGACACGATAGGCAATAGCGTAACATCAAATGACTCATATAGCCAATCTTGCCACACAAAGAATATCGCGCTTGCTATAAAATACAGACCCAAACTATTCTCTGAACTCATTGGGCAGGAGAGTGTTACGCGCACTCTTTCCTTGGCACTTGCCACACAAAGAATTTCGCATGCCTATCTCTTTAGCGGTCTTCGTGGTAGCGGAAAGACTTCTTCAGCCCGTATTTTTGCACGTTGTTTGCAATGTCAAAAAGGCATAAGCTCAAAACCGTGCGGAATATGCCCAAGCTGTAAGTCGGCATTGCAAGGGAATAATCTCGACATTGTGGAATTAGATGGCGCAAGTAATAGAAAAATCGATGATATTCGTGAAATCATTGAACAAACCAAATACAAACCGAGCATTGGAAGATTCAAAATATTTATTATTGATGAAGTACACATGCTAACTAAAGAGTCGTTTAACTCTTTACTTAAAACGCTTGAAGAACCTCCTAGCTATGTTAAGTTTATTCTAGCAACCACCGACCCACTAAAAGTCCCGCCCACTATTCTTAGCAGAACGCAACATTTCCGATTCAGAAAGATTCCAACAAATACGTTAAAAAATCACCTTATCGCTATTCTTAAACAAGAACAGATTCTCTATGATGAAGCAAGTATTGATATGATTGTTCGTAACGGGCATGGCAGCGTCCGTGATACTCTTACCTTGCTTGATCAGGCAATTATTTTTTGTCAAAATCATTTAAACGCCCAGAAGCTAGCAGATATGTTAGGCGCGCTTGATTTGCAAAGTTTTAATGTCCTCTTTCATGCTTTATTGCAGAAAAATAAACAAGAATGCTTGCGCTTTGTTAGTTCCCTTGATGATTATGAAGTTGAAATGGTGTTAGATTCTCTTAGCGTATATATCAAAGAACAATTGATACAAGATAAGATTATGCCTGTCATGGCTATGCGATATGCAAATATCATTGCAGATTCTAAAGTGTTACTACAACTTGATTGCGATAGTGATTTTTGCTTATTGCTAACAATATTAAAAATGCTCGAGGCGCAAAAAATACATGACATAGAATCTAGCATTGCACAACTAGAATCTAATGCAAACTTCTACCGTGAACTTGAAACAGCCAAAGACGTCGCTACGGTTGCACAACCAACCAACAAACCAAGCCCCATAATGAAACCGCTAGATTTCACAGAGGCAAATGCTAAGTCTCATCAAGACGCTCAAGTTGGTATCTCTACTAATAGAATATCAAACGTCACTGCCCCAGCAGATTTAGAAACAGAATCTCCCAATAACACAGATTCTACTCTTTCAATAGCAAAGCAGCAATATGCGCAAATGTTGGAGGCAATTAGTCAAAGGGATTTCACCACGGGAGAAATTTTTGAGAAACATATTGTTTTTGAAAAACTAGATTCTTCTTTTCTCTATCTGACTGCCTATACAACTGAGAAACAAAATCTCACTTTGCGACATGCCTACAAAGGTATTATGGACATTACACAACATATTTTTGGTCCAAATATCAAGATAAAAGTCGATAAAAAAGCCCCTCATTTACATCCATCTCTAGCACAAATGCAAGCAGATTCTGCAGTTATGCCTACCAACACGTCCGCATTGGATTCTGTATCCAACAACATTACAGAGGCAATAGAATCAGAATCTAAGCCCCCCAAAGAAGTCAATATCACCGAAAATACATTACAAGATTTTATGAAAGAAAATCAAAAGATTCTAGGAACAATCAAGAATGAATTAGACATTAATGCAATAAAACTTGTGGATTATAAATAATGCCTTATCTAGCTTTCTATCTTATATTTCTTTGTCTGCTGCAAGCTAGTGAAACTTCTCTCTACGACACACAGCCTGCGGATTCTGTGCAATATAACGCTCAAGTTCCCAATGAAATACAACAAACATCTCCTGAACAAATCCAATGGATTCGCAAGGAATATAAAGGCAATCCTGCGCAAAGCGATATGTTATATTATCAACAAAGAGAAGCACAAAAAGCCATACAAAAGGACTCTAGCCTACAAATACCTGCCGAACGTACTCCAGAGATAGAACAAATAGCCGAAAGCCCGTGGCATGAGTTTGTTGTTTCTTATGTGTTTAAGCTTGTTAATGACGCTCCTTATGGGGAATCCTATAAAATCGCTGTGCCACTTGTCTCTAAAGCACACGGCAAGCAAATAGCAAAAGCCTGTGAGATTCCAACAAAAGAAACTTATTATTCCTTAACACTCTACCCTTTCTATACAGAATCACAAACCAAAGCAAGTATCAAAAAACAAACGCAGCATAAGCTATACGACTTTTTGCGAGAATATAAAAACGATGTGCTTTTATGTCTAATACAACATAATGCAATGATTGATGATACAAGTCTTACTATTAATTTAGAATCTCGCACGAAGACAATTGCTAGTTTACGCGCTCATCTCCTTGCGCGTTTTAGTGGCGGTGTCTTAATGCTGAATATCCTTGAAATGCGGGAGAATAGATTCTAAGGAAAGCTACTTTTGCAATAACTCTAGCCACAGCGGTAAAATTTCCTCTTTACTAAATTTGCTGCTGACATATTCCCTTGCATATTGCCCCATAGATTCTAAGAGCAAACTATCTTTCATTAAAATTAAAAGTTTGTTTGCAAAATCTTCAACATCATTATCTGGAATAAGAAATCCACTTTTTTCATGTACAATCACATCACTAGGACCGCTACAAATATCAAAAGCCACTAACGCCAATCCAAAAAAACTCGCCTCGAGCAAAACCATAGAAAAACCTTCGGAGTAGCTAGTCAAACAACAAATATCACTTGCGATATAGCTTGATTCTATATCTGTTCTAAAATCCTCTATACGTACAAAAGATTCTAATCCCAAAGATTGTATTTTACGTTGCAATGGTTGTTTTAATATTCCATTCCCAATGATTACCCATTCCCAATTCTCCAATAGCTTGCACGAATCTTTCAAACACATCTCTTGGAGAATCTTCGCGATAGTAACCAATCGAAAGAAACCCTTTATATCACCTTTACCCATACTGCCAATAGACAAGATTCTTTTTTTGCTTTTTTGAGGTGAGCGCAATTTGGTTGGAATCCATGCAAGAAAATTCGGGATTACTTTAATTGTGTTATGGTAAGTTGTCCATACGTCATATTCTTTTCTTGAAAGGATAATAAGAATATCAAACAGACGTAATGTTAAACGAGCGTTTTTAGGCGCTCTCATGTGCCACAATCGTAGATATGTTATCCCTTTCACTTTGAAGAAAGGGATAAATAGCCCATCGTTTGCAAGCAATTTGATTGATTGAGAATCTTGCTTCCACTTCGTAAGCATGAGGCATATTTTTATGCTAAGAAAAAATCGATGTATTGTTTTATAGAATAACTTGATTAAAGGCTGCCTACTTACCTTACCACAATGAAGATATATCACTTGTATATCTTTGTGTAATGGATAGATTGGCTCTGGATTTGCCCGATAGAAGCTAATAATTGTAACCTTGCATTTTTGGCTTTTATTTTCTTGCAAAGCATTGGCGAGATTGATACCTACACGTTCGCCTCCACCAGATTCTGTAATATCCTTTGCTGTGATAAAAAGATGTACATATTCTTCCATAGTATTCTCAAATCTATTAACCCTAAACAAAGTATTTGCTTGTTATTTGGCTTTCATTATTGATAAAGGAGCAATGACTATTAAGTTAACTCGCAATATTTTTTGAAGCATCAATGGTTTGAGATTCTGGCAAAGCAGATGACGTTATAGGTTGAGAGTGTTGATTTGCTTGAAACTCCATAGAATCTAATCTATTGGATTGGCTAGGATTCTGAATAGATTGAGAATTTACATCGCGTCTTTCTGACTGCAACAAAGCATCAAGATTGTTCGGTTTCGTATCTACATCAGACTTAGCAGATGGCAAATGCGATAATTTATCTAATTGTTCTTGTTCTAATTGCTTGCCTTTCTCTGCGCTATCTAGCATTTTTTCATATTTTTTCATCTCCTGTGCTTTTATAGCATCCTGCTTGGCTTTTGCCTCGGCTGCAAGAGTTTCTTCATCTTTATTTGCTTCTGCATTTGCTGCTAATTGTGATTCTCTTTCTGACATGATTTTGTGGTATTTATCGGCTAGAGATTCTGTTTTGAAATCATCATTATAAGCATTCATAGCTTTATCAGCTTCTTGTTTAATGGATTCCACAGATTTATGTGAACTCTCCCCGCGCGGATAAAATTCTAAGGCACTTTGTACAGGGACAATATGGTCTCCTAAACGCATAAGCGGCATACCTTTATCATAAATAATGCTTTGCACTTCGCCTCTGCCGATACGCGTTTCATCATACTGTTTAGTTATGGGATCAAGATTGTAATGCGCTTTAACCTGATAGCTGCCACTATCAACCATTCTCCCTTGAGAATCCTTACCATCCCATCTAAATTCTATATAACCTTGTTGTCCGTCTTTATCATTGAGTGGAATTGTACGAACAATTTCGTTATTCGCATTAAGAATCTCAATGACAGGGCTGCCTTTGGTAGAATCTATCTTGTTATCAAAATAGAGATTGAATCGATTCTCGCCGCTTCCTGCTACATTGAGTCCCATCACATCAGTCTCTGCAATTTTGCCAATCATCGCAACAGCGTTTAATGTATTCGCACGAGCACCTTGTGTTGTAGCATGTGTATTCTCTTCCATACCCATATTTAGCATTTCAAGGGATTTTTTCATTTCGTTTTGAAATTCCTGCAAAGACTTATTAGTTTCTTGGGAGGCTTTCATGGCTTGCGCCACTTCTTTCATAGTCTTTTTGTTCTCTTCTTGCATTTCTACTTGTGTAAGCTGCGCAGTCTGTGTAATGATTTTATCAGTTTCCATAGGAGAAGTCGGGTCTTGATTCTTTAGCTGCTCCAAAAACAATTTCATGAAAGCATCTTTATCGAGTCCATTTGCAATTTTTGTAGCTTCTTTCTTTTGCGCTCTCGAGGCTGTTGCGCCAGTTACTTCACCCAAATCTATTGCCATGCTTCATCCTTAAAGTCTTATATTCTAAGTTAAAGCACTTTGTGTTCCTTTATAGAATCTTATGATTTTATAATGTAGAAATAGCGAGATTCCAATAATTGTGCCGCCTATAAGTAACTTACCTATATCGCTATTGCTCCCAAAAAACAACAAATCAACAGCGACAGCTGCGGGGATAAGAACGTTATTCATGATGGCTAATATTCCGCTATCAACTAGGGTAGCACCTTTATTCCAAAGAAAATAACCCAATCCAGAAGCAACTATGCCCAAATATATAAGAATAGCCCATTGTGTTCCAGTAGTAGGCATACGGTCTATATTGCTAAAACACATAAAGCTTATCACTCCTACACATAAAGCACCAATATAAAAATAACCAAAAATATCCTGCTGTCTTAATGACGGGTTATTTTTAATGTATCGTTCTATTGCCACTTTGTAGAAAGTCTGCCCTGCTCCAAAGCAGATATTTGCCCCTTGCACAAGCAAAAAACCCAGTAAAAAATCAGAATCTATCTTGCCGCTGCGAATAATAAACGCGCCAAAAACCGCGAGAGTGATACTAATAAGATAAAGCAAGCGAAATCTTCTTAGACACATATCATAAAAGAGGCTTATATAAAACGGTGTAAAAATTGTAAATAGGGCAACTTCAGACGGACTTAAATAATAAAAAGAAAAATAATAAAAAAGATACATAACGCCAATTTGAATAGCACCAATACCCACAAGTTTGCATTTTAACCCCAAATCCACTCCAACAAAACGGATAAAAGGCAAAAAAACCAATAATGCTAGTCCGAAACGTAGGACAATTGCAAAATAAATATCTACCTCTTTAGCAATAAAATGCCCAATAAGAGGAAACGAAAAAGCCCAAATGCAAGTTACAATTATCAAATATCGCAAGCTTTTCCCCTAACGTTTAGAATCTCTGCCGTCCTTGAGAGTAGCAAAACCTTAGCTTCAGCTTTTAGTAGATTATTGATAGACTATTATAAGCAAGTGCCTATCCTCTAATACTCTCTAGTCGCTCTTTTTTTGTACCTATTTCTGTAATTTGCACGGCAAAATTTCCATCTACTACAACCACTTCACCCTTAGCAATAATTTTGTCATTCACTAGAATTTCAAGCGGATCACTAGCCAACTGATTGAGCTCAACGACACTTCCAATATCCATTGAAAGTACATCTTTAAGTAACATACGTTTTTGCCCAATACGTACCTTGACACTTAAACCAATATCAAGTAACATACCTATATTGCGCATTTCTTTGCTGCTTAAACTCACATCTTTGGCATTAGTAGCTGGTGATGAGGCCTCTTCTTTTGTATCTTGTTGTGCATGTGAAAGTAAATCGTTTTTAGTCAATAAAATAAATTCAGATTCCACAGAATCAATGCGAATATCAAAATGCGCAGCCTTATCATAGCCGCTCAACTCACCTTCAGTTTGCACATTATCAACATTTGTAATGCTAAAACTAAAATGAGGTAATTTTTCATGCCCGCCCAATGCGGTAGCAAATGCCCCAGTAATAGACTGAAAGACTTCTTTGAGCCCGTCTTTATCATCATCGTCCATTAATTCTTTGCCTGTATTGCCTTCTCCACCCATCATCAAATCAGGTAAAGATGTGGCTAAGAGTTCTGGCATAATAAACGCAAGAGAACTAACATTCGCGCCATCTAATATAACATTTACATCGACTTTACCAAAAGGCTGCGACAATAAATCATCTGACACATCGCTATCTTTCTGGTGCGTAACAACGGCGGTTCTACCCATCATACCATCAATAGTTGCTACAACCTCTTGCACAAAGAGCTCTATAAAATCATTCATTAGCAAATCCTTCATCTTGCATATCAATCACTTTGCTTTTTCTCTGTGCTTCGAGCATCTCAATCACTTCTTTAACTTGGTCTTTTTCAGTTTTAATCTCATCTAAAATCTGTATTGTTTTTCTAAACCTTTGTAAGCCAATTCTAGCATGATATTTTTCTCTGCCATCGACACTAACATGCACGGTATCATCAGCAACCCTATCAAGCATGATAACATCGCCAACTTTTAATTCTAAAATATCATTGAGGCTTAAATGTGTCCCCCCCAACATGGCTGCGATATGTACATCAGCACCACCAATCAAAGCCTGTAATTCTTTATTTCTGGATTTTTTCCCGCTTGTTTCACTCATCATTAAATCGCGGCTCGCTAAACGGCTAAGAATTGTCTCAAGTGAGATAACAGGGTAACAAATATTCATCATTCCACTGCTATGCCCAATAACAATTTCCATAACAACCATAACAACAACTTCGTTTTGTGCAACAATTTGCACAACATTAGGACTTGATTCTTTAGCGTCAATACTAGGGAAAATTTCTGCCACTGCTGCCCAAGATTCTTTAAGATTCTGCATAATTTGTCGCAAAATCGTATCCAAAAGATTTAACTCAATATTAGAAAATTCCCGTGTATCATCATACTGATCTCCCCTTCCACCAAGCAATCTATCAATCATGGGAAATGCAATGCTAGGGTTAATCTCTAAAACGCCTGCTCCATCCATAGGTTTCATGGAAAACACATTGAAGCTTGTGGGAGTAGGCAAGCTCATTAAAAACTCACCATAAGTCATTTGATCAACACTATGAAGCTGAATCTCAACAATGGAACGCATAATGGCAGAAATCTGGTTAGAAAGATTCCTTGCCATTTTGTCATGAATAGAGCGGAAACTTCGTAGTTGCTCCCTGCTTACTCTATTTGGTCGTCTAAAGTCATAAACAACAATTTGTTTTTCGGGAACTATATCTGCTTGTTCGGCATCTTCTACTGCACCCTCTTCATCAACGACATTTAATAGAGAATCTATTTCTTCTTGACTGAGTATCTTAGCCATTTGCTTCTCCTATTTCTCTTCTGATTTTCTTAATCACCTCTTTTGAGATTTGTGAGATTCTTGATTCTGTAATTTCTAAAATCTCGCTAATTTCAGCCAAACTCAATTCTTCTAAATAATACAGCTGGATAATAAGCTGTTCCCTTTCTGGGAGCTTTGCAAGAACCTTATGAATAAGTGCCATTAATTCTTTCTGTTCGCAAAACTTCAACATATCTGTCTCTTCTAATGCGCTAAACTGCTCATCTAACGGAACCACTGTATAAATATCACTTGCCAAACGTGCTTGTTTAATCTTGTCTAAATCTTCGCCTAGCTTTTTTGCAAGATATTCATTGCTCGGCTCTTCTTCAAACTCATTAAAATAACGTGACACTTCAGAATCAATTGCTTTAATAAGCTTACGTGAACTCCGCGAAAGTACGTCAAGTGTCCGAAGATAGTCAAGCATTGCACCATTTACACGTGTCCTTGCATAACCCCAAAAAGAATCATTCTTATTAGCATCATACCGTCTCGCAAGCTTCACAAGCTCCTCTGCACCAATGGATACAAGATCGTTCATATCAATTGAGCTAGGTAACCTCTCTTTCAAGCGAAAAGCCATGGCTTTAACAGCTGGCAAATATTGTAGAGCAAGCTCATCTTGACAATTTTTAAGATACTGATTATAGCTACTTTGCCCTTTGAGTGCTGCATTTAAGGCTTGTTGCATGGAGTTCCTTTATACTTATTCTTGCTCTATTAGTCAGTGCTTCGTAAGCCTCTAATGAAAGCGCGAATATTTTGCACTTCCTGCTCTTTTTTATCAAATTCTTTGCGATAGTACTCGAGGCTTTCCTCTAGCTTCTCTTTATGAACTTTCTCATTGCCACAATCCATAACAAGATAATAAAATGAAATTGCAACAGTAGTAATAAGATAAATTCCAACAGTAGAAAGTATTGTCCATAGTATCATAAGCTCTGGTTCATCAAACTTCACAAAACCTATTATCAAACCAATGAAAAAACCTACAACAATTGCGAAACTCAAGTAATTATCTTGTTTTAGCATAACAATCCTTTGAAAATCAATAAATTAGGATTCTTGTCCTTAAGAATCTGTTGTTTACAAATAGCCTAGCATACGTTTAAAAAAGCTCTTAAAGCCCTTAGATTCTAAAAGCATATTGTGTTCCATATCTGTAATTTCGCTTGCTAAAAGTGCTGCAATATCCCCGATACCGATAGATACTGGATTAAGTGGTTCCACTTTGGAAATCAAAGCGCGATTTCTTGTGGCTTTATTGACTGCTACATTATTCTCTAATCCACCAAGATATTTTAGAGTAAGATTAGGAATATGTTTTTTAGTAATATTTTCCATTCTTTCAAAGACTGCTAATGCTTCTTTTTGATTTTTACACATATTAATAATCATAAAAATCTGATTCTTTGTGTGCGCATTAAGCTTAATGGTTGCATAAGCATCGGTAATGGCGGAAGGATCTGGCATTGTAACGACAATAATATGCTCGGCTGCTTGCAATGTGGATTGATTAGGCGTTCCAATGCCCGCTCCTGTATCAATAAGCAAAAAATCTAATGTATCTAGGACATTGCTATTTTGTATGAAATTCTCGACAAGATTATTATTTGCATATTTTAGAATCTCTTCGCCACTATCGCCGGGGATTAAATAGAGATTTGATTCAATTTCGTAAATAACCTCATCAATCCTTACCTCACCTTTAAGCGCATGCAAAATATTTTTGTCTGTTTTTATTCCAAAAATTAAATCAAGATTTGCTAACCCAATATCTGCATCAAATACACCAACCTTAAAGCCTAGTTTATTAAGTTTATAAGCCAAATTGGCACTAATGGTTGATTTTCCTACACCACCTTTACCTGAAGTAATAGCTACATATTTTGTATGCACCCTATTGTTTATCATAGATTCTAATTTTTTTGCCTGATTATCCATCATAAATTTCCCTGCCAAATACCCTTGTTTGCCTTTGGTGTTACATAACTATTAAATTGCTGTTATTCAAAATAGTGTCAAAACCATGCTTTACTTGATTATTATTATTTATTGAAAGAATTTTACCAAAAAATAACCAAATTAACGGCACCTTTAACTTCTATTTAAGAACGTCTCGATAAGTACTGAAAACTTCTTCATAACAAGAGAAATGTAATGTTCCTCAACTTGCTTGCTCATTTTTCCTGTTGGCTGTTTAAGCATAACAAAAAATTCTGGATTCATCGCATCTCCCATCCAAAGATGCCTATCTCGCTTGCTGCACAACCAAACCATAGGAATCCGCAAATTATTAGCAATATGGCTAATGCCCGTGCTTGGGCTAATGAGCAAAGAACTAGATTCTAAAAGTGCTACGATATTAAGTAAATCAGAATCATTACAGAAAATAGCAACATTGTGTAAATCACGTAAAGATAAAGATATATCAACATTGTCTTTATATGTTGGAATAACGATGCCTATTTGTGGATAAGAGCTTGCAAGCCTACGAATAAGCAAGCAATAGCCATCAATGCTAAGATTGCAATGCGTGCTACGTACAAAAGGGTTTACAATTACTAGGGGCGATTGTATGTTGTGCGCGGCAAGAAATTGCGAAATTGTTACTTTATTGCTCTCTTGACTAGCAAGCCTTATAGCAGAAAAATCTATAAACTTAAAATTTGCCTTATAGTGCGCGGGGTCTATTTTCCATACAAGTCGTAAGATTCTTTGATATTGTGGAATATTGCTAAGATTACGTGAAATAAAAATAGTCTCAAATCGTACCCTTGTAAGATTCCATAATGTCCGAAAAGTAACAATCCTCTTAACGTTTGTTCGCATAAGAAGCTTGCATTTCGCGCGATTTGGTTGCGTAAGAATAAAACAAGTAAATCCCCGCATAGTAATATCTTCGGTTAATTGCTCATCACAAAGAGAATCTACATTAACAAGGGCATCAATAAAATAAAATTGACTATATAGATTAATGCCAAATGTATTAGTGTAAACAGTTAAATGACTTTGGGGATACAAACATTTTATAGCATATATTGCATGTAACGCAACAACATTGTCGCCAATCAACCCAGCCCGATAAAATCCAATATTCATACTTTTCCTAGAGACAACTTATAACACAAACCTCTTTGATTCTGTAAGTATATCTTAAGCTTTGCGACATTTATAAACTACAAAACGGCTTTTAACAAAGTAAAATATCTCTTTGCTCTTGTTACAATTTGCATGCTACGTCATAAGGAGAAGCTATGGGCTCTTTACTTGCTTATTGCTTAGAACATATTCCCAAGGGATATTTTTCAACTTACCTTATAGATTCTCTAACGCAAGGACAAGAAGGCGCACTAAAGATTCGGGTTTTTAACATAAAGAAATACAAAACAACACTTTTCATAGAAGCACAGGCGTTAACGTTTCAAAAACCAATACGCATTGTAATCTTCAACTATCGACCTTATCATCACAAAATATTTTCGGCGGGCAATGAGCTGTTCGTGCAAGGCTTTATTGAACAAGAAAAAAACGCCTACGGCGATAATCTCACACTCATTAATCCTAAAATCATTACAGAGATTAACACCATAAAAGCAATTTTCAAAAGACGTGGCATACATCTCGACATCCTGCAAAAACGTATCTGCTGGGAATCGCTGCTCGCAACGCAGATTGGAGAAAAATACGCAAAATACCTCTATGAAATATTCCATCCTAGTTTAGAGTTTTTTAAAGCCTATAATGCAATCAAAGCTTTTCCTAGTGAATATATCCAAGCAATAAAATTCACTGAAATTTTTTCATATATCCAAAAATTACAAAATAAACGTACAAACTTCCCTGCAAAATTCCAATGTCAAGGGGATCTGCAACCCTTCCTTAACAAGCTTCCTTTTCGTCTCACAAAGGCACAACAGGCGGCCATCAATGATATAGCAAACGATCTTTCTTCCATGAAAGCGACTAAACGTATCATTATGGGAGATGTGGGCTGTGGGAAAACAATGGTGATTCTTGCAAGTGTTATGCTTACTTATCCTCAAAAATCTATTCTTATGGTGCCAACTAGTATTCTTGCGCAGCAGATTTACAATGAAGCAAAAAAGTACTTGCCCGCCTTTATCAAGACTATTTGTATTACTTCAAGGAGCAACGGCAAAAATGATATAGTAGGTGATTTTGTTATTGGCACACAGGCTATTCTTTATAGAGGTGGAGATTTTACTAATTTTGCACTTGTAATGACAGATGAGCAACATAGATTCGGAGCAGCTGTACGAATGAAACTAGAGAAAATGTTTGAATCTAAAGACGGCATAAATATCAAAAAACCACATAATTTACAATTTTCAGCAACGCCTATTCCACGAACAATGGCAATGTTACAAAGCAATATGATAGATTTTTCTTTCATTAAGGAATTGCCTTGTAAAAAAGACATTACTACCCGCATCATTGACAAGACTGGATTCTCTTCGCTTATTACACAGATTAAACAAGAACTTGCAAACAACAACCAAGTGGCAATTATTTATCCACGTATTGAGGATACAGCAATAGAAACTAACACACAAGATTCTACAAGAAAAAACAATATTCCTTATATGTCCTTAAAAGATGCGCAAAGTTATTGGGAAAAGCACTTTACATCAGTGTTTAGCACGCACGGTAAAGACAAAGAAAAGGAGGAAATACTGCAACGATTTGGGCAAACCAAGGGAGCTATTTTGCTTGCGACAACAATGGTAGAAGTAGGTATCTCCTTGCC
This sequence comes from Helicobacter aurati, assembly GCF_003364265.1. Lineage (GTDB taxonomy): Bacteria > Campylobacterota > Campylobacteria > Campylobacterales > Helicobacteraceae > Helicobacter_A > Helicobacter_A aurati. Next base: position 159,570 of record NZ_NXLW01000003.1, read on the forward strand.
ACATCTGACTATCATTGTCATTGTAGGAGCAGAGAGACTAGGGCTAGCTAGCTTGCACCAACTACGCGGCAGAGTAAGCCGCAATGGAACTAAGGGGTATTGCTATCTCTACACTCATCAAGTTTGCAATGAACGTCTTATAAAGTTTTCACAAACATTAAGTGGGTTTGATATAGCAGAACTTGATTTGGAGTATCGTAGCGGAGGCGACTTACTCGATGGTATCGCACAAAGCGGGGATACTTTCACCTATTTTAATATGCTAATCGATAAAGAACTCTTGCAAGAAGCCCAACAAAAACTCGCTAACCAATTGCTCATTTTGAACGACTAAACAACTCAAAATTACAGAGCACATAACGAAATATCTTCTGTAATCGCTCTATATCCTGCAAACTTACACGTTCATTAATAGCATGGATTCTATCATTGCAAACGCCAACTTCTGCCACATTCGTACCAAATGCGCTAAAAAACCGCGCATCGCTTGTGCCGCCGCTTGTGCTTCTAGTGATACTTGTCTTGTCTTTTGTCATTGCAGATTCTTGATAAGATTGCGCAATGTTTGATTCTAAAAACTCCAAAAACAAAGTATCAGTGGTTAAAAAGCTCTGTGCACTTTGCTGTAATTCTAAAGTATAAGGCAATCCATCAAGAACATGGTCAAGATATTTTTTTAAAGAATCAAGAGTAGTCTGTGTAGAGTTGCGCACATTAAACATAATTCTCACATCGCTAGGTGTTACATTAACCGCTTCAATCCCCCCACGAATATCTGTAATAACAAGCTTTGATGGCTCAAATTCCTTGCTGCCATTATCCAAATTTACTCCAGCCAATCTACCCAATCTCTCCCCCAAAAGTTCAACAGGATTAATACATTTGCTAGGATAGGCGACATGCCCCTGTTTGCCCGTTATATGAATCTTGCCGTTAATAGAACCTCGTCTGCCAATTTTAATAACATCTCCTGCAATATTATTACTTGTTGGTTCTGCAACAACACAATGCGTAGGTATAAAATTGCATTGCTTCAGAAACTCCAACACATATTTTGTACCGTAGAGAGCTTCCCCTTCTTCATCGCTTGTTAGTAAAACCGAAAGGATAAAATCCTGTTCAAGCCCCATAGCAAGATATTCTCTTATCGCATGAATAAAGCAAGCAATGCCGCTTTTCATATCTTGTGCCCCTCTACCATACAAATACCCGTCTTGCAGAGTGGGAGTAAAAGGGTGAAATTTCCATTGCTTTGAATCCAAAGGAGACTCTATATCACTAGATTGATTGCCCGCCTTACCTTGATAATCTTGTTCCCATACACCGCCCGGCGGAACAACATCGATATGCCCAGCAAAGCACAAATGTAAAACATTGGCAAACCTGTTAGAGTGCGCTTTTGTAGTATTGCTTGGAGACGTAGATTCTATATGTTTAGGCATTTTATACAAAAAAAGATTCCGCACTCCGCCTTTATCCATCCGCAACAAATGAAAATCCGGTAGCAAACTCTGTATATATTCATAAATGCCCGATTCTAACGGGGTAATAGTGGGATAAGCAATAAGCTTTTTTGTAATATCTAGTACGCTTGGCAACGAAGTCATAAATATCCTTAAAAATTTAAAGTATAACATACAATTCAGTATACTCAAATCCAGCCACTGCGGTACATATAAGCTTCTTGACGATAAGCTGTTATAATTCTTACACAATAATAAAGCCGTAATGAAAGGAATGATTTTGAAGCTTATCTCGTGGAATGTTAACGGTTTGCGAGCCTGTATGAATAAAGGATTTATGGATTTTTTTACAGCTATCAATGCAGATATTTTTTGTATTCAAGAATCCAAAATGCAAAAAGAACAAAGCAATTTTAATTTTACAGGTTACTATGAATTTTGGAATAGCGCAGAGAAAAAAGGCTATTCTGGTACAATCATCCTCACTAAAGAGCAGCCTTTAAGTGTCAAAAATGATATGAATATCCCTCATCATGACAGAGAGGGGAGAATTATTGCGGCTGAATATCCTGATTTTTATCTCGTAAATGTTTATACGCCTAATTCTAAAAGAGAACTTGAAAGATTAGAATACAGACAGGAATGGGAAGATGATTTCCGTGCATTTCTCAAGAATCTTGAAAAACATAAGCCCGTTATTGTCTGTGGAGACTTAAATGTTGCCCACCAAGAAATCGATTTAAAAAATCCAAAGACAAATCGCAGAAATGCTGGCTTCACTGATGAAGAACGTGAAAAAATGACTAAACTTTTAGAATCTGGGTTTATTGATTCTTATCGGTATTTTTACCCCAACAAAGAAGGGGCTTACACTTGGTGGAGCTATATGGGCAAAGCAAGGGCGAATAACACGGGTTGGAGAATTGATTACTTTCTTCTCTCGAAATGCTTGCAAGATACATTAAAAAACGCGTTTATTTACCCCGAGATTATGGGTAGCGATCATTGTCCAGTGGGAATCGAGCTAGCATTGCAAATCTAACAAAGGATGTTTATGGATGATATTATCTCTTTCCTACAAGCACACAATGAACTAAAAGTGATTGATGTGCCATTAGATATTGAGCTAGAAATTCCTCATTTAGCGTATCTTGAAGTCAAGAAACAAGATTCTAAAGCACTCCTTTTTACAAAGCCAATTCACAAAAGCCCGCAAGGCACTTCGACTTTTGCTATGCCAGTACTTATGAATGTTTTTGGTTCTTTCAAGAGGCTACAACTTATTGCTACGCAATATAATAGCAATCGCAATTTCACTGATATAGAATCTATTGCCACAGAAATCAAATCTCTGCTTGATCCTACCTTACCCAAAGGCATAAAAAAGCTCTTTGCAAAATTACGAGATATATATCGCATGCGGCATATATTCCCGAAAAATTATAAAGGCAACGCGCCCTGTCAAGAAATTATTATGCAAGGAGATTCTATTGACTTATTTTCTTTGCCTATTCTCAAGACATGGGAAGAAGATGGCGGACGTTTCATTACTATGGGGCAGGTATATACGCAAAGCCTAGAAACAGAGGATTCTCAATCACACACAAGCAAAACTCCAGCGAATAACATAGGCATGTATCGTTTGCAAGTGCATAGTCAAAAAACATTGCTTTTGCATTGGCAGATTCATAAAGACGGAGCGCACTTTTTCCACGAATATAAAAAGGCAAATAAAAGAATGCCTGTTAGTGTTGCTATTGGTGGCGACCCTCTTTATATTTGGTGCGGACAAGCACCTATGCCGCCTAGAATGTTTGAATTAATGCTTTACGGGCTCATTCGTGGCAAAAACGTACAGCTTGCGCAATGTATTAGCAATTCCTTACGCATTCCGTATGATTGTGATATAGTTATTGAGGGGTTTGTTGATACCAATGAATTCGCTCCGGAAGGAAAATTTGGCGATCATACAGGATTTTACACTCCTATCGAGGATTATCCCGTTATGCAGGTAACCGCTATTACCATGCGCAAAAAGGCTATTTTTACCGCTACGGTTGTAGGAAAACCGCCGCTAGAAGACAAATATATGGGATTCATGACAGAGAGATTGTTTTTGCCATTGCTACAAACAAGCGTTCATGGTTTATTGGACTATTCTATGCCAGAAAATGGTGTTTTTCACAACTTGATACTTGCAAAAATAACAACAAATTACCCCGCTCAAAGTCTGCAAATTATGCACAACTTCTTTGGATTAGGGCAATTAAGCTTCGTAAAACATGCGATTTTTCTAGACTCACACGCTCCTAGCTTGCACGCTGATTATAGGATTCTGTGTGATTATATTTTAGAACGTATCAGTGTCAAGCGGCTCGTTATTACAACAGGGATTTGCGATGCACTAGACCATGCTAGCGAAGAGTTTGGTGTCAGTGGTAAGCTAGCCATTGATGCAACAGGAGAATCTGTGGATTTCTCTTTTACACCTATAGATTCAAAAACATTGCTCGAAAAAATGCAATCTATTGCTAGCGAAATAGAATCTTTGCATATCTATCCGCATAAAAACCCTATTATTATTTGCCGTATTACAAAAAGAGAGAATCCTATATTTTTTTATGCGCAAAGATTCTATGAAAAGCTAAAACAATATGCGAGTTTTTTTGTCTTTATAGATTCTGATGAAGACTTGCAGAATTACTATTTACTTATTTGGCGCATTGTCAATTCCATTGATATTGCACGTGATTTACGAATTATAGAATCCTGTGCTTTCTTAGATGCAACAAGTAAGGGGGCACTAGAAAACTACACAAGAGAATGGCCAAAAGACACGTTGTGCACAGAAGCTGTTATAGAATCTCTGCAACAAAAAGGGCTTTTAGAAGGAATAGATTCTGCATTTATCAAGCAATTTGGGATTCTATAATCATTATCCTCTTACAAAATTCTATAACACCATAATTCATGTGGGAATCTGACACAACTTTGCATACAGATTCATAAAACAATCCAAGCTATAAGCAACGGCTGCTTTGATAATAACTTATCATTATTAGTTCATAAGAAATTTTACTGTCTTGATTTATTATTCTTTTTCTTATAGCATAGATTCCAATAGACTTAAGATAAGGATAATATATGCAAAAATGTATTTTTTATCTATCTGTTTGTATTGAGGCAATATTAGCAAGTGGATGCATTGCCTTCCACGACCCTCAGACTACTTTACTGCAAGAAGCACAACATATAGTTATCGTTTATGAAAAACCAGACAACTGTAAAATGCTTGGAGAAGTAGATGGCTTCAAGAAAAATACTTGGGGCGGTCTGGATCTCAAACAAATCAAAGATTCTGCAAAAAACGATATGAAGAATAATGCTTCTGCAATGGGTGCTGACACTATCTTTGTAGTCAGTGAGGATAAGCTAACAAGCTCAAACGAGGTGATATCGGGAAAGAAGAATACTAATGATTCTATCTTTGGTAGTAGGACTAGAGAAGAAATTGTGAAAGAGATTCATATACAAGGAACAGCCTATAAATGCAAAATGGATAACAATGACTTTCGTCATAAAGAATGACTAAATAAACGTTCTATATCATTATAGATTCCTATCCCCATAATGGTTATGATTAAAGCTATCCCGATAACGACTAACACTTTAGCAACTTCTGGATTAACTTGTCTGCCCGTAAGCCATTCACAACAAACATACACAATCTGCCCTCCATCAAGTAGCGGCAAAGGCAATAAATTAATAATACCCAGATTGATGGAAATAAACGCAATAACCCAAAGAAAGACGAGGAAATCCGCATTCAATGCCTTTAGGCTCACTTCGGTGATTCCAATTACGCTACTAACCGCATTCAATCCAATAGCACCAATAAACAAATCTTTTAACCCTCGATACAATACCAATGCTGTGTCTAATGTTTGCTTAGCAGAATGTACAAGGGAATCTTGCAAAGAAACAGGTTGCATTTCTTGTAATGGGGATACGCCTAATATCAATCGGTTATCAGAGCTATGCCTAAGTGGAACTTCTAATTCAAGGATTGCCGATTCCTTATCTTGACTCGCGCCCTGTCGTGAAACAACAACTAACGCGGTAGCATTGACGGTGGTATTTGATAAAACAGAATCTTTTTGAGTATCTAAAAGTGCAGGAGATTCTGTCGGATTAAGCGATTTAGAAATCTCCTCGAAAGAATGTATCGTTTGTCCATTAATGCTAAGAATCTTGTCGTTTGTTTGTAACATTTTAGAAGCAGGGAAATGCGAATCTATCTTGCCTACAATCGGTTCTTTGCTATAACTTGGCACGCCCTGCAGGAATATATACACATACAGCAAAAAAGCAAGCAACACATTAAATAAAGGTCCAGCAAAAAGAATAAGGACTCTTTGGAATGGATGCTTTGCAAAGAGAGAGTAAGAATCTTGCTTGCAGGCTATTTGATTATCTTGCATGTTTCCAGCATTAGTAGAAACAACCTCGCCTTGTAATTTAACATATCCACCAAGAGGAATAAATGAGAGGCAATATTGCGTCTCTCGATGTCGATACGCAAAAAGCTTTGGACCAAAACCGATGCTAAAAACCTCCACTCGCACACCAAAAATCTTCGCAAAAAGAAAATGTCCTAATTCGTGAAAAAACACAACAAAAGAAAGGGCAAGCAGGGAAAAAAGAAGATTCATCAAACAATGGCTTTGTAGTATTTAATCGTGTAATCTAATCCAGAATACACCGTAACAAAAACAGCAATCCATAAAAATAATTCACCGCCAGGGAAAAAATTCGCCAACAAAAAGGCAATAGCTAGAATCTGAAAGCCTGTCTTATATTTGCCTAATGCACTCGCCGCAACATTTTGTTGAAAATTTGCAGCAACAACACGTAGTCCTGTGATATAAAATTCACGTGAGAGGATAATAAAAACAGCCCAAGCATTCGCCCGCTCAAGCAACAAGAGCCCCACAAAAGCACTAAGCATTAACATCTTATCAGCCAAAGGGTCAAAAACTTCTCCAAAAGTACTCCCTAAATTAAATTGACGAGCAATATACCCATCAAAAAAGTCTGTAATCGAAGCCACACAAAAAATCAAACACGCAAAATAATCTCGCCATGCAATATGTACATAATGAGGTACAAGAGATTCCCAATGTAAGAGAATCACGAGTAGTAAAATTGCTAATATTATTCGCGAGATTGTAAGGATATTGGGAATATTTTTCATAACATTGTCCTTAATGCTAGCCCAAAAAAGTACTATTTAGAATCTTAAACTCCATAAAATCTCATTATAACAAAAAGAGTGGTACATTCGGGCTTTTATCTAGCGAATTTAAAGCACTGCCAATTTCTCTGTACTTATAAAGCAATTAAATTATAGAACAACATATAAAAAATTTAAAAAAAACAAAAAATTGCCGATATAAAGCTAACAAGCAAGGATGCTTGGGATATTTTATATCAAAATATAATCACAAGGAGTGACAGATGGCTTTTCAAGTCAATACCAACCTTAATGCGTTAAATGCGCATGTACAGAATGTCGTTACTCAAAGAAATCTTAAAGATTCTTTGGAAAAGTTAAGTTCAGGTTTGAGAATCAACAAGGCAGCTGATGATGCTTCAGGTATGATTATTGCA
>NZ_NXLW01000040.1 GCF_003364265.1 Helicobacter aurati
AAAGCCCTAAGAATAGCAAAGTATCAAAGTTACAGAATAGAGGAGCTTAATCGAATATTGCGACTTTAAGTATCAACTACATTTCAATCTTTTGTTCTCGTCTGGTAATCAAACGCATAATATTATCAGTATGCGTATAAACAATAATAATGCCAATTAATACAATAGGAACATGTGTCCCTATTTGACTGCTAATATTAATAGATTCTGGCAAGGCAATATAGGACGGAACAATAAAAGTAAAAGCAATACCGCCAAGCACGCCAAATAAAGAAGCGAGACTTGAAATTCTAAAAAACCTACCCACGATACCCCATATAATAAGCCCTAATATTGCCTCAACAGGAATAAGCAACAACACCGAGCCTATTGCCGTAGACACTCCCTTGCCGCCCTGAAAACCTAGAAATGGACTATAACAATGCCCAAGAATTGCTAAAATCGCAATAGCATATTGTGTTGCAAAATCTAAGCCCACAATCTTCGCAACCAACACAACAATCAGCCCCTTAATCGCATCAAAAACAAGGGTGATTTGTGAAAATATCTTTGCTTTTTTTATATCTTGTTCGGCAAATGCACGATACACGTTTGTTGCACCAGTGCTTTTAGAGCCAATCTCTAAAAGATTCTTATTTGCAAAAACTTTCACGATAATTACCCCCACAGGCAAACCGCCCATTAAATACGCAATTACATAAAAGATTATATTGATATTCCCAATTATTTCTAATATTTCTGCCATTGTTTCCCTTGTGTTTGATTCTTGACAAAGTGTCGCAATTACAAATTATACCAATTTACTATATTGAGATGTAAATTCTCTGTTTATTTTGGACTTAGTAACCCTTACTTAAAGTCGCAATATTCGATTAAGCTCCTCTATTCTGTAACTTTGATACTTTGCTATTCTTAGGGCTTTGCCGAAGAGTCTTAATCTTGTATTGTCATTCTAAGCATGAAGTATCCCTGCAAAACAACACAGATACTTCACTTGCTATGCAAGCTCAGTATGACAAAAGCATAAATTGTCATTCTGAAGAAGTACGAAGTACGACTGAAGAATCTCAAAATGTAGAATCCCAAAATGATTCTTGTCATTCTAAACCTGCTTTGTAAAATGTAGAATCTCACTCAATGGATTC
>NZ_NXLW01000041.1 GCF_003364265.1 Helicobacter aurati
GGCAAGCTATGCAAATTAAAGAACTTTTAGAATTCCTGAAATATGAAGAAGTAGAGTTTAAGCCTTTGCAAGAAATTTGCTATTTGAGAGCTGGGGACAGAATCATAAAATCTATGATGAGCGAAAATGAAAAATATCCCGTTATAGGTGGCGGTGTAGTGCCAACAGGATACTTTAAGGATTATAATTTCATTCAGGGCATCACCATTGCAAGGGCTGGAAGTGCTGGGTATGTAGCGTGGCAAGAAAAACCTTTTTGGGCTACTGATGTGTGCTTTGTGGCTACCCTACGAGAGTTTTGTCATTCTGAGGCTTTAGCCGAAGAATCTCATTCAAATTGTCGTTCTGAAGTCTTGCAAAGCACGACTGAAGAATCTCAACAAGTCAAAAGAGATGTTTCGCTTGCTATGCAAGCTCAACATGACAAGGTTAATGTTTGTCATTCTGAGGCTTTAGCCGAAGAATCTCATTCAAATTGTCGTTCTGAAGTCTTGCAAAGCACGACCGAAGAATCTCACAATATAGAATCTCAACATACAAATCCCTAAGAGATTCTATATTATCATTGTGTTTTCATTCTCATTAGGGGCAAGCTATGCAAATTAAAGAACTTTTAGAATTCCTGAAATATGAAGAAGTAGAGTTTAAGCCTTTAGGGGAAGTGTGCGAAGTATTGAAAGGGCAACAACTTAACAAAACTGAATTACTGGAAAGTGGTAAATTTCCTGTTATGAATGGTGGAATTAATCCATCTGGATTCTGGAATGAAAGCAATTTCAAGGCAAATCGTATAACTATTTCACAAGGTGGAGCAAGTGCTGGGTATGTAAATTTTATCCTTACACCATTTTGGGCTGGGGCACATTGCTATGTTATTGAAAACGAACATAGAAGCATACTGTATAAATTTCTTTACTATATACTGAAAACTAAACAAACTTTTTTAATGACCTCTCAATATGGAGCAGGAATCCCAGCTCTTTCAAAAGATAAAATAACATCTCTCCCTATCCCCATTCCACCCCTAGAAGTGCAAAACAAAATCGTAGAAATCCTCGACACTTTCACGCAGTTACAAGCAGAGTTACAAGCAGAGTTACAAGCA
>NZ_NXLW01000042.1 GCF_003364265.1 Helicobacter aurati
TTATTTATGAAAAAGTTATTAGCATTAGGTGTAATCAGCTTTAGTTTGAGTGCTTCTCTTGCAGAAGCGAGATTTTTCTTAGGTGTTGAGGGTGGGTATAGTAGAGGTGTTGCCACTTTTAGTAATGGCTTTGCTAGTGATTCCTATAAGAATTTCATAGATTCTACACTAGAGGGTTGGAATGCTGACATTGATATTGGTGGACAATGGTTCTTTGGTGAGCGAATAGGTATAAGAACATTCTTAGGGCTTGGTTATGGGCAAGCTTATGTTAATAGTGAATCTTTGCATGATGTAAATATGAATATTAATTTTGACTTTATGGCAGATCTTATCAAGGGAAGCTCTGTGTCTTTTGGAGTCTTTGTAGGAGCAGGCGGTGGTTATAGTTTCACGACACAATCTCTTGGTCTTTCTCCGTTGATATTAGGAGCTACTTTCCCAATTTATGCAAGAGCTGGCTTTAGTGTAGGACTAGGTGAAAACTCCAGAATAGATATCACAGCGAAACTACCATTACTTACATATAGTGTAATTGGTTTCCAAGGTTTTGATAGTTTATCTGAGGACGATAAAAAAGATTTATCTGAATTTGGTATAGTCGGAGCATATAACCCTGTTCGCTTTAGTGTAAGCTATAAATATGTATTCTAATAACAAGTTTTAGGAATCTAGTGCCTATTATAACGATATAGTTTTGCATCATTGTGGGAGGAATTTCTCTGATTTAGAATCAAGACTCACTGAATAACAAGGATAAATATTAAGAAAAATAGAAAAGTTTTCAAATAAACTTGATATTTACTTAAAACTTATTCACATAAGCCGATACTTTCTCTACAATAAGTCAAGTAATAAAGGCTTGGCTTAGTAAA
>NZ_NXLW01000043.1 GCF_003364265.1 Helicobacter aurati
TTATTTATGAAAAAGTTATTAGCATTAGGTGTAATCAGCTTTAGTTTGAGTGCTTCTCTTGCAGAAGCGAGATTTTTCTTAGGTGTTGAGGGTGGGTATGAGATGTCTGATACTTTCGTTCAAGCAGGGAATAGAGGACATGTTGTTTGGGGTTCTTCTGCGTTTGAAAATAAGGCTAGAATCGATTCTTGGACAGCTGGAGCAAACCTTGGAACGGAACACCAATTAAATGATCTCTTTGGATTACGATGGTATTTTGGAGTAAATTACGGAGAGAATACGAATCAAAAACTAATTTTTCAAATACAATACCTCGATTTCCAACTTGGTGCAGATGCTTTGCTTAATTTCGTAAATACCGGTTCTTTTGCATTTGGTGTATTTGCAGGGATAGGCGGGAATTTCAGTAAGGGCTCTTTTACTGGTAATTTTTTCAAGTCAACAGATGAAACAGCCCATATAGCGCAAGCTGGATTTTTTGGACAAGTTGGTTTAACGTTTGGTCTAGGCGAACACAATCGAATTGACTTGACTGCGCGAATTCCAATCATGAATGTTGTCTTAGCTGAAGATGGAAATCCTATCTATAATCCGCTTCGCTTTACTCTTGGTTATAAATTCATATTCTAATAATATAGCTTAAGAACAACGTGTGAATACACAAAACGTATTGATTATGTGCTGCTAAATAGATTCTTATAAAAGAGCAAGATTGCTATTGTTTAGAGATAATATTAAGAAAAATCAAAAAGTTTTCAAATAAACTTGATATTTACTTAAAACTTATTCACATAAGCCGATACTTTCTCTACAATAAGTCAAGTAATAAAGGCTTGGCTTAGTAAA
>NZ_NXLW01000044.1 GCF_003364265.1 Helicobacter aurati
TTGTCATACTGAGCATTTGAAAAATGCGATGCGGGAGCGGAGCGACTGCACGAACGAAGTTCTTGCCCATACTTGCTCATTCCCGCAGGGATAAACATTTCCAATCTTACCCTTTGTCATATTGAGGCGAAGCCGAAATATCTCTTTAGAATCTTTAAGAGATTCTTCAGTCGCATTTGCTCCTTCAGAATGACAAACATTAACCTTGTCATGTTGAGGGCTTGCCCGAAACATCTCATGAGATTCTTCGGCTAAAGCCTCAGAATGACAAATGGGAACAGAATGACAAGGAGAGGATTCAGAATGGCAATTTATTTTTTTGTCATGTTGAGCGAAGCGAAACATCTCTATTGATTTGTTGAGATTCTTCGGGCATAAAGCCCTCAGAATGACAAGGGGTAGAATCTGCGCCCACTTCGTGGTGTGAAAAATCGGAACAAGCAGGAGCAGTAGTGCCTCTTGCCCGATTTTTTACTAGAAGTGCAGGAAGCGAAGCAAATTTCATAAGTAGAGGCGCAGGCTCTCCCTTTATGAAAGATAAGAGAGCTTTTCTTTTGGTAAAGGGAGCGGGGAGGGATTAGATTTTCTTTGTGAAAGAGAAAAATGTGGAATCTTGCAAAGTTGGCTAGCATTTGCAATAGAATCCTTAAAGTGTGATTGTGCATTTTTAGAAGAAACTGTGTTTTTAGATTCTTCGG
>NZ_NXLW01000045.1 GCF_003364265.1 Helicobacter aurati
TTTTGGAATAATGAAATTATAGAGAATTTAGAAGGAGTGGTAGAGAGGATTAAAGAGGCTTTGAATGATGATTTTACCCACCCCCTAGCCCCCTCCGCACAGGGAGGGGGAACAAGCTCTGAATTCTCCGCACAGGGAGAGGGGATTCCTTGTCAAACTGACTCCTTGTATTGTCAAACTGAAATCTCCTCTTGTCATTCTGAGGTTTTCTATTGTCATTCTGAAGTTTTCTATTGTCATTCTGAGCGAAGCGAAGAAACTCTTCAAAATACTAGAGATGTTTCGGACGTTGCCCTCAACATGACAAATAGGGATTCTTGTCATTCTGAGGTTTTCTATTGTCATTCTGAGCGAAGCGAAGAATCTCAACAACCTCAATTCATTTCCCCCTCTATTGCGGAGACTCATATTTCACATTCCCCCTCCCTTGCAGAGGATTCCCGACTTGTTCCCCCTCCCTGTGCGGAGGGGGCTAGGGGGTGGGGCAAATCCCAAAGTAAAAGAGATGTTTCGGCTTCGCCTCAACATGACAAACAAGATTCA
>NZ_NXLW01000046.1 GCF_003364265.1 Helicobacter aurati
GAGCTTGCTTGTTTGTTGGAAGATTCTGAAAGTGTATTGACTGCATTCTCTAATTCTTTAGATTGAGATTCAAGCTCTTTAGCGAAGTTTCGTGAGGTATGTAACATCTTTTTGATTTCATCACCTAAGGTGTTAGTTACGATTTCTACTCTACCTTTTGCATCATGGACTTGTGTTGTAAAGTCAAGCTTAGTGTAGCTATTAAAGACTCTTGCAATTTCATTGGTATCACTGCCTATTTTTTCTTGCAATACATCCAACATAGTATTTAATACATTCTTTAATTCTCGTAATTGAGGATTGGCTGGATTCTCTACAATACGAGCTGTTAAGTCTCCTTGCTCTATGGATTTAGCTGTTTGCACTGCTTGGGAAACTGCATGAGAATCTTGTTCTAGGCTCTTTTGTGTTTTTTCTATGTTGGCATTAATGGCTTCTGCCATATTGCCTAGTTCGTCATGGGAGTTGACT